>NZ_VEMV01000001.1:0-1023476 GCF_006346415.1 Bacillus sp. D386 | reverse complement strand
ATTCGTACATTTCTCAGCTATCCAAAGCGAAGGATTCAAATCTTTAGACGAAGGTCAAAGCGTAACGTTTGAAGTAGAACAAGGACAACGTGGCCCACAAGCTACAAACGTTCAAAAAGTTTAATAAGAGCTAATGAAAGATCCTGCATATGCAGGGTCTTTTTTTGTTTTTTATTCAATTTGGGCAATAAAAAAGCCCTATTCAAGAAATGAATAGAGCTTAGACAACAAAAGAATGAAACTGTATAGCAAATGGTAGGCTAAGTATAGCACAGTGCTTGAATAATCCCTAATTTAAACTTGCTTACTTGCAAGGGTTTTTTATCAAATCTTCTATCCCACTTTTGGCTCTATTTATTAGTCACGTGGACATCTTCTAATGTTTCCTCATCCAGTGAATAAAGGGACTTCCAACCGAATTATTATGCTCTGAATACGGAAAAGGCAACTCCTTCTTACACATTATAATCATAGCGCCTGATTTTCCCTCAACAAAATAATTTAATAAGAGGATTTCTTATTTCTATTTATTTACAGAAAATTCATTTAAAATAATATCAAGGTTTAACTTGAATTTTATAGTAGAGGGAGTCTTTGGTGTTGAAGCATATATTTGCATTTGAGAAAGAAGAGGATTTTCAGGAATACAAATATTTGATTGAGAGGTTTTCCAAAAAACATAAAAGGCTATCAGCTTGAATTAGTAAATCATTATGAGCTCAAAGAATTGCCAAAAGGAGTTGTATGGACAACAGATGAACTAGCCACAACTGTTTTTTCCAATATACCGATCCCAGCCTTTACAAATAAAGATCTCATTTATCTTTCTCCTGATTTGGTAAGCTGGAGGAGGTTATTTCTTACACAATTAGAGGGAAAGAAACATTCTAAAATAGAAGACTTCTATACTAATATGTCTGAAAACCATATATTAACTATACTTGGACACGAATTAACCCATCACTCCGATTTGTTTTTGGATGAATTTGATGATGAGAGAGAGAACAGTATTTGGTTTGAGGAAGGAATGTGTGAGTACTTATCAAGAAAATACTTACTAACTGATACAGAAAATAAGCAGATTACAAATATTGAGATAGAATTGATGGGTCTGTTTAAGCACAAATATGGTAACCATTCGTTAGAGGAGTTCGGAAGTGACAGTTATCAAGGGAGTTTAACAAGTATTATGTTCGATTACTGGCGAAGCTTTCTTGCAGTAAAGTATTTGGTTGAAGAGGTTGCTAATAATGACCCCAAACAAGTTTTGAAAGAATATCATAAATGGCATAACGAGGGAAGAAAAAAGCCTTTAATAGAGTACTTCCATTTGGAAAACTTATTTTAAGAGCAAGAAAAAAGGATTGAATCTTATTGTTGATTCAATCCTTCTAACTATTAATTAATATTATTTATTCAACGACTACTGTTTCTTTGTATGGAGTATCTTCGCTGGATGTACCAAGATATACAGTGTACTCGCCAGGTTTCACCACGAAATCGTGTTCGTAGTAGTCCCATACACCCATTGGATGGTTCGTAGCAGTTGGGTCAATCGTGATGCTAACTTCACGTGACTCATTAGGCTCTAGGTAAACTTTTTGGAAACCAACAAGACGCTTAGGTGGCTGTCCTTGGACAGGAATACCTAGATATACTTGAACAACCTCAGCTCCAGCAACTTTTCCTGTGTTGGTTACGGTCACCTTTACCGTAATCGGGGATTTGCCATCTGTTTGTGATGGTGTTACTGAGAATTCGGAAAGCTCAAAGGATGTGTAGGATAGACCGTATCCAAACGGGAATAATGGCTTAATTCCTTGGGATTGGAACCAACGATAACCCATGTTAAGGCCCTCAGAATATCGGATAACCGGGAAGCCATTGCCTTCATCTGTACCAGGATAGCGCTCAGGTCTGCCTGCGTACAAAAGATCATCCTCAGAAGCTGAGTATGTGGTAGGAACTTTACCGGATGGATTTACAACGCCAAAGAGTAAATCGGCAACGACGTGACCATCTTCAGTACCTTGGTTCCATGCCTCAAGAACAGCTTTAGCCTTTTGGATCCATGGCATCATGACAGGGCTGCTGTCTTTCATGACTACAACCGTTTGCGGGTTGATATCCAATAGTTCTTCGATCATACGATTCTGATCATTTAGCATGTTTGGACTAGGTAAATCAAAACCTTCAGAGGCAACTAAGCCGGCCATTAGAATAACCATATCAGCTTTAGCCGCAGCTTCTTTGGCTTCGTCAAGATTTGAAAGATCTTTAGCGACAGTAACCTTGCTGACTGACGTGTGTGAACCAAGACCTTTAAGGACATTTTGCATGCCTTCTACCGGTGGTACCGTGTAGAGCGGAGTAACCTTTGAAGAACCACCCCCACCATTGCACGCATCATCAACGTACTCAGATTGACCAATGATTACGATGGAGTCATAAGCTTTCGGATCAAGTGGCAGCATTTCGCCTTCATTTTTCAGAAGAACAGCGGTCTGGGAACCGATTTTGCGAGATCTAGCACCATGACCTTTCGCATCAATCTCACCTGGATTGTAAGGACGCTCGAATTGATTGAAACGGAACATTTGTGTATAGCGGCGCACCAATGCGCGGTCAACAGTTTCAATCTCAAGGCTAGTGTCTTGAAGAGCGTTCTTTACATTCGTCTCGTTCAACCATTTAGCATCCGGCATTTCATGGTCCATACCAGCATTCAATGATGCAGCGGCAGAACGGCAAGACCAGAAGTCGGATTGTACATAGCCTTGGAAGCCCCACTCGTCACGGAGTATATCGTTGAGGAGATATCGGCTTTCAGTTGCATATACACCACGAACGCGGTTGTAGGCACTCATCATTGCCGCGATATCCCCGTCTTTAACTAGCATTTCGAACGGTAGCAGGTAAAGCTCACGCAATACGTGCTCATCCAACTCAACACTTGTGCGGAAGCGCTCGTACTCCTGGTCGTTAACAGCATAATGCTTACCCATGGCGATAACATCATGGTCTTGAATCGCTTTCGTTACCTCAACGCCCATTACGCCAGAAAGGTATGGATCTTCAGAGAAATATTCAAAGTTACGTCCAGCAATTGGAGTTCTGTGCAGGCAAACCCCTGGTCCTTCTAGTACGTGCTGACCAAGAGTAGCCGTCTCAGAACCAATGATATCACCGTACTCACGAGCAAGCTCAGGATCAAAGCCGGCAGCAAGACCAATGGTCATTGGCAAAGCAGTAGCTGGCGGGCTTGGATGTCCGTCACCCATACCTACGCCAACAGGACCATTGGTAATACGGAAACGAGGGATGCCTAACTCGTCAATTCCCTTTACATGGCGTTGAACCTGCAACTGCGCCATTAACTTATCCTGTTCCTCAGGAGTCATGGCATTCATTTCATCCATTGAAGGCATATCGTAGATGTTGATGGTCGCCATCGCACCGTGAAGCTGAGCAATTTTTTGTTCTAATGTCATAGCAGCTACAAGCTTCTCAGCACGCTCACGTGGGGACAATGACTTGTCCATCCATGGAAACTGTCCATTCTTTTCTGTATCAGTAGTATGTTGATTATTCATGTTGAACACTCCTAACACAATATTTTTATAAAAATAAACGTATTATTTCTAATACTTTTTATCTGATAGTCTAAACCGCTTACATATTTAAGATAACCAGATAATTCTATAAAATCCTAAGTAAAGCAAATGAGACTTCCTTTGTTAGATCTGCGGAATTCTCTTTTATGATTTGGTTTCAATGTGTAAATTATATTTTTTTTATCATTCTTTTACTCGTACTATTTTTGTTTTATTAGTAGATATTTTAGTTATATGCTATTTATTAAAGTGGAAAATCGAATAAATGAGTTTTGATGGTAGAAGTCTTCGTCAAAAAAGCAAACGGATGGGTTAGTAGTTATAAAGATTGTAGATGGAAATCTTTGTTTCTGGTTTTATATATTATAAGGACAACTAGGGCAGTGGTTATGAGAAAAAAGTCTAATAGGGTAAACAGAGAATCAAAATATTAAACTACCTCTTGAAGAAAGGGTTAAATGATACTAAAAGATCTATAGTAAAGATAAGAAAAAGACGGAACTCATAATATCGTGATTGAGGAGTATTTCTAATAACATATAAGGGGACGGTAATTTGAGTTTATTACAAAAATGGTTTTATTGGCTACTTGCCTTTATATCAATCATTGTTTTTCTATTACATAATATGGGTCCCTATACGGGGCAGTTAAGATTAATCGCCTATATACTGTTTACTATTCTTTGTGCAGCTTTGCTTATTAAAAGTAGAGAGTCAAAGGCAAAGATAGCAGGAATCATTGTGTTTTACCTGGTTATTGGTATAGGTGGATATTTTTAATAAGAATACTGCTAGTCGAGAAGAGATTTTACTTATGGTTTTGGAAAGTTGAAGCAGTAAGCTGGTGATACTTTAGCTTACTGTTTTTTATTTTCTTGATTTTAATTATTAAGTCATATAATATAAGTAATGTCTTATATAAGCGTTTGGTTATATAAAGGAGGTATATATGAATACAATTGAGCAAATGGCTCAGCAATTAAAAGCAGTCAGTGACCCGAATCGGTTAAAATTATTGGCTTGTCTGAAAAAGGGAGAGGTATGTGTTTGTGATTTTGTGGATGTTCTTCAAATTTCCCAGCCTGCAGTCAGCCAACAAGTGAAAAAGTTGAAAGATGCAGGAATTATTCTGGAAAGAAAAAAAGGCACATGGAAACATTTTCGCCTAAATGAAACTCAACAGCCGTATATTCAGGCAATCATTGACCAGCTGGAGCCAATTAGTGTGAAATGCTGTTCATCAGATTGTTAAATCAACAAAGAGTGGGGGAGAACCAGATGGCAGAAAAAAGTGTGACGAAAAGGCTGTCTTTTTTAGATCGATATTTAACGGTATGGATCTTTGCAGCCATGACAGTGGGTATTTTAATTGCGCTGTTAGTACCTGATTTTAAAACAATGTTAGATACTATGTCCGTAGGGACGACATCCATTCCAATTGCTATTGGATTGATTGTAATGATGTATCCGCCATTGGCAAAAGTGAAGTATGAAGAGATGTGGCGTGTATTTAAGGATTGGAAGGTATTATTGCTATCCTTATTCCAAAACTGGTTGCTCGGTCCGGTTCTAATGTTCTTCTTAGCAATTATCTTTTTACATGATTATCCTGAGTATATGGCCGGCCTGATTATGATTGGTCTTGCGCGTTGTATAGCTATGGTTATTGTTTGGAATGATCTGGCTCGCGGGGACCGTGAATATGTAGCTGGACTTGTCGCTTTTAACTCTGTATTTCAGATTCTATTTTATTCGGCATTTGCCTACTTTTTCTTAAATATCTTGCCAGGCGTATTTGGGTTGGAGAATTTTACTGTTGTCATTTCGATGTGGGAAGTTACAAAAAGCGTTCTCATTTATTTAGGTATTCCTTTTATAGCAGGAATGGCAACACGATTCATTGGATTAAAATTAAAAGGGGAAAAGTGGTATCAGGAATCTTTTTTACCTAAAATCTCTCCTCTTACACTTATTGCTTTATTATTTACGATTGTGATGATGTTCTCCTTAAAAGGAGATAAAATTGTTGAACTCCCATTGGATGCAATTCGAATTGCTATACCATTGCTCATTTACTTTTTAATCATGTTTGCTGTATCATTTTTTGCTTCAAGAAAAGCAGGAGCATCCTATCCTGTAACGGCATCGTTATCCTTTACAGCAGCGAGTAATAACTTTGAATTGGCAATTGCAGTTGCGGTTGCTATGTTTGGGATTAATAGCGGCGTAGCTTTTGCAGCTGTTATCGGTCCATTGGTGGAAGTTCCTGTTTTGATTGCACTTGTAAGTGTAGCACTGCGCTGGGAAAAGAAATACTTCCATAGGAACAAAGTAGAAACGTCTGAACAAAAGTTCAATCAGGGGGAATAATTTAATGCCAAAGAAAAAAACACTTTATTTTTTATGTACAGGTAATTCGTGTCGCAGTCAGATGGCGGAAGGGTGGGCAAAGGAAATCCTGCCTGACTGGAATGTCAAAAGTGCTGGACTTGAAGCCCATGGATTAAATCCGAATGCAGTGAAAGCGATGCAGGAAGTAAATATAGACATAACTAATCACACTTCAGATGTGATTGATCCGGATATTTTAAATCATGCAGATTTGGTCGTAACTTTATGTGGGCATGCAGATGAACATTGCCCAGTAACACCGCCCAGAGTAAAACGAGTTCATTGGGGATTTGATGATCCGGCAAAAGCGGAAGGAAGTGAGGAAGAAAAATGGGCATTCTTCCAAAGGGTACGCGATGAGATAAGGGATCGGATTGATTGGTTTGCTAAAACTGGGGAATAAGCCTGTTAATTATTAAAGATAATGTAATGAAAAAAGCTAATCATTTAGATTAGCTTTTTTTACTTAGGCAGTGAATTGGACAACATATGTATCATTAATCAATTTTAGCTAATTCCTGAAGCCGCTCCCTATCCAAAATGATATAGCCACGATCATATTTTTTTATAAGATTTCCCTTACAGAATTGTGAGATAACATGTAATAAGTGACGGTAGGAAACTCCTAAATATTCACTGACTTCTGTGTGTTTTTCTTTGTAAAAATCATTTTCAGCTGACATTAAAATAAATGAAGCTAACCGATTTTCGAGCGGATAAATTTGAGTTTGGACAGATTTAAATGAAAGATAATGTGTTTTTTTGCTTAAAAATATGGACAAATGCCTCAGGAAAACCGGATCTTCTAATAATTGATTTTTACATATATGCATGGGAATAGCTAAACAGACCGTTTTTGTTGATGTTTGGACCCCTATAGAATATTGCTCTACTCCCAATAATTCGAGTTCGCCAATAAGTGACGGTGCTTCAATAAAATTAAGGAGAGATACTTTTCCGTTTTCAAGCGTGATATATAGTTTCGCTTTCCCTTCAACAATAAGGTATAGATACTCTGGTATAGAACCTTCTTTGTAAATGAATTCACCACGCTCAAATTCATGGACTTGAATAAATGGTTTTATCGAGACACTGGAAAAGGGTTGGATACTGTTTAAATCAATATATTGGCTGCGCAATGGTTCAGATAAAATCTGCACTTTTTTCCTCCAAATTATTAAAAAAATATGAGATATCTCACATTATTGTAAGCGTGAAACATGCTATGATGCAATAAGTATGGAGGGAGAAAGAATGAACAATCCGCGTTGGTTTTCACAGAACTTTTTTTTATTTTTTATGACATGGGGTATATTTTTACCTTATTGGACAGGTTATCTTGTACAAGGAAAAGGATTGACAGTATCAGAAGCAAGCTTAATTATGGGATTTGGATTGGTGGTACGAGGGCTATCAGCGCTCTTTGTTTATCCAATCGCCTCCAGATACTGGAGTGCTCATAAAGTCGCTTTCCTTTTAATTATCTGCTCATTAGCAGTGACAATCCTATATATACCATCGACATCATTTACTTCCCTATTTGTTGTCACTCTTATTTTTAGTGCCTTTTATCCAACTTTACTTCCCGCAGTGGAAGGTACTGCTAGTATTTTAATGAGACAGGGGGATGGGGCATATGGAAAAGCTCGCTCATATGGCTCTCTTGGATTCATTGTCTCTGTGCTAGTAATTAGTATGGTTACTGGGTATTTTGGGGATAGTGGGATTTTATGGGCAATGATGTTCATGCTTGTTTTAATGCTTATCAAGTATATTTTACCTAGCCCGGATATACTAACTGAAAAACCGATCAAAAATGAAAGTAAAAATACAATGAAAATGAGCAGCTTATGGAAGATTAAAAGCTTCTCAATTGTTTTGCTAATCGTATTTTTACTTCAGGGTGCTCACGCATCTTATTATAATTATGGCTATATTTATTTACAGGATTTAGGTGTAAACACATACTATATCGGTATGATCATTAATATTGCTGTTATTTTTGAGATCATCTGTTTTGCGAAGGCTGATCATCTGTTTAGAAAATGGCAGCCATCTTCTTTATTATTGGTAGCTGCTGCTGGATCAACTCTGCGCTGGTTATTGGTAGCTGTATTCCCGAATGTTTGGATTTTCATGTTATCGCAGAGTTTGCATGCACTATCCTTTGCTTTGGCACATTATGCATTTATCCTTTATATAACAAACTCGCTGCCAAAAGAGCAAAATTCCAATGCACAAGGTGTATACTCGGCTTTTGCTATGAGTTTTAGCACAGCGATATTGACACTGGCAGGAGGATTTTTATATGATATTTCTCCAGGACTCTCTTTTGCCGGAATGGCTATTTTTACATTGCCAGCAATTATAATCATTTTAGTGACAAGAAGAAAATATCGTTATTAATTTGGTACAATCGTATAAATGAGTGTCTTTTCAATTTATTGTAATTGGAGATGATCTAGATGGTAAATAAAGAAACATTATTGGAAAGTGCCCGTGCTGTAAAATCAAATGCTTATATGCCGTATTCTCAATTTCCTGTTGGGGCTGCCCTTTTACTTAAAGATGGAAGTATTATCAATGGTGTAAATGTTGAAAACGTATCTTTTGGTGCAACAAACTGTGCAGAAAGAACAGCCATTTTTACGGCAATTACAAAAGGTTATCAAAAAGGTGATTTTCAGGCGATAGCTATTTCAGGGGCCACAGAGGATTATTTACCGCCTTGCAGTATTTGCAGACAGGTTTTAGTTGAATTTTGTTCTCCTGACATGCCAGTTTATTTAACGAATGCAAAGAAAGAATGTAAAGAATTGACTTTAAAAGAATTAGTGCCATATGCTTTTACAGAATTAGATATGTAATGAATGCAATGACAAGAGAGAGCCACCTGGCTCTCTCTTATTTATTCAATGGAATCTGCAATTACTAATGGGAGTGTAATATCCCATCCTGCTTGAGAAGTATAAGTAAAGGAACCGTTTACTTCACCATAAATAGTGACAACGTCTTCATCAACAAAATCTGTATAACCGAGGTAAGCTACATAAATAATATCAGATACAGACCAGCCGTAAGAGGTTGGAGTAATAGAAAGACGAATTGCAGTCATTCCATCACTTTCCATTATTTGAACAATTTCACCTCTATATTTTACATATTCACCTTTGTAGCGGTCAGGGTTTTTATTCAGCTTGTCAAAACTAATGGTTTTAGCATTTGCTCTCTTAGCTTGTGCTTCTTCTTTTGCTGATAAGGTTCTTGTAAAAGCCACTTCTTTTGTTTGTTCCTTGAAATTTTCTTTAGTAGCTTTTATGGTGTATTTATATTCACCTTTTTCTTTTGTATATACATTAAAGGAGAAAGTCCCATCTTTTCCGGCAGTAGCTTGATCCAGCTTTTTTTCATCCTTCATAATCGTTACTGTTGCACCAGGTTCTGTTTTACCTTTAATCGTATAGGAAGGTGCTTGTATCTGGCTATCATTTGTAACAGTAAGAGGAATATTAGGGATTGTTCTGTTTATGGAAATGTTCAAATGTTCTTCTGTATATCCCTCTTTATTAGCATCTACAACATAGTTGTAGGTACCTTCAGCTTTTGTATCAAGTTTGAAGGAAAATGTGCCATTTGCATCAGCGGTAACTTCTCCATTTTTTGTGCCATCTTTATTTAATATGACGGTTGCCCCAGGTTGTACGGTGCCTTTTAAAGTATAAGAAGGCACTTCTATATGACTATCATATGAAATATTCAAATCGATAGGTGGATACGCTCTCATTACTTCATACTTTAACTCTTTACTATACTCTTCGTTATTGGCATAAATGACAATTGGGTTTTCTCCTTCCTCAAGTACCACATCAGTAGAAAAGCTGTCTTCTTTGATAGTTACAGTTTTACCATTAACCTTTAATTGATCAGCATGTTCTACAGTACCTTTAATAGTGATAGTATCCTGAGTAGTTTTCACTTCTTCAGGTATTTCACTTGTTACATTCAGGCTGATTTCCATAGGAATAGGGTTTACAATGGATTCAATGATAAGAAAAACAAAGGAAGCTAGAAAGCAGCCACCCGCTAGAATTAAATTCTTTTTACCTTTCCCATTCTTCTTGATAAAGCCAATAATGGATAATATCAAAAAGGCTATAAAGGCAATAATTAAGGCTAGTACAAGAAAAACCAACATTTTGCACACCTCCAGATATTATTATATTGTTATAATTAATTTACCCGTTCTAGTAGACTATAAATATGGAAAAATATTCAGGGTGTCCTAAATGCAAAATAGAGGAAGAATGTATTAGAATCAAGGGGGAAATTAGTCCATTGTTCACCAATACCTTTGTAACCAACATTTTTTTAAATATGGTACTTTGTATTTGACTTAAGAAGCTTGAATTCGAAGTGTACTGCAGCTCTTAGTAAAGTATAATAAATTGTTGCAATAATTTTATGAAACAGAAGATGGACAGGAATTATTTATCGAATTTTAATTGATCGCCAGGAGTTATTTAATGAAGTTATTTAGATTAAACAGACCGTTTAAGGGATTTAAAAAAGAAACAGAGTTTTATTTGATTGCAGAATCTGAATTTATTGGTGTTAAGGAGTTTGTATTAAGAACGACTGATTTAAAAAAAGTGATATCTGTAAATGAAAGCGAATATCTAAAGAATTTTACTCAAGTAAAGAACTAAATCTTTGGTTGTTAATTTTACGAGATTTAGATCTACAGTGGAAAGGTCCTTTTTACTGGTCTTTATAGGATACCAATTTATAAAAAAAGATAAAAGTCAGCCTGTCTGCTGACTTTTATATAGAAGCTGATTTTCTGTTGGATAGTTCATTTAATCTTTGTAAGACATAATCATTACCTTTATTTAATTCGGATATTAGTTCTTTTAATTTTCTCGCTCTTTTATATTCCTTGATTTTATAATAGTATTCAGAGGAATCTGTAGCCGAGTCAACCGCCTTTGCAGCCTTTAAGATTTCTATATTAATCATGCTTTTTAAGCTTGTATTTACGATAGTTTCCTTCATAATAGTCACCTCATAGTTTTCTTGATTTTATACTAGCATAATATTTTTTTGATTCTGTATATCTAACATACCTGTTAGATACTTATGGTCTTCTTGTTAACTTCCAATCAATTTGTTATTTTCTGAAAATACAGAAAGGATAATAAAGAAAATGGGGAATATATCAGCCTTGATTTATGGATATAATCTAGAACAGGAGCAGATGAAACTGTGAATAAATAAAGATAATTACCCATTCTCTAGTATGAGGAGTATTAAAGCAGGATTTTTTATATTTGTCTTGAAATAATTTTAAGTAGTTTCTATCATTTAGATTCTAAAATTTGCTAATTTTTATAAAGCATGTTATTCTTAAGAAGAATTATTTTTGTTCTAAGCAGATTGAGAAAAGATTTTGTTTTTCGTCTAAGGTAATTTGAGCAAGGATATTAATACATTGTGTGATATACACACTGGGAGGCAACAAACATGGAACAAGGTAAAGTTAAATGGTTTAATGCAGAAAAAGGTTTTGGATTTATCGAACGCGAAGGCGGAGAAGATGTATTTGTACATTTCTCAGCAATCCAAGGCGAAGGTTTCAAATCTTTAGACGAAGGTCAAAGTGTAACATTTGAAGTAGAACAAGGTCAACGTGGACCCCAAGCTACTAATGTTCAAAAAGCATAATAGCCAAAGCTATTAAGAAAGACTCTCCCTTGAGAGTCTTTCTTTGATTTAATAACGAAATAGGCATTCTGAAAGGCTCTATTCCATATGGAATAGGGCCTTTTCAGCTATATGCTCAACAAGTAAAATGTACAAATGGAACTTTTTGTAGGATAGGATATACTAATCCCCTTTAGGTATATTAGGAGTTCGTATATCTCTTTAATAGAGATATACGAATAATTGATAATGCTGTAAGGCTCTAAAACTTCTTGTTGTTAAAACAAAATGACATTATCAAAAAGTAATCTGGATAATCTAATATACAGATTTTCAAATCTTTTCACCTATCTTATAAACTGTTTACCAGTGCTAAAGAAAAAATGGATATTGTTAATTTGGACATCTCAAATGAATAGTTTTTTTACCTAATAAATAATATAAAGCAGAAATTTTAATTACTTCAAAGGTATATAGTATAATGATACTAATTCTTAATATTAATAAAGGAAGTCCCCATTTCAAATAAGCCTAGATAGTTTTGGACTTATATGATATGGGGTTTTTATTTTAAAATGAGGTGTTTACTATATCCTATAAAGCTTTAGCAGATAGTGTAGAGATTGAAATGAATGGATCTAAACCAAGATTAATTAAATATAGCCAGAATCTAATACTAATAGGTACAGGCAGGAGTGCTTTTGTATTTAAAATTAAAGATAAGGATTTGGCTTTAAAAATATATTTTCCACATAAAAAGAGAATAGCCCTTGAGGAAGCGACCATTTACCGTAAATTGCAGCATATAGATTATTATCCGTCGTTATATGATGATGGTAATAATTATATTATCATTGATTTTATTGAGGGCTATACATTGTTTCAATGTCTACAAAAAGGTATTTTTGTACCTGAAGAGAAAGTTAAAGAGATAAGCAAAGCTTTAAAAATGGCGGTGGAAGTCGGATTAAATCCCGCTGATATACATCTTAAAAATATTATCATTACTTCTGATGGAGGAGTAAAAGTGATTGATGTTGCTCGTTTCATGCAACAGGAAAAAGATAACCAGTGGAAAGATTTGGAGAGAGCGTATTTTCAGATGTACTCAAAAAAATATTTCCCTAAAAAAGTTCCAACCTTCATCCTCAATTTGACGTCATTCATTTATAAAAAAAGATATCTCCCAAAGCCAATACGGGTTTTATTTGATTCTACCGAGTAGATATTTTGTGCGTACAGTTGAAAGGGAGAGTCATGAAGCAAAAATGTTAAATAGAAACCTTATTTCAACTCAACCTAAATATATTGTGACTATTTACCAATAAAACACTACTTTTAAAAGGCTGGTTGTCATGGTTATAATCTACTTTATGGATAAACATGAAAATATGTAAAATGCGAATACTATTAGTGTATAGATAGTATTAATTGCTCGGAGGTTAATAATATGACAACATTGCCAAATTGCCCTAAATGTAATTCTGAATACACATATGAAGATGGTCCGCTTTTAGTTTGTCCGGAATGCGGGCATGAGTGGACGTTAGAATCTGAAAGTGAAGATGTGAAAGTGTATAAAGATGCTAACGGGAATATTTTAAATGATGGTGACACTGTTACTGTTATCAAAGATTTAAAAGTAAAAGGAAGCTCCTCGGTTTTGAAACAAGGTACTAAGGTGAAGAATATTCGTCTCGTGGATGCTGATCATGACATTGATTGTAAAATCGATGGCTTCGGACCAATGAAATTAAAATCAGAATTTGTTAAGAAAATCTAAATAATCTTTTTAAAAAGGCGTTCAACAAAATATTTGTTGAACGCCTTTTTGCTGTGATTAATGTTGAAAAGTGAGAAAATAGTAGGTCTTTTAACACGTTATGTCATGTAAATGTAATATTCATAAAGATACTTATGAATTTAGTAGCAAAAAATGTAAATAAAAATATATAGATAACAAATTTTAACATAATCTTATATATTCTGTAACTTTATTCCAATAATTAACATGTATACTTTATAATAGTTAAACTATTTTAGGGAGTGGATGAATTGAAAGCGGTTAACAAAAAGGTTTTATCTGTATTTATAGCGCTATGTTTGCTTATTGGTTTAAGTACCGGTTTTCTATCTCTTGAAAAAAAAGAACATGCCGAAGCGGCAGGAAAGAAAAAAACAGAAGTTAAAAATATCATTTTTATGGTGGGGGATGGAATGGGAGTCCCATTTTTAGCTGCTCACAGATATATGAAAGATAATCCAACCACAAAAATAATCGAAAACACAACATTTGATTCATATTTGGTAGGCATGCAAACTACATATGCTGATGATGAGGAGCAAAACATTACTGACTCTGCTTCAGCAGCAACAGCGATGTCTTCGGGTGTTAAAACATACAATGCAGCAATCGCTGTAGATGTTCATCAAAATGAAGTTAAAACGGTCCTGGAAGAAGCTAAAGCGCTTGGGAAATCAACCGGACTTGTAGCTACATCCGAATTAACACATGCAACACCAGCATCTTTTGGTGCCCATGATATTTCCAGACATAATATGGATCAGATTGCCGATGATTATTTTGATGAAATGATTAATGGAAAACATAAAGTGGATGTTATGTTAGGTGGCGGACTAAAGAATTTTGTACGCACTGATCGTGATCTAACAGAAGAATTCCAAAATAAAGGATATAGTTACGTTACAAATAAAAACGAAATGAGTTCGGATAAAAATAAACAGATTCTAGGGTTGTTTGCGGATGGTGGCCTTCCAAAAATGATCGATCGTACTAAAGAAATCCCATCATTAAAAGAAATGACAAATGTTGCAATAAATAAATTAAATAAAAATAAAGATGGATTTTTCTTATTGGTAGAAGGGTCGCAAATTGACTGGGCTGCGCATGATAACGATATTGTAGGTACAATGAGCGAAATGGAGGATTTTGAACAAGCATTTAAAGCTGTAATAGAATTTGCTAAAAAAGATAAGGAAACTTTGGTTGTCCTTACTTCAGACCATTCAACTGGTGGATATACTATGGGAGCAAACGGAGAATATAATTGGTTTCCTGAACCGGTCCAAAGCGCAAAAAGAACCCCAGACTTCATGGCAGCAGAAATAGCAGCCGGTAAATCTGTTGAAGAAACACTAAATAAGTATAGTGGCTTAGAACTAACGAGTGAAGAGCTAGATACGGTAGTGATAGCCGCTGAACCGATTGACGGTGTAAAAGACGTTACAAAAATTGATAATGCGATTGAGAACATTTATAATGCACGTTCAAATTCAGGTTGGACAACAAGCGGACACACTGGGGACGATGTGGCAGTCTTTGCATATGGACCTAAAAAAGATAGATTTAGTGGTTTAATAGATAACACAGACCAAGCAAAATTTATTTTTGATATTCTAGAAGAAAACAGTCCATACCTACCGCTGACAATCGAAGATGTATCCAGTAAGTCTACCAAAATAAAAGGAATGACTGCACCTGGAGCTACCATTTCTGTTAAAGTAGGAAAAGAGACAATTGGTTCTGGAAAAGCTAATGAAAATGGAGAATTTATAATTAATATCAAGAATCAAAAGGCTGGTAAAGAATTAACAGTATTAGCGAAGAATAAAGATAAAAGCAGCAAGGTTGTTAAATTACTCGTAAAATAATTACAAAAAAGACATTGCGATTTTGTGCAATGTCTTTCTTGTTTTTAGGAATGTTTTTATATTAGCGTTTAATTAGTTGGTTAAAAGAAAAATTATTAAAAGGAGAATTCTCAAAAGAAGATTAGAGTTTATATTTTACATTCAAAGAAATAGTCATTATAATCTAAATGGAATGCTAATTTTTTAAAAGCTGCAGAGCAAGTGTGTGGCAGGTGGATTTTTGAATGTTTTGTTTTCGCCACCCATCCCTTTATAAGGGGTGGGTGTTTTTTATTTTGGCCAGCTTCAGGGCCTAGGAGCTCGGGACATAGCAAAGCCACTACGGGGATGAAACTCCCTCTGTGCCTTTGTCTTATACTCCTCGCGGGCCTACAGGATGTAGGTCATGAAGACGTTGCCACAGGACGTGGCGTTCTTAGTCTTCGTTCCTTGAGTTTTAGCTTTATATGCAATCTAGCTTCAACGGCTAGAAACTCAGGACATAAACATAGCCTCTACGGGGGATGAACCTCCCCTTCGAGTCTCTTTCTTATGCTCCTCGTTTCTGAGCGAGCCGTTTCAGCTTTTTATTTTAGGAGGTTTTTATGGGGATTTGGAGATATGCTTTACTTGTTTTTTTAGGCGGTTGTTCGTATGGGGTGGTTTCTACTTTTGTGAAACTTGCCTATGGGGAAGGGTTCACTCAGGGTGAAATTACAGGTAGTCAGTATTTGTTGGGTGCTGTTATGCTGTGGATTGTAGCATTATTTGTACCTAAGGTTAAGTTGTCAGGTAAGCAAATAATAATTTTATTAATCAGCGGCTTCCCAATGGGACTGACGGGAATCTTTTATAATAAATCGCTGACCTATGTAGATGCATCGTTTGCCATCATTTTGCTTTTGCAATTTACATGGATTAGTTTTGTATTACAATATATTTTCGATAAAAAGGCTCCTGGTAAGAAAAATATTATTGCCACTGTGATCATTTTATTAGGATCCATTCTTGCATCAGGTATCTTGGCAAGTAATGGCGAAGTTTCATTAGTGGGTATAGTTTGGGGACTCCTATCTGCGACATCATTTGCCTCTTTCATTGTAGTAAGTGGACGCAGCAATATCGAAATTCATCCTATTTATAAGAGTGCATTTATGACAACGGGGGCAGCGTTACTCATTTTAATCGTATTCCCGCCAGTATTCCTTCTAAATGGTACATTGATGGATGGCTTATTTATATATAGTATAGTTGCAGGTTTATGTGCTTCCTTAATTCCTCCTATATTCTTTAATATAGGTATGCCTAAGATAGGAAGTGGGCTCGGGACTATCTTAAGTGCTTCAGAATTGCCTATGGCTGTATTAATGTCTGCTCTTGTGCTTAATGAAGTAGTAACTGGAGCACAATGGATAGGCGTAATTATTATTTTATGCGGAATTGCTTATCCGAATATGAGGATGCGGTGGAACCGTGAAATTCAAAATGAACCGATTGAATTGTAATATTAATTTTTTGTACAATAAAGATTTACTTAGTTCAATTTAGAGGCTGCCGACAATGTCGACAGTCTTTTTTTTGTAGATATTGCTTAGCACGAAAACTTCCGGGACTTTAAAGCAGGAGAACTTCATCGGTGTCGTCAATTAAAATATGGTTTCATCCTGATTGCTTAATTTAATGAAAAAAGGGAAAAAAATAATAATTAGTATAGCAATTGTTCCGCTTAAATAACCCAACCCCAATATAAAACCTCTATCTTTAAAAGATACATATTGCTTGCTTTTGCAGCTTGGACAATCCTTTCCTTCCTTAGTAAAGCCGAGTGACCAAATGTCTTTAACTTTCCACTTGAAATTACAGTGTGTACACCTTGCCAACAATCCATCAACCCCATCTCTATTCTTTGTTGGATTACAGGGAATTTCTGTATTTCATTTTACCATCAAATCAAAATTATTGGGAAAGTAGGAAGGTTAGAAAATAACCGTATAAGATTATACCTGCGAGAAAGTAAAGGAAATAGACTTTTGCTCAAATAATAAAATAACCCAAACCTTTTTCAATATTCAAACATATATTTGAATGATAAGTAGAAGGGATATATAATATAATCAAACGAAGGTTTGAATGAAGAGGGTGAAATAATGAGTAAAAAGGATACATGTGATGTATACGGGTTTGATCAAACTAAGGTTGATCGCATAAGGACAGATATACAAAGAGAAAATTTGTCCAGCGTTGCTCAATTATTCAAAGCGCTAGCTGATGAGAATAGAGCGAAAATAACGTATGCTTTATGCCAGGATGAAGAGCTATGTGTTTGTGATATAGCGAATATTATTGGTTCATCAGTTGCGACTGCTTCTCACCATCTAAGGACTCTTTATAAACAAGACATTGTTAAATATCGAAAAGAGGGCAAATTAGCTCTATATTCATTGGATGATGAACATATTAAACAAATCATCATGATTGCCTTAACGCACAAGAAAGAGGTGAAATGAAATGAATGAACATGTAAAAACAGATCAAAAAACATACCGTATTGAAGGGTTGAGTTGTGCTAATTGTGCCAATATATTTGAGAACAATGTAAAAAATCTAGATGGAGTCAAAGAAGCTAAGGTGAATTTCGGAGCATCCAAGATTTATGTGCAAGGCTCAGCTACAATTGAAGATATAGAAAAAGCGGGTGCTTTTGAGCATTTAAAAATACGAGATGAAAAAGAGAAAAAAATCGAAAAGACTCCGTTTTGGAAACAGAAAGAAACCTACAAAGTTTATATCTCAGCTATATTAATAGTGATTAGCTGGTTTTTAGGCCAGATATATGGTGAAGATCAGATAATTCCTACAATTGGATATGGAGCAGCGATTTTAATAGGTGGTTATACCCTTTTTATAAACGGCCTGAAAAATTTAGGGAAATTAACCTTTGACATGAATACCTTGATGACCATTGCCATTATTGGTGCAGCGTTGATTGGGGAGTGGAGTGAAGGAGCTACTGTAGTTGTCCTTTTTGCCATTAGTGAAGCATTGGAGCGTTATTCAATGGATAAAGCGCGACAATCGATTGAATCTTTAATGGATATTGCTCCGAAAGAAGCCTTGATTAGGCGTGGGCATCATGAAATTATGGTGGATGTCGAAAATATTGTGATCGGTGACGTCATGATTGTAAAGCCGGGACAAAAAATAGCAATGGACGGTAAAGTGATAAAAGGAACGTCAACTTTAAATCAGGCAGCCATTACGGGTGAAAGTGTTCCGGTTTTTAAAGCCATCGATGATGATGTGTATGCGGGTACATTAAATGAAGAGGGATTGCTCGAAGTAGAGGTTACAAAACGAGTAGAAGATACAACATTATCTAAAATCATTCATTTAGTAGAAGAGGCTCAAGCGGAAAAAGCTCCTTCACAAGCTTTTGTAGATAAATTTGCTAAGTATTACACCCCTGCAATCATCGTGATTGCGTTCTTAATTGCCATTGTACCTCCATTATTTTTCGGTGCGGAGTGGAGTGCTTGGATTTATCAAGGGTTGGCTGCTTTAGTGGTAGGCTGTCCATGTGCTTTGGTTGTATCTACACCGGTTGCTATTGTAACAGCCATAGGGAATGCTGCTAAAAATGGTGTTTTGATTAAAGGTGGTATTCATCTTGAAGAAGCTGGACATTTAAATGCAATAGCCTTCGATAAAACAGGTACCCTTACAAAAGGTATCCCTACTGTAACAGATTATATCGCCTTTGCTGAAAATAAAAATGAGTTATTCATGATTGCTGCTGCAATAGAAAATGGTTCACAGCATCCATTGGCCTCAGCGGTAACAAAAAAAGCTGAAGAAATGGGTCTGAGTTATAAAGATATAATCGTGGATGAATTTCAATCCATTACAGGTAAGGGAATAAAGGCTAGCGTTAATAAAGAAACGTATTATGTAGGAAGCTTGCACTTATTTGAAGATTTGTTAATGGATCAGATTAAAACAGAGCAAAGGAATCAGATTCAGTCACTTCAAACCCAAGGTAAAACGATGATGATTCTTGGTACGGAAAAAGAAATATTAGCTATCATTGCAGTGGCTGATGAAGTGAGGGAATCCTCTAAAGAGGTTATTAAGAAGCTTCATCAAATTGGAATACAAAAAACGATTATGCTCACAGGAGATAATGAAGGAACAGCAGCAGCAATTGGTCATGAAGTTGGTGTTTCAGATATAAAGGCTGACTTACTACCAGAGGATAAATTAAACTATATTAAAAATCTCCGTAAAAGTAATTTGCGTGTAGCTATGATTGGAGATGGAATTAATGATGCTCCTGCGCTGGCTGCAGCTAATCTTGGTGTTGCCATGGGCGGTGCTGGAACAGACACAGCCTTGGAAACAGCTGATATAGCTTTAATGTCTGATGATTTAAGTAAATTGCCATATACAATTAAGTTAAGTCGTAAGGCGCTGACCATCATCAAACAAAACATCACCTTCTCATTGGCAATTAAAGCGATTGCCCTATTATTAGTCATTCCAGGCTGGTTAACATTATGGATTGCTATCTTTGCTGATATGGGTGCGACGTTAATCGTGACATTAAATAGTTTAAGATTGTTGAGAGTGAAAGAATAGAGACGATGCAGGAAGCAATTTGCTTCCTGTTTTTTATATAAAAGGATTTTGTAATTGATATATAGAAATTGTAAGAAGAAGGGGATTATATATTATGAATAAGATAAATAAAATTGAAGCAGTTTTTATTGATCGAGACGGAACAATAGGTGGAGATGATACGATTCATTATCCGGGTAAATTTGAGTGTTTTCCCTTTACGCATTCTTGTATCGAGCAGATTAAAGAAAATAATATAAAAATTTTCGCATTTACAAATCAGCCAGGGATTTCTAGAGGAATGGCAACCGAGCAAGATTTTATCGATGAGTTAAAAGGCTTTGGTTTCGATAATGTTTTAATATGTCCTCATTCTCCGGAAGATGGATGTAAGTGCAGAAAGCCAGGGATAGGAATGTTATTGAAGGCTGCTTCTAAACATCTATTAAACTTAGAAAATTGCATTGTGATTGGGGATAGATGGAGTGATATGGCAGCAGCTAAACAGGCAAATTGTTTAAAAATACTTGTAAAAACGGGATCAGGACATGCAACATTATTGAAACATCAGAAAAAAATTAAGAGAATGACAATAGAGTATATTGCTGAAGATTTAAAGGATGCTGTGCAATGGATTTTCCAATCACTAATTAATCAAGAGGAGGATAAAATAGTTGGAAATTTATCAGGCCACTCTAAAGAATCGTGAAGGGGTTAGCCAATTATTTAATTCGTATCGAGAATTTTATCATCAACCAAGTGATTTTGATGGTGCAATGACTTTTATTAGTGAGCGCTTAGAAAAGAGGGATTCAATTATTTTTGTGGCTGTGAATCATAAAAGGTATGTGGGATTTATACAGCTTTACCCGTCGTTCTCCTCTATTGCCATGAAACGAACTTGGATACTTAATGATTTGTATGTTATACAAGAAGCAAGACGAGAGGGAATTGGACAGCTGTTAATGGATGCAGCTATTAACTTATGCACGGAAACGGGGGCAAAATCATTATCCCTTCAAACAGCACCTGACAATGAACAAGCGCGAAGACTGTATAAAAATAATGGTTTTACTTTAGATAATGAGTATGACTCATTTATTAGGTATTTTAGATAATAATGAACAGAATGATTAATGTAAAGGAGGATATTTTAGGTGGGGAATAAATATGCCTATTATTATACGACGCTAATAGGTAAAGTAGGAATCGCAGAAGATGGGATCGGGATTACAGATGTGTTTTTAGGTGAAAAGCCAATAAAAGCTGAGATTAAGGAAACACAGTTAATTAAAGAAACTGTTATGCAACTGGAGGAATATTTTAAAGGGGAACGGCAACAATTTTCTGTAAAACTGAATCCTCATGGTACTCCATTTCAACAGAGTGTATGGAAGGAATTATTGCAGATTCCTTATGGAGAGACAAGAAGCTATAAACAGGTGGCAGAGAGGATAGGGAATCCTAGTGCCTCTCGAGCAGTAGGAATGGCGAATAATAAGAATCCGATTTTTATTATCGTTCCCTGCCACCGTGTAATCGGCTCTAGTGGAAAACTGGTTGGATACGGTGGAGGAATTGATATAAAAGAAAGGCTTTTGAAGTTGGAATCTAAACTAACTACTTGATAGCTGGCATTTATGCCAGGATCCAGGACGGATGGTATACAACCGTTAAGCATAGAAATAAAGATACTTATTAATTGCAATAACCTTACCTATATCATTGAGCAAGGTTAATTGTAATTAACATAATGGTCTCCCATTATGTTAACACTTTTATATTAAACATTTATTACAATTAGGTTGGAGTCGATATTTAGCTTTTATCCGGATATAAAACTATGATATTTTGGTTCTCTAAAAAAACAATCCAATCATTATCAGGTTTTTTATCAGTAATTAAATAGTCGATTTGATGGAAATTAAACATTTTTATAAATCCAGTATGATCAAATTTACTGGAATCAACAAGCAGAATCGTTTTATTAGCTTGCTTGGACATTACCTTTTTTAATTCAGCTTCTTGTTCATTTGAATCAGTTATTCCATTCTGCATAGAAACACCTTTACAACTGATCAAAGCAATATCCACATTATACTGAAGTAAAGAGCTCCGTGCGATAACTCCGGATAACGAGTTAGTTTGATCTTTAAGAGTACCTCCAGTAGAGATAACTGTATGGTTCTCATGTTTAATGGATTGTAAGATGTTGACGGAGTTTGAAATTACAGTTAAGTTATTCCGTTCAATCATTAAAATATGTAAAGATTCATAAACTGTTGAACTGGAGTCTGCCATGATGGTGCTGGATTCTTGTATTAATGGTAGCAAAGTTTGTGCTATCGCTTTTTTTTCTTCAAGTTTTCTGGTATGACGCATTCTATATGGTAAATCCTCGTTTTGTATATTTATTACTGCCCCACCATGATTACGAGTAAGAATTCCGTCTTTCTCCAGTTTTTCCAAGTCACGACGAATGGTTTCTTCAGTTACAGAAAAAATCACGGCTAATTGAGCAACTAATACTTTTTTTTCTCTATGTAGCATATTAGTGATTTTTTCTCGTCTTTCAAAGGCTTTCATCCTCACCCACCCTTTATATGTTATTGACTCTCCTATTTTAACAAAAAAACAACAGAATGAAAGCAGTATACAAAAAAACAAAGAGAAAATGTTGTTTTATTTTTGAAATTCGAAAATTTGTCGGAAATTTTGTCATAAAAAACAAATAAAACAAAAAAATATGTTGAATTTATTTTGTTTCGAGAGTAACATGAACTTGTAAACAAAAAGGAGCATCGCCATAAAGGGAGAGTGATTATCGTTGCCTTATATTGCAGTTGATATTGGGGCTTCAAGTGGTCGATTGGTTATGGGAGAGATTATCAATCAAAAACTTGAAATCAAAGAGATTCACAGATTTGCAAACGGTTTTATGGAGAAAGATGGATTTTACCGATGGGATATCGATCATTTGTTAACTGAAATTGTTAAAGGGCTTGCAGTTGTAAAGGAAAAGGGTTACGACAACTGTATAGTTGGAATTGATACATGGGCAGTTGACTATGTTCTAGTAGACCAAAAAGGTAAGCGTTTACAAGAAGTAATTAGTTATCGGGATAACCGAACTGAAAATACGATTGAAAAAGTTACAAAAATGATTCCCAAAAAGAGTATTTATAATAAAACAGGCATTCAGTTTCAAAATTTTAATACCTTCTATCAACTATATGAAGAAGAGGACAAAATGCTCGAGCAGACGAAATATATTTTAATGGTTCCGGACTACTTAGGTTATTGCCTCACTGGAAAAGCAGTTACAGAAGTGACAAACGCTTCTACTACCCAATTATTAAATGTACATACTGGAGATTTTGATGAAGAGCTTCTTCAAATATTAAGGATCAACAAGGAACAATTTCCACCCTTGGTACAACCAGGCTACATTCTTGGAGATTTACAGAAGGAGAAATTTCCTGAATACAATCTCCCAGATTGCAAAGTAATAACTGTTGCTACGCATGATACAGCCTCAGCTGTACTAGGAACACCAGGAGAAAGTAATAATTGGGCATATTTAAGCAGTGGTACATGGTCATTGTTAGGGATGGAATTGCCAGAGCCAGTGGTTTCTGAATCGGCATATAAACATAATTACACAAATGAATGGGGTGGGTTCCATACTACCCGCTTTTTAAAAAACATCATTGGAATGTGGCTAATACAGGAAGTAAGAAGACTTTTGCCAGTTAACTATACATTTGCAGAATTTGTTGAAGAAGCTAGGATAGTCGAAAGCTATGAACCTTATATTAATTTCAATGATGATAGATTTATGAATCCCAAAAATATGATTGAAGAAATCCAGGAGTATTGTCGTGAAACGGATCAAAGAATTCCAGAAACAGCGGGTGAATTAGCAAGTTGCATATATATAAACCTCGCAATCGTTTATTCAATTGCATTGGATGAATTAGAAGAAATAACAGGTAAGAAAATCGATTGTATCCACATCGTCGGCGGTGGGGCTCATAATGAGTTGCTTAACCAACTGACGGCTAATATGAGTGGTAGGCAGGTATTCGCGGGGCCAACAGAGGCGACTGCGGTCGGCAATCTGATTATCCAAATGATTGCAATAGGAGAACTCAAATCAATGGATGTTGCAAGGCAATTCATTCGTGAATCTTTTGAAATAAAAGAATATAGATCAGAACCCGTTGACCGTGAAAGATTACTTAATAAATTCAAGGAGGTAACATCAGATGAACGAAAAAATCAAACAGAACTATTTATTGGCTAAAGAACAATATGAACAATTGGGAGTAGATGTAGAGACTGCACTTGAAAGGCTGAAAAATATCAAAATTTCCATGCACTGTTGGCAAGGAGATGATGTTAGTGGATTTCTTAGTAAAGATCAGGAGTTGACAGGAGGTATTTCTGTAACAGGTAATTATCCTGGCGTTGCAAGAACACCAGAAGAATTAAGGGCTGATTTAGAAAAGGCATATTCATTGATTCCTGGTAAACATAAATTAAATCTGCATGCCATTTATGCGGATACAGATGAAACGATAGATCTAGATGAACTGGAACCACGTCATTTCTCTAAATGGGTTGATTGGGCTAAAGAACAGGGAATTGGTTTGGATTTTAATCCTACCTGTTTCTCGCACCCTAAATCTGATGACGGATTTACATTGAGCCATCCGAATAAAGAAATTCGTGATTTCTGGATTGAACATTGTAAGCGTTCTCGTCGGATTGGAGAGTATTTCGGCAAAGAATTGGGACAAACATGTGTAACGAATTTGTGGGTTCCTGATGGATATAAAGATATCCCTGTAGATAGACTTGCTCCGCGTAAACGTTTAGAGGAATCACTGGATTTAGTCTTTGAAGAAAAGCTTGATCCGGAGTATAACCTTGATGCTTTAGAAAGTAAATTATTCGGTATCGGCGCTGAAAGTTATACAGTTGGTTCACATGAATTTTATATGGGCTATGGTTTATCAAGAAACAAATTGATTTGTCTTGATGCAGGCCACTTCCATCCAACTGAAGTTGTATCAAATAAATTATCTGCCATGAAACTATTTACTGAAAGGTTATTACTGCATGTAAGCAGACCGATCCGTTGGGATAGTGATCATGTTGTAGCATTTGATGATGAATTGCAGGCAATTGCACGGGAGTTAGTGGTCAATGACATGTTGGATACGACTCATATAGGTTTGGATTTCTTTGATGGGTCCATTAACCGTGTGGCGGCTTTGGTAATTGGAACTCGCAATATGCTAAAAGCGTTGTTACTTGCATTACTTGAGCCAACTGCCCATTTAAAAGAGGTTGAATTATCAGGTGATTATACGACTCGTTTGGCGCTAATGGAAGAATTAAAATCATATCCATTCGGAGCCATTTGGGATTATTATTGCGAATCCCAAAATGTACCTGTACGACAGGATTGGTTGAAGGAAGTTAAACAATATGAACAGGAAGTATTGGCGAAGAGAGGTCAGGAATCAGTACTGGCTTAAGGAAACGACTAGAGCCCTGTATTAAAATATGAATTTTACATGGGATCCGGATTTAACTTAAATTAAGGAAAAAGGTGAATGTTATGTCTTCAAGTATTTTACAAGCACCATTTCTAAAGGAAATGTGTGAAACCACAGCCAATTTATATCGATTGGGTTGGGATGAAAGAAACGGAGGAAATATCAGTTATTTGTTAAGCGAAGAAGAATTATCCCAATACATTGATACAACTAACGTTTTACGTACAGAAAAAATGAGTTTTGATGCCAGTGCTTTGGCAGGTCGTTATTTGATTGTAACTGGATCTGGTAAATATTTTAAAAATGTCATGACAAACCCAGCAGTTAATCTCGGTATTATTCGTATAAGTGCTGATGGTTCAAGCTATGAATTGTTGTGGGGATTTGAAGATGGTGGAAAAGCGACAAGTGAGCTGCCAACCCACTTAATGAATCATATTCAACGTTTAAGTGTAGATCCGAACCATCGTGTTATCATGCATTGCCATGCGACTAATCTGATTGCAATGACATTTACTCACAGTCTTGAAGAGAAGGAATTCACTAAAACATTATGGGAAATGTGTACAGAATGTATTGTTGTATTTCCAGAAGGTATAGGAATTATTCCTTGGATGGTACCAGGCACAGATGCCATTGGTGTCGCATCTGCAGAAAAAATGAAGGATGTAAGGATTGTAATGTGGCCACATCATGGGATTTTTGGAGCGGGAACAACAATGGATGAGACATTTGGTCTGATTGAAACAGCAGAAAAAGCTGCAGAAGTATATACCATCGTATGTGCACAAGGTGGTAAAAAACAAACCATAATAGATAGGCAACTGCAGGATTTGGCTGATGCATTTGGAGTGAAACCGAGAGAAGGCATATTAAATATAGGTGTTAGACTCTAATAAGTACTGAACTGGAGTGGTAAAGATGATTAGAAAAGCAAGTATTATGACAGTTTATCAGGATCAATATGAAGAATATAAAAAACGACATGATGAGTTATGGCCGGAAATGGCTGACGAGTTAAGAAACCATGGAGCTCATAACTATTCGATTTTTTTAATGGAAGAAACAGGGCAACTGTTTGCTTATCTGGAAATTGAAGATGAAGAAAAATGGAATCAAATGTCTGAAACAGAAGTTTGCAAAAAATGGTGGGCTTATATGGAACCTTTAATGGAAACAAACTCTGATAACAGCCCTGTATCGACTGATTTACAAGAAGTATTTTACTTAAAATAACCATGCCAACTGCATCCGGTGTATGGCAATTTGAAACCGGGTGCAGGTAGTCTTGTGGAGAGGAGCAGGAAGAATGGCCGAAAAAGGAAGTTTGAAATCTACAATCACGGTAGCGATGTCAAACTATTTAGAAGCAGGCTCGATTGTTGCAGGTGCAGGAGGATTAAGTCTTTGGGTTGAATATTTAGGACTCAATGATGCAAAAGTAGGTTTGTTGGGAGCCATAAGCGCAAACGGTTTCGGTGCAGCAATTGGAGCATTAATAGGTGGTTTTCTTGTTGATAAATATGGCCGTAAATTTATCTATAAATATGACTTATTAGTCTATATGTTGGGAGCACTTTGCATTGCACTCTCCTTTAACTTCCCAATGTTATTAGTAGGGTATGTAATTCTTGGAATTGCCGTAGGTGCTGCTATACCTGCTGCTTGGACATATATTGCTGAAGAAGCTCCAGCAAAAGAACGCGCCGCCCACGTTGGTTGGGGACAGCTTGCCTGGGGCGTAGGACCTGCAATTTCACTACTATTATCTGTTTTATTGGCTCCATTAGGCTTGTTGGGTAGTCGAATCATTTTCGCTCAATTAGTGGTAGTGGCATTAATTACATGGATCTTGCAACAACAAATTAATGAATCTAGTATTTGGGAAGAGCAAAAAGAAAAAGAAGCAAAAGACAAAGAACAGGGTAAAATTCAGATAGGTTCTCTGAAAGAATTATTTACAAATAAAGCTAATGTGAAAGCGTTAACACTATTGATTGGGATTTATTTCTTCTGGAATCTCGTGGCAGGTACGAATGGATACTTTATGCCATATATTTATGAAACAGTAGGGGGATTAACATCAGGACAAGCAAATTTACTGCAATGTTTCTTGTGGATTTTAACGGTTGCATCTACATACTTTGTGTTTATTAAATTAGGCGATAAAGTAAGTAGGAAATTATTGTTTGGTGTGGGAGCTGCAATGGGGATCGTAGCTTGGGCTGTTCTTGCATTCGGTAGTATGGGTATTACTGAATTGTTAATCTATGTTCTACTTTGGGGTGTGGCTTGTGGATTTGGTGCGCAATGCTTCTACGGTTTATGGGCTGGAGAGCTTTTCCATACAAAATATCGAGCTCAGGCTCAGGGAGTAATGTTCTTTGTTGCACGTGTTGGTGTAGGCTTAATTTCACTTGTCGTGCCAATTATGATAACGGTAATCGGATTTAAGTGGGCAGGTGCAATTATGATTGGATTCCTGATTGTCCATATGGTTATTGGGTTAATAATGGCACCAGAGACGAGAGGGAAAACATTGGAGGAAATTCAAGAGGAACGCTATGGAAAGGTTAGTTAATTGAACTTCTTGTAATATGGAATTCTCTTTATATTACGATTGATAATATAAGGAGAATTCTTTACATTAATTTGTGAAATTATGAGCATTATTTAGGAGGCCGTCGATTATAATGTACTATCTACCAAGTAAAAATTTAGTCGGACGTGGGTGTTTAAAAGAATTAGGACCAGAGGTAAAAACCTTTGGGTTCAAAAAGGCATTAATTGTGACAGATAAATTTCTGTGTGAATCGGGTGTAGTTAAACAGGTTACAGACCAACTAGATTTAATAGGAGTCTCCTATAGTATATACAATGATGTGAAGCCAAACCCTACATGTGTAGAGGTTCATAAAGGATTGGATATTTTAAAAAAAGAGGATTGTGATTTTATCCTTTCAATCGGTGGTGGTTCACCTCAGGATTGTGCAAGCGGGATCAGTGTGCTTGTGACAAATGGAGGGAACATACGTGATTATGAAGGATTACATAAATCGAAGAAATTAGGTTTTCCAACAGTTGCGGTGAATACAACTGCTGGAACTTCAGCTGAATTAACAATTAACTATGTAATTACAGATGAAGTTCGTGGGGTTAAAATGGTTTGTGTGGATAAAAATAGCTTGGCGATTCTTTCTGTAAGTGATCCGGAGCTAATGGTTGATAAACCAGCTTCATTGACTGCTGCAACCGGAATGGACGCATTGACTCATGCGATTGAAACTCTTGTAACGCCAGGAGCTAATGCCATTACAGATGCCACTGCTATTGAAGCAGTTAAATTAATATTTGATGCACTGCCGACTGCAGTTAAGGATGGTAAAAATATCGATGCGCGTGAAAAAATGGTCTATGCTTGCTTCCTTGGAGGTATGGCATTTTCAAATGCAGGTCTAGGATTTGTCCATGCAATGGCTCATCAATTGGGGGGCATTTATGATTTGCCGCATGGTGTTTGCAATGCGATGCTATTGCCAATTGTGGAACGTGAGAATGCAAAGTATGCTCCTCAGAAATTCCGTTTAATAGCTGAAGCATTGAATTTTGATATAAAAGGTAAAACAGATGAACAATGCAGTGCTTTTGTTTTAGATAAAGTTGTTGCATTGTCTGAAGAAGTTGGGATCCCTAAATCTTTAAAAGAACTTGGAGTTGAAAATCCTGATTTGGATCTTCTCTCTGAAAATGCATTGAAAGATGCATGTGCACCAGGTAATCCTTTCATGCCAACAAAAGAACAAACAGTCGAGATGTTTAAAGAAATAGTATAATTAATAATAAATGAACTGATTCGAACGGATAGATATCAATCTCTTTTCTTATCAGTTTTTTTCATTGGCTCCTAAATATCCTTGAATGATTTATAATAAAGTATATCTAATCGCACGAAAGAGACGATAAGGAGCATAACATGGAGAAGCAGTATTTTTTGATTGGTGAAGTGTCAAAGCTTACGAATACATCCGTTCAAACATTACGGTTTTACGATAAGATTGGCTTATTTAAACCTTCCTATACCGATCCTGATAATCAATATCGATATTATAGCAATACGCAGCTGTTTTATTTGGATATCATTAAATCACTGAAGCATGTCGGAGTCCCGTTGAGTGAGATAAAATCTGTATTACAGTTATCAGCGGGGGAGATGGCTGAATTTTTAGATGCGCAGGAAAGTAAAATTGAGCAGCAGCTGCGTCGGCTGGAGGATGTTAAGGCCATTCTGCGTTATAAGAAGAAGCAAATACTAAATCAACCCTCTCCTGAACAATTAGAAAAAGTGTATATAAAAAAATATGATAAACAGCGTATTCTTACTTATAATCAGGCACCTTCATCTGCCACTATTATTCCAGTAAAAGAATACGGCCATTTAATGAAAGTATTAGAAGACCATGGGACGGTATTTGATAGTGTCTATTGTGCGACGTATCCATTAAAAAAATATGATTCTATGTTAGATTGGCAATATACATCTATCTTTACACCAGTTCTCACGGACGAGGAAATCACGGTCTCAAATAAATATATGGAGATTGGTGAATTACCTGCCGGTGAATACGTATGTATTGCCTTCCATTCAGCAGAAGGAGTATATGAATCCTCTTATGAGACGCTTTATTCTTATATTATAAACAGAAAAATACCAACTGAAAAAATCGTCTATGAGTTGTATATGCCTTTTACCGATACGGCAGTCAATGAAGATGATTTTATCGTTGAATTGAAAGTACGAATAAAATCTACTTGACCCTATAGTAACTATAGGGTTTATTTTTATTAGTAGGAATTATAAACTAGTATACAAGAAAAGGAGTAAAACGATGTCAGGCAGCAAGAATCAGAATAAAGTACTTATCCTTTTATTAAGTAATATGTTTATTGCATTTTTAGGGATTGGCCTTGTAATACCAGTTATGCCTACACTTATGCGAGAACTTAACCTCGATGGCACGATTATGGGCTACCTCGTTTCAGCGTTTGCGGTCGCACAGCTCATTTTCTCACCATTTGCAGGGAAATGGGTGGATTTATACGGACGTAAGCGTATGATTATAATCGGTATGTTTTTATTTGGCATATCAGAGTTGATATTCGGTTTGGGAGAACAGGTATGGGTACTGTTCCTGTCCAGAATTTTAGGTGGAGTTAGTGCGGCATTTATTATGCCTGCAGTAACAGCATTTATCGCAGATATTACCACAATGAAGGAACGTCCAAGAGCATTGGGGTATTTATCAGCAGCAATTAATACAGGCTTTATCATTGGACCGGGAATTGGTGGTTTCTTAGCGGATATAGGTACGCGAGTGCCTTTTTATTTCGCCGCTGGACTAGGGATTTTCGCGGGAATCTTCTCCATTTTAATGTTGAAGGAACCTGAGCGCACAGTAGAAACGAATTCTTCAAAAGAAGTACCTGGCAAGAAAGGATATCATAAGCTATTTACGATTATTTACCTTATTCCGTTCCTAATTATCTTATCATCTTCACTTGGTCTATCTACCTTTGAATCTATGTATAGCTTATTCGTTGATCAAAAATATGGCTTCACTGCTAAAGATATAGCGATGCTCATTACGGTTAGTGCCATATTAGGAGTCATCGCACAAGTATTTTTATTCGAGAGAATTACAAGAGTAATCGGGGAAATATGGCTGGTTAAGCTATGTTTACTGGTAGGAGCTGTTTTTGCGTTCCTTTTAACAAGAGCATCCGCTTATTGGAGCGTGTTGGCGGTAACGTTTTTGGTATTCCTTGCTTTTGACTTAATCAGACCGGCAATAACGACTTATCTATCTCGTATAGCCGGAAAAGATCAGGGATTTGTCAGTGGTATGAACTCAGCATTCACGAGTGTTGGGAATATTATCGGACCGGCAATTGGCGGGATTTTATTTGTTATTGATCTGATCTACCCATATATTTTTGCGGCTATATTATTGGGAATTAGCTTGCTGATTTCCTTTGTATGGCGTGAAAGGACAACGGAAGTCCAGTCATAGATTGATTGTATTAAAGGCAAACCAGCTGTGTTTTTTTGCGCGGCTGGTTTTATTTTTAAAGTACTTATGGGCAATATCACTGTATTGATTTTCTTAAAACTCATTTTTCTATCTCCTTCAGCATATAATCGTGTAGTGAAGGAGGTCCGTCCAATAATCGGACAAGCATTTTTGAGGTATTATAAAGAGACATAGATAGTAATCGACGTTTCAGTTCAATCGTAAGATTAAGATATAAACTTTTTCAAACGTGATTCACAGAGAGTTTGTCCCTGAATAAAAGCTATACCCTGTCTATTAACCTGTAACCAGATTTATTAAATTCGCAAAGGAGTAAGCGATAGATGAAACTAAAAATTCGATTAGCCAAGGATTCAGAAACCATGGAGATTATCGAACTATTAAAAGGGGCTGCGTCATGGCTCAAATCTGAGGAAATTGATCAATGGTCTTATTTATTGTCCGGAGGAGAGGGTCTCGATATAGAGCGTGCTATTCTCAACAAAGAGACCTATGTAGCAAAGTATGAAAATAATCTGATAGGGACCTTTACTTTATCATCTGTTCAAAGTGAATGGGATCTCGATTTATGGGGGAATCAAGAGGATAGTTCCATATATTTACATCGCCTTGCTGTAAATAATGAATATAGAGGGCAGGGACTGGGGTGTGAAATAATTCGGTGGATTGAAGAGATATTTTCCGGTCGATATATGTATTTAAGACTAGATTGTGTGTCCAATAACCCCAGACTTAACCAGTTTTATCAGGATTGTAGATTCAAATTGGCTGGATCCACCGAAGAATTTAATAAATATGAAAAATGTATTTAAAAAGGTAAATCAAGAGGAAGCAGTAAAAAGGATTGATAATAAAAGATATTTAGATTTAAAAAAGTTTAAGTATCAAATGTTTGAAGAAATGGTTACGGAATATAGAAATGTTAAGTAATGAGTGAACGTATTAATAAGACATTTTTCTGGAAACTAGCCAACTAAAAAAGGACACCCAAATAGGCATCCTTTGAAAAGTTATTACTACCACGGAAATATGAGATAACACAAACATGCAATTATAGCTAAAACTAAGTTATAGAATATGTATTTATATTTTTTTTGTAGTACAGATATAATTGTTGAAATAATAGCAACTACCACTGCCATAGGAATAGTGAATAAAAATACGCCAAGAAAAAAAGTATCGATATAAACTAGAACAGTAAGTATGGCAGTGATGCTTGTCCATAGGATTGGATTTTTAAGCATAATTTAATCCTCCTCGTATAACTTGGTAATTATTATTTCAATATAATATAATATCGAAAACATTACTTCAATAGATTTTTGAAACCAATTTAAAGCTATTTCGTTATATACTACATACAATAATCTATACATAAACAGATATAGAAAAAGAAGGGCACCAATAAATAATAGGATTGAAAACATAATTATTATGCCCCCTTAACAGCAGAATCACTTCTCTTCGATATTCAATAGATGATACCGACAAGTCAGGAAAGAAAGGGAGTCAAATACGTATCGTGATTTACTCATACGTTGCATAAATTTCCTTGGATTTATATCTGCTGAGTTGACATCCTATAATGATAATAATGATAGACACCAGCAGTAATTTGGAAATATACATCTATATGTTTTTCTTCCTAGCCTATATTATAGGAGAGGCTAAGGGCATTTATTTTACTTTCTCCTAGCTTTATGTTGATATTGTATAATGAAGATTACTATGATTGTCCAAAGAAGGAATATTATGATAGTGCTTTAAAGGTATTTCTGATTGGTCATAACACATAACTGATACATAGAAAGGATGGTCCAATTGGAGTCTTGGATAATGGACTTGATGAATCAATTTGGTTATTGGGGAGTGTTTCTCCTAATTGCTTTAGAAAATGTATTTCCTCCTATTCCGTCTGAAGTGATTTTAACGTTTGGAGGATATATGACACATGAAACTCAGTTAACGGTAGTTGGTGTCATATTGGTATCTACAATAGGTTCGGTTTCCGGTGCAATTATTTTATATTTCATTGGCCGATTGCTTGATGTCAGTCGTTTGGAAAAAATAATTGATCGGTATGGGAAGATCCTTCGTCTTACAAAAGAAGACATTTATAAGGCTGATGCCTGGTTTGATAAGTATGGTATTTGGACAGTCTTATTCTGCCGTCTAATTCCCTTAATTCGGAGCCTAATTTCTATTCCTGCAGGGATGTCCAATATGAATTTTCCATTATTCATTTTGTTTACAACAATAGGGACAGTTGTCTGGAATACCATCCTGGTCAACCTGGGAGCAAGTGTGGGAGAAAATTGGCATGAGATTGTAAACTATATGGACACTTTCTCAAATGTAATCTATGTCATACTCATTGTGCTATTTATCCTGTGTATTGTTTGGTATATTCGAAAAAGAAAAGAACGGAAGTAAACTTGAAAAGCCCTTATTCTCCAGATGAAATGGAGGACAAGGGCTTTTATTATTTGTTTGGCATATAGTTTGTTAAAAATGAACTAACTTTTTCTTCATACAATGCTGGATTTATATCATAGGCATTGCCATGCTCTGCTTTCGGTACTGAATAGAGGTCTTTTTCTGATGGAGTAGCCTCATAAAGCTCATGTACCATTTCAACTGGAACAAAGGTATCAGCTTCACCATGGATATAGAGGATGGGTAAATTTGTCTTCTTGACCTGCTCGATAGCTGAAGCTTCTCCAAAAGAGTACCCTGCCCGGATTTTTGTTAACAAACTAGTAGTTTGGATAATTGGGAAGCTTGGAAGATGATACATTCTTTTCAATTGATAGGATAGAACATCTTTGGCAGACGTATATCCGCAATCGGCAATAATTGCTTTTACTTGATTTGTCAGCTCTTCGCCGCTTGTCATTAAGACAGTAGATGCCCCCATCGAAACACCATGCAGGGCGATGTTTGAATCTTCTCCTTTACGATCGATTATATAATCAATCCATTGAAGATAATCCTTGCGCTCTGGCCAACCAAAACCAATATAATCCCCTTCGCTAGCACCATGTCCACGCGCATCCGGCATAAGCACATTATAATTTAAAGTTTCATGATAATATTTTGCGTATGCAGCCATATTCTTAGCCTTGCCTGCGTATCCATGCGCAATAATAACGGTTTGATTGGTTGGTTCATTAGCTTCCAAATAATAGCCTTTTAATTTCAGACCATCCATAGAAGTGATTGATACAGTCTCAAAGTTTGATTTGCTCATCCATGAAAGTGCCTGTTCCAGTAGAGAGTTGTCGGTTGAGACATCTAAATCTGGATTATCATCTAGAAAATCCTTATCAGAACGATAAACGGCTACTTTATAAAAGTAGAAGCTGGCTGCAGTCAGAATGGCTAGTATGAGTATGGTGATAATCGCAATCCACTTTTTCATAGTCCACATCCTTCTTCTAAGTTGTCATAACAACTATCATACATCGAAAGATGACTTTTTGGTATAAGGTTTCTTTATCTATAATTACCTCAATTATCTATAATGCAGTAAGGATTATGTACCAGTGCGCGACTGAATAAGTGGAAGACCTGTTTGAAGGAAAAAATTGACCGTTATCACAGATAGTAGATGTTAAATTTTCCATAAATAAAATGTTCAAACAACCTGTTAAAATATAGATATACAATTTACAAGTCAAATAGGATTTTATAAAGGAACTGACAATGACTCATACAGATAAATACCAACTACGACTTAAAGAATACTTAAAGCAAGCTGGCAATCCTTTGCTTATCAAATTACTCATCAATGGTTTAACAGTAGAAATGACATATCAAAATGGACTTCTTAATAAGGTAATCATGGTTGATCAAAACCATTTTGAAGTGGATGTAACTCAAGTGGTTCGAATCAGTGTGGATGTCCCTGACAAGATTTTGTTTAAGGGATTATTAAAGGTGAGGGCACATGTCATTCACACCTTCTCGGATTTTGAAAAGTTGAATCGAAATGGCCTGTATTTACATCATAAAGATTTAACGAAAAAAATACTCCAGCAGCAGATGGATTATGAGCAAAGAAAGCTAAGGGTCATTGTTTCAAATATTGTTGATATATTCGGCTTGGATAATGACAGTGGTTATAATGAGATTGAACAGGTAGAGTTTCTAAAGAATCAAGGATTTCACGTGGTCTATTATGAGCAAATTGAAAATAGTATTGAAGGAATTCATTTATTTTACGAGACTTTTATGGAGTATCACCGTCAAGAGATAGGCTATTCCGTATCAGGTCTGCAAATACTTTCTGCTGATTCACATGACTGCAACGAAGGGTTCATATTACCTTTTTCATCTGATGAAGCAATTTTAACAGTTGATGATATTTGTCCTGAGGTAATTCCATCTGGAAGGATTGAGCCTATTGTCAGAATAAAAGCGATTGATCTAGCAGGAGAACGTTATTATTCCCTTCGGATGCATGGATTCTCTTTAATCAAGTTAATGGATATTCGAATTGGCGACCAGGTTTTGATGTCGGATGTACAAACTATTATAGGGGTGGAAATAGAAAAACGGACAGGTACAGAAACTTGCTTTGTCCTACCTGAATTTTGCCCTAATTGTGGGGATAAAGTAAAGAATGATGGTGAGCAACTATATTGTACAAATAGCGATTGCAGGAATAAACCGGTATTCAATCGAGAGCAGCATGGAATAAAAGGTAAGACTGTGGTTATAACTGGTACACTTTCAATAAGAAGATATGATTTCAGGAAATTAATTGAACAAGCTGGTGGAGTACTGGCGGGAGCGGTTACGAACCAAACAGATTACTTATTAATGGGGTCAAAAGGGGTAGGGACAGTCAAATATAGAAAGGCAAAATCTCTTAAAGTGCCTATTATAACGGAAGAACAATTTAGATTGATGATTGAATAGGTGAGGGACCAATGAAGCTCATTGGTCTCCTTTATTAATTTATGCGAAGGTTTGAGTGATTTTTCTGGAATAACCAAGAGTGTAAACGCGGATATAGGATAATTCCAGCTATTGATAAAGGCAACCATAATAGAGCATAGGGTACACAAATTTGTCCATAAAGATTAAAAGGAAGGGCACTATAATCCCATATAGATAGCTTTAGCCATATATTTAAAATAAGACCGGCGCATAGCTCTAGGAAGGTCACTAAAAGAGTACCTGCCAAAGCTTTCAGATACAGCGGGATCTTAATTAGAGTCAGGAACCCAAACAGAGTGAAGCAAATACCACCAAGCACCCCCATTGTCCAATGAGTATGTCCCCTCCATATTAGCTCTACTAACAAATAAAGAGCGCCGCCAATAATCCCGAGGTGTAAGGTTTTCATGAGAGTAAAAAACATTTGGACGCCTCCTGAGAAGAAGTTTATATAAGCTACAAGATTATTGGTCTTTTCGTGCTTCATCAGCTGTGTCCAAACGCGTAGAACCATTATTATGTAGTGCTTGATCACGGTCAGATTCAACGCGCTTGCTGTTTCTCAGCTTCTTTTCTTGTCGGTCTTTACCCATATTACTCACTCCTTTTCGTGGATTAAGCTTAGGGTAACCTTTCTTTGATTTTTCATTACTATTTTTAAAGGGAAAATATACAAGTACAAGTTAGGAGAAATCGTAGGAATAGGGATCGCTAATTTTTATAAAAAAAGATAGGATTCTTGGGTTATCTCCAAGAATCCTATCCGAGGTAATTATTAAATAAATAATCCTACAATTGTAGCAGACAAGATAGATGCCATTGTAGCTACGATGAATAGTTTGAAACCAAATGCGCTTACTTCTTTTGCTTTTGCACCATTGATCGCTTGGATAGATCCGCTAATGATACCAATAGAAGAGAAGTTAGCAAATGAGATTAAGAATGTGGAAATAACAGCAACTGCTTTCTCAGACATGTCAGCCATTAAAGGTTGGAATTGTAAAATCGCAGCAAATTCGTTTGCTAACAATTTTGTACCCATTACAGATCCAGCTGTGATCATTTCGCTTGCTGGAATACCCATAATGAAAGCGATTGGAGATAAGAGATATCCTACAATTGTAGTTAAATCAACTCCAACAATTCCGCCAACAATACCATTTAAAAGTCCTAGGATTGCTAAATATGCAACTAGCATTACAGCAACAATTACGACTACTTTTCCACCGTCTAATGCTCCGGCACCAATGGCTTCAAATACATTTTTTGTTTGAACCATATCGTTAATATCGATTTCAGTATCTTCCTTCGTTGCTTTAACTGGTGTCATGATGGAAGTAATGATTAATGCACTGAACATATTAAGGAAAATAGCGATTAATACAAATTTCGCAGGCAGCATTGTCATATAGGATGCAATCAACGCTGCAGATACGCTTGCCATTGCTGATGTTGAAACAATAAATAGTCTGTTTGAATTTAGCTTACCAATTTGACTTTTAATTGCAAGAATTGCTTCTGATTGACCGAAAAATATAGAGTTAACAGCATTGAAGCTTTCTACTTGAGGTAAACCAGTGATTTTTGAAATAAGTCCGCCAATATATTTGATAATATAAGGAAGAATTTTGTAATGTGTAAGTACAGATAATAATGCAGATGTAAAAATAACAGGCATTAAGACATTTACAAAGAATGGAGAACCTCCTTCAGGAATCCATCCACCAATTACGAATTCGATACCTTCCTGGGAGTAACTTAATAATTTATTGAACGCTCCAGCCACTGCATCAACTATCTTTAAACCGACAGTTGTACCTAGTAATAAGAAAGTTAGAACTAACTGGAAGCCAATCATGATGGCAACAGCTTTAAAATTGATATTCTTTTTATCATTGGAAAATAAATAGGAAATTCCTATTAGCAATGCGATTCCGAGAATACCGAGAATAATGCTCATTAAAAAAACCTCTCAATCTTTTTATTTATTTACAATCATTTTGCTCAATGGCAATAAAAATAACCATCAGCCTTGAAGAATTATACTTATATAACAAACTGACTGACAAGGACATATGTCCCAATAATGACTTTAAAATAAATATAAAAATTTTCTAAAAAGTGAGACCGATGATGGAAAATGCTTTGAATCATGTAAAAGAGGTAGAAGTCATTTATAATAAATTTATAAATAGCATCGAGGAGAGAGGGCATTACATGATTAAATTAATAGCAACAGATATGGACGGCACATTTTTAGATGATCATAACCAATTCCCTGAGGATTTTTATGAAGTTTTTTATAAATTAAAAAAGAAAGGGATTATTTTTGGAGCAGCCAGTGGGCGTCAATATTATAATCTTGTAGAGAGATTTCATGATATAAAAGAACAAATGCTATTTATTGCTGAGAATGGAACATATGTTGTATATAAAGGGGAAGAGTTATATTCTCATACACTAAACCTTGAAGAGGCAAGAAAATTTATAAAAATAGCAAGAACCATTGAGGGAGTACATATCGTCCTTTGTGGGAAAAAAGCAGCCTATATTGAAAGGTCGGAACCAGAGGCACTTGCAGAAGTAAATAAATATTATGCCCGATGTGATTTGGTTGAAGATTTAATGCTTGTAGAAGATGAGATTTTAAAGGTAAGCCTTCTTGATTTCAAGGGGGCTGAGCAAAACAGTGCAACCTTCTTTACTTCATTTAAAAAGGATTATCAAGTGACGATCGGTGGCTATTTTTGGATGGATATTATGAATGCGGGTGCCAATAAAGGCATCGCCATAAAGCGAGTACAAGAGCTTTTAAATATACACCATAATGAAACAATGGTATTCGGTGATTATTTAAATGACCTTGAAATGATGCAAAGTGCTTATTATAGCTTTGCGATGGGAAATGCCCATGATCAAATAAAGGACATAGCCAGATTTGAAACAAAAACAAATAATCAGTCAGGCGTGATCGAAACGATTAAAGAACATATACTGATTGCATAATAATTTGATAGATTTAAAGTAGAGTGACTTTGGTAGAAAAGGTCACTCTTATTTTGGTTGGAAATGATTATATATTTACCATCTCAAATATAAAAGCTATACTTCTACTCGTAATTCGTGATGGAATAGGGAAGATTACTGACAAACGAAGGTTAAATAATTGAAGGTGAAACATCTGATGCAAAAAGCTGAAAGAGAGAAGTTCATTTTAAAGTATCTAAAAAAATATGATATGTGCGAGATTTTTTCTGGCATTGATTTAAATGATATTGATGTTGTGCAAATAAAAAAAGGACAGTTGATTTGTTCTAAAGGCGATGAAATCAATGATATGTATTTTCTCGTTGAAGGAAAAGTTAAAATATATACCATAACCCCTGATGATAAACGCTTAATATTGCGGTTCCAAAAATCATTAGGAATTATTGGCGATATTGAATATATACAAGGTACGCTTGTACTTCATACGATTGAAGCTAGTACTGATTGTCTGGTGTTAAAAATACCGTTTCATACCATTAGACATACTGTAGGTAATGACGCAAGGTTTCTGTCATTTTTACTAGACGTGGTTACACGTAGATTTCGTGCTAAAACTGATGCAGCAACATTAAATCTTTTATATCCTGTTGAAGTGAGATTAGCTAGTTTTTTATTATCAACAACTACAGATGGTGAGCGTCCGGTTTATCATGAAGAAGCTGTAGGTTCAAGTTTAAAGGATATTGCGGATATGGTTGGAACAAGCTACCGACATTTAAACCGTATAATAAAAACCCTTTGCAATGAGGATATAATCAGTAGATCGAATGGTAAATTATTTGTTAAGGATCTCAATAGGCTAAAGGAAATAGCAAAAAATAATATTTATGAATAATAAGTGAAGAGTATATTCAAATGAAATATACTCTTTTTTATTTTTGAAAAGCATACATAAACATAAACAGGGAAACCTTGAAGCTTTAGCGTTAAGTAAAGATCGTGTGTATAATACCGAACATTTTTCCAGGAAGCAATAGCAAAAAACGCCGTAATACTAACCGATTTAATGGAAGAGGAAGATTTAATAGGCCACAAATGAATACTCATATATTCGAACGGCTAATAAAGCCGGCCCTTCTGCATCAAGGACAGTATAGAAGAAATATTAGAGCACATACTAAAATAAAATGGGTAATTACCTTATGTAGTGGAGGTAGGAATGATGACTGTTAAAGCAACAGTAAGGATATGCCTGGCAAATCTTGAAGGAATTGAAGCTAGTCTATCAATTTTAGCGTTAAATACAGAACAAAAAGAGACTGCTGCGGATTTGCATCAGGCAATGTTGCTTGTTGGAGAGATTGTTACAGATATTAAAAAAAGAGTCGAAATATTAACAAGCTAAACTCTTTATCATTCGGAGGATGTGTATTGGAAATGCCAGAATGGTTAGATGTCATAGTAAGATCCGTTCTTTTTTTACTAATTTTATTCTTCATCACCAAAATACTCGGGAAAAAGCAAATAGCCCAGTTATCCATGTTTGAATATGTCACAGGAATAACAATAGGAAATATTGGAGCTGAAGTTGTGACAGGCCTGGATCAAAAAATCCATCTGGGAATCATTGCGATTGTTGCAACAGCAGCTGTTCCTTATGTATCAGGCCGGATCACTCTAAAAAGCAAGAAGTTGCGTGACTTTGTTGATGGCAATGGTACTGTTTTAATGCAGGATGGTAAGGTTTTGGAAGGTAATTTAAAGAAAGAGAAAGTTACTACTGATGAATTACTAGAGATGTGTCGTAAGAATGGTGTTTTTGATATTTCAGAAGTAGATTATGCTGTATTAGAGGCAAACGGAGTATTGAATGTCCTATTGAAAAAAGAAAATAGACCATTAACAGCAAAAGACTTGAATATGAAGGTTCCAAAGGAAAGAGAGCCACAAACGGTTATAATGGATGGAGTAATCTTATCTGAACCACTTATACGGATTGGCAAAAATCAGTCATGGCTGAACAATGAATTAGCTAAAATGAATGTGACATTGGATAATGTATTCATCGGACAAGTAAATACATATGGTGAACTAACAGTCGATTTGTTCGACGATAAGATTCGTGTTCCATCTCCTCAGGAAAGACCCCTATTATATGCCACGATGAAAAAATGCCAGGCAGATTTAGAATTATTAGCACTATCATCAGATGACAATGAAGCAAAACAGATGTATCTAAAAAATAGTAAAAAAATGCAGAAAGCAATTAAAAAGGTCGCCTATATATTAAAGCATTAAGGACAAGGGACATCCAAAACGGAAGTCCCTTGTTTTATTTTTGATATATTTTACAATAAATGTGAAGGGGGAGGGTAATGATGCAAGTAGTAACTAACGAATTAGCAAAGTGGATTGAAGAAGTTGAAACTGACGCATTCTATTCGAGATTATCAAGAATAGAAAAAATTCCGGATAATCCTATGGGTATAGAAATACGGAAGTTCGGTAATGTGATAGCTTTTGTGGCTCAAAATATCCCAGGTCCAGCATTTAACAAAATAAAAGGAATAATGGATAAAGATATTCCTTTATTGAATGAATTGATCCAATTATACAACGATAAAGGGGTTCCAGCGAGATTTGAAATTACCCCTGCACATGCAACATCCATTCTTTATTCGGCCCTTGCAAACCTTGGCTATTTACACACCGATTTTTTAACCAATCTGTATGCTGATCCACAAAAGTTATTAATAGATGGAGATGAAAATTCATCAGTTTCAATACGCGAGTTTAAATCAAACGAATTTGATTTATTTGCAGAGCTGTATATAGACGCTTTCGATATGCCGTTATTTTTAAAAGAAAATATCGCCCGCAATAATGAAATACTGTATGGTATGCCTGGATGGAAATTTTATTTAGCTAATTATAAAGATAAACCTGCGGGCATAGGTGTACTATTTATGGGAGAGAGGGGGGCATACTTAGCTGCAGCAGGAACTATACCGCAGTATAGAAATAAAGGAGTTCAGGGAGCTTTAATACAACGACGGATTATAGAGGCAAAACGAAATAATTGTAAGGTAATAGTTGGTCAGGCGAGCTTCGGCGGTATCAGTCAAAATAATATGGGAAGAGCAGGGGTGAAAATAGCCTATACAAAGTCAGTATGGACTCATCAATCATAAGCTATATTGGAGGCACAAATTTGAGCCTTCTTTTTTTATTACCCGGGAAATGTTATTATAATATTTTTTGAAGAATATGGATTGAATGTATGAATAAATAGTCTATAAGTTTAAATTTTAGGGTATAGGGTAATATGCTGTCTTTCCAGTGCAAACTGGAAAGAAAAAGGCAAAAGAGAAGATGGTGAGAGATGAAGAAAAACATTTATAATCATTTAAATGGCAGAAAAATCTTTATTACTCTTTTACTCCTATTTGCTATTTTCTTTTTTGTTCAAATACAGGAAAGTACCCTTTATAAGGCCATTATAAATGGTAATTACGAATATATAAAAACAGCTGTATTGGACTCCATTCTATATGTCTACGTTTTCATGCTGTTTATCATGATTATCCAGAACTCATTTACAATTATTCCCCTGATTCTCGTGATTACTATCAACATTACTGTATTTGGATTTTTTAAAGGCTTTATTTGGAGCTGGCTTACAAGTGTTCTGGCGGCAATGATCATTTTTATCTTCATTAGGTATCTATTCACTGATCGTTTTTCGTCGAAAATTTCTCCTGAACAATTACAAAAAATTGAAGATAAAGGTGTTTCTTATATATTGGTTGCTAGAGTTACTCCTTTTATACCAACCAGCATCATTAATATAATTGCAGGATTAAGTTCAATTACATTGCAAAAGTTTATATTAGGTACGGCCGTTGGAAACTTTATTTATTTTTTTATCTTGGCCCTTATTCCAGCAGGTTTATATTCTAGTGGAATCAATGAATACGTGATAGTGGCAATAATCATTTTACTCATGTCTGCATCCTACTTGTTCTCCAAGATAAGAAATAAAAGGAAAAATGATTATACTAAATTAATGCGTAATAAATGTTAAAAAGAGGGAAGATGATATACTATCCCTCTTTCTTATTACCTTTTTTTCGTTAATCATTATTAGTGTAAAAGGATTTGTTATTTAATCATAATTAATTGTTTTATGCAATGGCTCTAACTGATATTGTCTATTTTTCGTTGAACCAATTGAGGGGATATTTGGGTGGATACGGAAAAGTCGCAACAAATCCAGCCAATTACTACTCGCCGAGGGAAAAGAGAGAGTCCTTTTTTAAAGACAAATGAGGACATATAACATGCAAATATCTTTTACAAAGCAATAAGGAGGAACAAACGATGATATTAATTGTTAATCGAATAGAAGGTAATTTGGCAGTCTGTGAGAAAACTGATAAAAGTATGGTGGATGTTGAGTTGAGCAAATTGCCTGTTGATGTAAGGGAAGGAGATATCCTTATTGAAAAGGATGGTAACTATAAGCTTGATTTAACGCAGACTGAAAGAAGGAAAAAACGTGTACAAGATCTTTTGGAAGACTTATTTGAATAAATACCTATTTCACTATCTTACGCCGAAAAAAGCTCAAAGCATTTTGCTTTGAGCTTTATTTTCGTGTACAACTACATATTTACTCTGCTAAAGAGGATTCCCTAAACTCAATATAAAACAGATGAGGAATGGGGTTAATTCTCCATTTACCTTAAAACCAGCTTACTTCATCGATTAATCGGTTATGCTCATTGGAGTCTCAATCTCTGCCTCAGTTTCAGGATGTATCCTTCTGTCGAGAGCAGGAACGATCTTGATAAAAATAACAATCCCAGCTACACCGATACCAGTAATAAAAATGGATGTAGCTAAATTGGATAGATACGCACTTAATGTAATCGTTAGAGAACAAATTAAATTGGCCACATTATAGGTTAATCCGTTTACAGCTAAATAAGAGCTCCTCGCATGTTCAGGGGGCAAATTAGCCATATAATTTTGCTGGACGGGCACACGCAATACTTCAGCAACAGTTGCGATGAACATTGCTCCGAATAAGAACCAGATATTATTAGAGTAAGAAATCACAGCATAGCCGGCTACAAAGACAATGCAGCTGGTGATTAATACATTTCGGTCGTTCAAATTAGAAACAAGCTTTGTCGCAAACAGGGCTAAAATTACAACCAAAATCGTATTTTCTGTACGTAAGAACCCGACCATCTCAATCCCGCCAAATTCGATTCCTAATAGATTCTGAATGGATAGATCCTCTGACAGTCTAATACTCATATAGCTTGTTAATTGGAATTCCATTGATAGAACAAAGATTCCTGCTAATACGTATAAGACAAAGAGTTTATCTTTAAAAACAGAATGATAATTTGAAAATAATTGTTTGACATGTTGGGGTGGTGTTTTTTTCTCTGTTTTATTTGGTATGTAGCTTTCTTCAATAAAAAATGTAATTAAGGTCCATGCAATCAATGAAGTAATTGAAAGAGCGAGGAGTAATTCAAAGAAGTATTCTCTAAACATAAATCCGCCAATGGCACCGCCAAAAGCGATGGATAGATTATTTGCCCAATACATAATGGTATACATCGATTTTCGTTCCTCAGGACGGCTGACATCAATCAGCATTGCCTGATTTGCAGGCCCTGCTAAGCCCCAGCATATACTGTTAACAGTCATCATAAAGAATGTAATCAGCGGTTCTGTAAACCATGGTGAATTGCAAATCATCATGGTAACGAATGCTAAAAATCGAAGCGATTCAGCAAATACGATTAATTTTTTTCTGCCGAAGCTATCTGAAAAATATCCTCCAAAGAAATTTATCGCTATGCCGACAAACACATTAATCAGCAATAAAAGTCCCGCCATTTTTACCCCGAAATGTGAAGATAAATAAATCGCCATGAATGGAAATATCATACCTCCAATGGCGGAACTTAAAAATGACTCTATAATACGTATTTTAATTGTACGGTGAAACTGTTTAAAACCCATGGTTGACCCTCCCCTTTTCCCATTATGTAATTTTATAACATTCTGATAATATTTCAATATAAATTAAGAAAACATGGAATATTGTTTCTATTTCTTATTCTATTTTTAAAAATGGAAGATTACATCCGTAATTTTACGGATAGAATCTACAACTTTCGATGGAGCATAAAAAAGCCAAATTCACAAATAAGTGAACTTGGCATAAGCATTTTTTTACTTCCTTTTTTCAAGCAAAGTGCAGTTATTCATCCAATGAGTGTACATTTTCAGCTATATCTTTATAAAGCGGATAAACGTTAAAGGCTGGCGTTTTGCTGCTAAGGCTGAGAATACCGATAAAATCAATATGATCCCAATTGCTCATGATAGGGTAGTAGTTCCATTTCCCTTTTTCTGCTACCCCATTATAGGCTTTTGCTGGTTGTCCAAATGGCGAAAAAGACGAAACCGTACTGACTAATCCATCGTTTGGCCACCAGCTTTTATCTATAATGGGTCCATCTTGTGGATTAGTTCTACTAAATTTCCCTAAGAAACTGGTAGGTTGATGGAGAAACAGATGTGTGTAAGCAGATGGTATATGCTGACCTGTCAAAATACTCTTTTTGGAGGTTTGACCGGTGTAGGAGAAATAATAAACATCTGATTTTGTCTCTACCTTTTGATTAAGTACAGCAGCCCCTGGTGTACTTAAATCATATGCACTTATATCAGTACTCTCCCAAATCTTACTGTTAATGACTTTGGAGAGATACGATTTAAAAGACTCCCCGGGTTCTCTGCGAATTCCCCAATGGTCCAATTTAAAATCATATACTAAGTTTTCTTGGCTGATCCCTGTAACACTGGCGACATTAATGATTAGATCTTTAACAAAAGATATTATTCTATTTTCATCATCTGCATATGTTGTACCGTTATGTGGGGTAGCAATGCTGCTCACACTGTGCACCCACGATTTATTGCCTTCAAAAAGAGAGGACATACTTTCATTCGGGTGGACCTGATGATAGTCACGTTCTTCTGCACTGCCGTCTTCTAGAAGATCAACTAAACTGCGTGTTGTTAATCCTCCCATGCTGTGGCCTACAAGGTGAACCGGATGATCAGCATCCCACTCAGGGTAGACCCCTTCATAGGTGCGCCCATAACGTGAATGTCCATGCTGTTTGGCATGGGACGCTCCGTAATCTACCGTGCCGCCTTTAATATAATAATAGAGTTCTACTGAACGATCATAGTTGCTGGCTACTGGACTGACACTTGCTACAAATGTTTGATGGCCCATGCTTTCTAAGTACTCCGGAACATCCTTTAGTCCGCCCCAATAATTGTAACCTAAAAATTCGCCTTCTCCCCATCCACCTAAACCATGGACAAACACGATAGGATAATCATTGCCTTGGTTTTCAGCGGCACTCGCCTTTGTCTGTGGCAAAAAAGCAAAAAAGCTAATGATTAATCCTGTGACCAAAATAAGATTTGTTACTTTCGATTTCAAACCAATTCCTCCTTAAAATAAAAAGTAGTCCATGACAAAGCGACGGGGTTCGAGTTCTTGCGAAGGAGTATTTTGATAATTCTGTCAATTATTACTATATGTTAGCGCTTACATAATAAGCAAGTGGAAAATTATGAATTAAATATAAATAGGAAATTCAGCCTAACGTTTCCGGATAGGTAAATAAGGGTATTTTACAGCCATATAAAAGTAAAAAGATTCTATAAGGGTAGAAAGTGGGATATGTATGTCGGGAATATTACTAGCATTATTAGCTGCTGTATGCTGGGGCAGCTTGGTATTAATTAGCGTAAAACTTGGTGGAAATGCTTATAGCCAAACATTGGGAATCACATTGGGTGCATTTCTCTTTGCTGTAATTATGTTGTTTTTTTCTGAACCTGTATTTAATCCTACAGTTTGGATTGTAGGGTTGATTTCAGGAGGACTGTGGGCAATTGGGCAAACAGGGCAGTTTATTAGCGTCAAGTATATAGGTGTATCGAAAACAGTACCCATTTCAACGGGCATGCAATTAATCGGAACTTCTTTATTTGGTTTGATTGTTTTTAATGAATGGAGCACGAAGGCTCAAATTATTATGGGGATACTGGCTCTTTGCTGTTTGATTGCAGGCGTGATTCTTAATTCAGTCGGAAATGATAGCGATGAAGAAGGAAGTCAGTTAAAAAAAGGCTTAATCACTCTGACATTATCATCATTAGGGTATATAGGCTATGTTGTTATTATCAGATGGTATGAAATTGATGGCTGGTCAGCTATTCTTCCGCAGGCTACCGGAATGCTAATTGTTGGTCTTGTAATAGGCTTTTGGAAGCATGCGTTTGATAAATATACAGTGAGAAATATGCTTTCGGGGCTTGTTTGGGCAACGGGTAATATTGCACTTCTTCTGTCAGTTCCAAAAATCGGAGTAGCCACAAGTTACTCTCTTTCTCAAACTGGTATTGTGATTTCCACGCTTGGGGGGATTTTCTTATTAGGTGAGAAAAAGGATAAGAAAAGGTTGATAATGGTCATCGCAGGCTGTCTCCTTGTTATTGCCGGAGGCGTTATATTGGGATATACCAAAAAATAAATAGTGGAGAGGAGAAACGTACTATGTATAAAGATTTAGAAGGTAAAGTTGTTGTTATAACTGGAGCAAGTAAAGGGCTTGGAAAGGCCATGGCCCTTCGTTTTGGGGAAGAGAAAGCAAAAGTAGTTATTAATTATCGTTCAACTGAAAAAGATCTAGATGAGATTGTTCGAATCATTAAAGCCTGTGGTGGGGACGCCATCACTGTTCAGGCGGATATTTCGAAAGAAGAGGACGTTAAAAGGTTAATAAATGAGGCAGTTGAGACATTTGGTACACTTGATGTCATGGTTAATAATGCTGGAGTTGAAAATGAAATGCCTTCACACGAATTAAGCCTTGAAGATTGGAATAAGGTTATTTCCACGAATTTAACAGGATGTTTTTTAGGAAGCAGAGAAGCCATTAAGTATATGGTTGAACATAAGATAAAAGGTTCCGTCATTAATATGTCATCTGTACATGAGCAAATTCCATGGCCCCATTTTGTCCACTATGCGGCAAGTAAAGGTGGGGTTAAACTAATGAGTGAAACGCTTGCCTTGGAGTATGCTCCGAAAGGAATTCGCGTAAATAATATATGTCCGGGCGCAATCAATACACCTATCAATGAAGAAAAATTCAATGATCCTGAAGCGAAGAAACAGGTCCTTGATCTTATTCCGATGGGGTATATCGGTAAGCCTGAAGAGGTTGCAGCATGTGCAGTTTGGCTCGCTTCTAAGGAATCAAGCTATGTGACAGGATTAAGCTTATTTGTGGATGGTGGAATGACACAATATCCGGGTTTCCAGGCAGGCAGAGGATAAACATTCCTAAAAAGTCCAAGCCCTTTGGATAATTATTAGACATTCGTACATACATTATGATGGTATGTACATAGTCTACTGTATCTGAATATATAAGGGTGGAGTTTTATGCCGACAAGATCTGGATCGGAATACATCGAAAAAATAGATAATCTTCATTCATCGATATGGATAGATGGACAAAAAGTGAATGGTAAAATTTCTGAACATCAAGCTTTTAAAGGAGTCATAAAGAGTCAGGCGGCATTATATGATTTGCAATTAAAGGAATCCAACCGAAATATCATGACATTTCGTTCACCTGTTACTGGCAATCTGGTTGGGACCTCTTTTTTGGAACCAAAAACAAAAGAGGATTTAGAAAAAAGAAGACTAATGACACAAGTATGGGCTAAATCGAGCGGGGGGTTTTTGGGCAGATCACCCGATTACATGAATACTGTGATGATGTCCTTTGCTTCTGCCGCGGCTATTTTTTCTGAGCAGGATGAACGTTTCACTAAAAACATGCTGACGATATTTGAGAATGCCCGCGAGCAAGATTTATCTTTCACCCATACTTTTATCAATCCACAGGTAAATCGCTCATCCTATTATGTTGAAAATTTTACCCAGACAATATCTGCGCAGACGACAGAAATAAAGGATGATGGGATTGTTATTAATGGAGCTAGGCTTTTAGCCACACAGGGAGGAATTACGGATGAATTACTGGTATTTCCTTCTAATGGTGCTAGCCATAATAAAGATTTTGCGTATGGATTTTCCATTCCAAGCAACACGCCGGGACTGAAATTTATATGCAGAGAACCATTTAGCTACCGTGATTCGGCATTTGATCATCCGCTTGGTTCCCGTTTTGATGAGGTGGATTCCATTGTCGTGTTTGATCAGGTATTGGTTCCCTGGGATAGAGTGCTCTTTTATGAGAATCCTCTTATAGCTCAGAAAATTTATCAGGAAAGCAGCTTCCATTTACTGGCTGCGCATCAGGTTACAAGCAGGAGAATCGTCAAGCTGAAGATGATTTTGGGGCTTGCTCAAAAGCTAATTGATTCCATTCAGGTGGGTGAGTATCAGCATATACATGATAAAATCAGTGAAATATATGTTGGTTTGGAATCATTAAAGGCGTTGCTGCTTGCATCTGAAGTAAATGCCAAGGCGGATAAGTGGGGAACGATGGTACCGGATGTAAATCCGTTACAGGCATCCATTTTATTGTTTGCTCGTTTGTATCCAAGATGTACAGAAATACTTCAATTAATCGGAGCGAGTGGGCTTATGGCCATTCCAACAGAAGCTGATTTTTCATCAGAAATCGGTGCGGATCTTGATTTGTATTTGCAGGGAGCCATCGTTGGAGCAGAAGAAAAAGTGAAGATTTTTCGGTTGGCATGGGATATATCCATGAGTGCTTTCGGATCGCGGCAATCCCTGTATGAACGATTCTTTTTTGGCGACGCAGTCAGATTGGCTTCAGGGCTCTATATGAGTTACCCAAAAGAAAAATATGTTAAATTAATTGATCAATTTTTAACTGAATACTAAGAGGGAGGACAGTTATCGGATAATGATAGCTGTCTTTATTTTTTGTGTTTTTGCACATCAACAAGTCTACATTAATCCATACATGGAATAAAATTGATGATTTTGTGGAAAATAGCTGATTTTTGTAACATTTAGTAATTAGTGGGATGACTTGCAAATCGATTAGAAACTAAATTGATTATTATCTTAATATAATAGTAGGTATTGTAAATTATCTGTTTTTAATTAATAATTAGAGTATAATTTGTAACGACTTTTTATCGGAAGGGAACCAAATGAAAGTGAGCATTAAAGAGGAATATGAGAAGCTAGATGTTTCCATGGGACAGATAAAGTATGCAAAGAGAATACAAAAATTGTTATGCGAAAGATTGGATATGGAATTGCCAAGCGAGTATGAGCTATCTGAAATTGTGGTGGAACAGGCTTTGTTTACTTATATAGATATATTAGAAAAATATTATCGCTTGGATGGAAAACCGTGGGAAGAGTTTTATGCAATATATCATGGAGTAACTAATGTTCCTAGACAATTAGAGGACTTTAAAGAACAGAAAAAAGGGACTTTGCAACTTTTAAGAAAAAGGGAGAGCTAATCCTCAGCTGAAGTAAAACTTTGAGGAAAAAGAAGCACTTAGCTAATGCTAACTCTCTTTGTGAAAGAATAAACTGAAACTATCGGGAGTACCCGCTCCAATATCAGAGCTGTGATGTAGTGACCCCAATAAGTTAGAAATCTGACTTTTGGGGTGTAATACTGATCAGCTCTTTTTTTGCTATGCAGCTAGGGGCAGTATATTTCAATGGAGTATGGATATTTATGTTAAAGTGAACATGTAGGGAGGAGAGATAGTTGGTTTATTTCGCAAAGACTCAAAGAGTAGCATTATGGTATATAATGCTATTAATGATATTGACAATTTCAATAAATGACTTTTTCGATTGGTTATTATACTTCCAAATGATATTTTCTTTAGTTATTCTTGTTTTATTATGTATCAGATATAAATTTGTGATAAATAATGACTATTTGACGTATCAAATATTGTTTTTTAAATGGCCTTTATATAAAACAAGTATATTTCCCCATCAAATAAAACAGATTAAATTTAAACGAGTCAATTGGTATACCAAAGGTGCTTTTATGCAAGTTAAAAAAGGACTTACCATCCGAATTGTAAATTTCAATCCCAACGACGTTTTCAAAGAATTAGTTGATTTTGCTAACAAACATGGTATTCCATATTCTAAAACGAAAGATTATATAATTATAGAAAAATAGTCTTATTCCCTAACGAGGGTATTACTTTCATATCAAGGGCTGGTTGATCAGCTCTTTTTTGCTATTCGGTTAAAGGAACAGATTAGTACAAGATGACCAAAGCTAATAAGTTATAGAATATGAGGTGGTAAAATGAAATTCCATCTATTGGGAGAAAAAGCTAAAGTAGAAATAGATATCATAGCTCGTGAATATCCGAATAGCTTTGATTATTGGGATGGAAACTGGGTTATTTCAAACGTGAAAGTTGAAATCCCTGGATATTATGTTGATTTTATTGCTAGTTTAAGAACTGATGACATTAGTGATTTTTTTAAATGATTTGAAGTTAATGAATAAGGATTTATCGGGTAAAGCTATATTGAAAAATTTAGATAGCTTTATTTATTTTGAATGTGAAATGGATAAGTTGGGGCATATAGAATGGTCTGGAGAGACTTGTTATCCGACAGGAAGTGGTGCTGTATTATCCTTTGAATTTTTATCAAATCAATCATATTTAGATGATTTGATTAAAGAATTAGAGAATATAATCTCTCTATATCCAGTTATAAGTAAACCGTAGCTATTGTATTAACAGGTCAATAGCAGAAAATCAAGGCTGGCATGTTGACGGTCTTTTTTTATGCTCCCCATTAGGTAAGACAGTTTGAAAAATCTGGCTTACCTAATGGGGAGTTTTTCTGTGCTCAAAAAAAAAGAACGCTGTATTGATCACATGGGGCGATTCATTTTGGGGCACAGTAAAATAGAATAGTATTATTAAAAAAACGAATTTTAAAAGAGGCGTTAATAGCATCTGTAACAACGTTATCAATAGAGATTGAGCGGCAGAACCCCTTAGAATTCAGGGTTCTGCTTTTATTATATTCATTGTTTACTAGACAGGGAGCAGTTCAATACCGCAGTTGTTTAAGTGAATATTCCTAGCTTTCCAATACGTTCAATAGCTTCTATTAGCCGGTCTTCGTCTACTAATAAGCCGACACGAATGTAGCCTTCTCCGTATTCACCAAAGCCTTTTCCTGCTGCAACGGCTACATCTGCTTTTTCAAGCAAATAATCAGCAAAGCTCTCGCTCTTGAAACCGGCAGGGACAGGAAGCCAAGCAAAGAATGAACCAGTTGGGGCTTCGACTTTCCAGCCGATTTTATTGCAAGCGCCAATGAGGGAATTTCGTCGTCGTTCATAGCGTTCGATAAGCTCTTCTACGCAGGATTGCTCCCCTGTCAAGGCTGCGATTGCCGCTTTTTGTACAGCAGGGAAGAGGCTGACGTAAAGATGATCTTGAATGAGATTGAGTGCTTCGATGATAGCTGGGTTTCCGATAGCAAAGCCAACACGCCAGCCTGCCATATTGTAAGTTTTCGAGAGTGTGTACATTTCAATGCCGACTTCTTTTGCACCCTCCGTTTCAAGAAAACTGATAGGTTTTTGTCCATCAAAGCCAATAGCTCCATAGGCAAAATCATGAAGTACGGTAATGTTATTTTCTTTTGCAAATGATACTGTTTTTTCAAAAAAAGCATGATCTGCGGTAGCTCCGGTAGGATTATTTGGGTAGTTTAAATACATTAGCTTTGCATGGGTCCTTTGTTCTAAAGGGATGCTTTCATAATCCGGCAAAAATTGATTATCTTTTGTTAGTGGAAAAGTTTCATAGTTTACGTTTGCTAATACAGCTCCAGATAAATAGTCGGGATAGCCTGGGTCTGGCAAGAGCATTAGCTCTCCATCGTTGAGCAAGCACATTGGTAGCTCAACTAGTCCGGCCTTCGTTCCAAAAAGGATGGCAACTTCAGTTTTAGGGTCAACCTCGACGCCATATTGCTTGTGATAAAATTGTGCTGCCGCTTCTTTCAACTCTTCCAAACCCCGAAATGGAGAATATTTATGAGTTTGTGCATCTTCAGCCGCCACTTGCAGGGCTTTGACGATATGCGCAGGAGTAGGTTGATCAGGATTTCCTTGTCCGAGATTAATAATGTCTCTGCCTTCAGCTATAGCGCTGTTAACTTTTAGGACAAGTGTTGCAAAAAATTGGACTGGCAGTTTTTTTAAGCGTTCTGAATATGTCATATAATTCACCTTTACGAAGAGAATATAGTTTTGAATATTTAAATAATAGATAAAATTCTATAACCTTTATTTAGAAATGTCTATAGTGAGCTGAAAGAATTTGAATATAGCGGTAGTAAATGGTTATTAGATTTGCTGAGTCATAGATTATAGGGGAACGTTTGATGAAGTGGGTGTGGTAGCTTTTTCAGAAATGATTGTTTTTCGGAAAATGTGAAATGTGGAGACTATACATTAAATGAGCTTGTTTGGCAGATGAAAATAGTGAGCGATGAAAGTGTTATTCAGTCGGCTTGCGAAAATGTAGAGTTTTACATTATCGTCAGTTCAGCCCTACGAAGAAGAATGGGGAGTTTTTTAATCCGATGTATGTGGATTGGAATATTTTATTGAAATTGCAATGATGAAAGCGGTTCAACAGTTTACGTCAAAAAGGTTTTTGTTGACAGACTATTCTGAAGTCTGTAATATCATAAACAAATCAAATAAAGCTATAGCTTATCGAGAGCGACCGAGGGACTAGGCCCTATGACGTCCGGCAACCCCCTTAATAGGGAAGGTGCCAATTCCTGCAGAATGTATTACATTCTGAAAGATAAGTCGAGATAGATGTATTTCGATGCCCCTTTCAGATGAGAGGGGCATTTTTGTTTCAAAAAATGTGTAGAGATAGAGGTTGGCATATGATAAAAATTCAGAATGTTAATAAGATTTACAAAACTAAAAGCGGTATAGTAAATGGAGTTGACAACGTTTCCTTAACAATTAAAAAAGGCGAGATATTCGGGATTGTCGGGTACTCAGGAGCAGGTAAAAGCTCGCTGCTACGCTGTATTAATTTGTTGGAGCGTCCAACATCGGGAAATATCACAGTTGATGGAATTGATCTGGCTAAGTTGAGAAGCAAGCAATTGCGTCATGCACGCTTAAAAATCGGGATGATTTTTCAGCACTTTTATCTTATTAGCCAGAAAACAGTTTTTGAAAATATAGCTTTTTCTTTAAAGGCAGCAAAAGTGCCGCAGACTCAAATACAAGACCGAGTAGAAGAACTGTTGAAAATGGTCGGATTAGCTGAAAAGCGTGAAGTGTATCCTTCGCAGCTAAGTGGGGGACAGAAGCAGCGTGTAGCGATTGCAAGGGCGTTGGCGAATAACCCGACAGTACTCCTTTGTGATGAGGCGACCTCAGCACTAGATCCGACGACAACGAAATCAATATTGAATTTGTTGAAAAAAATCAATAAGGAGCTCAATATTACGATTGTGTTGATTACACATGAGATGAATGTAGTAAAGGAAATTTGTAATCGAATGGCGATTATGCAGGATGGCAAGGTCATTGAGGAAGGCTCGGTGTATGATATTTTTGCTAAACCCCATGCCGATCTTACGAAGGAATTCATTAACAGTGTTGTTTCGTTCGATATACCTGACGCTATTTACCAAAGTTGCAAGGGTCCGATTGTCAAGGTGACGTTTAGGGGAACGGTTGCCGGTGAGGGAGTCATATCGGATACGCTTCAGCAATTTAATGTAAAAGGCAATTTTCTTCATGGCTCAATTGAATATATTCAGGAATTGCCTTTAGGTATTTTTATCATGGAGCTTCGCGGACAGAAGGAAGAGATTAATAAAGCGATATCTTATATAGAAAGTCGAGAGGCAGAAGTGGAGGTGTTCCAACATGGGCTTTGATTTCAACCACTTTATAGAGCTTATTCCTGAAATTAACACAGCATTTTTGCAGACGATTTACATGATTTCCATTTCTTTAGCTGTCGCAATCGTGATTGGTTTACCAGTTGGAATTCTATTATATGTGACAGAAAAGGGTTTATTTTGGGAAAACAAAACGGTTCAGAGGATATTAGGATTTGTCGTCAATTTGGTCCGATCAATACCATTTATTATTTTATTGGTTGCTCTTATGCCATTGACCGAATTTGTTGTAAAGACAACGATTGGACCAACAGCTGCTAGCGTATCGCTGTCAGTCGCAGCTATTCCGTTTTTTGCGAGAATCGTTGAAACGTCTTTACGAGAAATTGATAAAGGTGTTATTGAAGCCGCGATAGCAGCTGGTGCGACACCGTGGATGATTATTAAGGAAGTACTATTGCTCGAAGCGAGATCAGGTATCATTTCGGGTATTACACTTACATTAATTAGCTTGATTGGGTTTTCTGCTATGGCAGGAACGGTCGGTGGTGGCGGTATTGGTGATTTAGCGATTCGCTATGGGTATTATCGCTATGATAATACCATTATGATTGCAACTGTTATTATTTTAATCGTATTGGTTCAGGTTATCCAACTTGCCGGTGATTTCATCGCAAAAGTTATAGATAAAAGATAATAGAAAAGGGGAATTATTTCATGAAAAAGGGGTTAACAGCATTTATTTTATTCTTAGTGGTAGGTACATTGGCAGCTTGCAGCGGCAATGAAAGCATTGAGGATGCAAGCTCAGAGTCAAAGGATATTAAAATTGGAGCTACTTCTGGTCCTTATAGTGATATGGCAACGAAAGCAATCAAGCCAGGCTTGGAAGAATTGGGATACAAAGTAGAAGTGGTGGAGTTCAGTGATTATATTCAACCGAATAAAGCGTTAGATGGTGGAGATATTGATGCGAACCTTTTTCAGCATACTATTTACTTGGAAAACTTTGAAAAAGAGAACAGCATGGATTTGACAGGGTTAATTAAAGTACCGACTGCGCCGATGGGTATTTATTCAAACACGTATAAATCTTTGGATGAAGTGAAGGACGGAGCGACGATTACAATTCCGAATGATCCGGTAAATGCAGCTCGCGCATTCAATACACTTCAAGATGAAGGATTAATTGTAGTAGATGAAAATGCAGAACCCCTTAAAGTTTCTGAAAAGGACATAATCGAAAACAAGAAAAACTTAAAATTCCAGCCGCTAGAGTCAGGACAGCTACCTCGATCTATTGACAGTGCAGATTTATCAGCAGTACCAGGAAACTTCGCATTAGCTGCAGATATGGACTTATTAAGTGCATTAGCGCTTGAGAATATGCTTGATCCATATCGAAATTTAGTGGCTGTAAAGGCTAATAATGATGATTCACAGCTAGCTAAGGATATTTTATCAGTGGTAGAATCTGATGAATTCGAAAAAATAATCGATGAAGAATTTGTCGGCTTCGGCAAGCCTGAATGGATGAAATAATAAGAAAAAATGTCCTCAGTTCTCTCTTTGTTTTATGTATAAATACTAAGGCTGTATATCCCTTAGATTAAACAACTAATTCGTAAACAATACAAAACCATAGAAGGAGCATGGCGGGTGTAAGGTTAGACATACAGAATATATAAAGATAACACTTCCCACTTTATTAATGTTTTTAACAGCAAATAGAAATGAGTGATGAAAATGACTGTTTTTTCAGTTCATGGTGCTCCAAGTGAATATATTTTGAAAGATAACGCTTTAGATTTATTGGAAGCTAAGCTGCTGGAACGCAATCTCTGCAGAGTTCTTGTGGTTCGTGGCAAAAAGTCCTGGGAGGCAGTAAAGCCGTATTGGCCGCAAATGGCAGAGGTAGAATTGGAAGAATATACGTACGGAGGCGAGTGCTCATTTGCCGAAATCGAGGCGGTTACTAAGCTGGTCAAGCATCATTCATTGGATGCGGTAATAGGTGTCGGAGGCGGAAAGATACTCGATCTTGTTAAGGCGGTTTGCGATGCGACTGAAAGGCAGTCCATTCTCATTCCGACATTGGCATCTAATTGTTCGCCATGGACGCCTTTAAGCGTTATATATGATGATTCCGGAGCTTTCATTCGTTATGATATATATCCGGTTTGTACCAGTCTGGTGCTAGTGGAGCCGCAAATTTTAGTTGATGCTCCAATAGAAATGTTAATTGCCGGTATTGGAGATACTCTTGCGAAATGGTACGAAGCGGATGTACAGATGGCTGTAATTGATAATAAGACTGTTCCACTGCAAATTGCTCATTTTGCTGCAAGAGAATGTAAGGATTTATTGCTAAAATTCGCCCGTGGAGCTGTTGAAGCTGCAAAGGCTGGGGAAGTAAATGATGATTTCGTCAAAGTAGTGGAAACGATTATTATGTTTGGTGGCATGGTTGGGGGCTATGGTGATTATTACGGTCGAATTGCTGGCGCTCATTCGATTCACAATGGTTTAACGGTACTTGAAGAAACTCATCACGCCTTGCATGGTGATAAGGTGGCATATGGCATTTTAGTTCAGCTAGTGCTGGAAGACAAATGGACAGAAATTGAAGAGCTTCGACTGTTTTATGCGGAGTTGGGCCTTCCATTATCCTTAACAGATTTAGGTGTGGAAGATATAACGGAAGCGCTGATTGCTGAGGTTGCTGAAAAAGCAACAGTTACGGGTGAGTCGATTCATGTAATGTCAATTGGATTGGTTACAGCTGAGAGGGTAGTGGAAGCAATTCAGAAGTTGGAGCAATTTGTTTGTGAGAGTGAGAAATCTTGCTAAAGTTGTTTACATAAACGGTCATCATCCACTCTAGGAATTAGAAGGTGTTTTAGGATTAGTTGATTGTGCAGGTTTCTTAGTAGACAGTTAAAAAGCTGTCTACTTTTTTTATTAGTCGTTAGCAATAATGTTTATGAAAACAGCCTTATCTTTACATGTAAATAAAGTTGTTTTTTCCTAATTAAAATGCTTATCTGGCTGCATAGTTTATTACCAAAATTATAAACTTGTTTATTTGTATAAATGAACCCTAAAATGGATAGGGAAATTTACTATTAAACGAAGGAAGTTGATTATGGAATTCACCAAGTATGCGAGTAAGAAACACACCGTACAGCAAATTGCAGAAGATCTGCTACATGTTACTCAACAGGCAGCTATTGCTTCATATCCCTGGATAGGAAAGGGAAATAAGATTGAAGCAGATGGTGCAGGGACAAGGGCTATGAGGCATCATTTAAATACAATCGATATGTGTGGAAGAGTCGTAATTGGTGAAGGAGAAATGGATGAAGCGCCAATGCTTTATATCAATGAAATGCTGGGGAATGGGAACGGTCCGGCAATTGATATAGCTGTTGATCCGGTGGAAGGTACGACGTTAATGTCTAAAGGGAAAAATCATTCAATGGCTGTGTTGGCTGCTGCGAAAAGTGGAAGCATGCTTCATGCTCCTGATATGTATATGAAAAAGATCGCAGTTGGGCCAAATGCAAAAGGATGTATTAATATAAATGCCTCCTTAAAAGAGAATATGCAATCAGTTGCGAAGGCCCTTGGAAAAGATGTAAGAGAATTGACCATTATGATTCAGGACCGCGACAGGCATAGTACTTTAATGGCACAGGTTCTCGAACTGGGAGCGAAGTTGAAGTTATTCTCTGATGTTGATATAACGGGCGCTATAGCAACTGGAATCGATGGAATGGATATTGATATGCTTGTCGGTACAGGCGGAGCTCCAGAGGGTGTCATCACTGCAACTGCACTAAAATGTCTGGGAGGAGATTTTCAGGGGCAGCTAGTTCCTATGAATCATGAAGAATATAACCGATGTGTACAAATGGGTATTGAAAATCCAACTAAAATTTTCGAGCTGGATGAAATTATTCGTACAGATGATTGTTTATTTTCTGCAACGGCAATCACCGACGGTATGTTTTTGAATGGAGTCAGGAAGTTACCAAGCGGGAAAATGAGTACCCACTCCTTGTTACTGGTAGGCGCAAATACAAGAAATACAAAATTTATCCATACACACCACCATTAATGCTTTCTAAAAATAAAATCCTATAAAAGCAGTGATGATATGCTTTTATAGGATTTTTTTATTTCAAGGTTGATCAATACTTTCAAATCTTAATCCCGAATTAAATTAATCCTTTGCAAGAATCATTTTTGAGAGTAAAAAGGTAAAAGGAATCGCAATAATAGTAGCGATTATAGGTGCTATATTATCATGTATGGAAAGCAACTGGACTAAAATATAAATGGCAAGCGTGGACACTAAGATATTAACGACATAGGTTAATGGGAATTGAAGGAATTTTTTTAAAGTTGGTTTCGTTCGATAGGTAAAATAGGAATTCAGATAAAAGGAGCCAATCATACTGATAAAAAAACCAAGTAAATGGGCAGTCATATAGTTCATCTGAAACACTTCTTTAAAAAGTAAATACAAAATATAATAGTTGATTGTATTTACAATGCCAACCATATTAAATTTCCAAAATTCCTTTTCAAATAAAATCATCGAGTACAACCAGCTTTCTTCGCTTTTTTTCTAGGTTCTCTTATTATACTCAATTTAACAGTCAGCTAAAATATTCCATAAAAATGGATAAGGGTTATTAGTGATAGATGCGAAGTAAATGACTGATTACTATATGGATATAAAAAGAAGTAAGACCGGAAATGGTCATTCGCGGTCTTACTTAGTTACTGGTTAAATAGATGAAACTCTTTCCACCAATCCATTCCAATATCCCGATAAAAATTTAATTTTGTTAAGTTATAGGAGTTAGGTTGATTCAGTAAATATTTTTGAAACTCATCAGCTTGCTTTTTTTGTTCCTCCGTAACAGAACGATGGTTATCGAGTAATACGTGACCTAGTTGATGCAATAAATGGGAGTGGACATTTTTTATCGCATCTTTAGGTGTGTACTTAGCGGCATAGTGCAGGGACTTAAGATAATGGCTTGCTGATTTTTCAAAATCATTAAGTAAGTAATTCATCTTCCCGATTGATTCATGAACACGCATTTTATCCATGTCTGTTTTAGCCAGTGATAAGGCTGCTTCATATGTATCTCTAGCTTTTTGCAGGTTATTCACTTTTATATATTGATCAGCCAAAAGGATTGTAGCAGGAAACACCATTTTACTGACCCTCTTTGGCATTTTACCCGAGATGGATTGCAGGGCGGTTTCTAAAAGCTTAATAATTGTATCCGTTTCTGTGTTTTCATCAGCATTAAGTGCTTTATATAAAAGTTCTTCAGTTGGGTTGGTATGGTGAAACTTATTCAAGATACTCATATAGCATCACCTTTCAGAAAATTTATTATATTAATATAATTATAACATATTATTCCTGTTTTCATCTTTCCTAATTTAATTAAAAATGCGAACTTCATTGTGCTGGAATGTAAGAAACACGATTTTAAAATAGCTATACTTAGAGCCATATGAATCGTTTCACAGCCAAACCGACAAGCAGGATAAGTTAGACACGATTCAATCTATTAACAAGGATACTGAAAAAAGAAAGGATACTGATAAAGAGTAAGGAATTAATGGAGATTACTCTACCCATTGCTATAGAACGGGTTTGCTCAAGAATAATGACAGGTAAAATTACGGAAGTTATAACACCTCCTATGTGGGAGAGGAGTTGTCCCGAAAATAAGGACTTAAAAACGTGATTGTAAAGGGATTGAAGTGCGTATTTTTTGGAAGCAATTTATGGATTAGAGACTATGAAAATATTCCCTTTACTTTAAATTACCATATAATTCAAATGAATAGGGGATAAAACAAAAAAAGCCCAATAGACTTTTCTATTGGGCTACTAATTTGCTATTCTTCTATTTTCCACCAAACATATCGAAAAGACCTTTTGCTACACTGCCTTCATCGCTTGACCCGCCTCTAGACGGCATAGCGGAAAACACTCTGCTTGCAAGGCGGCTGAAGGGGAGTGATTGAACCCAGACTGTTCCAGGACCCTGCAATGTAGCAAAAAACAGACCCTCTCCGCCAAATAACGCGGTTTTAATACCTTTGGCAAATTCAATATCGTAATCGACATTTCTGGTCATTGCAACGATACAGCCGGTATCTACTCGTATTTTTTCTCCTGGAGCTAATACTTTTTGATGTAATGTCCCTCCGGCATGCACGAAAGCCATCCCATCACCCTCGAGTTTTTGCATGATAAATCCCTCACCGCCAAAAAAGCCAGCCCCAATTTTTTTCTGGAATTCTATACCTACTGATACACCCTTCGCAGCTGCTAAAAAGGAGTCCTTCTGGCAGATTACCTTTCCATCCAATTCACTTAAATCCAAAGGAACGATCTTTCCCGGATATGGAGAAGCAAAAGATACATGCTTTTTTTGAGTTCCTTCATTTGTAAAGGTGGTCATAAATAAACTTTCTCCAGTCAGGACTCTTTTTCCGGCACTGAATAATTTGCCCATCATTCCAGATTGGGAAGAAGAACCGTCACCGAAAATGGTTTCCATTTGAATCTGCTCATCCATCATCATTAAGCTTCCGGCCTCGGCCACGACTGTTTCTTTCGGATCTAATTCCACTTCTACAAATTGCATATCGTCTCCGTATATCTTGTAATCAATTTCATGGTTGTTCATTGCCAAACACCTCCAAATTGATAAATCTCTTCAGTTAAAGTGTAATCCAAAACAATTGAGGATGCGAGTTTGGTATACAATCAATTATTGCTTTTTTTCGCCCTTTTTTGTCCAGGGAACCACCAATTCCATTTGCCCAGCAATTTCATTAGAGAAGGAACAAGGACCATACGGACAAGGGTGGCATCTATAAAAATAGCTAAGGCCACACCAACCCCGATTTGCTTTACCGGTACAATATCTGTAAAAGCAAAGGCACCTGTAACAGCAATCATTATGGCGGCTGCCGAGGTGATAATTTTGCTTGTTGTAGTTAAGCCTTCAAGGGTAGCTTTATCGTTATCTCCAGTTTCGAGATAAATCTCTTGGATACGGGAGATTAAGAAAACTTCATAATCCATACTTAATCCAAAAACAATTGCAAAGGTTAAGATAGGTATCATTAGTGCAATTGGGTTAGGATCAACTCCTAAATTCCCGTGCTGGAAAATCCATACAATGATACCAAAGGCAGCTCCAAGGGAAAGGATATTCATCAGAATAGCTTTCACCGGAATGAGTACAGACCGGAATGCAACTAATAAAATCAAATAAGTAGCCCCGATAATCAGTAATAAACCTTTTGGGACCTGCTCCAGGATTTCATCAAAAATTTCTTGTGTGAATTTTGCCTGACCGCCAATAGTGTGAGTCAGCTCTGGATGTATGTCTTGATTCTCAGCCTCTCGAACCCAATCTTTTGCTTTCGCGGTTTTGTATGCTGCATCGAGTTTAACCGTTATGTGGGTTGTATCTTCGTTCACTAGCTTTTCGAGGACAGGAGCCATTTTTTCTCTAGCCGCATCAGATTGTAAGGTTTGATATAACTCTTCAGCGGAGTTTGTGTTTGTATACGTAAATATTGAATCAACTTGATCGACAAGCTCATCTTCCTTAAGCTCATTTATAAATGCTTCTATGTTCTCAAGGGATTCCTTTGATAATATGTCCTCTTGATTTTTTGTTTCTAAAACAATCGGTACGTTTGACTGATTGCTTGGAAGGAAAGAGTCTTCAAATTTTTCATATGCAATTCTTGTTTGACTGTCAGCCGGCAAAGAATCAGCATTAGGTATTTCTAAATCAATATTGCGAATAGGGGTGGCTGCAATCATTAAAATGAGTAAAGCGGCTAAGGCCATAATTATAGGGCGTTTCATTACGAAGTTTGCGAAACTTCTCCATTTACTGTCCGAGTTTTCTTTAGTTTTTAGAATCATAGCTTTGTTAATGTTTTTACCGATAATGCCTAATAAGGCCGGCAGGAAGGTAAGGGCAGAAATGACAGAAATGAAAACAGCGACTATACCGCCGACAGCTATACTTCGGAATATATCAATATTAATGAAAAACATCCCTGCAAGACCAAGAACAACACAGGTTCCAGAAAAAGCAATTGCTTTCCCGGCAGTTTTGTTTGTAATGCTCACGGCTTTACTGACTTCATGATGCTGCAGTTCTTCTCTGAATCGATGGATGTAGAGAAGGGCAAAATCAATGCTGACTGCTAACCCAATCATGGGAACAACATTTAAAACAAACACGGAAAGATTAATACTCTGACCAATAAAATAAATAATCCCCATCGAGGATACAACGGCTACAATCCCGGTCATCAGGGGAATGGAAGCAGCAACCAATCCTCCAAAAGCTAATAACAATACAATCATGGCGATTGGAATCCCAATCATTTCGGCATTTTTTAAATCAGTTTGAGATGCTTTGCTCATATCTTCTTCAATGACATGGCTACCAGTCAGAGAAGCGGATATATCCTGGCCAGCAATCTCTTGGTTTAAAGCTTTAATATAATCTGCAGGTTCTTGTGTGTCTTCGTCAAAAGAGATAGAGGCATAGGCAATCTCCTTTTTATATTGTAAATCATTTTCTAAGGGGGATTCTACTGAGCTAAACCCGTCGATTTTTTTCACATCATTCAATACTGAGTTTATCTTTTGTTTAAAATCCTTTTCCTCTAAATTATCCTTATTTTCAAATAAAATGATATAAGGTGAGGCTGATTGACCGAACCGATCCTCTAATAGCTCATTTGTTTTATCATAGGAGGACTCTTCCATCTCAAAGCCGCTGCCTTGCAGAATACCAGGCATTTTTAGAGCGAAGAATCCCATTACCAATGTGAAAATAATCCAAATCACTAAGATTATTTTACGATATGTATACATCATTCAATAAACCTCCTCTTTTAGCTCTATGTGCCACAATTCTCTATACCCATGTATACAAGATATATCCTCCCGCTATATAACATTTTAAACTTTAAAAGCAGTTTATCATAGGTTTTACCCGGTAAGTATAATGAAATAATTATCACTATAAATATGAAAAGATAGTGTATTTAGAAGCTAAGTGGGGAAATACTAAAACAACAGTTACATAACAAACTTAGGAGGAGACATTATGAAGAAATTATCATTAATCATGTGTATGTGCGTTTTAACAGTATTTGCAGCAGGGTGCAATAATAATGATGATGCACAAAAAGATAATCAAGCAAATGACAATCAAACAACAGAAAATAACAATGCGAATGATACAGCGACAGACAATAACAACGCAAACAATCAAGCAACAGACAATAATACGGGTACTAATACAAATGATTCAGCTTATTCTTTTAGAGATTTTGATCTTGAAGTGAAATACGAAAATAATAAGGATTATGAGGTTAGCTACGAAAATGATAACGATGGAGTAGAAGCTTCGATTGAAGATGATCGAAATAATGAGCGAGTAAATGGTAATGATGCAGTTGACCGCTTAAATCCTATATTTAAAAAATTAGATATTGATTCTAATACATCACAGGATGATGTTATATCCAAAGTTATTTCAGCATTTGAATTAGATGATAATTATCAGGCGATTGATATAGATATTTCATTTAATGACGGAACAGAAAAAGAATATAGAAATAATAAGTAATTGATATACGCAATCAGAGCATCCCTTAAGATTAAAAGGGGATGCTTTGTTTTTATGTAGATTTTATTTTTTATTATTTAGGGTGTAAGAAATGCTTTTTCCAATCAGTTGGGATAAGTAAGGGGGTTAATTGTCTTTTTAGAGAACGAAAGAGCAAAGGCTATTATAAAAAAAGGGAGTATGACAGTCAGACTAAGGTAATCTTTTTATGAATAGTTAATTTCCCATTGCACAGCTTTGAATGTTAGGTATAAGATGTAAGAGGCAAAACTATCTTCAGGAGGAGTTGAGATTATTGAGTAGCTACGATTCGAGTGACCCAGACACGAGCTTGCCTGAGGAAACCAACAGTGCTTTTTATAAAAGGTGGGGAAAGATAATCGTCATTCCATTAAAAAGAGTTGTTGCTTCCTCATAATGAGAGGAGGTTAAATCAATGTTAGAATATTATATCTCAGATACAGATAGTAAATTACAGAAAATTGATGAACTAAAAAAAGGGTGCTGGGTCAATATGGTTGCGCCAAGTGAAGCTGAAATCAAGTTAATTTCGGATCGTTTGGATATACCGGAAGATTTCATTAAAGACCCATTGGATGATGAAGAACGGTCTCGGCTTGAAAGAGAAGATAATCATATATTGATCATTGTAGACTTTCCATACATTACGTATGATGATGGGGGATTCCCGCTTTATGAAACTCTTCCAATTGGTCTGATTGTAACAGACGAATGCTTTATTACAATCTCACTCATTGAAAATCCCATTATTACTGATTTTGTGAGTAAGAAAATGAAGGGATTTTTTACGTATAAAAAGACAAGATTTGCTCTTCAAATTCTGTTTAATATCTCTAGCTATTATTTAAGATATTTAAAACAGATCAATCGTAAAACAGATGATATCGAAAAAGAATTACACCAGTCTATGAAAAATGAAGAGCTTTATGCATTTCTTTCATTAGAAAAGAGTTTGGTGTATTTTACGACGTCGCTAAAATCCAATAAAATCGTATTACAAAAACTTTTGCGGTTAAATCACTTGAAGATGTATGAAGAGGATAAGGATCTTTTAGAAGATGTTATTATTGAAAACACGCAGGCGATTGAGATGGCTGAGACGTATCATTCCATTTTGACGAGTATGATGAACACATTTGCTTCAGTTATTTCGAATAACCTGAATATCGTGATGAAATTCTTAACTTCCATAACGATTATTTTATCATTCCCGACTATTGTAGCAAGCATATATGGGATGAATGTTAATTTACCTTTTCAAAATAACCCGTATGCGTTTATAGGTGTTATTTGTGTTGCCCTATTGTTATCATCCATTACAACTATAATATTTTGGAAAAAGAGATACTTTTGAAGATAGCAAAAGCTATCTCTTTTTTTTGGGTAAGCTAAATATGTTGAGTCTCTTTCGTGAAAAAGATAAAATATTGTTTTGTGTTCACAATTGATATGTTTCCGAAATCAGTTTTATACAGTTTGATTAAACAGTGGCATAACATTTTTTTTGCACCAACGTATGGAATCCATTTCATATAGGTGTAATAAGTATGGGGTGAATTTTCTTGGAACTTAGAGAGTCAATGGCAAAAAGGGTAGCCTGGATTAGTATTTGGAGCAATATAATTCTTACAGTTGGAAAAATCGTAATCGGAATAATCGCAAGCAGTGATGCGTTATTCGCAGATGGGATACACTCGGCAGCGGATGTTTTTGCGGCGGTCATCGTATTATTGGTACTTAAAGTTTCAAATAAACCTGCGGATCTTGAGCATCCATACGGACACGGCAAAGCTGAAGTAATTGTTTCCGGGGTAATTGGAATCTTATTATTATTAGTATCCCTTTATATTGTGTATGAAGGTGTAGCTGGATTTTTCCATCCTATTGAAACTCCAAGCATGATTGCCTTCTGGATTGCTTTATTTTCTTATGTAACGAAAGAATGCTTATTCCGTTATTCCATGAATGTCGGCAAACGGGTAAACAGTAAAGCGATTGAAGCGGTAGCATATGATCACCAGGCAGATATAGTGGCATCGCTGGCTGCAGCAATAGGTATACTTTTATCTTATCTTGGGGATAAATTAGGAATTACCTTTCTCTTATATGGGGATAAAGTCGCGAGTATATTTGTAGCCTATTTGATTTTTAAAATTGCAAGGGAAATGCTGACAGAAGCCTTCCATATTCTAATCGAACGCAATGTACAGCCGGAAATGATGGAGCAATTTGAGGCTGTTATCCTTAGTTTTGAGGAAGTCAGACGTATTGACCGAATAAGGGCAAGAGAACATGGTCACTACATAATAATGGATATTCGTATCTCCATTGACCAGGATAAAACAATTAAAGAAGGTCATGACCTATCAAGAGAGATTAAGAATTCTCTAAAGGAGAAATTTGACCATATTGAAGAAGTGCTCATTCATTTAAATCCATACTTTCCAGAATAAACGAAGGCCAATTTACATGTTAATTGTAAATTGGCCTTTTTTCGTTCTGTTTTACCGAAATTTTAGTTATCCACGTTCAAGATTTAATTAACATTAACAAACCGGACAGCCATCTAACACCTGTCCGGTTTGTTTCTTATATGGATGTATATTGAAAGACAAAATTGAGCGTAAATAATAGAGCAATAATATAAAGTGGTACTGAAACATCGCGTTTTTTTCCTAAAAATAGCTTAATTAATGGATAGGCTATGAATCCTATAGCCATTCCATTGGCAATGCTGAATGTTAATGGAATTAAAACAATCACCAATAAAGCAGGGAAACTCTCAGTTAAGTCATTCAGATCAATTTCCGTTATATTTTGAATCATTAATGCCCCAATTAAAATCAAAATAGGTGATATAGCTGCATTTGGAATGATTTTAATTATAGGTAATAAAAATAATGAAGCAAAAAAGAACAAGCCTGTAGTGACAGCTGTTAATCCTGTTCGTCCGCCTGCTGTAATCCCTGCTGCTGTTTCCACAGTGGCAACAGTCGGGCTTGACCCGAATATACCGCATGACAGGACAGATAGAGCGTTAGCTTTAAGGGCTTTATTATTTTTCTCGGGTTGTTTTATAGATACAGTATGTGCATGAATTAACCCAATATTTTCAAAGGTTACAACCATGGCCATTGAAAAAGAAGTTAACAGAAAACCGATTGAGAAGATATTGGTAAATGACATGGCTCCAAAAACTTCTCCATACGAGTTAAATGATGGTTGAGTCCATTCAAACCCATCAAGGTTTACCACTCCAAGAAAGATGGCCAGGATGGTGATGATAGCGACACTGATTAGGAGATTTCCAGGAATATTACGAGTAAATAGAATAAAGGTAATTATAAGACCAAGAATGGTTAACAAGGTTTCCGCATTTGTTAAGTCACCAAGAGCAACAATAGTTTCAGGTGAGGAAACGATAATTCCGCTTTGCTCAAACCCTATAAACATTAATAAAATTCCAATCCCAACTGTAATTCCTGCTTTTAAGGAATGCGGGATTGCTTCAGTAATTTTTTTAGCTAACGGTGTGAACGCAATAAGCATGAAAAGTACACCTGAAAGAAAAACAATTCCAAGTGCTTCCTGCCAGCTATAGTTACCATTGATAACGATTGTATATGTGAACATTGCGTTAATTCCCATGCCCGGGACGACGATGATGGGAGTATTACTCCAAAGTCCCATAATCATGCAACCGAATACACAGGTAAGTATAGTTCCAATCATAGCTGCGTCATATGGTATTCCGGCTTCTGATAGGATTTTGGAATTGACAATTACGATATAAACAATGGTGATAAAAGAAATAAAGCCAGCGAGGATTTCACGTTTTATGGTAGTACCGTGCGCATCCAATTTAAATAATTTTTCCATGATGTGTCGTTCTCCTTTTTAAAAAGCTACCTTCCCATGCTATCATTGTGTGTAATATATGAAAAATATTTATTTTGTATGATAAGTATATCTTTTTGATATAACGGAAATGAGGACAGGATATGGATATAAAACAGTTACGCTATTTTGTAGCCATTGCAGAAGAAAAACAAATTACTAGAGCGGCAAAACGATTGCATATGGCTCAGCCGCCGCTCAGTCAACAATTAAAGAGAATGGAAGATGAATTAGAAGTTGTCCTTTTTAATAGGAAAGGAAACACTCTTGAATTAACTCAGGCAGGAGCCTCTCTCTATCAAAAAGCAGTGGATATCATTAGAGTATTTGAAGAAATGATAACTGAAACGAAAGAAATGGTGGAAGGATTAAGTGGTAATCTCCGCATTGGAGTAAATACATTTTCTGATTATCAATTAGCAGGTTATCTAAATGACTTTCATCAAAAATATCCTAATGTTTATTACACCGTTTATCAAGGGAATTCAGTGGAATTGACGAAAATGATTAAGGAGGGGCTGCTTGACATTGGATATGTCATCTTTCCAATTGAGTCTCATGAGGTGAATATACTGCCCATTAAAACAGAGCCATTTGTTTATTTAACAAATGAAAAAATAGAGAGCTCTGAAACAATCGTTTCTTTAAAAAGCATTAGTAAAAAACCATTAATTCTACCAAGCAATGAAGGTTTAGGAATCTACAAAATGATTGTCAGTGAATTCTCAAGGCTGCACATAAAACCGTTAGTGAAAAGCGAATGCTCAGACATCAAGCTATTACTTCAATTGGTAAAGCAGGGATTTGGGGTCACTGTTGTACCGGAATCAGTTGTAAAGACATATGATACACACCAATTATACAGTTATCAGCTTCAAGAAAAAGATTTAACATCTACGGTGGGTGTTATTTGGTCCAAAGAAAGATATCTGGCAAAGACAGTGGAAAATTTCCTGAGTATGATTAAACAAAGAACAGCGGGAAGTCCAGTTACTGAATCAAGTGATAATAACCAGTATTGATAAAGGTATTCTCTTTTTTTATAATTTTTCAAAAAAACCAATTCGTTCAACTGTGTATTCCAACAAGGAGTGGTAAAATAGTAACGAATGGGAATGATGTTTTAAAGGAGCTGAAAGAATGAATTTTGAACAAAAATTAAACAAATATGCAGAATTGGTTGTTAAAGTGGGAGTCAATATTCAAGAAGGGCAAATTTTGGTAATCTCATCCTCAATTGAATCAGCATCGTTTACACGCCAAGTTGTTAAAAAAGCTTATGAAGCCGGTGCAAAGCATGTATACGTGGATTGGGCTGATGAAGAGGTTAGCAGAATCAAATATGAATTGGCTCCAGATGAAGCCTTTAATGAATTTCCGCAATGGATAGTGGCTCAACGAGAGGAGTTGGTAGAAAAAGGTGGTGCTTTCCTATCAATTGTTTCTCAGAGTCCTGACCTATTAAAAGGAATCGATCCGAATCGAATTGCTAGCTTTCAAAAAGCGGCAGGCACTGCATTAAATAAATTTAGACAAGCTACACAATCTGATAAAGTGAGCTGGTGTGTAACAGCTGCTGCAGGGAAGGCCTGGGCTGACAAGATTTTCCCTGATTCCGAAAACAGTGTGGAATTACTTTGGGATGCGATTTTTAAAGCAGTCCGAGTAGATAGTGAGGATCCAGTTGCTGCTTGGAAGGAACACGATGAAACCCTGCGTACAAAAGCAGACTATTTAAATTCAAAAAAATATAAAGTTCTTCATTATAAAGCGCCAGGAACAGATTTATCCATTGAGCTGTCTGATAAACATATATGGTGCGGAGCCGGTAGTGTGAATTCAAAAGGTATATCGTTTATGGCTAATATGCCAACAGAGGAAGTCTTTACGGTTCCTTATAAAGAAGGCGTGAATGGAACTGTTACAAGCACGAAGCCTTTAAGCTATGGCGGAAATGTCATTAACAATTTCACGTTAACATTTGAAAAAGGGAAAGTTGTAGATGTAAAGGCAGAAACAGGTGAGAATGTTCTTAAGAATCTTCTTGACTCTGATGAAGGATCTCGCTATCTTGGTGAAGTTGCCCTAGTACCTCATCAGTCACCAATCTCTGATACAAATATTTTATTCTATAATACTCTCTTTGATGAAAATGCATCCAATCACTTGGCTATTGGCTCAGGCTATGCTTTTTGTCTTGAAGGAGGCAAAGAGATGAATGAAGATCAATTAGCGAATGATGGTGTCAATATAAGTATTAATCATGTTGATTTTATGATTGGTTCTGCTGAAATGGACATTGATGGAGAATTGGCAGATGGAACAAAAGAACCTATTTTCCGAAAAGGGAATTGGGCGTTCTAAACAAAGCTGGAGATAGAGCCGGAACATAAAAGTTCCGGTTTATTTGTATTAGTTCTTTTCTAATAGTATATTGCTGATATCTCAATAAAAAAAGACAGCTTTTGTGCTGTCATTACTTTGTTGAAGCCCCTAGCTAGCATACTAAAAAAATATATTAAATTTTATTTAAGATTTTTTTCAATTCGGTCAAGACGTTGTTTAGTCTCCTGTATATCTGTTTCTATCAGCTTTAGTTTTTGCTCAACTATTTTACTGTTAGTTAGATAACGCTTAAAAATCTTAACAATATATATAATAGCGATAATAATTAAAATCATTACCGCCAATAGAAAAAAAGGTAAAACATTCGTAAAGATATCTACAAAATTCGATGTTTCCACCTCTGGCTTCACTGTTTCCACTATAGTGTCACTCCTTTACATAGTATTTTTCTATAAGTCCATTAATTCTACATTAAACATTGTTATGGATTAACCTCACTTCAACCTGAGTTACTCTTTCTATGATTCCAAAGGGTTAAAATTTCCTTCTCAATTTCCTGCGTAATATCATATGCACCTTTAGATTTGTTAGAACATATTACGGCTGTAATTGACATCTTAGGATAAAATGCCGAATGGAAACTAACTCCCGGGTCATAACTCATAATATGATATTTGAAAATCTCATCATTATGTTTCTCTATCCATACTCCGTAATAGCTGGTGAATTGTTATACCCTTTTCAAAGTTCGGGAATTGAATATTAAGACAATCTTCTAATTTCATCTCCCATTTCTGTGTTTTGGTTCTTATGGTTGTTTATGCTTAGTGAAAAAGCTGAACAAAGCAAAAATATGAATGCTAACCCAACTCCAACTAACATTGAAAATCCGAAAATGTTTTTTAGTGCCATACCACCTGCGATACTTGCAACAAATAGCAACAGAAACATCACTGTGTAGTTCTTCAATTTAAACACCGCCTTACCAATATTATACAACAATCAGTAGGAAAACAGATTTTTATAAAAAGTATGACATCTAATGTATTAAAACATTATATTAATGGGAATGTTTTTTCTAACGAATAAATACGATATAATGGGGAATAACCGAATATGAGGAGAGGAGGATACAATTGAAATCAAAATTACATTTTTGGACATTGGAAATCTTGTTACTGTTATTGATTATATTCGTAAGTACAAAAATTTCCTTCTTATTTAATCCGATTGGGATCTTCATATCTACGCTTTTTTTCCCAATTTTGATTTCAGGATTTCTGTTTTATTTATTAAATCCACTTTTAAAATTTATGATAAAGCGGAAAGTACCAAAAATCATTGGAATCTTGATCGTATACATAGCCCTGATTGGTTTATTTATATTTGGTGGAGCAACAGTTGGGCCAATCGTTTCGAATCAAATAACAGATATAGTCGAGAATACGCCTAAAATCATTGATGATATTGGAAGAATCATTGAGGATGCATCTGATTCCCCTTTGGTTAATTATGTAATTCAACAGGATATAGTTAAAATAGACGAACTGAAGGACAGATTGCTTGAATTCACAACCACTGTGACAAAGAATATAACGACTGGAGTCTCGGCCGTCTTCTCCTTTATCACAAATCTGACATTAATTATCATAACAGTTCCGTTCATCCTGTTTTATATGTTGAAGGATGGGAATAAACTTCCCAATGCAATCATGAGATTTTTACCATCTTCTTTTAGAAAAGAAGGAATGGTTATTATTCAGGAAACCTCTGAGACATTGGCAAGCTATATACAGGGACAAATTATTGTCTGTATTTTTGTCGGTACGTGTTGTTTTATCGGTTTCTTAATACTGGATTTACCATATGCACTGACGCTGGGATTAGTAATTGCAATTACAAACATTATTCCTTATGTAGGCCCGTTTATTGGGGCTGCACCGGCAGTGGTAGTCGGTCTATTCCAATCGCCGCTAACAGCTATTTTGGTCATCTTAGTGATTGTAATAGTTCAACAAATTGATGGTAATCTGATTTCTCCGTTGATTATTGGGAAATCACTTAATATTCATCCATTGACCATTATCTTGATATTATTGGTTGCAGGAAGTTTAGCTGGTATAATGGGGATGATATTAGCCGTGCCGACCTATGCTGTTGTAAAAACGATCACCAAAAATATTGTAAGGCTCTATAGATTGTATAAGACGAAAACGACTGTTATAACCGAGTAATGATTGAGCAGGACCTGTTAAGGTTCTGCTTAATTTTGTTTTCCTGAAGTAAATAAGCTAGCTCGAAAGGATCTTGTAGCTAATCAGGAAAAGAGGCATACATTATAAAAACCGCTTCTCTAAGGAAATTAAATTCCAATTTGGAGAAGCGGTTTGTTGGTTGGTGTTCTATAAATAATTTAAATATTAAGAGAAGAGGACATTATCTTCTTCAGCGACGTTTTTTTGTGGTATACCGATTATCTGATATTCTTTAACCTTTTGCTTAATTTCAACATAATGGATATGATGGTCTTCCATATCGATGATGGTTACTTCATATCCTTCGAGGTCAATCGTATCCCCCAACTTGGCATCATAATTTTCGGTTAGAACCCATCCGCCGATTGTATCAATATCTGAGTCATCCAAATTAGTTCCAAGCAAGTCATTAATTTCACTGATAAGTACTTTTGAATCAACGATATAGGAGCCGTCTGGATTTTTACGAATCTCAGGTATCTCGTCAGCATCGAATTCGTCGCGGATTTCTCCAACAATTTCTTCAACTATATCTTCAATAGTGACTAAACCTGAAGTTCCGCCATACTCATCCATCAGAACAGCCATGTGAATGCGTTCAGTTTGCATCTTGACTAATAAGTCATGAATCGGCATGGTATCTAAGACACGGATTATCGGCCTAATGTAGGGATCAAGAGTGACAGTTGTCACCTGTTTATGCTGGACGATATCTGTCAGTATTTCTTTTACATTTACTAATCCAATGATGTGATCCTTATCTCCATCAATAATAGGATAACGAGTGAATTTCTCAGCATGAAATACATCAATAAATTCCTTTACGAGGTCATCTTTTGATAAGGAAATCATTTCTGTTCGTGGTACCATAATTTCTTTTGCAATTCGGTTATCAAATTCAAATATATTGTTCACATATTTAAACTCAGATTGATTAATTTCGCCGCTCTTCAAACTCTCAGACAAAATAATTTGCAGTTCTTCTTCTGTATGTGCAATCTCATATTTTGATGCGGGTTCAACTCCGACTGATTTGGCAATCAGCCTTGCTGACCCGTTAAGAGCCCATATAAAAGGATACATGATTTTATAGAAAGTCATAAGTGGCTTTGAAGTAAGAAGAGCAATTGATTCCGCTTTTTGAATGGCAACAGTCTTTGGTGCCAATTCACCAATGACTACGTGAATAAATGTAATTAACATAAAAGAGAGAATGATGGTCAGTGTTTTGGCAACAGCATCCGGTAATGTCAAGAATGATATTACTGGAGATATGATAGTGGCAAAGGTTTCTTCTCCGATCCAGCCAAGTGCCAGTGCTGTCATCGTTATGCCAAGCTGACAGGCAGACAAGTATTCATCCAGATTTGTGATGATTTTTTTTGTACTTATTGCCTTTTTATTTCCTTCTTCAAGTAATTGATCTATCCGTGAAGAACGAATTTTAACAATTGCGAACTCCGATGCAACAAAAAATGCGGTTAATGCAATCAAAATGGCTATAAAAACCAAATTCCATATGTCCAATAAATTTCCTTTAACCGTTTATGACGGTCAAGGAGTCACCTCCTGTAGTAATAAGCTGCTATCAGCTAAATGGTTTAAATATAAAAGATCGACTATATGAATGTTTTTGGTCATCAACTTCCCATGTGAATCACCCCTTGGATTATAAAAGAGAAGTATTTGAAAAAGAGTTATTACTATCCATTATATTAAATTTATAAATGAATAGCATTTGTTTTTATTCCTAATTTAATAATTTGACTATATTTTCAATAAATATGAAATTTGGGACTATCTTTTTTTCAGCAATTTAGTAAAATTTAAGTTGTGGAATTATTTACATAAGTAACATAATTATAGTGTTATTTACATAAAATCAGTTAGTAAATAAAACAGATATAAATGTCAAATAAAATGCTTTTATTTTGGTTTGAGGGATTAATATAAGGGTATATTTGTATGGATTAGTATAAATTAGAGGTGGAGATAGTGTGTATGGATATCGTATCTAAATTTAAGGTGCAGGGAATTATCATTGAAAAGACAAAATCACGTAATGAAATATTTTCAAATGTATTTATTTCAGGGTTCTCTGATTTGGGTCATGAATTAATGGCTGAGGAAGCATCTGAGTCCAAGAAGGAAGTAGAACTAAAAAGTCATTAATCAATCTCATACATACATATTAGTTAAAAATACGATCATTTCACAGAAGACGCATGTATGCGTCTTTTTTTGCTGTTGTATGAGGATATGCAGAAAAGACGGAAATATAAAAATTTATATTTATGTGATCAAGGGACAAAACGAGGAAAAACAGGCCCTCACTCAAGCTAAGAGTAAGATTGTACACACCTCCCTGTAATTCTTTCCATTGTCATCTTAGGAATAATCTACTATTATTATATAGAAATAAGAAAAACCATTCTAATTTGTGGGGTGTTTTTTCGTTAAATTCTCCTTTTATGTGGAGTATAGTAGATTTTTTCTAATAGATAATTGAAGGAGGGCATCTATGAACCTTACAGTTAAAATTATATTAGGATTGTTTTTTGGTGCGATTGTTGGATTGATGCTTAACATTTTTTCACCTCAATCATTTGAAATCTTAAATGCTTTAGTATTTTCACCAATCGGCAGTCTGTTCATTAACGCTATTACCATGCTGGTTGTTCCTATTGTACTTATCTCAATTACTCTAGGTACGGCGGGTTTAGGGGATCCTAAAAAACTCGGCAGAATTGGTGGTAAAACCATTCTTTATTTTCTTTCAACGACTGCATTTGCTATCACAATTGGTATATTCCTGGCCTTAGTCATTAAACCAGGGAACGGAGGTAATTTTGATATTGCCTCAGCTGAATATACAGCCACTACAGCCCCTTCTATAACTGAAACTCTCATTAATATCATTCCAAAGAATCCAATTCAGGCAATGGCGGATGGAAATATGCTTCAGGTAATTGTAATGTCTATTTTCTTTGGGATCGCAATTACGGCTCTTGGAGAAAAAACAAAAGGTATTATCAACCTTTTGGAGCAAGGTAATGAAGTACTGATGTATTTAGTTAACCTAATTATGAAGGCAGCACCTTATGCAACATTTGCCTTAATAGCAACTGCTGTCGGAAGCCAAGGTCTTCCGGCTATTAAAAATATGGGTCTTTATATGATCGTAGTTCTTTTGGCATTATTGGCTCATACAATTGTCATATACGGGGGAGCGATTGCAATATTCGCGAAACGTAATCCAATAGAGTTTTTCAAAAAGTTTTTCCCAGCTATGACAGTCGGGTTTAGTACTTCGTCGAGCAGTGCAACTTTGCCGGTAGCTATGGAGCTTACACAAAAAGAGCTGAATGTACCAAAAAGTATCAGCAGCTTTGTGCAGCCGCTTGGCGCTACCATTAATATGGATGGAACTGCTATTATGCAAGGGGTTGCTACTGTATTTATTGCCCAGGCATATAGTGTGGACCTTACAATGACGCAATTAATTACTGTCATCCTGACAGCTGTTCTTGCAAGTATTGGAACAGCAGGTGTGCCGGGTGTAGGATTAATCATGTTGACTATGGTTCTTGGCCAGGTTGGCCTTCCAGTTGAGGGTGTAGGTTTGATCCTCGGTATTGATCGCTTACTTGATATGACGAGAACAGCAGTTAATATTACTGGAGATGCATCTTGTGCTGTAATTATTGCCGAATCTGAAAAGAAACGTGAAGAAAAAGAAGATAAAGCAGATACAATAAAAATAGAAGAAATGACTGCTTAGTTAGATTTGGATTAATAATACTTGCTAATGTATGGAAAAATTAGTACGATGTAAGAAATGAATAGTATTCCACAAGGGGAGCCTATGGCTGAGAGTGAACGATCGAGTTCTGACCCTTCGAACCTGTTAGTTAGCACTAGCGTAGGAATGTGGCTGAATGAATGTAATGTAAGCAATGCGAGCCATTTTTGTGCGAGCATTGCTTTTTTGCATTTTTGGATGCCCGATCAAGATGGAGGTTACGATTCAGGAGCTCTTGATTAGAAAGGGGAAGTAAGATGAGAAACAAACGATTATTATTTATGGTGGAAATTGCTGTTTTTTCTGCTTTGGCATTTATTTTTGATTTGTTGGCCACTGTTGTATCTTTTAGTTTATGGCCGCAGGGTGGCAGCGTGTCAATCGCTATGGTACCTGTTTTTTTAATGGCTTATCGATGGGGTGTTAAAGGTGGCGTAACCACAGGATTACTGTTGGGTTTGCTACAAATTCTATCAGGAACTGCTTATATCATGCATCCTGTACAAGGTTTTCTCGATTATATTGTCGCTTATACGGTTGTTGGCTTAGCTGGGATTGTATTTAAATATGCAGATAGAGAACGAATTGGCAAAAAGGATATTAAAACATCAGGTATTATTGTTTTAGGAATACTACTGGGAAGTACGATGCGTTTTTTTGCACACTTTATTGCTGGAATGGTTTTCTTTGGAACTGGCGCAGCAGATGGCCAATCAGTCGCAGTTTTCTCATTGTTTTATAATTTATCCTATATGCTGCCAAGTGTTATTGTAAGCGGAATGGTAATGATGCTATTATTTGCAGCAGCACCACGGGTTATCTTGCGGAAATCTGTACATCATTCCTAAAAAGATTAATAATTTGAATTTAGGGCTCTCGACATAGTCGAAAGTCTTTTTGAGTTTTTCTCATTCCATGTACTTGAACCCGACCCATCTTGGCTTAGCTCCTGAAAGAGTTATAGTTCTATCATCCTTTTTAATTAATAGAAAGCAGTTTTATGTAAAAAGAAGAAGAGAATATAAAAAAATTAGTAAATTTATACATAATAATACCTATCTTCCATTTATTTCTATTATAATGATAGTAGTGAACATTAAATTTGGAGTATAAATATTATATTTTATATTGATGGGAAGTGGGATGATTATGAGTAAGGATGAAATTATTCGTCTAATATCTGAACGTATGCGATTAATCCGTGTGGAAGTTGATTATACACAAGACAAGATGGCCGAAATAATCGGTATTTCTAAAAAAACATTGGTACAAATTGAAAAAGAGCGTAATGAAGCAAGCTGGACTACTGTCGTGGCTGTCGTTTCATTATTTCGTGAAACATTAACAGTGCAGACTTTATTTGGCGGGGACCCTCTCGAGGTCATTGAAACGGTTTCAAGAGAAAGAATTGATTACAGGAAAGAAAAAATGCTTGGCGGTAAGGTATGGTGGAAAGATATTCTTAATGATGGCGGGTATGTTCTGCAGCAAAATATGATTAGTGAGCACTATCGTATTTTAGATGGGGATCAGTATCGAATCTATAGTTCATTAAACGAGAATGATGCACATAATAAATATAAAGAATTGGTTAATAAAGTGTTGCAATAATACTCTGATATTGAGAGATTCCTGTTGAACGTACGTTTGTATGAAGTTGCCTGGAATGTCTCTTTTTTTAGTTTGATGATTTTTTTAGATTTGGATTTTCTAGCAAAATAAATGGCCTCCTTTTGCTCTCTATGAGGCAGGAGGCCTTATATAGTTAAGGAACAATTAATTATTTTGCCACTAACACAGGACATGAGGCATTTTTAATGATTTTTTCAGAGATATTGCCGAGAAACAATTTACGAAGACCGGTAGTGCTGCTATTGCCGACAATAATTAAATCGACTCCCTCTTTTTCAGCATATTGAAGAATCATATCATCAATTGTCCCTTCAAGTACTACAAAATGTGAATGGATAAGATTATTACCTTCCAAGCTGTTTACATAGCGTTCAATTTCCTCAAGTCGATTGTTATTCGCAGAGTTATTGTTTATTAAAGAATTAGTTTCTGGAACGATTGCCTGCCCCTGGCTGGAGTCTGCGTAAAATGTGCTATTGGTTGAGGCTACAAATGTATTCTCAGGAATTAATCCTTCATTATTTTCTTCATAAACATAAACTACTGATAATAAGGAGTTCTCTTTACTCTTACAAAAATTTAATCCCATTGATAAACCCAATTTAGCCGAATCTGAGCCGTCGAACGCCACCAATATATGGTTAAACATATAACTCAGTCCCTTCATTTTATTTGCACTCGTTATTATTTATCCTTTATTTGGCTTTTGGAAACATCAGGCAAGGGAACCTGTCAATCCAATATCCTATATAGTGACCTTATGCCTTAAAAGAGTAGGTATGTTATTTTTGTGATAATTCGGAAAATTAGTCTTAATTTGTTGTGAAATAGGGTCAAATCAAGATTACCTATTTAGAAGTTCGAAAAATAGATAAATATGCCAAAAGACCAATGGTCATACCAGCAAATATCTTGTATTCTTGTATTATAGAAAAAAGAGGTGATGAGGATGTTAGATGAAAAACAACCCCAGGATATTCACCCAATTATTAAAAAATGCTTAACTCACTTGGATGTTTTGGGAGCAGATGTAAAATTAAAGCAAATTGTTTATATGTATATGGAAACATTGCATAAAGAAATTGGAAACTCGAATAATGAGATTAACAAGTGAAAGATATAGGTAAACCTAAAACAACTGTCTATCAGTTGTTTTTTATTTTTTGTGTATAATATGTAACAATGGATAGAAATTTAGTTGATTTTTAGAGAGGATGAGAATTGGATGGGTTATAAGTTTTTAAAAATATTTGACCATTCTCGTTTAGTACACATTCTTCTGCTTGGTCTATCGTTCATAGCCCTTATCATAAGTTCATTCCTTTATCTGCTCTTAAATCAGGAAGTTGATTTGTCTCATCTGAAAACTGAGCTTATGCAGCCAACCATCATTTATGATATGGATGGAGAAGAGGCTAGTAAAATTTCAGCAAATAAGACAGAAGGGGTTTCAATTAATCAGATTCCAGAGCATGTGATTGATGCTGTTATATCAATAGAAGACCGACGTTTTTATGAACATAGTGGGATTGATTATATAGGGATTATTCGAGCAGCATATGAGAATTTCACTGCAGGAACTGTTGTTCAGGGTGGAAGTACTATCACGCAGCAACTAGCAAAAATAACACTTTTAACGCCTGAACAAACCTTGAAGAGAAAGCTGAAGGAGGTTTCGATAGCCAGCCAGATTGAACGTGAATACTCAAAAGATGAAATCATGGAGATGTATTTAAATCAAATTTATTTTGGGCATGGCGCTTGGGGAATTCAAAATGCCAGCAAAGTATATTTTGGAAAAGAAATCGAAAAGGTCAATCTATCTGAGGCAGCTTTGTTAGCTGGTTTAATACATGCTCCCTCTGTTCTGGATCCTTATAAAAACTTTGAGGCGGCAAAAAAAAGGCAAGAAGTAGTGTTGGTTCAGATGGAAAATAGTGGGTTTATTACGAGTGAAGAGAGGGAATCAGCAGCTGAAGAAGAAATAAGTTTCACAGAGTTAAGCGATCCCTTAAAAGGAATGTTTCCCTACTATGTTGACCAGGTGATTATGGAAGCTGACAAAACATATGGAATAAAGCAGGACGAGTTGTTAACAGGTGGATATAAAATATACACAGAACTAGATCAAGGTATGCAGGAAGATATGGAAGAAGTATATAAACAAGATGATTTGTTTGCAAAAGGTTCAAATGCAGATGAATTAGTACAAAGCAGTGCCGTTTTGCTTGATCCAAAGACTGGCGGTGTCAGAGCCCTTATTGGGGGAAGGGGAGAGCATGTTTTTCTTGGATATAACAGAGCGACACAATTAAAAGCCCAGCCAGGTTCAGTGATGAAGCCGCTCGCAGTTTATACACCTGCCCTTGAAAAAGGATATAAACCTACAGATTTGATTAAAGATACGGAGATGGAATTTGCAGGAGGTTATTCACCGAAGAATTATAATGATCAGTATGAAGGAGAAGTTCCGATGTTCGAGGCTGTGTATAAATCGAAAAATATCCCTGCAGTCTGGCTTTTGAATGAAATAGGCATACAAGCTGGAATGGATTATGCAGAGAAATTTGGCATTAAACTTGGAAAGAATGACCGAACACTGGGTCTTGCTTTAGGTGGGCTAAACGAGGGAGTATCTCCACTGCAGATGGCTTCAGCCTATTCTGTATTTGCAAATGGAGGTGTACGTCAGGAAGCACACCTTATCCGGAAGATTGTAGATGCGAGCGGCAAAGAAGTTGCTGTCTTTAAAGGGAAAAAAATTAAAGTAACGACCAAGGAAGTAGCAAAAAATATGACTGCCATGCTAAAGGGTGTGGTTGATTATGAAGGTGGAACTGGAACAAATGCAAAGGTTGAAAATAGAGATATCGCTGGAAAAACAGGTTCAACTCAGGTAGATAATGTGTCTAGACAGGACGCGGTAAAGGACCAATGGTTTGTCGGTTATTCTCCCAACCTCGTTGGTGCCGTGTGGATGGGCTATGATAAAACAACAGCCAATCAGTATCTTTACAAAGATAAAATAAGCGGTGCAAATATTGTTTTTCAGGAAATCATGACAAAAGCCTTACAAAATGTCGAAAATCAAACATTTGATGTTCCAACAATAGATGATATGGAAAAGGAAGTAGAAAAGAACCGTTTTAAAAACTATTGGATTGAGCAAAAGGAAAAGATTCAGAAAAACTTTGATGAATGGATCAATCGCTGGAAAAATTAATTAAAAAATAAGTTGCCTTCCATATTCAATAGGAATGAAAAAAGCCCATTTGAAATCGTAAATTTTACGGTCTCAAATGGGCTTTTCTACTATGCTGTAATTAAGACATAGAGGGTGTTAACTCAGTATTTTCTGTCAGACATATTGTTTCGATTTGCTCAATTGCCCCTTGAGCATTTTCGCCTTTAACAAGGACTTTAACATGTGCATCCGTACCTAATGTTAGGAAAAAAGCTGTTAAAGAAGAAATATCCTTTACGTTAATTTCTTGTGTATTCCTTACCAATTTGATTGTTCCATTAAAGTTTTTCGCATATTGTGCTATACACATTAATTGTGGAAGTGTTATTTGTTTTTGAATGGAAAGTTCAGAAGAACCGATTTCATATTTTTGCATTTTGTCTCACCTTTTCCTCTGTTATTGAGCTAATTTATATACTATTTACCCTGTGTTAAATTAATTAAACAAAATATAGATAACGTGGGAAATTAATGATGGATTGGAATCAACATGAGTGATAGTCATAGAATTGTAAAATATTTTCATTTTTTAACCGGTCAGCCCAGAGTTAAATGTGCTATTTTTATCATTATAAGGATATGAGGAGGTAGGGAAAATGATTGATTATACTGTAACGCTTGCTATAGCTAGTATCATGACTTTAGGCTTTTTTATCGGGCACATGCTTTGGGATACGTAAACCTAATATCTCCTAAAAGCTAACAGTCAAGGGGGCTAGATTTAAGCGCTATCATTTGACCATCTGCTATAATAGAGAGTATGTTCTTAATAGTAAGATAATACTTTATAGGGGATGATGAAGGTGGAATATCGGATTGAAAAAGATACGATGGGAGAAGTGCGTGTTCCAGCTGATAGCTATTGGGGGGCTCAAACAGAGCGTAGCCGCAACAATTTTAAAATTGGACAAGAATTAATGCCAATTGAGATTGTATATGCCTTTGCCCACCTAAAAAAAGCAGCTGCTTATTCCAATTTTGATTTAGGTAATTTATCGGAAGAAAAAAAGAATGCGATATCATACGTATGTGATGAGATTATCGCAGGAAATTTAAATAGTCAATTTCCTCTAAAAGTTTGGCAAACTGGAAGTGGAACCCAAAGCAATATGAATGTGAATGAAGTAGTAGCACGTAAAGGGAATGAATGGCTGGAGAATAATGGGTTTGAAGCAACGCTGCACCCTAATGATGATGTAAACATGTCTCAAAGCTCCAATGATACATACCCAACGGCTTTACATATTGCAGCTTATGAAACTATACATAAAAATGTTTTGCCTGAAATTATTGCTTTTAGGAAAGTACTTCAAGAAAAAGAGCAGGAGTTTATGGGAATTGTTAAAATTGGACGTACTCACCTGCAGGATGCTACACCATTAACACTTGGCCAGGAAATAAGCGGATGGAGATTCAGTTTTGAACGTTCAGAACAGATGATTAGGGAAAGTGCCGAGAAGCTGCTTAGCCTTGCGATAGGAGGTACTGCTGTTGGTACAGGAATTAATGCCCATCTCGAATTTGGGGATAAAACAGCGGGATATATATCTGAACAAACCGGTTATAACTTCATTTCTTCACCAAACAAATTTCATGCATTGACCAGCCATGATGAGATTGTTTATGCGCATGGTGCATTAAAAGCTTTGGCTATGGATGCGATGAAGGTGGCCAATGATATACGCTGGTTGGCAAGCGGCCCTCGCAGTGGTATTGGGGAGATTACCATTCCTGCAAATGAACCTGGGAGTTCGATTATGCCTGGTAAAGTAAATCCGACGCAAAGTGAAGCTTTAACAATGGTAGCTGTTCAAGTATTGGGAAATGATACATCCATTGGATTTGCTGCAAGCCAGGGGAATTTCGAATTAAATGTATTTAAACCCGTGATTGCTTATAATTTCCTGCAATCTTCCAGATTATTGTCAGATTCGCTTAAATCCTTCAGGGTTAATTGCCTGGTTGGACTTGAGGCTAATATTGAAAGCATTCAAAAAAATGTAGAGTCCTCCCTTATGCTCGTAACGGCACTAAACCCGCATATAGGCTATGAGAAAGCAGCTGAAATTGCTAAGCTTGCCTTTAAAGATAACAGTACGTTAAAAGAAACAGCCTTGAAATTGGGTTATTTAACTGAGGAAGAATTTGATCAATGGGTAAATCCAAAAGATATGGTCAAACAAAAATCCTAAAAACATTCGTAACCCCCTTCCGAATTGTTCGGAAGGGGGTTTTAGCCATTTTATATGAAATTTTTAATTAAGATTGAGATCTGCCGCTGATTTGTTGTTCACCCATACGAACAAGTCTTTTTGTGATTTCCCCTCCAACAGATCCGTTTGCGCGAGCTGTTGTTTCAGCACCAAGTTGTACTCCAAACTCAGTAGATATTTCGTATTTCATTTGATTGATTGCTTCTGCTGCACCTGGAGCAACCAATTGATTAGAGTTATTGTTTGAGCTGTTTTGAGCCATGATGTTAATCTCCTTTAAAAAAATGATTTATTTGGCTGGGTCAGTCGGATTTGAACCGACATACAGGAGATTATCGTATGAAATCTCCTAAGCCCTAAACGGCTTGACCCATTGATGTGAGTGCGTCTTTCTACTAGCTAGTATGGAAGGTCACACTTTAATTTATACATAGATATAAAAAGGTAAAAGCTGGAGTTGATAATATTCGTAAGGGTGTACAAGCAGGAAAATATTATCTGGATTCCATGAACATAAAAAATCTCATGGGTGAAACGCTAAGGAAAAGAAAAGGTTTGGAGAGGATAATATGGAATGTCCTTTATGTAATGGTCTAACTTCTATAGAATACTTATGTAAAAATTGTGATATAAATATGGAGGACTTTGGGAAGGTAATGGATTACTATGACGACTATAGTGCATACCTGGAAACCAATATACAAAAACAAACGGACGGAGATCCTCAATCTGTAAGACAAAATATATGCAAACATCTTTTATCCTGCAGTCAATGTGGAAACGACGAGGTAGTATCTATTCACGAAATGTATATTTGAGAATAATTATAATTCCTGAAAACTGAATTAAAGCCATATCAGGAAACAAAAAAGCCAAAATCCCGAGAGATTTGGCTTTGAGTTTTTATAATTAATTATGGGCGAATTCTTAACTCAGTGTCTTTATCAAAGAAGTGTGCTTTGTTGATATCTAATCCTAATTTAATGGTATCCATTGGACTGATATCAGAACGGGAATCGATACGTGCTACGATGGATTGACCTTCAATTTGAGTATAAAGCATCGTTTCAGCACCCATTAATTCTGCCACTTCAATTATGCAGCTGACTGTAGTTTCTGGGGATGCATCCATGAATATAGGTTCATCATGGATATCCTCAGGACGAATGCCAAGGACAACGTCTTTACCTATATAGTCTTGTTTACGCAAATAGCTTAATTTACCTTCAGGTACGGCGATGCGAGTGCTGCCGGTTACAAAATATCCATCTTCTAATTTACCATTAATAAAGTTCATGGCAGGAGATCCGATAAATCCACCTACAAAGATGTTTTCTGGATTTTCATAAACGTCTTTCGGTGCACCGACTTGTTGGATGAAGCCGTCTTTCATAACTACCAGACGAGTAGCCATTGTCATTGCTTCTGTTTGGTCATGTGTTACATAAATTGTAGTTGTATTTAATCTTTGATGAAGCTTAGCGATTTCAGCACGCATTTGTACGCGCAATTTAGCATCCAGGTTAGACAAAGGCTCATCCATAAGGAAAACTTTTGCGTCACGAACGATAGCACGGCCCAATGCAACACGCTGACGTTGACCGCCGGAAAGAGCTTTTGGTTTACGATTTAAATATTCCTCGAGACCAAGAATACGTGCTGCATCTTTAACGCGGCGATCGATTTCAGCTTTATCAAATTTACGAAGCTTTAGTCCAAAAGCCATATTATCATATACACTCATATGAGGATATAATGCATAGTTTTGGAAAACCATTGCAATATCACGGTCTTTTGGAGGTACATCATTCACGCGTTTATCATCAATATAGAAGTCACCTTTAGAGATTTCTTCTAATCCGGCGATCATACGTAAGGTTGTGGATTTACCACATCCAGATGGACCTACGAAAACGATAAACTCTTTATCTTTTATGTGTAAATTAAAATCGGTTACTGCAGTTACCTTATTATCATAAACTTTATAAATATTTTCTAATTTTAACTGAGCCATCTTTAAATGTCCTCCTTGATAACTATGTAATAATGAAACCCTTTTCACAAATAATTTTACTAGTCTAATAGTTAAAAATATATGTTCAATTTGCACAAATATAATGATTATGAAATGGGCTGGTTGCACTTATAGTTAATTTGTATTCTCCAGTAACCGGATAGCTAAATAGGCACATAAGCTGTCTTCGAATTTTCGAACATCGAGATTGGTAATTTCATAAAATTTATCAAGACGATATTTCAGACTGTTACGGTGAAGAAAAAGCTGTTTTGCAGCAACAGTAGCATTGGCATTAGCTTTAATGTAAATCATAATAGTTTGGAGTAGATCTTTTTCATTTTCTAAAGTGCCGAGTAGATTTTTAGCTAGAGTTATACATAAAGTTTGATTTTTACCTAGTAATAAAAGATCCAAAAAAGCTGAAGAAAAAGTAATGACTTTATCTTTTGAGTTATACAGACGTATGGTTTTAAAGCAAGTATCTTCTGAAGAAAAATACGTTATGATTTCATTCGAAAGCGGATAATTATTTCCTATAAATAAACGGAAATGTGCGTATAAATCGCTTTCAAGGGTATGAATGACAGCATTAAAATCTTGATTTGTGAGCAAAGTGGATTTGGTGTTTTCTATAATGACTCCGCTAGATGGGTCCTTCCAGCAAATGACCGGGTCATGAAAAAAGCCATTTATAGCATCGGAGAAGTCTGTAATATTAATATCATTGTTTGGAAGATTATAATGAATAAAGCGGTATGACCCATCTTCAATTTTCGGCAATGGTGCAGAATCCTGTTGGTATAATAATTTGTGCCAATGCATTTGCTGTGCAGATCTATTAAGTTCTTCAGTATGAAGCAAAAAGGGTTCTAAAAAAATATTTAATAGAGCCAATTGATCAGATGATACAGACCTTTTTGGAATACCGATATATTGATTCGCATTTTCTATGTACCAATAATAGGATTGATCCTCCAACGGATATGAAACACGGATTGCGTTGGGAAAGAGTATAAGTAAGTCAGTGTTCATGAGTAATCCTCCAAATATTTTGTATCATAGTCTATTGATTATCATATACATGATAAAGCATCAATTCATGTACTCTGGATTCTAATTCTGCTTTAGCATAGTCAGATGGCTGTGTTTCAATCCAAGTAATAGAACCATCTTTATGGTAAACTCCTTTATACCGTTTTTTTTCAAAGTAGAAGGAAAACTTCCAACCAGGTATTTTTTCTGTTTCATATAATGATTTCCATTCAAAATGATTAATCAATAGATTGCACCTCAAATCTAAATTTAATAGCAATAATCATAATTATACACTTTAAATAAGCATTTATATCCAATTACAACCTCGTATAAGGAAAGCTAGCATCAAAATCTTTGAAAAATGGACACCGATGGTTGCAATTTAATAGTAGAAAAGACTAAACTATTTCTTACAAACAGGAAGTTTTAAAAAGGAGTTACTTATGGGTACATTTATAACGATTATCACAGTGGTTGTAGTAGGGGCTTTAATAGGCGGTATTACAAACGCCTTGGCCATAAAAATGCTATTCCACCCCTACGAGGCTATTTATATCTTTGGTAAACGCTTGCCATTTACGCCTGGGTTAATACCGAAAAGACGAGACGAATTGGCTGAGCAGATGGGGAAGATGGTTGTAGAACACTTAATCACTCCAGAGAGTATTAAAAATAAACTGCTTACTGGTACTGTCAAAGTGGAAGCTAAGAGAATTGGAGAAAATATATTAGATAAAACAATTTTTTCTGAGATCTCTATAGAAAAGGCGCTTGAAAAAGCTGGGTTGGCTGACATTCCGGATTTAATCGTAAGAAAAATTGAATCGCATTCAACAAATTGGTTAGAGGATTGGTATTTGCAGCATAAAAATAAACCTATAGCAACCTTTATACCAGCAAGTGTTGAGGAGAAAATAGAGAACAAAATACCGGATGTATCTCATTATATCTTGGATAAGGGAATCGCTTTTTTTGCCAGCAATCAAGGTAAGGAAAGACTTCAAAAAATGGCAGATGATTTCATGAGGGAACGGGGAAAACTCGGTGGAATTATGCAGATGCTATTAGGAAATGTAAATCTTGGCGAGAAACTTCAGCCGGAGATTATTAAATTTCTCTCAAATCCTGGGACTAGGGATACGCTGACACAACTCCTGCATAGTGAGTGGCATAAAATAAAACATAAGCAGATTTCAGACGTGGAGGAATTCTATTCATTGGATGAAATGAGAAGTTTACTCCATAAAGGAATTATAACCGGCTATAAAAAAGTGGATTTATCTAATCTGACACTTAATCAGATAACTGGTGAATGGAATGAGACCATCAAGGGAAGATTGCTGCCAAATGTTATTGAAGAGGTTGCAGCGATTTTAATTGAAAAAGTACCAAGCATAATGGAAAAATTGAAACTAAAGGAAATTGTCCGTGATCAGGTTGCTTCTTTTCCGGTGGCTCGTCTGGAAGAAATGGTACTGTCTATCACAAAAAGTGAATTGAAAATGATTACGTATTTAGGAGCCCTATTAGGAGGCTTGATTGGAGTTTTCCAGGGAATCTTTATGATTTTGATGAATTAAAACCATTCCAGTAAACATACAATGGATGTATAATGCTTTCGATAATGGTATAGTAAGAGAGACTTCAGTGTAATAGAAAACAGGAGGTATATGATGTCAGTTAATTTATATGATTTAGCGTATACAGTAGAAAAAGGAATACGTGAAAGTGCAGAATACCAAGAACTAAAGAATCAATACAATGCGATAATGGCTGATGAGCAAGCAAGAACGATGTTTAACAATTTCAGAGATATTCAGCTAAATCTTCAGCAAAAACAAATGATGGGTCAGGAAATTACTGAAGAAGAAGTAATGCAGGCTCAAAAAACTGTTGCGCTTGTGCAACAACATGAAGCGATTTCTAAATTAATGGATGCTGAACAAAAAATGAGCGTCATCCTTACAGATCTCAATCGTATTATCACAAAACCATTGGAAGACTTGTACGGAACACAATCCTAAGCATATATGGAACCGATTAGTGTCGAAGCTTCTCTGCCAGTTAGATTTATTTAATTGGTGAAGGGAAGTTCAGGGCGCTAAATCGGTTCTTTTTTCTTTATAACTGTTCTATTTCTGCCAAAATCCTCATACAGAATGTATATGGGCATCATGAAAGGTGGATTGGACATCATGGTATATAAACTGTTAATGATTAATATGGATGGTGCACTATTATCTTCAAAAGGAAAACTCCACACTCATACAAGAGAATCAATTGAATACGTTGCTAAAAAGGGAGTAGAAGTAGCTCTGATGACCTCTGAAAATTATGACTATACACAAAGAACCGGAAAAGCTCTTAGATGTAATCCGCATATTATTGCGCATCAGGGTGGCTTTATTTTGGAGAATCTTCATAATCCTATTTTTGTTAAGCGAATACCTGAGAACACTACCCTCGATATCATTCGTTTTTTAGAAAAATTAAGCGGGCACATCCGTTTAATTCATGAGGATATGACAATCGGAAATAGAATGGATCTTCCAACACCGCTCTTTGCAAGAATCAAATGGACGCCGGGAGAGACCAATATATATGCCCAGCAATTTGTAGATTCTCTAGATGAGTATTTACGCACCCATCCGATGTCTCCATTGCAAATTGATATATATATAGATAAGAAACAGGACAGAATAGATGCAAAGTCTGGTCTTGAAGCGATGTTTGAAAACGTAATGATCCAGGAGAGTCATCCGAATAAACTTGTGATTTTACCAGAACAAGTCACAAAAGAGAAGGCTTTTAACTACTTATTAAAAAACAGGGGTATAGCAGCAAATGAAGTGGTCTTAATTGGCAGTGATCAAGATGAATCGGAGCTGGTAAGAAATGTGGGACTTGGTGTAGCTGTGGCAAATGCTGATGCAGCGGTAAAGCGCTCAGCCAAATGGATTACCCGCAGTAATGATGAACTGGGTGTGGCCTATCTCATTAAAGAGGTATTCAGAAGACAGCATCCAATTGGCTTCTTAAAAAAGATGAATATCAAAACTGACTAAATAGGTGTTGAAGGTGTTTTTTACCACCTACCAAAAGGATGGCTCCTCTGGGGTTATCCTTTTTTATTGGGCTTCGGTAATAAATATTGTCGGTTTAGGGTTTCGTTATGATGATAAAGGTGCTATGGAGGGCTGAAACAGTTTTCTTGGCAATTAAATTAATTTTGTGTACTTAATTCTTGGCAAGAGATGTAGGATATTCAGCCCAACGAGGATGAATCCAGCCGAATTGAGCATAGATTCAGCTTAACTTCGTAATAATCCGGCCGATTCAGCTGAAAATCCAGCCAAACTCCGTAATAATCCAACCGATTCAAACAATAATCCAGCCAAACGCCTAAATGGGGCCATTCCTTTACTCTTTTGATGGAATCCAGCTTCGGCTTCTAGGAACTCAAGTCATCAGTAAATACTCAGCGGAGGCCTGCAGGATTTAGTTCACAATGATCTTTCTACGCGATGTGGTGCTTCTTAGTCTTTGCTCAATAGGACCCTTCCTCTCAGTACTCTTCTTATGCTTGTCGCTCCTAGGCAGTCTCCTAAGCTTTTTTATTGGCTGAATAGCTTCATTCCCAAATAGTCATGATAAGGAAGAGATGGTTTATTTGTGATTGACCGCTGTCTTGATGTTCAGTAAACTGATATGGATTGAATTTTTGAAAAGGGGATAGGCATGCGTATTTTAATAAATGGCATTGAGGATGAAAGGCTGTATCGGCCCTTATCTTTAATTGCGGACTTATTTTTTGAAGAGGCAACACTGCTTAATAGCGATGAATCACCATCGGATTTATCAATTACATTAAAACAAGAAATGATTAATCATACATTATATACAAAAGCGATACTAGAGGATTCTACATCTAATAAAGTACATGAATCCACATTTGAAAGAGATGTCTTGAATCAGGCGGATGAAAAGGCTCTTTTTAAGCAAAAAAAGCATTCCTATTCTTATGTTTTTTTAAAGGTTTTGGAACAACATACAGGAATGATTCAGAAGTGGGGATTGTTGACAGGTGTTCGTCCCACAAAATTGTGGCATCAATATGTGAAAAAGAATATAGATGCATCTGTTGCCAAGAGAGAGTTGAGCGCCTCCTACTCCATTACAGACGAGAAATTAAATTTACTGGAGGAAATTGCTGACCGTCAATTAGAAGTCATTCCAGATTTATATGATTTGAAAAGGGAAGTGAGCATTTATATAGGAATTCCTTTCTGCCCTACTAAATGCGCCTATTGTACATTCCCCGCTTATGCAATTAATGGACGTCAGGGAAATGTAACATCATTTCTGGGTGGACTGCATTATGAAATGCGAGAAATCGGTAAATGGCTGAAGGACAATCATATAAAAATTACTACTATTTACTTTGGCGGCGGTACACCTACGAGTATATCAGCTGAAGAAATGGACATTCTTTACGAGGAACTATATGAATCATTCCCTGATATTAAAAATGTACGGGAAATTACGGTGGAAGCAGGTCGGCCGGATACGATTACACCGGAAAAATTGAAGGTCTTAAAAAAATGGAATATTGATCGAATCAGTATTAATCCACAGTCCTATACACAGGAAACATTGAAGGCGATTGGGCGACATCACACGGTAGAGGAAACAATTGAAAAATATAAACTGGCTAAAGAGGCCGGTATGAATAATGTGAATATGGATTTAATTATAGGGCTTCCGGGTGAAGGTGTCCCTGAATTAAAGAATAGTTTACACGAAACAGAAAAATTGATGCCGGAATCATTGACTGTTCATACGTTATCCTTTAAACGGGCTTCTGAGATGACGAGAAATAAAATGCGCTATAAGGTTGCGGATCGTACGGAAGTAGAACAAATGATGAATGAAGCTGAAAAGTGGACTGCAGCCCATGGATACCATCCATACTATTTATACAGGCAAAAGAATATACTGGGTAACCTGGAGAATGTCGGATATTCATTACCTGGAATGGAGAGCTTGTATAATATCCTGATTATGGAGGAGCAGCAAACGATCATAGGACTTGGATGTGGGGCAGCAAGTAAATTCATTGATCCTGATACTGGAAAAATCACGCACTTTGCCAACCCAAAAGATCCAAAATCCTATAATGATAGTTATGAGCATTATACAACTAAAAAAATTGATTACTTAAAAGAATTATTTTTGCGCTGAAATTAACAAACCGAGTTCTTGTTTGGATGAAGAACTCGGTTATTTTTTCTTCTAATATACAAATAATTCTAATAAATTACACCTTTTTTGTGTTAAAACGCTTACATAAACCTTTATAATAAATATATATCAAATTTGAAAGGGGATTTTGCCAGTGAAACCTGCCTCTATTATCAAGAGCGTGCTTGTGGAAAAGGAAGGCACTGTAGCTACCGTGTCATTAAACCGTCCTGAAGTATTAAATGCTCTTAATAAAGAGATGCTTGTTGAATTAAACAAGGAATTAAAAGCATTGAGTCTTGATGAGGAAATTACAATTATTATTCTTAAAGGAAATGGCAACGGATTTTGCTCAGGCGGCGATATAAAATCGATGTTTAATTTAGGCAGTGAAAAAGATTTTTATGGAATAATGGATTGTATTAACGAACTAGCCATGGCCATGTATACGATGCCAAAATTAACAATTGCAGCAGTTCACGGGGCAGCAGCGGGACTTGGATTCAGCCTTGCCTTGGCCACTGACTGCATTATTGCAGAGCAGGAGAGTAAATTAGCCATGAATTTCATTGGGATCGGCTTGATTCCTGATGGCGGAGGGCACTTCTTTCTAGAACGAAGACTGGGAGAATTGAAAGCTCAGGAAGTAATCTGGGAAGGTAAAGTGATGAGCGCTGAGCAGGCATCAGAAATTGGATTGGTTGATCTGGTAACAACGAATAGCCTTGAGGATGAGGTTCAGAAAAAGGTAAAAGAATGGCAGGCAAAACCAATTTTGTCTATGATCCGGACGAAGAAAATTCTTGCTGAAACAAATCGTCCTAAGCTATTGAAGATGCTTGAATTGGAGAAATACTCGCAATATGTAATGAGACAAACAGAGGATCATGAAGAAGGTATCAAGGCGTTTGTTGAGAAAAGGAAGCCTAATTTTAAAGGGAAATAAAAAGGTTTGTATGATTCCGTTATAAACGGATCATACAAACCTTTTCTTATCTATGGAATAATAGTAGCTTGCCAAGCGGTGAGGTGAACCGATGTGTCTTTTCTTCGTATTCTTTTTCAGCTAAAAGCTTTTGTCCAAGTTCTTTTGCGCTTTCATCATTCTCTGCCTGAATCGATTCTTCTAAAATCTTTTCACCATCTGCTTCAAACACGGTTAATTTATAGATTTTCATCTTTATTCCTCCTAAATTCAGCTGATCAGCAGTTGATATTATTTTCGCATAAGAAGACAAAATTTGTAAAGTTTAGAATTACCTTTCAATTCTCTGGGCGGATAGATTAGAATATATATAGACATAAAAATTGATAAAAGGGGGAAATGCTTTTGACTTTACTGGTAAATAACGTAGTAAAACAATTTGGAGAATTTACAGCAGTAAATCATCTTTCACTTGATGTGGGAGAGGGAACGATGTTTGGTATGCTCGGGGCAAACGGGGCTGGTAAGACTACTACTTTCAGAATGATTCTTGGTTTATTGGACCCTACAGAAGGGAGCATTAGTTGGAAGGGAAGGAAAATTGACTATTCCACAAGCTCGACGATAGGTTATCTTCCTGAAGAGCGAGGGTTGTATCCAAAGATTAAAACGGGTGAACAATTAATTTATCTGGCTCGTTTGCGAGGGATGAACAAATTGGATGCAATGCAAGAAGCAAAAGTCTGGTTGGATCGCTTTAATGTCCCGGAATATTTCGATAAAAGAGTTGGTGACCTTTCTAAAGGAAATCAACAAAAAATACAATTTATTGCCTCTGTTATACATAAGCCAGAATTGTTAATTTTGGATGAACCATTTAGCGGTTTGGACCCTGTAAATGTTGAATTATTAAAAAAAGCGGTTCATGATTTAAGAAAAAACGGAACAACTATCGTCTTTTCCAGCCACCGTATGGAACACGTAGAGGAATTATGTGAACAGCTCTGCATACTTAAGCAAGGAGAGGCAGTCGTTAATGGTTCACTAAAGGATATCAAGCGTTCCTATGGCAAAAAGAATGTATCTATACATGCTGATTTTGATCTTAAATTCCTGACTGATTATCCTGGTGTGACAAAAGCAGTAGAAGTAACGGAAGGAATTCATTTGCAAATTGCGGATGAGAAGAATGCCGAATTAATCTTACAGGATACAGTTAAGCGTGGTTTCATACGTAAATTTGAATTGGAAGAACCATCCTTGAAGGATATCTTTATTGAAAAGGTTGGTGCTCAATATGAATAAGTTTTGGATTATGACATTTCAGACGTATATATCAAAGGTTAAAAGTAAGTCATTTGTCATTTCGACTGCAGTTATTTTATTAATGGTTCTCGCTTTTACGAACTTGGATCGAATTATCGGTTTGTTTGATGAAGGTGATACAACAATTGGAGTTGTGGAAAATTCAGGCAATTTCTATGCCGCACTGGAAAAGCAGCTTGATAGTAGTGGGAGCGAATTAAGCCTGAAAGCATATAAATCTGAAACTGAAGTAAAGAAAGCTGAAGAAGAGGGAGAATTGGAAGGATATTTATTGCTTGAAGAGCAAGACGGTATTCCAATAGGTGTCTATAAGGCCCAATCCATCGCCAATTCAAATGAAAGTACAGAAATTCAAAATGCTTTGCAGCAAATACAAACAAGTATTCTAACAAAGCAGGTTAACATAACAGATGAGCAGCTGGCAGCTATCTATAAGCCAGTTTCCTTTGAAGTCGTCCCATTAAATAATCAGGCTAAATCAGAGGAAGAGCTTAATCAGGCCCGCGGCCTAGTCTATGTGATGATCTTTGTCATTTATTTCTCTGTTATTGTGTATGCCGGTATGATTGCCAACGAAGTGGCCATTGAAAAATCATCACGTGTGATGGAGATCTTAATTTCAAGTGTGTCACCAATTCAGCAAATGTTCGCGAAAATCACTGGAATTGCTCTGCTGACATTGACACAGCTTGCCATATTTGTGCTGGTTGGATATTTATCATTTAAAAGCAGCAGTGGGATGGGAGAAATTTTCGAGGCTTTTGGCTTTGACAATATGAAAGCGAAGACGATTGTTTATGCGGTTATATTTACCTTCTTAGGCTATTTATTATATGCAACAATGGCAGCGTTTCTTGGTTCCTTAGTAAGTAAGATTGAAGACTTGCAACAAATGATCATGCCAATGACCATGCTGGTTATCCTGGCTTTCATGCTTGCCATGACCGGGCTTGGCAATCCGGAAGCAACCTTTATAAAGGTGTCATCCTATATTCCGTTCTTCACGCCTATGCTAATGTTTATGCGTATAGGAATGCTTGAAATATCCAATATCGAAATTGCGATAAGCATTGGTATTCTGCTTGTGACGATTGGACTATTAGCCTATTTTGGAGCTAAAGTCTATAAAGGCGGAGTTTTAATGTATGGAAATTCAAGTTCTTTTAAAGATATTAAAAAAGCACTTGATTTAACAAACAGCAATAAGTAAACAAGGACTCACTTCCAAATGGGAAGTGAGTTTTTTATGGTTCTTAGCAGTAAATTTAGTTTGCCTAAATAAAGGAATCCTTTGCAATCCCCTTGCTCATTACGGGGAGGTCATATTTATCTAATTGTATTTGTATATGAGATAATTAAATTTACGTTTTTTTTGATTAAAAGAACAATCGTTTGTAGTAAAATGGCATGGAAGGAGTGTGGTACAGTGCGAGGCGTAAAATTTATACATGCAGCTGATCTGCATTTGGGCAGCGTTTTTTCAGGATTTCAGCATATGCATAGTGCCATTTATGACAAAATAAAAAACAGCGGATATTCAGCATTAACAAGGCTTGTGGATACGGCAATTCAGGAAAGAATCGATTTTGTTATTTTTGCTGGAGATATTTATGATAATGAAGAACGAAACTTGAAGGCACAATTGAAATTTAAGGCTGAAATGGAAAGATTGGAAAACTATTCGATTCCTGTCTATTTAATTCATGGAAATCATGATTACATGAATGGGAATTACTTTGATATAAGCTTACCAGCGAATGTTCATCTGTATGGACGCGAAGTAGAAGTTAAACAATTTATTAAAGAAAATGATGCAACTACCGTAAATCTTTATGGATTCAGTTATGATAAGCGCCATATACATGATCGGGTTATTCAGGAGTATAAAAAGGCAGACGATGCTGATTATCATATTGGTATATTACACGGTAATTTAGATGGAGAGAGTGCTCATGGAAACTATGCTCCTTTTACCAGAAGTGAGCTGCTTAGTAAGCAATTTGATTACTGGGCTCTCGGGCATATCCATAAACGAATGGAAATTCTGCAGGAACCACCAGCCATTTATCCAGGCTGCTTGCAGGGGAGAAATAAAAAAGAGACAGGTGAAAAAGGCTTCTATCTAGTCTCCATGTCAGGGTCAGATACTTCTTTAGAATTTGTACCTGTATCGACAGTTGAATGGAAAACGGAAACCATTCAGGCAGATCATATTTCATCTGTAAACGAACTTATTGCTGAACTGGATAAAATAAAAGAGGGTGCGTATGAGCCGGATAAGTCTATTCTGCTGAATATCATGATCGATGCATCTGATTGCAAAATGAATCCTGAATGGCTGTTTGTGGATATGGATCATTTACTTGAAGGTCTACAGGATGAGGAGATGGATGAGATTTCTGTATGGATTCATTCCTGTACACTGATTCCACCCCGCTATGCAAGCGGAGGCGGAGAGCTGTCTGATACATTTATAGATGAACTTTTGAGGACAACTGTCAATATGAATTCTGAACAGTATCTGAAATACGGGGAAGCTCTCTTTACTCATTCTGCGGCAAGGAAATATATAGAGCCATGGGAGGAAAACGAGTGGCAGCAAATCTTGGACGAGGCAACGCTTGAATTAGTAAAGCGCCTGAATCGTTAAAAATGAGGAGAAAATGCTTTGATTATAAAGAAAATACATATATATGGATTTGGTAAATTTGTAGACTACAAACAAGAATTAACATCAGATATAAATGTATTCTACGGAGAAAATGAGGCTGGTAAATCAACGATTTTTTCCTTTATCCATGCCATGTTATTTGGATTCCCTGCTAAGAACCAAACAACAGCCTCCTACGAACCGTCGGGGAGCGGCCGGTATGGTGGAAAACTGGTCATTGAGCTCCCTGAAATAGGTGAAATAACGATTGAAAGAGTTAAAGGGCACCAGGGTACAGAATGTGGAGTTTATAACAGGTTTGGGAGAATAGGGGGGGAGGAGAAAATAAAAGAATGGTTGAAGGGAGTCGACCGAAACTTCTATGAATCTATATACTCCTTTAATCTAGACGGCTTGCAGGATATCTATCGTCTGGAAGAAGATCAATTGGGCAAATATCTCTTTTTTGCTGGCATGAGTGGCAGTGAAAGGCTTTGGGAGATGGAAGCAGGCTTGCAAAAGCAAATGGACAGTCTATTTAAGCCAGGTGGAAAGAAGCCTATTCTGAATCAAAAGCTGGCTGAATTAAAGCAAAGCTCCCAGGCAATTCAAAAAGCAAGGGAGAAAGAGAAAAGCTATAATACCTTTTTGAGCGAAGAAAGGGAACTAAGTAAAGAAATTTCGCTCACTCAAGAACAAATAGAGCGAATAAAAACGAACTTAATTCATTTAAAGGACTGGAAGAGACTGTTGCCATCCATTCAGGAGCTTGCTTCCATTGAAGTGCGCCTGTCAGAATTAGAAGAATCTCCTTTTCCGGTAAATGGGATGGGGCGCATGGGAAAGATAGAGGCTGAAAGGTCGGCAAAGGAAACATTTCTGCAAACTCAGTTAAATAAATTGAAAGTACTCCAAAATGAAAAGGATTCCCTCCAAGTCAATGAACAGTGGCTGGCAAGTGGGGAGAGGGTACGTCAAGCCGAGCTTTATAGTGATAAATTGATCATCCTACTCGAAGAAATTAGGACTCAATCGATCGAATTAAAGCATATAGAGGATAAAATCATTAAGCTTCAGGGAGAATTACATACACAATTTGATCCTGTTATGGTTGAAAGTTTTGATACAAGTATCTTTCGGAAAGAAGAAATTAAACAGATAGAATTAGAGAAGCATACACTTGCCAAGAAGAAGATGGAGCTTGATGCTCAGCTTGAAAAAGAACGAGTCAAATTGGAACAAATCGAGCAAATCACTGAAATTTATGAGAGAAAATTGCTGCCTGAAAATGAAAGAGAAAGGCTTAAAAGAATAGTAGAGCAGTATGAACATGCTGACAAGGCAGCACAGGAAGAGAAGTCAGCCAAGGAAGTCATCCAGCGATTAAAGCAACGAAGGAATCAAGCGTTGGAATCAGAGAAAAAGGGTAAGAAAAAACAGAAAGTTATTCTGGGCTCGGTCTTACTGGCTTCCATTTTGGCGGTTCTTTTATTAATCTTAGGCGGACAGCTTGGCGTTGCATTGATTGTGGCGGTTGTTGGTATCGTACTCGTTATATATATAAATTCGATGAATGGCAATCAATTGCAATCTGAGGAATTAGCGAAAGAAATTAACTACTATGAGGAAATTGTAAAAAAATCATCTTCGATTTCAATTGATGAACAAAGCTACAGAATGCAAAAAAGTATGCTTGAAGAGGATACGGCAAATCGAGAAAAATACAAGCTGGAATCACTGCGCAAAGAGCAACAGGAAGCAATATTTGACAGTTTAATTGATTCCTTTGAAGAATGGGAAAAAGAGTTGGCGCTTTGTAAACATAAATTGATTACGCTCGGAAATGAATGGTCATTGCCTAATGAGGTGTCATGTACGATGCTTTCAGATGCTTTTGAGCGAATTGAACAAATTAAAAACCTTATGTTGGAGAAGAGCAAACTCATTTCATTGCTTGCTTATACAGAGGAGAAAAAGGATGAGTATATCCGCTATATAGGGAAGCTTTCAGAGGAATTTGGTGTTACGGGCACTCAAAGTATCGAGCAAATAAACTACTCTATTGTTCAGAAGTACAAAGAGAATGAATTGGTCAATAGGCAAAAAAATAATATGCTCGAAAAAATACAGGAGCTCGAGGAAGAAATTATACCTTTAAAGGACTTGTGCAGACAGCTAAATCAAGAAAAGCAGCAATTGCTTCAGGAAGCAGATTGTCATGAAGTGGAAGGGTTCTATCAGCGCGGTAGAGATGCCGAAGAAAGAAGTCAGCTCAGCATAGCAAAGAGACAATTGATTGGGCAGCTGGGACGTTATGCAAATCTCGATCAGTACCATTCTGTTACAGACTTGGTTTTAAAGGATAGAATTGAGGAACAAGAGGCTGAGCAGTCTTCCTATGAATCAACATTAAATCGGTTACGAAAAAGACTTGCAGAGGTAAAGTACGAGATAAATAGGCTTGAGGAGGATGGAACAGTAGAGGCGTTGCTTCATAACCATCAGCTTTTAAAACAGGAATTTCAAGTGTTGGCTAAGAAGTGGACAACGCTCAGCCTCATGAAGGGGACTCTGGCTGAGTCTATAACGACGTATAAAGAAGAAAAACTGCCTGCAATTATTGAACAAGCTAATGGGTATCTACGTAACCTTACGAATGGAAGATATGAAAAAATCCTATTCTCAGAAAATGGTGAGGGACTCTCTTTATTGGACCATAGGGGATTAGAGGTTCATTCGAAAAATTTGAGCAGAGGGACGGCAGAACTTACTTATGTATCTATAAGGCTTGCTTTAGCGGGTACGATTGATGGAAGAAAAGAATGGCCGCTGATCATGGATGATACGTTTGTCAATTTTGATGATAAGCGAACGGAAAGAATGATTTCTCTATTAAAGCATATTAGTAAAGAGGGGAATCAGGTTCTCTTTTTTACCTGCCATGATCATATTGCTGCGATGTTTAATGGGCAGAATATCATCCAATTAACAAGATGATTTTTAATATTAATTTGCCTTCGCATGATATAATAAATATTGGAATGGACCGGGGAGGGATATACATGAAGGGAATTGCCCATCATGAAGTTGGAGATACGATAGATCTTCATCTATTCATAAAGAATGCTATAAAAGGAACAGCAAGTAATGGAAAACCTTTTTTATCTTTAATTTTCCAGGATAAAAGCGGAGAAATAGAAGCAAAGCTTTGGGATGTAAAACCTGAGGATGAACAGCTGTATATGCCGGAAGCAATCGTACGGGTAACAGGAGATATACAAAATTATAAAGGTAAGCTTCAGCTTCGGATTCGATCAATTCGCCTAAAGTACGATAATGAGACGGTTAATATTGCTGATTTATTGCCGACTGCTCCTCTTGGAAAAAATGAAATGTCTGAAACGATTACAAAATATATATTCGAGATGACGAATCCTAATATACAGCGGATTACTAGACATTTGGTTAAAAAATATTTTAATGAGTTTTTGGAATATCCTGCTGCCACGAAAAATCACCATGAATTTTTCTCTGGTCTGGCATATCATGTTGTATCGATGTTAAACTTAGCAAAATCAATTGCTGAGCTATACCCATCATTAAATAAAGATTTATTATATGCGGGAGTCATCCTTCATGATCTCGGAAAAGTGAAGGAACTATCAGGACCAATTGCGACTACTTACACAGTGGAGGGCAACTTGCTTGGCCATATTTCCATTATGGTGAATGAAATCGGTAAAGCTGCTGATGAATTAAATATTCAGGGGGAAGAAGTTCTTATTCTTCAGCATATCGTTTTAAGCCATCATGGAAAAGCGGAATGGGGAAGTCCGAAACCGCCATTGGTTAAAGAGGCAGAGGTTCTGCATTATATTGATAATTTGGATGCGAAAATGAATATGATGGATCGTGCGCTTGATCGGGTAAAACCGGGAGAATTTACAGAGCGAATCTTCCCTCTCGATAATCGCAGCCTTTATAAACCGAATATCAAATAGATTATCGATTTTAAAAATATGCTTTCCTTTAAGTGGAAAGCATATTTTTTTTTTAAAAGCATATAGTTTTAAAAAGGATGCTTAATCCTTAAGGAGGGGGAGGACAAGCTTGTCAATTTTTATTGGAGTAATCATAGCTGGTATCTTCTTTAGTGCCTTTATGACCATAAAATCAATCAGGGAAGAGCAAAAAGTTGATGAATCGTGGATTGAACAGGAGGGGAATGTTTATATAGAAAGAATGGAAGAAGAAAAAAGAAAAAGAGCAATGGCACAATAAAAACTCGACCAAACCGGTCGAGTTTTCTGTTTCACCTATTAGAATGCATCTTTTAAATCTTTATCTTTTACTTCAACATCAGCATCATCAATCACTTTTTGAATAGCTTCTTGAGCTTTTGCGGAATCTAGCTTGGTCATTTTAACGTTTCTAGTTACTTCATCTTTGGATTCTTCAAAAGAAGGATTGTCATTTTCTTTCTTCTCTGTTACTTGAATGATATGGAATCCATGCTCAGTTTGTACAGGATCAGAAATTTTGTTGACTTCAAGGCCGTATGCAGCATCTTCAAATGCAGTTACCATTTGTCCAACCCCAAACCAACCAAGGTCTCCACCTTTATCTTTATTGGCTGTATCTGTTGAATATTCTTTTGCCAAATCCTCGAATTTTTCACCTTTATCAAGCTTAGCCTTTACTTCTTTCGCTGTTTCCTCATCTGCTACAAGAATATGGCGAGCTTTTAAGTCGATTTTATATTTGTTATTATAGTAATCCTTAAGTTCTTTATCTGTTACTTTGATTGTATCAAGAGCGGCTTTTTCCTGTAAAAGATTGAATTTCACAGATTCTTTAAAAGCTTCTTCATCTTTAAAGCCAGACTGTGCCAAAGCTGCTTCAAAATTTTCGCCAAGATTTTCTTTGGCTTCTTCAACCTGTTTATTCACTTCTTTATCTGTTACTTTATATTTATCAGAGAGAACTTTTTTATATACGAGTTCTTTTACTGCTTGATCCCCGTATTGATCTTTTAGTTGTTGATAAAGCTCCTCTTTAGTAACATTTCCTGCTTTCGTTTCTACCACTGCTTCATCAGATTCATTATTGCAGGCTGCAAGACTGACAAGTAAAGCTGCTGATGCCAACGTAATTAACCATTTCTTCATCCATTACACTCCTTTTAGCGTGTTGCCAAGTAAAAGTATTTCATAACAAGCCTAACTATAACACAAAAATTCTGTTAAAAAAAGGATAAGCACAAATGTTATTTGATAATTATAATAATTGGAACAATCTTACTTAAATTCTAATCAGCGTTTTCATGGAATCTCATGTGTTTTTAAGTCTGTTTAGGGTCTTCATTAAAAATCATTTATTTAAGCAAAAGGCCCATTCCTTTTTGTGGAAATTGAATATGATACGGTAGCAGCTCAAAAGGAGGTGTGATCATGAGTCAAGGATTTGGTGGAGGATTTGCTTTCATCGTAGTTCTGTTTATTCTACTCGTGATTGTTGGTGCGTCATATGTGTACTAACTAAGTAAGTATGTAACTGAAGGGAGGATACAACATGTCTGGTGGATACGGCGGAGGTTTCGCTTTATTAGTAGTTTTATTTATCTTGTTGGTTATCATTGGAGCATCTTGGATTAACTAATTCAAGATTTGCAAAAGAGTGCTGCACGAACGTGGTCATGAGTACCAATTGGGCGTATGCAAGCTGAAATCATGTATATTCTCAGGCAACTATGGAGAAGAATTCAGACATTTGCAAAATCCTCTAAAAGGTCACTTATGATCTATAGGTTGAACGAAAGACGAGTGTGAGTAACACTCGTCTTTTATATGGTGTAGAATATTTCAATATAAGTAGAGATTAACAGGATGGTAATAAGGATATTGATTGTTCGAAAAAATTTGGCCTGTTTAGCTTCTGGCAATTCCTTTTTAGTACAGAAGCTGTCTGATAATTTATTGATATAATACAAAATAAAAAGTGCAAATAATGAAAACCAAATGAGAGGTATCATCCTGTTATCCTCCTTGACGCTAGTATCTCTCTAACATTATCAAAAAAGTATCAATTCTGTAAAGAATATGAATCGTTAGAACATTAATTACTCAGGAAATTAAGAGGGGGAAGAAAACGAGGGATATATAAAACATTGTGATTAAATACACAAGCCCATTCAAGATAAAAGCGGAGGTATGATAGATTAGTGTCCGCTTTTATCTATTATTATTGAATGGGCTCTTTTTGATTTTCAATTTTTTCGAGAATTCCATTTTCGTCTGTGAATTCATTCTCAAGATTTGCAAATGATTTTTCGAATATATTCATAAAGTCGTCACCATAGATATTTTTAACAATCGCCATCATTTCCATCATATCAGGGAATTTTCCGTATAAGTCTTTTAAGGGTTGAGCACCTAAATAGACGGAGTTCTTGGATGAATCGAATACGCTTACGATTTCAAGCAATAGTTCGTTCCCTTCATCTGTAAGCTCAATATAGGTGTTACGTTTGTCATTTTCCTTTTTTGAAAATCTGAGAAGACCACGTTCTTCCAGCTTTTTTGAAAAGTTAAAGGCTGTAGATACATGCATAACACCGAACTTGGCCACATCAGATATGGATGCTCCCTTAAGATGATAAGCAATCCATAGAATATGATGTTCATTGATATTTAAATTATAGGGTTTAATCCACTGCTGCCAGTCTTTTTCAATTGCTTTCCAGAGAGCTTTGCTAAGCTGAGCAACCCGCTGGGTAAATAGCATGGCTTCTTTGATGGAATTTAAATTTTCAGTCATAATACGCTCACCTACTTTTCTCAATTTATCTTACTGATTTATTATCCTTATAAAATATTAAATAACAAAAATGGTAATTTGCCAAATTTTTAGTTTTTTTACCGAGATTTTCTTGGCGCTGAGTTATTTTGTAGTGAGCGGAGATATAGCTGTTTCAAGCTCCTGGATGGCTGTTTCAACATCATTAATTTGGACTTGAATAGCACTTGTGTGTGCCTGGCTGTCTTGTTTCCATTCTTCCAATGCTTCTTTTACACCTTTTACGAACACTTGAATCTGTGTCTTGCTGACCGCGGTTGCAGATACGGATTCGTTCTTTAACTGGACGATACTTCTTTTTACATCCTGAAGAAGGTCCATAGTCTCATCTTTCGATTGTTTAAGCTTCAATCTGAGCTCTTGTCCGGATGAAGGAGTGCTTAACAATACTGAGACTCCAGCTACTGTAAACCCGGAAATAAAACCAATTAATAATGATTTTCCTTTCATTGCTATTCACCTCAATTTTATCTTTCCATAACAGATTTCTACATAAAGTTAAAATACCCTTTAAAATTATTCCTTATATTTAACAATTCCTTTTTTTATATTATTTTAAACGTAAAAAGCTATTTTCGGAAACTATTTTTGGAAAAAAATTCATTTGTTTTTAGGTTATACCTTATTTTTCATCCAGTATTATGTTATTTCATATAAATATTGAATGTGCATACAATTAGATATGTAGATGAAAAGGAGGAGGAGGAAGTGTCATTATTTTTACTCATATTAATTCTCTTCAGTGGGTTTATAAGTATATTGTTTTACTCAATCATTTCTCTGGGAAAAGGAGGCGTATATCCAGCTAGACGTGTACTAAAGAAGAGGATTCATATGAGTGGAATATGGGCTTCAGTTCTTCTTTTGGTATTAATCTTAATATGGAAGTTGTAGATAGTAGAGGAACGTAAAAAGAGGATGTTAACCTTTTATGGTTTGCATCCTCTTGTTCTATTAGTTAACTGCTATATTCGAGCGTTTTAAAATGCCGCTGGCAATGGGGTGTATAAGGGCCATTACGACAGTATTAACAACTGTTGCAGGTAAGACTACGCCAGCTGCCAAAGCTAGAAATGGTCCAGGTAATCCAACGATCAGATAGGCCGATCCAAGAAATAGCATGCCGGATACCAGTGTACCTATAAAAGTCAGTACAAGTGAAAAGGCAAAGGTTTTGCCTAACTTTTGAACGATACTAAAAATAGCATATATAAGTAAAGCAGTGAAAAATTTATCAATCAGATTTGGAATTAATCCTCCAGGGAAAGTAGTGGTCAATCCGGATATGACCCCGGTTACGCTGCCTAACAGTACCGTGCTTTTCAAATCAGGGAATAAAAATATCCCTAGGAACATCATAATCAGCATAAGGTCTGGCTTCATCCCAAACACAATTCCCGGCATGACAGTGTGCAATACAGTACCAATTCCAACTAGCAGTGATAAAGTCACCAAATTCTTCGTATTCACTTCTCATCTCTCCTATTCTAAGCTTATCTCATTTTCTTCTCCGATTGTGCACTCGTTGCCAACCGCGAAAAGGTTATATAGAGTATATCACCCATTAGCAATATTTAACACATGTTAATGCTTATTTTTAAAATTATTCATGAAGTCGGCCAGCTTTTGGCAGTGCTCAATCGGAACTGCATTATAGATAGATGCCCTGCATCCTCCAATGGAACGGTGGCCCGCCAAACCGACGAAGCCAGCATTCTTGGACTCTTGAATGAATAGGTCGGATAATTCTTTAGTAGGAAGAGTAAAGGTGATGTTCATGGTTGAGCGGCTATCTTTCTCGGCATGGCCACTGTAAAATCCGTTACTCTCGTCTATTGTCTGATAAATGATCTGGGCTTTTTGTGAATTTATTTTTTCTATTTCGTCAACACCGCCTTTATCTTTTGTCCACTCAAGGACTAAGGCCAATAAATAGATGGCCAAAGTCGGCGGTGTGTTATATAAAGACTTTGAAGCCGCATAAGTATCATAAGAGAGCATGGTTGGTAATTGCTGATGTTCTTTAATTAAGTCATCCCGGATAATCACGACTGTGACGCCAGATGGACCTAGGTTTTTTTGAGCACCTGCATAAATCAGTCCAAAATCAGTTATGTTAATTCGCCTGCTTAAAATGTCGCTGGACATATCTGCAATCAGAGGAACTGTATTTGTTTTGGGGAATTCCTGCCACTGAGTGCCGTAAATGGTATTATTACTGGTGATATGCAGATAGGCAGCATCAGGTTTCAAAGAAATATTGTTATGTTCAGGAATACGCTTATAATTTATATCCTTAGTGGAAGCGGCAATTTCTGTGTGTCCAATTTTACGAGCCTCTTTTAAAGCTTTTTCAGACCAGGATCCAGTCAAAATATAGCTTGCGCATTTATCGGGTGAAAGAAGATTCATAGGTACCATAGAAAATTGAAGACTAGCTCCGCCTTGTAAAAATAGTACTTCATAATTATCAGGAATATCTAATAGCTCTTTCAATAAATGGGTAGCTTTTGAATGCACTTTGTCATATTCTTTGCTGCGATGGCTCAATTCCATAACAGACATATGGCTGCCTTCAAAGTTCATCCACTCCTGTTTAGCCTTCAATAATACTTCTTCCGGTAATGCAGCAGGACCGGCATTAAAATTGTAAGCACGTGTCATGATTATTCCCCTTCCGATATCGCGATTCTTTACTTAATTCCCTATAATACTTTTCAGTACTAAAGTGAGTGAATTCCACCATATTCTACAACAAAAGGAGATAAAAATAAATAAATAATCAGACTATTAGGTTAATTGCAGGGGGCGTGGAGATAACTTGTTAGGATCAACACAGGTTAATGGAATAAATTAAAACTCTAATATGGGAGATTCTATCTTGAGGGTTTTATGAAATTAGATGTAGAGTTTTATAAGGCTTAAGACTTATCTTAAAATACTTCTGAGGCTCATTTCTATTATCTTGTTGCTAACTTATGATAGATAAAAAGAAAGTGGGTCATAAAAAGTAATGAAGAAAACTAAAAAAAGATATCGAATTTGGATAGTTTTAAGAAATATTTTATTCTCCATTCTAGCAGCGTTTGTTATTTGGATTACCTTTAGTAATATTATGACAGTATATGAACAAACAAAATACCAACCCATAGGGGAAGTAGTTGAAGTGGATGGTGAAAATATACACATTTATACAAAGGGTGAGGGCGCTGACACAATCGTTTTATTAAGCGGGCTCGGAACAGCAGCACCAGCATTGGATTTTGACCCTTTAATAAATGAAATCTCAAAAAATAATAAAGTAGTAGTGGTAGAGCCGTTTGGATACGGATGGAGTGATATAACCAAAAAAGAACGGACAGTTGAAAACATTGTAGAGGAAATAAGAGTAGCCTTAAAAAAATCAAACATACAAGGCCCGTATATTCTGATGCCTCATTCAGTTTCAGGAATTTACAGTATGTATTTTGCTAATACATACCCAGAGGAAGTTAAAGGTATCATAGGAATCGACCCGACATTACCACATGCTTTAGAATATTTTAGTGAGGATGCACCTAAAATGCCTAAGTTTTTAAAATATCTGGCACCAACCGGAATCGCTAGATTAGCATTGTATATTAATTCTCAAGTTTTTTTACCTATTGCAGATGACGGCACCTATTCCGAAAAAAATTTAAAAATGACCAAGGCACTTTCCGCATGGAAGGGTTACAACAAAAACGTTGTTGCTGAAGCCAATGAAATAAAAGAAAATATTGATAAAACCGTTGATATGAAGTTACCATCTACTATTCCAGTCTTATTCTTTACAACGAAAGAAGAAAAGGGATTAGAGGATGGCAAGAATAACGTGTCTTTTTATCAGACACAATTAACTAATCATCCTGCTAGTAAAGTTGTAGTCTTACAGGGTCATCACTATCTTCATTGGACACGTTCTAAGGAAATGAACAAAGAAATTAATGAATTCACAAGTTCATTTTCTGTTGAGCAATAACAACATGCGAAGGCCATTGAAGGGGCTTTAACTGAATAAGGAATACAGTCGTTCTATATAGGGGTGGCTGTTTTTATACCTCGCGTAGGAAATTGATAGTAATGTTTGAATTTAGACAAGCAATGAGGAGCATTTGATTTCTTGTCCTTAAACTATCTGGGCATTTTAGTTCAATAACAAGTACAGCCACTTCCTGTATGGAGGTGGCTGTTTTCACACTCAGAAAAAATATCAAACAATAGCAACAATTCTTACGAAACAGCCTTTTAAATAACAGCCTTATATTGGCTTACTCCTTAGAGAAGGCTGCATGATTTCTTGACCAATAGCGTATGCTCCACGAAATGCCATTTTATCATAGTGTTTATATAAAGCATGGAATCTACCGTTGTAGTTTTGTTTCCATGGCTTTTTCTTTCCGCAAAAGTGGAGAAACACGGTGTGATGGATTACATAATCCATATCCATCTTATGATTGGACATTAATTTATAATAATTGTAGTATCTGGCGTCATAGTTATAAATCGTTTCTTCTAAATTTTTAATATATTTGGAGTAAAGTGCGTTTAATATATCCTGATCAGGCAAAATTAATTTTTTCTTATTTTCTTCTACAAATTTAAAAATCTCATCCTCGTTTATTACTTTTCGCTGTTCTTTTAAATTCATTAACAATACACCTGAATTGTAATAAGCATCTATTTCATAAGGGGATAAACGGATTTGATTAATTCCTTTTACTGATATTTTATTATGACAGGCAGCAGCAAATAAATTATTGCCTAGGTCCATCTCATAAAGGTCATCAACAGAGTTTAGAACAAGAATATCCGGATCCAGGTACAGGATTCGGTCCAAATTTTTCGGTAGGAACTTGAAGGCCAATAATCGATAGTACATTTCTTTTGTATAATGCATTAAAACCGGTGCATCTTGAAAATGTCCATCATCCACCTGAACACTTATAAGCTCACTTCCATTTCTATGGACAAATTGTTCTAAGGAATGAATCTCTTCTGTTTTAATATCCGTATGCATAATAAAAATTTTAAAGGTTTTATGTGAGTTATTTAGGAACAAGGACTGAAGCATTACTTTAAGTGGTTTTAAATAAGTGGAATTTAGCGTTACCAGTATATTAATCACTGTAAATCATCCTTCCAATTGCATTTATATAGGCTTGTAAGAAATACACCTTTTATATCTGAACGATTATGTAACATCTACATCTAATAATAAATAAATAATATAAAAATAGTATAGTATATTTTTAAAATATTTCTCAAATCATTATTTCGACTTACTATACCGTTTTATTGTAATTCTAACAATTGAGTTAACAGTTATTTTCAAAAAACACCTGTATCTTAAAATGAACATTGGTTGTTTGAATGTATACTAATAAGACAGACAGCCTTCTTAGCTGTAAAATTAAAAAAAGGCTCCCCTATTGAAAGGAAGCCATTTTTCTTATTATTGTATATGCTGATTGATTGATGCAGCAATATTAGCGAGGTCTTCGCCCGTATATTCACTTGTATGTGTTTTCCAAACAGCGCCAAACCCATCGTTTTGTCCATAGCGTGGAATCAAGTGGATGTGGAAGTGGAATACGGATTGTCCAGCATGTTCACCATTATTATTTAGAACATTCATTCCGATCGGTTGATATTCCTGCTTCAAGGCACGAGTTATTTTTGGAACTACCTGGAACACATGGCTTGCTATTTCAGGAGTTAATTCATAAACATTTTCTTTATGTACTTTTGGGATGACGAGAGTATGTCCCTTAGTGACCTGGCTTATATCTAAAAATGCCATCACATGCTCATCTTCGTATACTTTTGCAGAGGGGATATCACCTTTAATAATTTTACAAAATATACAATCTTCCATGGTTAACATCCTTTCTATTTATTGATTCATTATGTATTAGTGTAGCACAGACAAAAACGGGAAAAAAGGAAAGGGACGCAACATATAATGTTACGCCCCTAAGTCCTCGAGGGGAAGCTTAATTCCTGGATATTCTTACAGAATCTTCTCTGACAATTACTCCAATCGTTTAGATGAAGCAATTTTGTCGTTTTCCCATGTTATGTCCAATGCAACCATCCCCTTAACACTTGGAATTATTGATCCCAATTTCAGGTTCTAGGCCTTTAGCGAACACCCCATTTTCGAAAGAAGTACACTGATCAAACCCTAGGTTAAAGCCTTACGTTATCGCGAACCAACACCCCATTTATCAATGAAGTAAAGTGAATGTTGTTCCCCTCTGATTATAGATTGCCCATGTTTTTTCCTAATATACATATTAAATGTCCAAAAAAGTTCCACATTTACTTTTAGCGTTTTCCGTTTTAGGAACCGTTTGTTACAATGATAGGGAGAAAAAGAAAAGGAGACTGTCTCTATGTCATTGCTTGAAATTAATCATATAACAGGCGGTTACACAAAAACACCTGTATTAAAAGACGTGAGTTTTGAAGTGAAACCCAATGAACTTGTCGCATTGATTGGATTAAATGGGGCAGGGAAATCAACGATCATCAAACATATTATTGGTTTAATGACACCGAAAAATGGCGAAATCAAGATAAATGGAAGCCAGTTTAAGGATGATAAAGACAACTATCGCAAACAATTTTCATTTGTGCCTGAAACCCCTATCTTATATGAAGAACTGACTTTGGAAGAGCATTTAAAATTGACTGCTATGGCCTATGGTATAGAAGAGTCTGTTTATCAAGAAAGAGTCGAAAAGCTATTAAAGGAATATCGAATGGAAAAAAGGCTGAAATGGTTTCCAGCTCACTTTTCCAAAGGGATGAAGCAAAAAGTAATGATCATGTGTGCATTTCTTGCTGAGCCTTCTTTATATATTGTTGACGAACCATTTGTTGGGCTTGATCCGATTGCCATCCAATCCTTATTGGATATGATGAAGGATATGAAAAATCAGGGGGCAGGAATCTTAATGTCTACCCACATCTTGGCTACGGCTGAAAAATATTGTGACTCCTTTATCATTCTTCATGAAGGTGAGGTACGGGCTAAAGGAAATATTGAAGATTTACGCAATCAATTTAACATGCCTGGAGCTTCCCTGGATGATATTTATCTGCAATTGACAAAGGAAGATCGCCATGAATAGGGAAACATTGTGGAAGGACCGTTTTAATAATTATCTGAAGGAGACAACTAAATACTTGCGGTTCATATTTAATGGACATCTGGTCTTTGTAATGATTATTCTGCTGGGAGGAGCGGGGTTCTATTACAGTGAATGGCTTAAAACATTAAGTCCTGATTTTCCAACCGTATGGATTATGGCGATTCTCTTAGGATTAGTTACAACAATTAGCCCGGTTTCAACGTTTTTCCGCGATCCGGACATAGTGTTCTTACTGCCAATCGAGTCAAAATTATCATCCTATATAAAAAAATCGATCATATTTAGCTTAGTCATGCAGGGCTATATTCTTATCATGGTTCTGGCTGTATTAATGCCAATGTATATGCAAACAATGCAAGAACAAACGGTATCCTTCTTGTGGATGCTCCTATCTTTGTTGATTGTAAAGGGGATTAATCTTTGTTCGCGCTGGTTCGTTTTGTACTATAGGGAAAAAAGTGCATCTTTCGTTGATGGATTAGTCCGTTTCGTCCTAAATGCGGCTTTTGTGTATTTTCTTGTTAAGAATGAGTCTTTTCTTTTTATGGGAATTGTCCTCCTTCTTTTAGGAGGGCTTTGCTTCTATTATTGGAAAAGCACAAGAGAGGAAAGTTTACATTGGGAAAAGCTGATTGAGCTAGAGAATGGAAGAATGGCTGCTTTTTATCGAGTAGCAAATTTGTTTACGGATGTTCCAAAATTACGTGAAAAAATCTCAGAGAGAAGATGGCTTGGTGGTGTTATGACTCTTCTTTCGGGTAAGTCTAACAATCCATTCAGCTATTTATATGCCAGAACATTTGTAAGAGCGAATGACTATCTAGGTTTATTTGTGAGGTTAACTTTCATTGCGGCTGTTTTATTCCTGTTTACAGATCTGGGATGGGGAACATTATTTATTGCGATTCTCTTTTTATATATAACAGGTTTACAGCTCCTGCCAATCTGGCATCATCATGATCAAAAAATGGTGATGGATCTTTATCCATTGCATACAGATTATAGAAGGAAGGCTGTTCTTAGACTGCTCATTACCGTTCTAGTTATTCAAAATTTAATTTTCTTTATGACGGTTCTGATTGGTGCAGGAGTTAAATTGGCAATTGTAACATTAGTGAGTGGTTTTGCGTTCATTTTCATTTTCAGACCGTATGCAATGAAAAAAATGTGAGTGGCATTGGAGGTTTTGTATGTCATCTGAACGGTACGAGGAAAGAGCCAAGCAGGATTTGATGTTATGGAAGAAGAAAATCAGCGCTAAGCCAAGTATGGCAATGCGTATCTCCAAACAGGCCCAAACGGCAATTAATCAAAAGATACCTCAAAAAGTACATGATATAATTAGCTCTTCTATTAAAACAATGGTGGACGGCGTATTATACGGTTCAACCTATTTTAAGAAAGTAGACCATGTTGGGAATACGCTCGAGGAAAAGGAAGAGCTGGCTCAATCTATGCTGAATATATATAGAAGAACAGCAGTCATTGAAGGAGCGGGAACAGGGGCAGGAGGAATATTGCTTGGTCTATCGGACTTTCCACTGCTTCTATCTATAAAAATAAAGTATCTATTTAATATCTCTCAGCTTTATGGTTTTGACCCAAGAAAATGGGAGGAAAGAGTATTTATCCTGTTAGTATTCCAGCTTGCTTTTTCTTCTTTAGAAAAAAGGAAAGAGCTTCTCCCAGTGATTGAAGACTGGGAAAACAAAAAAGGATTGTACCAGGAAATTGATTGGCAAAGCTTTCAGCAGGAGTACCGGGATTCGATTGACTTTATAAAAATGATGCAGTTGGTGCCGGGAATCGGCGCAATTGTAGGAGCCTGGGCCAATCATCAGCTGCTTGAACAATTGGGTGAAACGGCAAAACACGCTTATCAAATGAGATGGTTTACTGAAGAGGAAATGGGCTGAAAATAAAATTATTAGGCTTAAAAACTGGCATCGATTAAAGATATGCCAGTTTTTCTGTTTTTCATATTAAAATGTCGAAGATAAAATTTGCTGGTGGAAGTAAGGGGATTAGAAATAGCGCCATTCCTGAAAACCGATGGCTGCACTGCCCAAGGTCTTTGCGGCAATTAACATGGCTTTCTCATTAAAATCGAATAAAGGATGGTGGTGTGGATAAGGGTGATCTGTGTTCTCGGGAGCAGCGCCTGTAAAAAACATAGATCCCCTGACCTGTTGAAGATAGTACGAGAAATCCTCTCCTACCAACAGGGGTGTAAGTTTTTTTATGTTTTCGCATCCGACGATTTCGGTTGCCTTATATTCAATATAGTCAGTCTCTGATGGATGATTAATGGTTGGAGGATATCCTCTGAAGTATCTCAGTTCATATTGGCAGTTATTTGCCAGGCAGACACCTTGAACAATTCGTTCAATTTCCTCAATAATTTGTTCTTGAACTTCTGATTCAAAGGTTCGGACAGTACCTTCTAAAAAGGCTTTATCAGGTATGATATTAAATGCTTCCCCAGCTTTAAATTTCCCGATTGTTAAAACGGCTGCTTCCATTGGATCAATTCTTCTGCTCGTTATAGTTTGCAGGAGAGATACGATTTCTGACGCAATGACCAATGAGTCTTTTGAAGTATGAGGCTCTGCCCCATGACCACCCTGACCGTATATGGTCACTTTAAACCGATCGGCAGTGGCGGTTATTGGGCCAGGGCTTATATAAATAGATCCAGTAGGGAATGGAGACCAAAGATGTGTTCCAAAAATGGCATCTACACCATCAAGGCAGCCATCTTCAATCATAAATTTTGCCCCACCGGGAGCAAGTTCTTCTGCATGCTGATGTATAAAGACATATGTTCCTTCCAACAGATGCTGCATTTCTTTAATCGCTTTGGCCAATATTAGCAATAAAGCTGTGTGTCCGTCATGGCCACAGGCATGCATGACTCCAGGGACTGTTGAGCGGTAAGAGACATTTTTTCCATCCTGGATGGGGAGGGCATCAAAATCTGCACGCAGGGCAACTGTTCTGCCAGGGGATTTACCATGTATGGTCGCCACAATCCCGCCACCTCCAACATTGCTTCGGATAGGGACATTTAATTCTTTATAAAAATTTTTTATGAATTGTACTGTTTTCTTTTCATGAAAGGAAAGCTCAGGGTGCTTATGCAAATAACGGCGAATGGCCACCATTTCTTTGAAATCATCTTCTAATCTTTGAAATAGCTCCTTTTCCATATAATCCCCCTAATTAAATGACATGGTTTCCTAGTATCCTTATTTACATAATTAACCATTATTAAACTAAATTTAGTAAAACTTCTATAAGTTTAGTAGATTGACATTTTAAAAAAAGGATAAACAATGATTAAGGAGCCAAATAGATGATATGTCAGTATGGTTATCATTGTAGACGGTTTTCAAATATGATAATTGCATTCCCCTACTTGTTTTCTTCTTTGTAAGCATGAAAGGTGACAGTGTAAGGACTGCCTGTAAACAATACCTGTGTGTTAAAAAGGCTGGACTTATTTGGGACTAGTGCACTTGTATCCCCTTTTGCATAGGCCTGTTCGTTCTTCCAGTTTGTCAAAACAACATAGGTATCAGATTTGATAGGGCTAAGTATACGCATCGCATGGATCCCAGTTTCATTTTTGATGGACACTAATTTATTTTTAAGGTCAAATTCAAATGCAGGCCGATCTTCAATAGAAACAGGTATATTATGTAGAGCATAAAATCCTTCTTGTTTAAGTGGACCGAATCCATCCAAAACTTCGAACTTTCTTGCTGAAGAAAAGATTGTTTTCTGATCCGTTTCATGAATCAGAGCGGCAGTTTTAGGATTGTTCAATAAAATAAGAGGTAAATTTGCTCGTTTATCTTGTATCCTTTTTAAAAAGCTGAAGGTTCCTGTCGTTATATAGAAGTTCATTATTTGCCCCCTGATTAGATATTTTAGTATAATGGAGTCGTTAGTTAATAGTAATTATTCTAATTTGTAACATTTTATTTACCCATTATTAGTTAAGTCATAACCTACATTGCTGTTAGGTAAGGAGCATTTAACTATAATGGTTTAAATTAAGTCTATTTTTTGACAATTTTTTCACGATTATATACAAGGAAAGGCTGAAAGGATATAGTTGTTATTGATGCCTAAACGATGTAATTCAGGAAAAAAATATAAAATATATAGTAAAAAAGAGGGGCGGAGCGGCTTTGAGACAAAAATTCAATGATACCTTCCTAAAAGCAATTAATAAAGAGAAGGTAAATCACACTCCAGTATGGTATATGAGACAGGCGGGAAGATCTCAGCCTGAATACCGAAAAATTAAAGAAAAATATTCCTTATTTGAAATTACTCATCAACCTGAATTAGCAGCCTATGTAACTCGACTACCGGTTGAACAATACGATGTAGATGCAGCTATTCTATATAAAGATATTATGTCTCCGCTGCCTGGAATTGGTGTACAGGTTGACATTAAATCAGGAATTGGTCCGGTTATCGACAATCCAATTCAATCATTAGCCGATGTCGAAAAGCTTGGTGAATTAAATCCAGAAGAAGATGTTCCTTATATTCTCGATACGATTAAACTGTTGACTGAAGAACAATTATCCGTCCCGTTAATCGGATTTTCAGGAGCTCCTTTCACAATCGCAAGTTACATGATTGAAGGCGGTCCTTCTAAGAATTATACAAAAACAAAAGCATTTATGTATACCGAACCAAAGGCATGGTTTGCATTAATGGATAAGCTGGCAGATACCATTATTATCTATGTGAAAGCTCAAGTAAAAGCAGGCGCAAAAGCAATCCAAATATTTGATTCATGGGTCGGTGCCTTAAATGTTCAAGACTACCAATACTATATTAAACCAATTATGAATCGGATATTCACAGAACTTAGGGAAGTGCGAGTTCCTTTGATTATGTTCGGTGTGGGAGCAAGCCATTTGGCTAAGGAATGGAATAGCCTTCCACTTGATGTTGTCGGTCTTGACTGGAGGCTGTCCATTACTGAAGCAAGAAATATCGGAATAAACAAAACAGTAATGGGAAATCTTGATCCGGCATTGCTTACCTCATCCTGGGATGCCATTGAGAAGAAAGCAAAAGAGATTATTGAACAGGGATTACAGGAACCGGGTCATGTATTTAACCTTGGACATGGGGTCTTCCCAGAGGTGAATCCTGAAGTTCTAAAACGCCTGACTGCATTTATACATGAGTATTCTGCAACTATCATCACATCAAAAGGAGAGGCTGAATAATGGCACATACAAAGAAAAAAATCGGTTTATTAGTAATGGCATACGGTACACCTTATAAGGAAGAAGATATTGAGCGTTATTATACACATATTCGTCACGGAAGAAAGCCGTCTGAAGAAATGCTTGAAGACTTGACTTCAAGATATCGTGCGATTGGCGGGATTTCACCGCTTGGAAAGACAACGGAAGATCAGGCAGCTCATTTGGAAGCAGCGCTAAATAAAGTACAGGATCAATATGAATTTGTAGCTTATATAGGTTTGAAACATATTGAGCCATTTATTGAAGATACTGTTGAAAAAATGCATGCTGACGGAATCACGGAGGCAGTTAGCATTGTGCTTGCACCTCATTATTCCACTTTCAGCATTAAATCATACAATGGACGTGCAAAAGATGTTGCTGATAAATATGGCATGAAAATTACTTCAGTTGAAAGCTGGTACAAAGAACCAAACTTCATTAAATATTGGGTTGACCATGTAAAAGAAGCATTTAATCAAATGACTCCGGAGGAAAGATCAGCAGCGGTATTAATCGTATCTGCACATAGCTTACCTGAAAAAATTAAACAGCTAGGCGATCCATATGAACAGCAATTAGAAGAAACAGCAAAACTGGTTGCTGAAGGAGCAGGCGTTGAAAACTATGCGGTTGGTTGGCAAAGTGCCGGAAATACACCTGATCCATGGCTTGGACCGGATGTTCAGGATTTGACAAGAGATCTTTATGAACAACATGGATATAAAGCGTTTGTCTATACACCGGTTGGCTTTGTGGCTGAGCATTTGGAAGTTCTTTATGACAATGATTATGAATGTAAGGTGGTTACGGATGAGATAGGCGCAACATACTATCGCCCTGCCATGCCGAATACGCATCCTGATTTCATCAATGCCATGGTTGATGCAGTTATGAAAAAAATGGAGCTTAACTGATAACCAACAATGAAAAGAAGGCGATAAAATTGGATTCAACGAAACAAAATATTGCAATCATTGGTGGTGGAATCGCGGGTCTGACGGCAGCCTATTACCTTGATAAAAAAGTAAAGGAAGACAATCTTCCATATAATGTAATTCTAATAGAGTCTACAACTAGGCTTGGCGGTAAAATGCAAACGGTAGAACGTGATGGTTTTGTCATTGAAAGAGGCCCAGATTCATTCTTGGCTCGAAAGAAGAGCATGACAGAATTGGCGAAAGAAGTGGGTCTTGAAAGCACGATTGTTCCAAATTCAACAGGGAAATCTTATATTCTCGTAAAGGATAACCTTCATCCAATTCCGGGTGGATCGGTTATGGGGATTCCTACGGAGATAGGGCCGTTTATTACAACGGGGCTGTTTTCTCTATCAGGTAAAATGAGAGCAGCTATGGATTTTATCCTGCCGCGTTCTAAAGAGCCAGGCGATCAGCCATTAGGGAAATTTTTAAGGCGCCGTCTTGGGGATGAGATAGTGGAGAATCTGGTTGAGCCTCTTCTTTCAGGAATTTATGCAGGCGATCTCGACAAGTTAAGCACAATGTCCACGTTTCCTGATATGCTAAAATTGGAGAAGAAATACAGAAGCATTGTATTGGGTACAAAAAAGAACCGTCCTAAAAAACCAGTATCACAAGACAATAAATCAGCAGCAGATAGCAAAATTGGTATGTTCCGAACCTTTAATAAAGGGCTGCAATCATTGACGGATGCCATTGAAGCAAAGCTTCCAGCAAATCAAATCCTTAAAGGGACAAGAGTTGATGGGATTATTAAAACAGGTGAAGGATATATGCTGACATTAAATAATGGGGATCGGTTACCTGTCATTTCAGCTATATTGGCTACTCCCCATCAGGCTGTTCCGCAAATGCTGCCGGATTATGGGATGTTTGAGCCGTTTAAGGTAATACCTTCCACATCGGTTGCAACGGTATCAATGGCATTTGATGCAAGCGCGATTAAAGAGGATATTGATGGAACAGGATTCCTTGTATCAAGAAACAGTGATTATACGATTACGGCTTGTACATGGACTCATAAAAAATGGCCGCATACTACGCCTCATGGCAAGGTTTTACTGCGCTGTTATGTAGGAAGAGCCGGTGATGAGGTAGTCGTAGACTTATCAGACGGTGAAATTGAACAAATTGTATTGGATGATTTAAACAGAATCATGCAAATTACTGAAAAACCGGATTTCACCATCGTCACTCGTTGGAATGAAGGGATGCCTCAGTACGAAGTCGGTCATTTAGATCGTTTAAAAATGATTAAAGAAAGAATGGACAAGGAGCTTCCGGGAATTTATCTGGCCGGAGCATCCTATAATGGTATTGGAATGCCTGACTGTATTGATCAGGGGATTGCTGCCATGAATCAGGTCCTTACATTTATTAAAGAAAAAAATCTATAACTTTACAAAATAAACAAATCCGATTAATTCCTCTTATTATGGAGAAGAATTAATCGGATTTTTTATATCTTTTTATTGGGCTCTGTTCGTAGATATTGTTTTCTAATTAAACTTACTTCTTATTTAACTATCGGGGGAAGGATTAGCTGGATAGCTAGCTAATTGCAGGAATTTGCCTATAAGGAAACGAATTACCTATCTATTATAAATAATAAGTGAGGAATATTTATGCTGTTTCAAAATGGTAATCTAAAGGTTCGAAGATTAGAAAAAAAGGATAAATATCTATTTGTAAAATGGCTATCAAACCCAACGGTTCTCGTATTTTATGAGGGTAGAGACAACCCATTTAATTTAGAAAAAGTTGAAAAAGCTTTTTATCCACCTGAAGATAGTGAAGTGAGATGTATTGTGGAAATCGATGATACCGAAATTGGATATATTCAATTTTACCAATTGGATGATGACACAAAAAATGACTATGGATTTTTTCAAGAAAATGTTTTTGGTACTGACCAATTTATTGGGGAAATAGATTACTGGAATAAAGGGATTGGAACATTACTTGTATCATCTATGGTTTATTTTTTAACTGAAGAAAAAGGAGCTGAAAGAGTAGTGATGGACCCTCAATTAAGAAATACAAGGGCTATCAGATGCTATGAAAAATGTGGATTTAAAAAGGTTAAAATACTGCCTAAGAATGAATTGCACGAAGGGGAATTTCAGGACTGTTGGTTAATGGAGTACCATAAATAATTTTCCCCTTCAACTATGTGGGGTATTAACCCAAGACGGATTAACGCCCTTTTTATAATACGAAGGACAGTTTAGTTCAAAGGGGATTTTATTAATATCAGTGAATACATTAGATAATTCTATAGTGGTTAATTAAAATAGAGATAACGCAGGCGATTGCAAATAAGGTGTCGCACCCTAGGAGTTAGTTTTACCCTAACTTTTCGGATATGGCACCTAAGCTATTAGTAATAACCTCTACGAACAGCATTTTGTTTTATAAAAAAGAATCAGCTGAAAAATATTTAATTCTCTTTCAATGCTGCATCCTCAAGATCATGTGAAGATTGTATTAATTTTGTTAAATAGATATTACCTGCCGTTTCACCGATTATTAATAGTATGATAAAAAATATAAAGGCCAGCATCCAGGTTATCATATTCAATCACTCCTTAGCTTCTGAAGTATTATATATGAGTCCTATTACAGCTTTATACCCACATTCAGAAGGAGGCAATCACCTTGAATAATAAAATTGGAGATATGACGATGATTCAATCCCTAGCGGCAACGGGGGAGAACAGATAGCTGTGTAAAAACATAGGCTATCTATTATTTAGAAGGGATTGCATTTTAGAACATAGTTATTTCTTATCTAAATACAATGAAGACAGTCTAATAACGAAGAAACGCTCAAATGATGTGAACCACCGTTTGAGCGTTTCTTTATAAAGACTGTTTTCATAGAGATTGCTGTTATTGTTACTATTAATCTGAGATGTAAAGGAAGGGCTATACTTGTTATCAACAAACGCTACATCCATGATAGGAATAAAAGATATAGAATTATTTTATTAATGTTTCCCCTGTTAAAATTTTATATAGGTCTGTTGAATCTTGCTTTGATAATTTTATATATTTATTGCTATCGGTAACTATCTCTATATTTTCATTATTAGAGCTAATCCATAGTAGATAGGATGCTAATTTTTCGGAGCTATCTTTATTATTCTTGGAGCGTTTTTAGGACTTATTACAATAGCAAATGGAATTCTTATAGTGTTGATTGGAATTATAAGATGGATTATTGTCTTTTTTCAAAGGGGAGATTAACAATTCTTTCTTCTATAGAACCGAAATTCGAATTGATAAAGGGTTTAAAGCAGAAGCAGACCATTGTTTAGCTATATGTTGAAAAGTTAACATCAATAAAGGATTTCTTACTATAGGAACTCTTATCAAGTGAATTTATAAATGAATGATTTATTTATGTTTTCTTTAAAAATAACCTAAAAAATAACCAGCCATATATAATTGGCTGGTTTTTTGCAAATCGCAAAATAGAGGGAATTTAAAAAATCAGGGACTGTATGAATACAGTCGATATGAGCACCCCAGGATTAAAGGGGATTGCTGCTAACATTATTTAAAGACTATTCAGATACATGACGCAGGCATTTATCACAGACGATTCCGTAGCATTCGTGCTGTTCTTCAATGTTTTCACCGCATTCTGAACATTTCTTAGGGGGCAAATTTCTGAAGAATTCCATAACGTTTCGTACCATGTTTAAAACCTCCGTTTTTTAATTGATTTATAACAGATAATCCATTTTCGAATCTGTTATATAACTGCTTGATAATGTCATTGTATTATAACAGATATGGAAAGTCAACACTGTTTTAAGACAATTTTGAAAAAGATGAAAAAATAGGCTAATTGTTATATATTGAGTGTGAAGCTATATTAGATTTTGCGAAGTCATAACCATGAAATTGGTTATAATTGCATGCAATTAGTGGAAAAGGACAGATTATGAGAAAGAACGATAGGAATTTTATAGCTTATAGATTTCGTTACAGCCATTTGCCAACAAACAATATAAAGTTAGATTGATTTTTAATGGGGGGATAAAATGCGTTTAACAGTTATCGGGTTTTGGGGCGGCTATCCTGGGAAGAAAGAAGCCAGTTCGGGTTATCTGATTGAGCATGAAGGATTTAAATTGCTGCTTGATTGTGGAAGCGGAGTATTATCTCAGTTACAGGAATACATAAGACCAGGCGATTTGGACGCCGTTCTTTTATCACATTTTCATACAGATCATATTGCAGATATAGGGGTCCTGCAGCATGCATTATTAATCGATCAAATGGTAGGAATTGAAAAAGAGCCATTGCCTATATATGCTCATACGGAAGATAAAGCTACAGCTGTTACTCTGACATATAAAAGCCAGACTGTATGGGAACCTATTGTGGAAGGGAAATCTGTTCAAATTGGTCCTTTCCATGTTAAGGCACTTAAGACGAAGCATTCCGTTCCATGCTATGCTTATGTTATTGAAGCAGGGGGCAAAAGATTGGCTTATACGGCAGATACAGCCTATTTTCCTGAACTCGTGTCTTTTTTCAGGGATGCGAATGTTTTACTATGCGAGTGCAATTTTTATGAGGGCATGGATATGGCTGAAAGGGCCGGCCATTTAACCAGCATTCAAGCCGGAGAAATAGCCAGGGATGCAGCAGTTCAAACCTTAATCTTGACCCATTTGCCGCACTTCGGGAATCAGAATGATCTGGTAAAGCAAGCCGCAAAAGTCTATAAGGGTGAGATTGATTTAGCCAAGACTGGTTTACAAATTTATATTTAATTTTAGGGGGATTGAGTAATGCTATTTTTAGATAATAGAGGAATAACAGATCCACGTATTAATTTGGCAATTGAGGAGTATGCATTAAAACATTTGGATATTGATGAATCATATTTATTATTTTATATTAATCAGCCATCCATTATTATTGGAAAGAACCAAAATACAATTGAGGAAATCAACAGTGATTATGTAGAAGAGAACGATATTATTGTTGTCCGCAGACTTTCCGGCGGCGGTGCGGTTTACCATGATCTCGGTAATTTGAACTATAGCTTTATCACTAAAGATGATGGTGAAAGCTTCCATAATTATAAGAAGTTCACTGAACCTGTGGTGGAAGCATTGAAGGAACTAGGCGTAAATGCTGAATTAAGTGGTCGTAATGATTTAGTAGTTGGAGAACGCAAAATTTCAGGAAATGCTCAATTTGCCACTAAGGGAAGAATGTTCAGCCATGGAACATTAATGCTTTCCAGTGAAATTGAAAATGTGGTTTCGGCCTTAAAGGTGAAAGAAGATAAAATTAAATCAAAAGGAATAAAATCCATTCGCTCAAGAGTTGCCAATATTTCCGAGTTCCTGTCTGAACCATTGACTATGGAAGAATTCCGCCAAAAGCTACTTGAACATATTTTTGGTGGAATGGAGAATGTACAAGAATATCAATGGACTGATGAAGACTGGAAAAAAATTATGGAAATCTCTGAAGAACGTTATCAACAATGGGATTGGAATTATGGAAAATCACCTAAGTTTAATATTCAGCATTCTCATCGTTTCCCAGTTGGACAAATAGATGTTCGCTTAGAGGTAGCTAAAGGTAAAATTGAGGAATGCAAAATATTTGGTGACTTCTTTGGAGTGGGTGATGTAGAAGAAATCCAAAAACGATTAGTTGGTGTTAGATTTTCAAAATCTGAACTAGAAAATGCATTGAAAGATGTGAATATCAGTCATTATTTTGGCAATATCACAAAACAGGATTTTGTTAATCTTTTATATTAAATAAAAAGTGAAAATACTTTCTATCAAAAAGCTTCTAATGGGTTAAATCCGTTTGAAGCTTTTTATTTATACAAATAACTATATCAATAAAAATACGATATTTTTGTGAAAACATAAAGGTTATAGGTAAATTATCCTGTTTATGAATATTGTGAATGTAGGGATTGCTTAATCTATGATTTCGATTAAATAGTTGCTTATACCTAGTTCTTTTTCTATAATAAAAATTGGGTGTATTTAGAATATTTTAACAAAACTTACACCTTTCTAACAGGGGAGGGAATAATATGAATTTATCAACCCAACTTCTAGAAACGGCAGAAAAGTTTAAAACAAAACCAGCTTATATTTTTATGGATCAGGAAACGAGTTATGCTGAATTGAATGCAGCTGTTACACGGTTTGCTGATGGTCTTCAGAGTTTAGGGGTAAACAAAGGAGATAATGTTGCTCTATTATTGGGTAATTCACCGCATTTCATAATTGGTTTATATGGATTAATGAGATTGGGTGCAACGGCTATTCCGATTAATCCAACGTATACACCAGATGAAATAGCCTACATATTGAAAAATGGTGATGTAAAAGCAGTAATCACATTGGATTTGCTGGTCCCTATGTTTGATAAGATGAGAAAGATACTGCCAGATATTAATTATGTGATTGTTTGTCCGTCCGGTACAGGACCAGATGAATTGCCTCAGAACCTATCAATCAGCGACAAAATGAAACCGTTTACAGATATACTCAAAAATGCCACTGGACAATTTTCTCCCCCAACAGTGGAGGAGGATGACACTGCGCTTATTTTGTACACCTCAGGGACGACAGGTAAACCAAAAGGGGCCATGCTTACGCATAAAAATCTTTATAGTAATGCCCGGGATGTAGCAGGTTACTTACAGATTAATGAAGATGACCGTGTTATTACGGTGCTGCCAATGTTCCATGTGTTTTGTTTAACGGTTTCTTTAAATGCGCCACTAATAAATGGAGGTACATTAATCATCCTGCCTAAATTCAGTCCACAAGAAGTGTTCAGAGTGGCCGAGAAATATGAAGTAACCCTTTTCGCAGGTGTGCCTACTATGTTCAATTATCTATTGCAATATCCCGAGGCTAATCAAGATAGCTTTAAAACTCTCAGGTTCTGTATTTCCGGAGGTTCAGCTATGCCGGTTGCGTTATTAACAAATTTCGAGAAGAAATTTAATGTTATTGTGTCAGAGGGATATGGTCTTTCAGAAGCATCTCCAGTTACCTGTTTTAACCCAATTGATCGCCCTAGAAAACCTGGCTCTATTGGAAAATCCATCATTCATGTTGAGAATAAAGTCGTAAATGAATTGGGTGAAGAGGTTCCAGCGGGTGAAGTTGGGGAATTGATTGTTAAAGGTCCAAATGTCATGAAGGGCTATTATAAAATGCCAGAAGAAACTGCAGCTACCATTAAGGATGGTTGGTTATATACTGGTGACTTAGCTCGTGCAGATGATGAAGAATATTTTTATATTGTTGATCGGAAAAAAGACATGGTTATTGTCGGTGGCTTTAATGTTTATCCTAGGGAAGTTGAAGAAGTTTTATTTGCACACCCCGAAGTATCGGAGGTAGCTGTAATAGGGGCTCCGGATCCGAATCTTGGAGAAGTCATCCGATGTTTTGTAGTATCCAAAAGCCTAGATTTAACGGAAGAGCAATTAATCAACTATTGCCATGAGCATTTAGCAAAATATAAAGTACCTACATCGATTGAATTTATGGAGGAGCTTCCTAAAAATACGACAGGTAAGATTTTACGCAGAGCTTTAAGAAATACTGTGCTGCAGCAAACAAAATAGAAAAACGAACTTTGGACCCGCAGTGATGCGGGAATTTTTTTTGCTTAATCCGTATTTATCTATCATTTTTATGGGTCTTATCCTGCTAAAACTAATCAACCTACTCACCCAGCTAAAAAACAGCATATTATAGTTTAAGTTTCAATTTTTACAGATATGCCACTGCTTTATTGTCTGAATATTCTATATTATTTATTGCAATTCTAAAATTTTCAGGCTATAATTTAACGAATAAAAGCATAAAAGCGATAAAGGGTGGGGGAGCATATCATGAAATGGAAAAGTTTATTGGCAAGTATAGCTGTAATATCAACCATTGCACTTGCAGGCTGTGGTTCGGATGAAAAATCGTCCGGCGAAGGTGAGAAAAATGGAGAAGGAAAACAGTATACAGTAGGGATTTCTCAATTTGTTGAACATCCATCGCTTGATGAGGCCACAAAGGGCTTTAAAAAGGCTCTTGAGGATTCTGGGTTGTCCATTAAATATGATGAACAGAATGCTCAGGGGGAGTTAAATAATAATCAAACGATTGCTACTAATTTAGTGAGTGAAAAAGTCGATTTAATCTTTGCTAATGCTACTCCAAGTGCTCAAACTGCAGCCAATGTTACAAAGGATATACCGATTGTATTTACATCTGTTACAGATCCAGTAGGGGCAAAATTGGTATCCAGCATGGAAGCACCGGATAAAAATGTGACGGGAACAACAGATACTCACCCTGAAGCGATCCCTAATACAGTGAAGTTGATAAAAGAAATGGGCTATACGAAAATAGGAACGATTTATAATGCCGGTGAGCAAAATTCGGAGGTTCAGGTCAAAACTGTTGAAGATGAAGCAAAGAAAAATGGAGTGTCTGTTGAAAAGGTTTCTGTTGCAAATACTTCTGAAGTAAAGCAAGCTGCAGATTCTTTGGTGGGTAGAGTAGATGCTATTTATATCATTACAGATAATACAGTTGTATCCGCACTCGAGTCTGTGATCCAGGTTGCAGAAAAAGAAAGTATTCCTTTATTTGTTGGAGAATTGGATTCAGTCAAAAGAGGTGGCTTTGCAGCATATGGTTTCAATTATTATGATATCGGCTATCAGGCGGGGGAACAAGCTGTGCAATTACTGAAGGGTGAAAAAGAGGTGAAGGACTTGCCTGTTGAAGCACCGAATGATTTGAAATTAGTTATTAATAAATCAGCCGCTGAAAAAATGAAAATAGATCTTACCAAAATTAAAGAGGAAGCTGAATTTCTGGAATAATCTTCAGCCGTAATTAATCCAAACAGAAAGGAAGGTTAATACGTGTTTGCATCTGTTTTTGGTTCGGTGGAAGCCGGCATTATTTATAGCATTATGGCCTTAGGTGTTTACTTATCATTTCGAATTCTTAACTTTCCTGATATGACAGTGGACGGTAGCTTTGTAACAGGGGCGGCCGTCGTTTCCATTTTAATTACAGGCGGAACAAGTCCTATCCTTGCAACGTTTTCGGCGATATTTGTTGGTTTCTTCGTAGGAATAATCACGGGGTTATTGCATACAAAAGGGAAGATTAATCCTCTCTTATCGGGAATTTTAATGATGATTGCCTTATATTCTATTAATCTAAGAATTCTTGGTAAGCCAAATGTTTCCTTATTATCAGAGGATACAATTTTTACTCAGCTTGGTACATGGTGGGCAAGTCTTGGGATTGACGACTGGATCGCATCACTCTTCACAAGCATTGGATTAGAAGGCTATATTCCGCATACATGGTCTATCGTATTACCGATGATGTTATTTGTTATCGTAGGCAAGATGTTGCTGGATGCATTTTTGAAAACAGAGATAGGCCTTGCCATTCGAGGAACTGGAGATAATGAGCAAATGGTGCGCAGCTTTTCGGTTCATACAGATATGACGAAAATGCTGGGACTTGGAATCGCCAATGCGCTGGTCGCTTTATCAGGAGCTTTTGTCGCACAGTATATTGGGTCTGCTGATGTCGGAATGGGGATTGGAATAATCGTCATTGGGCTTGCATCCGTTATTATCGGGGAAGCAGTCTTCGGTTCTAAATCCATTGCCAGAGCGACCTTAGCGGTTATTGGCGGAGCGATTTTATATCGATTGGTTGTAGCCTTTGCGCTTAAAGTGGAGTTTCTTGAAGCGGGAGATATGAAACTAATTACGGCTGTAATTGTTATTATTGCTTTGCTTATTCCAAAATGGATAGACAGTACGAAAAAATCCCGGAAAAGACGCAATCGAATGAAAGAATTGAATGCAGAAACGGTTAAACCTAGTATAAATGAGAATGGAGGAGAGCAGCTTGCTGCAACTAAGTCAGATATTAAAAGTGTTTAATGAAGGCTCTCCTGATGAAAAAATGGCATTAAATCAGATTAATCTTGAATTGAAGCAGGGAGATTTTGTGACGGTAATTGGAAGTAATGGAGCGGGTAAATCCACACTTATGAATTTAATTTCAGGAAAAATCCTGCCCGATTCAGGAAAAATCATCCTTAACGGAACCGATTTGACGTATGCGGGAGAACACCGCCGTGCCCGAAAAATAGGAAGGGTTTTTCAGGATCCGCTGGCAGGTACTGCTCCGACGATGACAATCGAAGAAAACCTGGCCATTGCCTATGCAAGAACAAAAAGAGCAGGGCTCAGTTTCGGGGTTACAAATAAGCGCAGACTGTTTTTTAAAGAAAAACTAGAGGAGCTTCATTTAGGTCTGGAGAACCGATTATCTGCGAAGGTCGGCTTGTTATCAGGAGGGGAAAGACAGGCGCTATCCTTATTAATGGCTACTTTTACAGAGCCGGATATACTCCTCCTTGATGAGCATACTGCAGCACTCGATCCATCACGGGCTCAGCTTATAACCGAACTTACGAAAAAAATCGTAAAAGAACATAAATTGACAACCTTAATGGTAACCCACAATATGCAGCAGGCCCTTGATTTGGGCAATCGATTAATCATGATGGATAGCGGTGAAATTATTTATGAAGCAGATCAAAACTCTAAACAAACGTTAACCATTGATCAGTTATTGAATGAATTCCAAAAACTAAAACGGAATACGCAAATTTCTGATAGGAGCTTGTTGGGATAATAGATGTATAGGAGTAAACAAACAGAAACAGCAAGCATAATGCTTGCTGTTTCCATCTATTTTAGCCAACCTTTCTTGTTGGAACAAATGTTTCTTTGTATGTATCTTCCCACAAATCAATTCGGCTCTGGATATGGATTTCATCGCGCATGCTTTCATGATGCTTTTCGATTTTTTTGGTGATTCTCTCTCTCCAGAAGCTTTTGAAATTTGGTTGAATCGTCATAGAATGCTCTACACATACATGGTTATTGTTTTCGTGGAATACGACTAAAACCTGGCAATCTTTATAGGAATGGCCCATTTTAGAGAAAACTTCATCTAAGTGATTAACTGAAATTATTTTTTGTAAACGTTCTTGTTCGTCTGGATCAGGATGATGCAGAGTGTTTGGACAAATATGTGCTACTTTGCCAACTTCATCAATAACTACTCGTACATATCCTAATGTTTTTTCATTACCTTGCATAAGTATCCCTACTTTCATCTTCATCATAAATCCATTATATGAGGGATGAATGTAATTCTACAATATTCAAAAAATTCCAATACAAAAGATAAGTTCGATAAGACAGACTTTTGGTATAACCATTAAAAGAATAAGTAAAATACGTAAATCTCTTACAGAAGCTTGGTAGATAAGAGTAAAAACCCTTGAATTATTAGGAATAGCTTATTTTATCTTGACGTAAGAGACTAAGAAAGGAGTATGTCATGGAGGTGCAGGTTGCCGAGCGCAGTGTATCGGATTTTAAGGAGGGGATTCAGGCAGGAATCAGTATTGCGATAGGATATTTTCCAATCGCGCTAACATTTGGTCTGCTTGCCAAATCATCGGGACTAACATTTGGGGAAGCCGTAGCTATGAGTATATTGGTATATGCAGGTGCTTCTCAGTACACAGCATTAAATTTGCTGTCACTCGGTACAGGTGTAATTGGTATTATTGTCGCTACATTTATTTTAAATATACGGCATTTATTAATGGCGACATCCATTCAGTTAAAATCTGTGAATGATCCTTTATGGAAAAAGATTATTTATTCATTTGGTATTACAGATGAAACGTTTTCGGTCGCATCCTTTAAAAAGGGGAAAATAACAGCGGGCTATATGTTCGGCCTTGGAGGAATTGCTTATGTAAGCTGGGTTCTCTGTACGGGAGTTGGTTATTTGTTCGGAGCCAGTTTGCCCCATGCCTTACAGGAAAGTATGAGTATTGCCCTCTATGCGATGTTTATTGCTCTGTTAATGCCAGCATTGGCGAAAAGCCGTAAAATCCTCCTCCTTGCTGGTATGGGAGCAATCTTTAACACAATATTATCTGTAACGGGTCTTTTATCCACCGGCTGGTCAATTATTGTGGCAACGCTTTTATCAGCCTTTCTGGTTGAATGGATGTATACGTTGATTGGCAAAAGGAGGACAAGTGAATGACGGCATCTAGTTTTATACTTATATTAGGGATGGCCCTCGTTACATACATACCAAGAATGCTGCCTTTTGTTTTGTTTAAAGAAATGAAGCTCTCTCCATTTTGGGAAGGTTTTTTACAAAACATCCCCTATGCAACGCTGGGTGCATTGATTTTTCCTGGTGTGCTTTTTATACAGGAAAACATTTGGATAGGATTAATCGGTGGGATGTCAGCTATCATTCTTTCTTTGCTTGGAGCCAATGTCATGCTTGTAGTGGTGGGATCGATTAGTATTTTAACAGTCTTGTCTATCTTTTTATAATTTTATTCGCGTACCTAAAAGGGGGACTCTCTCCCCTTTTTTTCTTTATTTTCAATTATTAGTTTGTCAGATTTAGATTTATTCCAGTATATATATGGTTGGTTTTTTATTGTTAAATTATGGGTTTTTAATTATGATTAATCACAATACCTAGTATAAATATCAAATTGCTTTAGGGAAGGGAAAATACATGACTTTTTTGCATGGGAAAATAGCTTTAGTAACAGGTGCGAGTGGTTCAAGGGATATTGGGACGGCCATTTGCAGAAAACTAGCTTCACAGGGAGCTGATATATTTTTTACATACTGGAAAGCAGAACAAGAATGGCCTGAAATCTTTTTTAATGAAATACAAACTAACGGAGTCCGTTGCAAAAGCATGGAAATTGACCTGTCAGATGCAAATGCAGCCTCCGAAACAATTAAGCGTATTTCAGAGGAATTAGGTGTACCTTCCATATTGATTAATAATGCAGCCCATTCAACAAGAGATGGGTATCTAAATCTGGACGCTAAAACTTTGGATGACCATTATGCCGTTAATATGAGGACTACTTTTCTGTTATGTACAGAATTTGCTCGATGTTTTAAGAATGCTGGATATAAATCAGGCAGAATTATTAATATGACATCAGGTCAGGACTTGGGTGCGATGCCTGACGAATTAGCTTATGCAGCCACAAAAGGAGCTATTTCAGCGTTCACTCGGTCATTGTCCGCTGAACTGGCATCATTAGGAATTACAGTCAATGCTGTAAACCCTGGTCCTACTGATTCAACATGGATGACAGATGAGATTCGGGAACATCTTTTACCTAAGTTTCCAATGGGACGTATAGGTGTACCTGGAGATGTAGCCCGTATGATTGGCTTCCTTGCTTCTCAAGAAGGAGAGTGGATAACCGGTCAGATTATACATTCAGAGGGAGGATTTATACGAGGTTGAAAAGAAATAGTAGATTCATATTGGAGATATAGATGAAAATAAATAAACAGGAATACCATTCAAATAGCTTAATCTTATTAAGTTTTAAAAAGAGAAAGGGGCTCAATTATACATATGTATAAGAATCATGAGTTAATTATTCGGCCAATCAGAGAAGAAGATTTATATTCTTTATGGGAATTAGTTTATAAAGAAGAATCTCCTGAATGGAAAAAGTGGGATGCCCCCTATTTTGAACATAAGTCTATATCCTATGATGATTACTTGAAGAAAAGGGATAAGATTATCAATCAAGATTACTACTGGGGAATAGAAGTAGATGGAAAAATAATTGGTACAGTCAGTTATTACTGGGAGCATGAGCCGTCAAAGTGGCTAGAAATGGGCATTGGTATATATAATCCTCAATATTGGAATGGGGGATATGGTACGAGAGCTTTAAAATTATGGATTGACCATTTATTTAAAACGATGCCTTTAGTTCGTGTAGGGTACACAACCTGGTCTGGTAATCAGCGAATGATCAAAGTTGGAGAAAAATTAGGTATGCAAATGGAAGCAAGGTTAAGAAAATGCCGTTTCTATGATAACGAATATTACGATTCAATTAGAATGGGCTTATTGCGAGAAGAATGGGAAACTATTAAATAAAATCAAGAGCTGTCAACCAGTTCTTTTTTGTTTTCGATAAAGCTTTGGTTTTTGGAAGGTATTTCATATCTCAATGTAGAATCAAATAATTGAGAAATTTGTCGAATCAGAGGTGAGTCAATGGGTGCATTTAATAAAATAAGTCCAATTGAAGCCGGGCAACGGTTTATTAAAATTTATTTTCCAAACTGTCAGGGTGCTCTATTGGCAGGGAGCGTTGTTCGGGGTGAAGCAACTGAAACATCTGACTTGGATATCGTTATTTTCGATAAAAATATCAGTTCATCCTATCGAGAGTCATTAGTTGAATTTGGATGGCCTATTGAAATGTTCGTATATAATTTAACCTCTTATAAACTGTTTGTTGAAAGTGACTGTGAAAGGGCAAGACCTTCACTGTCAAGAATGATTTCTGAAGGGATAATCTTAAAAGATTGCGGAATAATCGATTCGATTAAAAAAGAGGCTAAAGAAATACTGGCTAAAGGTCCAGAAGAATGGACAGCCGAAATAATCAATACGAAGCGTTATTTTATTACGGATGCACTCGATGATTTTAAAGGCTGTACGAATCGGGCAGAGGAACTCTTTATAGCCAATACACTTGCTGAATTGGTAAGTGAATTTATCTTAAGAGCAAACCGTCAATGGATTGGCACATCAAAATGGGTAGTTCGTTCTCTCAAGCAATATGATGAATTATTTGCAAACCAATTTGTAGAAGCATTTGATTGTTTTTATAAGACAGGAGAAAAGGATCAAGTAATCCATTTAGTTGAAAATATATTAGAACCTTTTGGAGGGGAGTTATTCCATGGCTTTTTACTGGGGGAAAAATAAAGGAAGTCGGAATTACTAAAGAATAGAGTAGAACAGGCAAATTGCAAGATAAAATGACTAAATATTCAGAAATAAGAGGTGGATTATGGATCCGTTCACGATTAAAGAAATTAAATCAGTAAATGAAATAGTTGAAGCATTCCCTGTGATGAAGCAGCTGCGTACTCATCTCGATGAAAACTCCTATCTTGAACTCGTCTTGGATGCACAAGAAAGCGATAGATACAAAATGTTTGCTTTGGTTGATGCGGGTGAAATAGTTGCGGTAATTGGTTTTAAAACGATGATCACTCTTTATTATGGACGATTTGTTTGGGTATGTGATTTGGTTACGGATATAAATAAACGTTCCAAAGGATATGGTGAACAATTACTTACATATGTTCATCAATGGGCTAAGGAAAACAATTATGAAACGATATCCTTATCATCAGGATTGCAGCGTAAAGATACCCATCGTTTTTATGAAGAGCGGATGAACTATGACAAAGTAAGTTATGTATTTAAGAAGTCTTTAAATTAGAGATGTTCTATATATCTAGACCAGTATTAAGGGGAGGTGGTAATCATGATAGAACTAAAGTATTTTGAACGCTCTGATTTTAAACAGCTTATCAATTGGATTGATTCGCCTGCATTTTTACTTCAATGGGGTGGCCCTGGGTTTAACTATCCCTTGAATGATACTCAATTAGAAAAGTACATGGAGAATGCCAATCATGCTAACTCAGAAGCTCTGATTTATAAAGTGGTTGATCAAGAAACAGGCAACGTTATTGGACATATCTCTTTGGGGAGAATTGATAGAAAAAACGAATCTGCAAGAGTTGGAAAAGTCCTAATCGGTGATAAAAACACAAGAGGTAAAGGGATCGGTCAGCAAATGATTAAAGAAATACTTAAAATCGCATTTGAAGAACTTCACTTACATAGGGTTAGTCTTGGAGTATTTGACTTTAATGACTCTGCCATTGATTGTTACGAAAAGGCAGGATTTGTAAAAGAGGGTTTACATAGAGATGCAAGTAAAAATGGCGATGAATACTGGAGTTTATGGGAAATGAGTATTTTAGAAAATGAATGGCTGGAGATTAAAAACGTATAGTAGAAGAGATAGTTTATACTTTAGATGAATACAAAATGGCAATTTGTGGTGTAATCGGTAATGAGATTGTAATTAAATCTATTAGAAAATGACCAACCAGCTGTTCATTCATAAGTTGAGGAATGAGCAGTCAAAAAAGTCATACCTCGTCTTAGCTGAAGATGATTTTTAATAATCCTATTTTTGTAGACGGAGGTATTTTCAAAATGAAACAAAGTTTACTCGGAGCTGTTTGTTTATCCTTGGCCGCCAGTTTGTGGGGCGGTATGTACGTAGTGAGCAAATATGTTTTGGATTTTATTCCGCCATTGACGCTAGTATGGCTAAGGTATGTAGTTGCATTTGTTGTTTTGTACGCTATTTTAAAGACCATTCAAGTCAAAAGTAAAACTCGTGAAACGATACAGATGAAAGATTGGCTGCTGCTGGGGTGGATTGGGTTTATAGGTTACTTTGTATCAATTGCTTTTCAATTCATTGGTACTAAATTATCCGATGCCCATACGGGATCTTTAATAACATCAGCTACACCAGCTTTTATGGTTGTTTTTGCAACGCTTATTCTGAAGGAAAAGCTAACGGGCAGAAAAGTTATCTCGGTCATACTCGCATCAATCGGAGTCACCATTGTTATTGGATGGGATACAAAGGCTGGAGATTATTTTTTAGGTAGCATGATATTAGTGGGAGCTGCCATTACCTGGGCTTTATTATCCGTCTATGTAAAAATTGCCTCTGCGCGTTTTACGTCATTAACAATCACTACCTATGCGGTCATGTTTGCGCTTGTGTTTACAACACCTGTAATGATATGGGAACTTCAATCAAATGCTGCTGACTATGATAGTGCTTTAGTTATCATGGGGGTTATCTATCTGGGGGTAGTTTCAACTGCGGGAGCGTTTTTCCTTTGGAACAAAGGATTAGAAATGATGGATGCAGGAATCGGCTCATTATTTTTCTTTTTTCAGCCACTGGTTGGTTCTTTCTTAGGGTGGCTCATACTAAATGAAAAGTTGGGCATTAATTTCTTTGTAGGTGCCATTTTAATTATTGCTGGTGTTGTAATAGTTACTTTTCAAAAGGAAAAACAGGTGTAAATTCTTTCAAGAGGGCAAGTTATCTTGCTTTCTTTTTTACAGCTAAGGTGAATAAAAATAATGAGGAGTGAAAGATAGAATGTCATTTGAAATATATAGTATGGCACAAGAACAAGCAGAAACAATTGCTTTCACCTGGCATTATGATAGTGAATATTCTTTTTATGATTTGGAAGCGGATAAAGATGATTTAGAGGAATTTTTAGATGTTGATAAACGAGGTAACTCTATGTTCGCTGTATCAAAAGATGAAGAATTAATAGCTTTCTTGAGTATTCACAGAATTGACGATAACACGGTTGATATCGGTTTAGGGATGAGGCCTGATTTAACTGGAAAAGGGATGGGATTAGAATTTTTAAAGGAAGGTATGGAGTTTATTAAATTTGAAGCGAACCCTCAAAAAATCACCTTATCAGTTGCTACATTTAATCAAAGAGCAATTAATGTATATAGAAAAGTTGGATTTAAAGATGTTGAGATTTTTATGCAAGATACAAATGGCAGCACTTTCGAGTTTTTAAAGATGGAATACATATGTTAAATTTTGTTGTTTTATATTGAGAAACGAGTATCGTAAAGAGCGTTGTCTTTGAGCTTTCAGATAGAGTAAGTTCGATGAGGAGGAGATTTTTATTATAAAACGTATCATTGAACATTTTGGATTGCAGGTAATATCAATGAATGAAGTTGAAGATTCCTTTAGTTCAAACGTCTATAAATGTGAGTTGCTTAGGGGAGCGACGGTTTTTATTAAAATTCCTTATACAAAGTTAAAGTTTCAGCGGGAATTGGAAGCTTATGAGATTTTAAAAGGAAGAATTGCGATTCCTGATATGCTAGATTGTTGGTTTGGAGATGAGGAGTGCCCTAGTGCTTTTTTGCTTTCCGAATTAAAAGGACAACCTTTAACACCTGTGGCTTCACCCAAAGCAGTATATCATGTTGGAGTTATACATGCTTCAATGCATTCTATTCAGCTGCCGATAACGAACGAGTTGATTGCCATACAAAATGAATTCCCGAATTGGTCCGACTTTCTTGAATCAAAATTCTATAGTTTTGCTGTGGATGTAAGAGATGTATTGGATGAACATTTATATGAACAGGCTATAGAAAAGTTTGAAATCATGAAACGGCAACTCCCTGCCCCAGACGGACCAAGCTTAGTACATATGGATTTTCGCCCCGCCAATATTATAGTGGACGACAATCAAGTCTCAGGAATCATCGATTTTGAATCCGTACGATTTGGTTCAACAGAAATCGATTTCACTAAAATTTATCGTGATATTTTAAGCTGCGATCATACCCTCTACCAGGCATATAAAGAGGGCTATAAAAGTATCCGACCTTTAATTGATTTAGATATTGTATTGCCCTTTTATCGATTTACAGATGCCTTCAATAGCATTGGGTGGTGTAAGAAGCGTGGAATGGAAAAAAACGCTGCATTTCTTGAAGAAAATTTAGCGATTTTGAAAAAACTTTTACCATCAAATAGAAGTGAAGGTAAGTAATAAAAAGCTGCCCTATGGACAGCTTTGCTTTTACCGAAGTACATCTCCCTCATTATTAAAAAACGTAGAGCCAGTAGAGGTATGTCCATTAATCCATTCCTGTGAGATTTTTGATACATTAGCCCAATTAGGGATTTTTGCATTATGCTCTGCGATCCAGCTTAAGCAATATTGGGGATCGATATTTTCTTCATAGCATTGGGTTAAAAAAGTCTGGATATTGGTTTCTGTACAATTTTCAAAGGAGCCGCAGGTATGAGATAAAATTTGCTCCATTTTTATTTGAATAGAATCCTTGCTAGAGTTAGTCATCCAATTGCTCCTTTCATTTGGCTGATATCATTAGATCACTCATCATTCGTCTTGATATTTGAACCGTGACGGCTATTTACAGTGGGTATATGTTTTAAGGGAGTATCACCGTTTTTTGATGTCGTTTCCTGATTTCGTACCCGGAATTTAGATTGATCTTGATTATTCTTCATTTACTCTCACCTCCATTGTCTAACATTTGAAGAAATACAGAAAAATATTCAATTTCAAGCGCAAAATGTTAAGATACCTCACCAGAAATGAGAATGCTACACCTAATTTGAAAATAAATATTAGATAGTAAAAACACAATTAGTAGATAAAGGGCTATAAAATAAGCGGATTAAAATAATAATGCGTTAGTAAAGGGACTGATTAAATGGATGTGAAATTAAAGGAACAATTAAAGGAATTAGAAGAAAGCCATATTGGATTTGAAGTTCGTAAAAGTCGGGACAAGCTGGATAACATACTGGCAGACGATTTCTTTGAGATTGGCAGTTCAGGGTTTATGTTTGATAAAAAAGCCTGTCTGGAAGATGGAGTGGTTTTAACTGAGATGTCACTCTATAACTATAATATTTATCCGTTAGCGCAAGATGTTGTTTTATCTACTTATTTCATTGTTGATAAAACTCGAAATCGTAACACCTATCGAAGTTCAATATGGAAATTGATTGGTGGCAGATGGCAATTATATTTTCATCAAGGCACTATCTCACCTTTACAATTAAATGAGGTTCTTAAAAATTCTAATTGAATTAGGATAGTTTCGTCTCAATAGAATAGCTTAGCTATTTCTCTTTAAATAAAAGGATTTTTAAAAACTTGATTGGAGGTAAATTGTGAGGTACTGTAATATGCCGTTTCATTAACACTGTATTCTATGCTTCTCCGCAAGAGCTCCTCCTATATAGGAAGTGGACAATCCAATCATTAAATATAAGGAGGATAACTAAATGGAGAATGGACAATTAATTGATATTAAAGGGAAAAAGATATATGTGGAAATTAGCCATAAAAAATGTGATAAAGCGATTTTATATTTACACGGAGGCCCCGGAGAAGGCTGCTTCTATTTTACCTATCACCAAAAGACTCGTTTAGGAGATAAATTTAAACTAATAGCATTTGATCAAAGAGGGGTATGCAGGTCTGAAGGCATAAGTAATGGAGAAGCATTTAGTCTTGATGATTTGGTTGACGATTGTGAGGGAATTCGGCAATTCCTTGGAATAAAGAAGTGGTCTATAATAGGTCATTCTTTTGGAGGTTACCTGGCAGTACTTTATGCATCACGGTATCCTAACTCCATAGAAAAAGTGATTTTTGAAGGACCAACATTTGATTTTGGACTAACAGCTAAAGCGCTTCTTAAAAAAACGGCTAGTTTATTTGAAAAATATAAGATGGTCGAGAATGAATTAAAGTGTATAAAACTTTATAATGACGCCACTCTTTCACCACGAGAACTGGTAGAGGGATATATGGAGATTGGTGAATTTCTAGAAGAAAATAGGATGGAAATCTATACTCATAATTTTAATAATCCAACTGATACAGGCGTATATTCAGATGGTCAGTGGGGTAACTTCTATAATAAATCAGCAATCCATTTCGACCGCTTAAGAGATGAAGGAAAGATATTTGAGTCAGTTTTTCCTTTGTTGAAAAAAATCAATATCCCCTGTCTCTTAATTTTAGGAGAGCATGATGCTGTGACCTGCCCGATTCAAGTTCAAACGTATATAACCGAGGTTAAACAAGGTGAAATATATACGGTGAAATATAGCGGGCATACACCTCATTATGAAGCTGCAGATGAATTCTGTGATGTGGTAACAGACTATCTAACAAAATAAGATGTAATGAAAAGGCTGCTAAATTGAAGGTGAACCCAAAAGTTGACTTTTGACTCTAACTTTTAGGGCGTACATCAATTGCAGTCTTTTTATCATGCTTTTTGTTGCATATACAACAAAATATACTATAATAAAAGTAATAGCATAATTTAAGTGCTTAAAGTAATGGAGATGTATTTATGAAGGAAATTCTACGGGAAATAGGCATGATTGCCAGGGCTTTAGATTCGATTAGTAATATAGAATTTAAGGAATATGACCTTACTAAAGGGCAATATTTGTACCTGGTCCGCATTTGTGAGAATCCTGGTATCATTCAAGAGAAGTTAGCTGAGATGATAAAAGTGGATCGAACCACGGCTGCACGAGCTATAAAAAAACTTGAACTGAATGGTTTTATTGAAAAGAAAGCTGATCATCAAAACAAAAAAATAAAAAAGCTCTTTCCAACGGAAAAAGGGGCAAAGGTTTACCCATTTATAAAACGAGAGAATGATTATTCTAATAAAGTAGCATTAGCTGGATTATCTGAAACAGAGATAGATATTATTTTTGATCTCCTTCAAAGAGTTAGAAAAAATATTGAAGTAGATTGGGAATTTGTGAAAAAAGGAAATAAGAGAACGTATTGATTACATAAAGGAGACATCCATAAAATGAATGTAAATATACAAAAGTGCAATCATGAAGATATACAGATCCTCCAAGAAATTAGTATTCAGACATTCACTGATACATTTAAGGATCAGAATTCGCCTGAAAATTTAAAGGCCTATTTAGAAAGGGCATTTAATCGCGAACAGTTAGAGACGGAATTATCCAATGCTTCCTCTGAATTTTATTTCATCTATTTCTGTGAAGAACTCGCAGGCTATTTAAAGGTCAATTTCAATGATGCTCAAACTGAAAGAATAGCTGATGAGGCACTAGAAATTGAGCGGATTTATATAAAGTCAAAATTTAAAAGAAGCGGATTGGGCAACTATCTGATGGATAAGGCAGAGGAAATAGCCATTGGACAAAAGAAGAAGCTTATGTGGCTGGGCGTTTGGGAAAAGAATGAGATTGCTCTTAATTTTTATAAAAAAAGAGGATTTGTTCAAATAGGAGCTCACTCCTTCTATATGGGTGATGAAGAACAAGTCGACTTTATCATGAGTAAATCATTGATATAACTATTTATAGATCCTTTCATGATTAAAAACGATGAAGTGGAGTGTTGTGTGATGGTGAAATTTATTGTCGATACTGAATTTTGGGATGTTTTCCCGGATGCTCAAATTAATATGTTAATTGTTAGAAATATTAATAATCGAGGTTCGGAAGAAAACCATGATGATTTCTCTGAACTACTTAACAGAGCGGCTAAGGAGGCTAATCAGTTTCTGACAGAAGATACATTTAGCCAAAATCAAGTTGTTGATGAATGGCGTAAAGCATTTGGCAAATTTAAAACGAAAAAGGGTACTCGTTCATCGATTGAAGCATTGCTAAAGAGAGCCAATCAAGGTAGAGAGTTTACACCAATTAATCCTTTGGTGGACATCTATAATAGTGTTTCTCTAAAATATGCTGTTCCCTGTGGCGGAGAAGATTTAAATTGTATCACTGGGGACTTACGTCTTGGGAAAGCAAAAGGAGGAGAACCATTCTTGCCACTTGGTGCTGATCAAGATTCCCCTGCTTTACCGGAGGAAATCATCTATTATGATCAGGACGGAGCTATTTGCAGATGCTTAAACTGGAGAGAAGCTCAAAGAACGATGCTAACTGATGACACAACGGATGCTGTCTTATTCATTGAATCCATTAACAAAGAACAAGCTGAACGTGCTAATCAAGCCATGAATGAATTGAAGCAATTGATTGATTCCTATTTCAACACTATAAGTACGGATATGATATTGACGGCAAAAGATTCAGCTTTTGAATTTTAATATTTTTACATATTTTGAATCATATCTTTTTAACTCTTCTTTGTTCTTTTCTTAGACGAACTTAAGGAGGAATATCACAATGTTCATGCCTGAGTGCTTTACTATCGATGACGAGGAAACCATTTATGATTTTATTGAAGAATACAGCTTCGCTACTCTTTTTTCACAGCATAACGGCGAACCATATGCTACGCATTTACCCCTATTATTAGATAGAGATCAATTTGCTTTATATGGCCATATGGCACGTGCAAACAAACAGTGGGAAGAAGTAGGAAACCAGCAGGTCCTTGCTGTTTTCCATGGCCCTCATTGTTATATTTCTCCTACTTATTATAAAACGACTAAGGCAGTACCTACTTGGGATTATGTATCTATTCATGTATATGGAAAAATGGAGATTGTGAGTGAAAAGAATGTCATCCATCATACCTTAAATAGCCTGGTTAATAAGTATGAAAAGGCAGATAGCTCATACCATTATCTAGACTTAGATTCCAGTACGGTTGAAGGTATGATCAGAGAGCTTGTTGCCTTTAAGATTAAGATTTCTAAAATAGAGGCACAGGCTAAGCTGAGTCAAAATCATCCTGTGGAGAGACAAGAGTTAATTATTAAACATTTGGAAAACAATCCGGATCAAAATGATAAACAAATCGCAGCTTTAATAAAGAGAAATTTAATTAACAATTGACTGAAGGTAATAGTGGGAAAATTTGATTTTCTTAGAGAGCATTAGTCCATATGGATTAATGCTTTTTATTTGGACAAAAGATTTCTCTTATTAATAATGGATTTGATAGGATCTTTAATTTTTGGTTCTAATATAAGCTACAATAATTGCTGATAGGAACAAGGAAATACTAGGAAATATGATGTTCCATTTTGAAAATGAAATATCAGGATATTGATAATAGTATTTAGAATGCCAAACTTCAAAGATCAGGTTGGCTATTAAAGTCACTAGCGGGCCAATAAAAATTTTATTGGTTATGGCTGAGACTAATACGCCTAATCCAATCACAATGGTTGGGACAATAACTAGCTGCAATAAAAAAGGATCCATAGTGTCAAGAAAACTCATATTTATATTCTCCTCAAGACAACGGTGTATATGAATCTCATAAACGCTAAGAATAGATTGTATTAGGTAAAGAGATACAAATATACAATAGAATTATAAATAAATGAAAATCGTTACAATAAGTGAGGTTAAAAAGTATGCAAGAGAGCCAAAGAAAACATAGGAAGGATTAAACTTACTTTGAGTTCCTTCTGGTCGTAGGCCAGTACTGCCTTGAATTTGAACATCAAGACTGCGACTTGTGTAGCCGCCAGTTGAAGTAAAAAAATAAATAATTATTGTAGAAAAGAAGCCAACAAACACACTGTAATCAAAGAAAGAAGCATCAAGCGATGAGGTTAATGCAAAGTTAATAATTCCAATGATTAAAAAGGTACCTATAAAAATAATATATTTTCTGATTATATTCACCTCCATAATTTAATTATATATTATTTGGGAAATTATGTTACTTCATACTTTCTACAGTATGTAAACAAATAGTAATAATATGAAGTTTAAGGCTGAATGATTCAATTTTGTTGCTTGAGGTTAATATAGGTTCAAATAGATGGCTAGAGACACTAATTCAACACTTAGGAGTGTGTTGAGTTAGTGTCTTTTTGTTTGTTTGCAGGAAGGATTTTTATGTGATTTATATATCTAATGGTCCAGGTTAATACAAGAAGGATATTGCGTGTAATTGAAGAATTATTTAATCATCACACATTTGAAGGATAATGATATGAAAGAAATTAATACCGAAAAAATCCATCCATTAATACGGAATCTTCTTTCCTATGCGACATCAGAATTTAGGATTGACGAGGAATACAATAAATATTTAAAATCTCCAAATCGAAAATTATTTGGTTTAGAATGCAATGGGAAATATGTTGGGTGCATAGGATTTGAAATGATTAGTCCAAAAGAATGTGTCATTTCACATATTGCTGTATTTCCGGAACAAAGAGAAAAAGGGATTGGCAGCAAAATGATAAATTTCCTGTCCAATCAATTCTGTCTTATCTCTGCTGAAACGGATAAGGATGGGGTGGATTTTTATCGTAAATATGGCTTCATGATAACAAGTTTAGGAGAAAAATATCCGGGTGTGGAACGATTTCAATGTGAATTTAGAAATGAAAGTATTTGTTAAACTTGCTTGGTATGAATCTAAGAGAGATTGATAATTTTTTTGAAATGAACGAAAAGGAACCGCAATGTTCCCATAAGTTACAATTGAAGAGGAGTTTATGATGGAAACACTATCAGACCGTTTATTGCTGAGACCATATAATAATCATGATTTAGATTTTCTTGAATCACTTTTAACGAATCCTAATATTGTGCGATATATAGGAAACGGACAAATAAGAGATCAAGAAGGAATTCAAAAATTTTTGAATTGGATTATTGATACATATGCCATTAATCCTAATTATGGATTGAAGCTCATTTTAGAAAAAGAAAGCAACAACAGAATAGGTCATGCAGGATTGGTACCCCAATTGATAGATGGAAAAAAAGAGATTGAAATTGGTTACTGGATTTCACAGGAATATTGGGGTAGGGGATTTGCAACTGAAGCAGCCAGAGGGGTAATGGAATATGGGAAGAATAAGCTGAAGCTTGAAAAAATGATTGCCCTTATTCAAAAAGACAACACTGCCTCTCAAAAAGTTGCTCAAAAGATTGGTATGCGAATAGAAAAAGAACTACTATTAAATGGAAAAGATGTTTTTGTGTACTATTGCTAATTTTCTTTTTTGGTCTGAAGCCGATGCAGATTTTATTGTGGATGATTTATCTGAAATTCCTGTGATTATTAAAAAGATGAACAATGTGTATTGTTGATTCAACATGAATTTAGTGCATAGGTTAATAAATGAAGATATATTATTTTAACGATATGTAGTTAACTACTATCAGGTTCTGATTAAAGATAGAGAACAATGGTGAGACACGCTATATTGATACCAGACTAAATCAGGCGCTCACTGTGCTAAAACTTTATACATAAGCGAATAATGGAGGACTGCTTTTTGCGGAAGATAATTTTTATATTTATCATCTATGCCACTTATATTAGTTTAGGGTTACCCGATCCCCTTTTAGGGATAGCTTGGCCTGAGATGGTGGGAGAATTTAATGTAGCACATAGTGCGGCAGGCTTAATCTCAATGACTATTGCAATTTGTACGGTTATTTCTAGCTTGTCGACTATGCGAATTAATAAAAAAATCGGAACGGGAAGACTAGTTCTAGGTAGTGTATTGCTTACTGTGATTGGATTGATAGGGTTTGCGTTTACACAAAATTTCTTATTATTAATTGTCTGTGCATTACCTTTAGGTTTTGGAGCTGGCGCTATTGACACCTCTGTAAATGACTACGTGGCTGCTAACTTCAAAGCACATCATATGAATTGGTTACATGCTTTTTGGGGAGTAGGAGCAACTCTCGGCCCAGTTATTATGGGTGTCGTTTTAAATAATCAATTTTCCTGGAGAAACGGTTATTTTATTATTGGCGGTATTCAAATTGTATTAGCTATTATTCTCTTCCTATCTATTCCTCTCTGGAAGACAAATCAACAAAAGGGATCCGAAAAGTCTGAAGAGAGTCCAGTGTCCAATGGCTCGGTTTTGAAAGAAAAGGGAGTTGTTTTTGCGCTATTATCTTTTGTATTTTATGTTGGTTTAGAAGGTACAATATTTTTGTGGGGAAGTAGTTATTTAATAGAAATGAAGTCATTATCAGTAGCTACTGCTAGTTTCATAATATCAGTATTCTTTGCAAGTTTAACCATGGGAAGGTTTATTTCTGGTTTTATTACGTTTTGGCTATCTAATCAGAAATTGTTACTGTTTAGCGAAATTGCACTACTCATAGGAATTATTACGGTTGCTTTTGGAACAGGCAGCGTTTTGTACGGTGGATTCATATTAATTGGTCTTGGATGTGCGGCAATTTTTCCAACCATGATACATGAAACTCCAAGAAGGTTTGGGAAAAGGAGTGCAAGTGCAATTATTGGGCTTCAAGTAGCTTTTGGCTCTGTTGGGGTAACCATTTTACCTCCGTTAGTAGGAATCCTGTTTCAGAATTATACAATGAATCTATTTCCGGTCGTTTTAGTAATTTTTGCTCTTACGTTACTTGGGGCAACCATTATTATTGAAAAGAGGAAAAGAGCAACTGAGTTTGATACTTTATCTAAACAGTTGTAAAAAACTCTGGGGTGTATGAGTGCTTACTGATCTGAACATTAAGGAGAATCTTTACAACCTTGCGGGGTTATCATTTCTTTTGATTTACTTACAGAAAGTCCAAGCAACTTTTACCTTTTAAAGAATTATAAAGAAACAGGATTAATCATCATGACAAACACAGATATAGGTGTCCGCCAGCTGAAAGGAATTATTGGAGAAGTATTTCATTCATTCAATTTCAAGCTCTGAAGGAGATACCCAAAATAGGCACAGATTTCATCTTTAAATGAATGAAATCCGGGCCTATTTTTATTGCCGGGCCAATTTCTAGTTAGTAAAATGAGCCAGTTTAGCGAAAGAAGGATTACTTCTTATCGTTATAGAATAAAGGACATAGAGAAAATAATACTAAACGAGGTGTTTGGCTTGGTAGGAGTTTTAGAATTGGTTCTAGATGTAAAAGCGACACTGGGAGAAGGTCCATGCTGGGATAGGCAAAGACAATTGTTATATTGGATTGATATTTTAGAAAAAAAGATATACATCTTTAATCCAAATACAAATGAAAACCACGGAATTCAGTTAGAACAATATATTGGGGCAATAGTACCTCGAAATATAGACGAAGCAGTAGTGGCATTAGAAAATGGTTTTTATTTTTTGAATTACTCCACGGAAAAAGTAACCCTGATAAATGAACCGGAGAGTCACTTGATTAATAATCGGTTTAATGATGGAAAATGTGATGCTTATGGACGCTTTTGGGCAGGTACAATGGACAAATCTTATATTAAAGAACAAGGTTCCCTTTATTGCTTAGATACAAATAGAAAAGTAGAGAAGAAGCTGAGTAAGATTGGCTTATCCAATGGCATGGCATGGTCACCTGATAATAAATTTATGTATCACATAGATACTCTATCTAAAAAGGTTAGTTGTTTTAATTTTAATCTTGTTACGGGTGATATTGAAAATCCCGTGGAAATTATCAGTTTCAAAGAAGAAGAAGGAATGCCTGATGGTATGACTATAGATGAAGAAGGAATGTTGTGGATTGCCCATTGGGGTGGTTCAAAAGTATCTAGGTGGAACCCTAAAACAGGTGAACAGATAGGCTCCATAGAGGTCCCAGCACTAAATGTTACATCTTGTACTTTCGGAGGAAAAGATTTAAATGAATTATATATAACTACAGCAAAATCGGGACTTAGTGAAGAACAACTTAAGAATTACCCATTATCAGGAGGACTTTTCAGGATCAAAATGGATGTAAAGGGAAGTCCATCTTATTCGTTTAAAGGGTAATAAACCTGATTGTTGAAAGAACATCTCTAGGCTGTTTTTTTATAAATATAAAAAGGGTGAGAATCGATGATAGGATTCTAACCCTTTTTAATTTGCATAATAATATTTATCCTTTGTATAAGTTTACTTTACTTTTATAAAAGTGTAGTTTATTATATATTTATGGTAAAAAAAGGAAGGTGTTGACCTTGAAAGAAAAAATGGAGGATTACGTTGAAAATAAAGTATATGAGCATCGAGTTTTAAAAAGATTGTCCCAAAAAGAGCTGGCTGACGCTGTGGGAGTATCCAAACAAACCATATATGTGATGGAGAAGAATAATTACTCTCCTTCCCTTGTTTTAGCTTTTCGAATTGCTGAGTTCTTTAACGTAGATATTAACCATATTTTTACTTATGTGAAAGGGTGCGATCAAAATGAAAAGTGAGGAAATATCAAATACAACTTTTTATCCATTAAAAACTTGGGCGGAAGCATCAACTGGTAATTGGAATATGCTTATTGGCATCGGTATTTTATTGCTTATAGTCGGAGTAATTCTGTTGTACGTATTTTATAGAAAAATAGGTAAGGCTGACGAAAGAACAAATCAAATACACTTAAAAAGTACCTTCATTATGTTAAGCGTAGTAATTTTATGTGACGTAATTTTCCCGAAAGAATATATGTGGCAAATTTTCTTCTTATTTAAATATTCTCTTGCATTCATTGCTTCAGGAATATTTCTAGCTGTTCAATATAAAAAGGATTTTTTAAACTAAGTAGGAAACAGAAGATCATTTAATTCATACAAATTTAAAAAACGGGATATTACAATACTATCCAGAGCTGTGAACAGCTCTATTTTTTATGCAGCAAAAAGGGGATGTTTTGTAATAATATGTATATAACAGATATAATCATAGTATTGTATATTTGCAAGCTTCATTTATAAAGTTGAAATGGGGATTAACTAATGATTTGGAAACAAAATAGAAATTGCAACCATACTTCATATAAATTTGAAGCTGATTTTATGAGTGACCCAATTTGGTGTAATGATTGTGGAGTAAATTTGGAGATAGATAATTTCCCTATATCAGATAAATTACAGGAAGAACTATTGGAATGGATATCGGAATATGGCAATTGGATTGAGTTAGAAACCGACCTATTAAAGGAAAATGGAGTAAAGCTAGAGGAATGGCACAATGAAAAAGGATTGCGGCTGTTCCAGGAATTGAAGAAACAATTACGCGGAAAATATCCAATCGTATTTGTCCCATCTAGTTCAGCACAACAATATAACGAGTTAGAAAATGGTTGAAGCAGTTAAAAGTTGAAGACCAAGACTGCTACTGAGTAGTTATTTATGGAGGCTAATGGGTATTGAAATTATACTTAGCGAAATAATTAATCTTGTGAATAAATAAATGAAGGCTTTAGAGAAATAACATGGAGACTGGGGCATAAGTATTTCAGTCAATGATAAATCCGATCTATTAGGTGATTTTTTAATAAATATTTCACCTAATAGGTCGGATTCTTATTTGTTTTCAATAGATTGGTTACTTCTTGTATACCATTATTAAACTTAGTGGAATGGAGCGGAAGCCACCGACTCCTGCGGGAAGTAACGTAGGCTCAGCTTCCTCCCCGCGGAAAGCGAGTGGCTGTAGCGCAATGGAACGAACTTTTCTTCCAACTTAACTCTTTAATAAGTAACAAAGTCGAAAATTAGATATCGTTCGCTTTTTTAGGATCGTTTATAATTTGTGTCCGAGCCTCTTAATTTATATCTATTTTAGATTTAGTCTTGATAAATAAACGCTAACTGTAAGGACAGTAGATATTTTAAGGTTTAACAGATTTTACTTTCTTTGGCAATGATATAAATGAATATGAACTTCATTGATAACCATTATCATTTATGATAATATTATTCAGAAATAATTTTGTTAATCTTTATCACTTCTAATTAGAAAGGAGAAGGAAGTGAAAAAATATATTTGGCTAAATCCTGTTGTTTTAAAAATGTATGAACAGGAAGAATTATATTCTACCTTAGAATGCTTAGATTTTCAGGTTGTTACTTGTGAGGAAAATCACTTGATGACTGTGAAAAATAAATACAAAGAGCGATACGAAGGATGTAATCAGCTCCTTTGTGATAATAGATGTCCTAAAGCAATTTCCTATGTAAAAACTCATTATGATCAAATTGGCCAGGAGTACGCTACTATCCAACCAATCTTAATTCATTGTGCTGAAGAACTGGCTAATAGATATAAAGATGATGATGCAGAACTATATATCATCACTCCTTGTACAGATTTAAAAGACCTAGGAACTAGCTTGGCATTGAAAAATACGATATTTCAAACATGGACTGAATTTTGCAGAGATCACCAAATCAAGCTTAATAGTAAACCAACTGAAAACAGTCCGATTCCACCAGGCTTTTTTGATAATATCCCTAATGTAGTCAGCCTTGCATCGAAGGATGATATTGATTGCTTTTTCCAGAGTACTCCTAAGCAAGAAAAACAATTAATAGAAATGTTATATTGCCAAGGTGGCTGCCATAATGGAGATGGAGTTAGGATAACAAATGAATAATCTTATAAAAAGATTTATACCGATTGCTTGTATTTTAATCGCATGGTATTTATGCAGCTATTTCGAAGTTTGGAGTGCCTATATTCTGCCTAGTCCAATGCAAGTATGGAATACCTTTGTATCAATGGTACAAAACGGAGAATTATTTATTCATATCTTTGCAAGTTTATATAGAGTACTAGTCGGCTTTTCGATTGCCTTTGTATTCGCCTTTTTTCTAGGCATCATTGCTGGTTTAAAGCCTGCCCTTTCTCCTTATTACAATCATATTGTGGAGTTCTTCAGAAATGTACCTCCACTTAGCCTGATTCCCTTGCTAATTTTATGGGTTGGTATCGGAGAAGAATCCAAAACAATCATAATCATTTTAGCTTCCTTTTTTCCAATGTTTTTAAATATAAAAAAGGGCTTTGGTTCTTGTGATTATAAGCTTTTGGAGGTCGGAAAAGTTTTAGGATTAAATCCAAGGCAACGTTTTCTGAAAATAATTCTTCCGTCTGCTGTCCCAGATATTCTTTTAGGAATGAAGGTTGGCCTGGGATATAGCTGGAGAGCTATTATTGGTGCTGAAATGATTGCCGCTGCAAGCGGTTTGGGGTACTTCATATTGGATGCGCAGACGATGTCTCGCTCTGATAAAGTGATTGTGGGAATTCTGGTGATCGGCCTCCTGGGAGTCATCTGCGATAAAATTTTCTCGTTCTTTAGCAAGAAATTCACTCGTATTGGAGGTATAGACAATAGCTGGGATTAAAATAAATCAACTTTATAAAAGTTTTATGGTAGATGGAAAAAAGCATGATGTTTTAAAAAATGTTAATTTCGAATTCCCTCAGAATAGCATCAGTGTCATTCTCGGAAAAAGCGGATGTGGGAAGACGACACTCCTGCGCATATTAGCCAATCTGGAGCAATGCGATGCAGGAGAAGTGTCCATTAATAGCAATGAAAAAATTAGCTTTGTATTTCAAGAACCCCGTTTGATGCCATGGTTACCCGTATCTAAGAACATTACATTCGGTTTAGAAAAACAAAAGATTAATGATGTGGAAATAGAAGAGTTAATGAATTTGATAGGATTAAAAAAGTTTGAAAAAGCCTATCCACACCAATTATCCGGAGGCATGCAACAAAGAGTCGCATTAGCAAGAGCATTAGCCTATGACCCATCCATTATCTTAATGGATGAACCATTTGCTGCACTCGATTATTTCACACGTGAGGCAATGCAGAAAGAATTAATAAGAATTAACCAACTAAAAAAGAAAAGTATAATCTTTGTTACCCATAGTATCGAAGAAGCCATAGCAATAGGACAAAATATCTTTGTAGTTAATGAAGGAAGGATTCATGCTCAATTTAACTTAGAGCAATATGAATATCCAAGAGATGTATTATCGCCTTCTCTAATAGAAATAAAGAAAAACATCATAGAAAAACTAGCGTGAGAGTGGGACATAAAATGAAAAAATGGTTATTATCTTTACTTGCTTTACTGAGCATATCAGTTATCGTTGCTTGTGGAAAAGATACCGATTCTGATAAGAACAGTACAAAAAATAACGAGGAGAACACGTATACTGTTGATAAGGTGCAGACAACTTATGTGCAATCTCCTTTAAATATTCCTTCTATTGTAGAAAAGGAAAAAGGATTGTTGGCCAATTCTTTTGCGGAAGAAGGGATTGAATTCGGCTATTCCAATTTAACAACCGGCCCTGAACAAACTCAGGCTTTGGCTTCAGGTGATATCCAATTCCTGAATGCAGTCGGTGCCACATCTGTCATTTTATCTGCATCGAATGGAGCGGATATCAAAATTATGAGCATGTATAGCCGTTCTCCTGAGGCTTTCATGTTATTTACAAACCTGAAAGATATTAAATCACCTGAAGATCTAGCAGGGAAAAAAGTTGCTGGTCCAAAGGGAACAATTTTACATGAACTGCTTATCAATTATTTAGCAACTGAAGGCTTAACAGAAAAGGATATTGAATTTGTTCAAATGGATATACCTTCTGCACAAGCAGCGTTAGTAGCAGAGGAAGTCGACTTTGCGTTACTAGCTGGCCCTACCGCATATAATATGATTCAAGATGGGTACCAGGTGGTTACAAATGGTGAAGGGCTGGTCGATGGAACAATTGTAGTTGCAACTAGTGAAGATTTCTACTCGAAGAATCCTGGCTTAGTAAAGAAATTTTTACAAGTACAAGAAGAGACACTGCAATATATCGATGAAAATTATGAGGAAGTCATGGAAATTACAGCAAAGGAAACCGAACTACCTCTAGATGGTGTAAAAGAAATGTATGAAATGTATGACTTCAATATGGAAATCAAACCATCAGATATCGAGAGTATGGAAAAAACAGTGAAATTCATGAAAGAGAATAATATGATCGAAAATGATGTAGATATTGAGTCCTTAATTTTAGATGTAGAATAATAGTAAAAAGCATGTTTCTGTATCAAGAAGCATGCTTTTTTTGATTAAAAGATATGGCAATACTAAACGGCCTCAATTTGATAGTGTAGAGGTGTTTTATTGTAAAATATAAAGATAAAATCAAAAAAGATTCTTTTTTAAAGAACTATTTGCAAGATCATTAATAGAATATTGGCTCAAGACATCTTTTATTTTATGTTGTGCTTCTAGTAGAATATCTAAAATATTTTTGTCCATTTCATCGATTTCTTTATCCATTTTAGTCGGATGTGCGTCTTTCACAATGGCAACATACACATCATAAAGAGTTGTCTTTTCGGGATTAACAACCAGCTTATAACCACCGTAGCGCCCTTCAAAACCTTCAACCATTTTTTCCTGCATTAATTTAGCTAATACCTTCCTAATAAAGCTCGATTCAACATTTAGTTTTTCAGTTAAAGTGCTGCTAGTTACAAGCTTTTTTTCGTTTGCAAGTATTGCTAAGGACTTAATGGCAACGATGAAGTTCGTTTTACCTAAGTAGCTTAATTGTAAGAGGTCTTCCATACATTCACGTCCAATCTGTTACTATTTTAGCAATGAATTGTTTGAAATTAAAGATAAAATGATTGACCTTAAATGGATGGATTGTTAAGTTTTAAGTGTGATAAAAAATCACATTTAATCGAATGGAGGGATTTTGATGGGACGTTTAGATAATAAAGTAGCAATTATCACGGGTGCTGCGTCAGGTATGGGGTTAGCTGCAGTTCAATTATTCATAAGTGAAGGCGCAAAGGTTGTAGCAACAGATATCGCATTTGATAAGTTAGAAGAAGTAACTGCTGTAATAGAAGGCGATATACTATGTGCTCGTTTAGATGTCACTTCTGATGAAGATTGGAAAACTGTAATGGAACAAACAAAAGAGGCATTTGGTAAAATTGATATTTTAATTAATAATGCCGGTGTATCGTTTCATAAAACACTTTTGGAAGAAACATTAGATGGATGGAATCGTACTATTAACTTAAATTTAACCTCCGTGTTCCTAGGAATGCAATCCGTTATTCCTTATATGCAGGAAAATAGCGGTGGATCAATCGTCAATTGTGTATCTTTAGCAGCGATTATTGGAAGCGCTGACAATGGTGCAGCTGCGTATGCTGCAGCAAAAGGTGGTGTCCGTGCCCTATCAAAACATGCAGCTATCAACTTTGCTAAAGATAATATCCGAGTAAATTCTATTTATCCAGGAGCCATTTTAACAGGTGCTGCCGAGCGTCATGGTGTGACATCCCGAGAAGTATTGGGGAAAGCATTTGAAGGTACAATACCATTACCACCATTCGCAGGTGAAGCGATTGATATTGCTAACGGTTATTTATATTTAGCCTCTGATGAATCCAAATTTGTTACTGGTGAAGAATTAATCATTGATGGTGGATGGAGTTCTAAATAGTTTTATTTACCTTACTGAATTTACGGGGTAAAAACGGTAAATAAAAAGAGATATTTTACATTACTGGTGCTTTGACTTTGAATATGTATAATGAACCAAATGTTGCGTTGATTCAAAAGGATTAACGCTTTTTTCTGTTGAACCTCTTATGTGGTGGAGAAACAGTTAGCTGAAGAAGGATTTCTTAAACCTAATAGAGAATTTACTTGTTTAGAGTGACTTTTTGGAAGAGTATGCTCGTGATAAAGGGGGAAATATGATGCGTTTCACTGTCACAGGTCATGAGTTGAATACGGTACATGATATGAAAAAAATAACTTTATTATTAACTCAAGCAACCTTAGATGAGCTACATAAAGAAGAAAATAAAAAAATCCAAATAACGACTTCTCATTGTTTAATCATTGCCGACAAAATCAATACAAAAGAACCTATTATGGGTGAGATGTCTTTATTGGAACAATCAATCCTTGAAGCAGAAGATGATATACACAGCATTATTAATGAAGGCAATACTACCAATTTATCTGGAATGATATTGCTTAGAAATGTAAAAATAATTCCATTTTCAGCACCTGATAACATCATTGAATTAGAATCCTATGCACTTTATACGGATCATATTATGGGCTTTAGTCTTACTGATTGATATGTATAGGTGAGAGTGATACTCCGAGCAGTCCGCTTCATATGATGTGACCAGCTCTTTTTTTCTAATTCTATAAACTGGGCAAGAAGGCCATGGAACGAATTATAGAGAATATTGAATGTAGGATTTACTGCTTAGAAATGAGGTTAATAGGATGCCATATTGCAAAGTCTGCCAGGCAGAAATATATTATGAAGACATAGGTGAAGGTAAACCCATTTTAATGTTACACGGGTATTCCCTCGATCATCGATTAATGAAAGGGTGTATGGAACCCATATTTACTGATAGAAATGGGTATCGCCGTATTTATTTTGACCTTCCTGGCATGGGTTTGACGAAAAACTATGATGACATTACAAATGCTGATGATATGCTGAATACCGTTCAAGATTTTATTCAAGCCATCCTGCCTGACCAAGAATATATCATTGCAGGTGAGTCCTATGGGGGATATATAGCAAGAGGAGTTATTCAAAATCAATATGATAGTTTATTAGGTGCTGCTTTTATCTGTCCGGTTATCTTCCCCTATTTAGAAAACAGAAGAGTGGAGAAACATCAAATATTTAAGACGGATGAAGAATTTTTAGCCACATTAACAACGGAAGATGTAGAGAATTTCAGCAAAAATAATGTCATACTTGATGAATACACATGGTTGAGGTATAAACGAGAGATTGTAAGCGGCAGTAAACTAGGTGATGAAAAATTTTTGATGGCGTACATAGACCAATATGGATTTTCCTTCGAGATTGACCAAACAAATTTTATTAAGCCAAGCGTTTTCCTGCTGAGCAGACAAGATTCGTCTGTTGGCTATCAGGACGCACTCGAATTAATTAAAAAGTATCCTAGAGCAACTTTCGCTATTTTGGATAAAGCAGGCCATAATTTACAAATTGAACAGCCCGAAATTTTTAACGTTCTAATAAATGAATGGTTGGATCGAATTGAAGGATTATGATAGATTATTAAATAATACAAAAAACAGGTACTTTCTCTTTTCTAGAAAGTACCTGTATTATTATTGTTTTTTATACTTGAATATAATAACTTCTTTTCGAATGATCAGATATAACAAAATTAATGACCAGCCCCAACAGGAAAAAAATAAAGGAACCCATGATATAAACAGGGCGAATATCAAATAGTTCGGCAGATAATCCAATTAAGGCTGTACATATGATGATTAAAACTGCCTCTAGCATCCCTAAGACACTGGAGAATCTGCCCATAATATCTACAGGCACATTGTTTTGGTAGAAGGTTAAAAAGCCTGTATTTGCAAATGATAAAGAAAATGTTAAAACGAAAAATCCTATTGAAGCCCATATAAAATCGTTTGAAAAGGCAAAGATTAGATAACCAATCGGAGTGAAAAACGCTCCAAGTCCCATTAGTACATTTATTTTCAATTGATTCGCAAAGATTGTATTTACTAGTGAACCCCCAATGATTCCTGCACCGGCAATACTAACAAGAAATCCATAGGTACTTTCGGATAAAAAGAGAACTTTGGTTGCAAATGCAGCCTCTAATGAATCTAAGGCAGACATACATACAGAAATTCCGCTAAACAGAATATATATTAATGTTATATGTTTATTTGTTTTATTGAATTGAAGGATGATTCTCCAATCATTCACCATTAATGAAGGTTTAATTTTTTCATATATACGATCTTCACTCCCAAATTCTACATTTGGAAGAAACAAAATAATGATTACTGAAAAGAACAAAGCGAAAGAATTTATTTGGATTGCTAAATTAGGAGAACCAATGATAAAAAGGAAGCCCGCTATGGAAGGCCCTAGTATAAAACCACAGGAATTAATAAAATTTCGCATGGCATTAAATCGTTGTCGATTTGTTTTTGGAATTAATTTTGTCATGTAGACCATTGAGGTTGGTTCAAAAATAGACCTGGCAATATTGATGATAAATACAATGAAGTAAATAAATGGAAGTGAATCTAAAAACGGTAAGATAAAAATAAAAATGGCTCTTATAATATCTAGATAAATCATGAGCTTTCTTTTATTGAACCGATCAATTAAAGTCCCAGACCAGAAATTTGTACATAAGGATGCAATAGGCAATAGGATATATAGGATAGAAACGGCTAAGGGTGATTCTGTCTTATCCAAAATAATTAAATTTGATGCAATCAAATAAATCCATGCACCAACATTCGATACTCCAATTCCAAGTAAGAGTAAAAGGGGGTATTTCCACTTCATTTAATCCACTCCCAGACATTGATTTTTAGGCCAATAAAAAAGTCTCACCTCCAAGGTTAACAACCTTGGGGACGAGACTTTTGGAATTTAGTAGTTCGCGGTGCCACCCCAGTTTATTCCTGTGTCGCCACAGAAATCTTTTCGAGTACGCAGGACAAGGCCGGGTTATACTCTATCTCTTTAACGGGAGAAACCGACGCATAATCAATATCAGATGAAATATCCTATACGAAGCTCCGAGACTTGGTTCGGCGGGCTATTACATCCTCCATTCTCAGCTACTGGAGTTCTCTGTTATGCTTAAGCGCGCTTACTCTTCTCTTCATCGCTTTTTCCTTATTATGGATTTATAACATTATATATTGTTTTGGATAATATGGAAATACTAAAATAAAAATAAAAATGGGAATGTACTTCCTGATTTATAATTTTGTATTTACTAAGATTGAAATAGTATTTTTTTCAGTCACCACTTTGGCAGTCATTACAGTTAGAAAAATATATATTATTTGCCTTATAATAAATGTAAAGGGTCATAGCATAACTTCCTTGTTGAGGATTAGTTGTTCAACTTATTTAGTGGTATCAATAGATATATCAACAACGTCCTTGTATTATGGTGTTATGTGACCGGATTGTAGTGGAAGAATAAGTTTATTACTATCCTACCATTTAAATAGAATGTAAGAGCTGTCCTCTTATTAGCCATACTTCCCTGGCTTTCGGGACAGCTCCTTTTTACTAGGAAAAATAGTATAGATTAACCAGCGTTATAGAAGTTTTGATACGTTACAATTGATTGTGGATGAAGAGAGGCTTATGGCTTAAACAACATCTATAAACATCTATAATGAGCATGAATAAAGGAGACTTTTTGATGATTCCTATCAATATAAAAAATACGAGCTTGATCTTAGAGGGCGGAACATTCCGCATGGTATATACAGCGGGTGTCTTAGACGGTTTTTTAGAGAAAGAGATGATGTTTCCTTACATATTGGGAATCTCTGCGGGTGCTATTAGTGCATGTTCCTATATTTCTGAGCAAAAAAACAGGACGATTCGCTTTATATCTACTTACCGGAATGATAAGCGCTATGTCGGAGTGCGCAATTTTCTAACGGAGCGAAGTCTGTTTGGGCTGACGTTTGCCTATGATACGGTTCCTAATCAGTTGGATTTCTTTGATTGGGAGACATATCAAAACTATCAAGGTCAAGTTTTGTTTGGCGTGACAAATGCCTATACCGGACAGGTAGAATACATGGATGGTAAAACAATGGACAAAGGGGCTACAATTTTGCGGGCCACATGTGCTATTCCAGTCCTGTTTCCTGAAATTAAAATAAATAATGTTCCTTATTATGATGGAGGATTAGCTGATTCGGTACCAATCCAAAAGGCGATAGCAGATGGCTATGAAAAGCATGTCATCATCTTGACCAGGCCGCCGGGCTACAGGAAGAAGCTCGACAGTCAGACAAAATGGGCAGTGAAACTATTGCGTAAGAAATATCCGCAACTGGTTCAAGCCATGGAGAACCGTGCACATCATTATAATCAAACCATGGATTTGATAGAAAAGCTGGAGCAAGAAGGGAAAGCATTCGTTTATCGACCGCCGTTTGAACTTAAGAGTTTTGAAAAAAACACAGAGATTATGTGGAAATCACATAATAAAGGGTTAGAACAATTTCATGACCGAAATCAGGAATTACTAGATTTTCTTGGAGCTGATTATGCAGGCTGCAAAGCTGAAGCTTCTCTCATGGAAATTTAGGTTTCTCTAATTGTGCGAGGGATAGTATTTCCGCATAAGAACAAGACTGTCAATGGACAGTCTTTTCTTATACTCTTAGAGTGGATGGAGAAGGTTGATTGGTTTGATAATTAAAAGAGCTGTCTTTTTTTGCCTACACCTTTATATACAAATCTTCTGGAATCAGCTACATCTTTTCAGCATTCTTAACAATTTTCTTGTAAACTTCTTCTCGGTCAAAATCCTTTTCTCCCATTCCAAATACTTCAATGACACGGTTTTTTTCATTAATAAGATAAGTGGCATTTGTGTGGATTAGGAATCCTGAACCGGGGTCTTTATATTGGAAACGGAATGCATCTGCGAGCTTTCTTGTATCCTCTGCATCTCCACGCAATACATACCATCCGTCTGCAGCAGTTGTTTTAAAGGTCTCACCGTACTCTTTCATAATCGGGAGTGTATCCCGAGCTGGATCAATTGTGACTGTCAGGAATTCGACTTTATCGCCAAACAGACCGTCTTTCACAAGCCGATCGCGTATATCGACCATTTGATAGGTTGTATTTGGACAGACATCAGGACAGTTTGTATACATAAATTCCAATAGGCGTATTTTTTGTGGAATTTCCTTGAATGAATAATCCGTACCGGTAGTGGATTCCATTGTAACTTCATTAGGAAACTCCATTTGTGACTGCCTATAACCAGTGAAGTAGTATATACCAGCACCGATACTTAAAATTAATAAGATAGTAAAACCTATATATAACTTTTTCATATCGTTTAACAGTTCCCCTCTGTTTGTTATTCCTCCCCTATTTTACCATTATATAGATAGTGGTTATGGTAAAGTTGTTGGAAACTTGTGAGAAATGAGTGTCTATTTTGTGTCGTATGGAGAAAGAATGAATTAAGGTTCTAACTTGTACAAATGCCGGTAAACTATATAGATGGAATGTTTGAGGAGGGGTATATTTGCGGAGAAAATGGATTTTAATCATATTAGGCCTATTTCTAATTTATGCATTGGCGATATATGTTTATCTTTTTCATGGTGCCAATACAGCTATTCCTGAATCGATGAGGGGAACCAATGCAGATCCCTCTACGTTTATGAATAAGGAATTGTTAGAAAAGAGTGAAACGTATTCTAAAATACGAAACTTTTTCTTTTTTATCAGTACACCGCTTGAGTGGCTATTCTATGCGATTGTTCTGATATCTGGATTGTCCAAAGGGCTAGAGAAATGGGGGAAGCAATCCTGGAAAAGACATTCCGTTCAAATTAGCGCCTATGTCTTTTGGCTTTCACTCCTTTTATTTATTGTCTTCCTGCCGCTTTCATACATTCGATATAAAATATCGCTTGCCTATGGCATATCCTCTCAGGTTTTCTCCTCCTGGATGAAGGATAATTTTATTGAGTTTTGGGTGGATCTAGGAATGACATTAATTGTTGTTCTTGTCTTGTATTGGCTCATTCGGAAAAGTCCCGCTCGCTGGTGGCTGTATAGCTGGCTTTTATGCATTCCATTCACGATATTCGTCATGTTTATTCAGCCGGTTGTCATCGATCCGCTTTACAATGATTTTTACCCACTGAAAGATAAAGTATTGGAAGAACAAATCCTTGATTTGGCAGCAAAAGCCAATATTCCGGCTGAGCATGTGTATGAAGTAAATATGTCAGAGAAAACCAATTCTTTAAATGCTTATGTAACAGGGGTTGGCTCAAATTCCAGAATTGTACTCTGGGACACCACATTGAACAGCCTAGAGGATGATGAGATTTTATTTATCATGGCTCATGAAATGGCTCATTATGTGGAAAAACATATATACCTCGGTATTGCCGGGTATTTGGTTCTCATGTTGGTTGGTTTATGGCTGACAGATAAATGGATGAAAAGAGCCATACGGAACAGAGGGGAATTGTATCACTTAGAATCCATGAGTGATATTCGGTCATTGCCGCTCTTTTTACTGATTACGTCCATTCTGTTGTTCGCAGCAAGTCCCGTTACAAATTATGTATCCCGTGTGCAGGAAACAAGAGCAGACACCTATGCATTAAACATGACCGATAATCCTGAAGCAGCTATTTCCTCCTTTCAGAAACTTTCTGAAAAGGGGCTAAGCCAAGTGAATCCGCCTTTACTGATTAAAATATTCCGGAACAGTCATCCAACCATGCTTGAACGGATTCAAATGGCAGAGAAGTATAAAAAATAAAAAGTTATAATGAATAAAATGAAGAGCCCTTCGTTAGACGGAGTGGCTCTGTTTTTGCTATCGTGCAATAAAGGAATTTAAGCAATGAAGGTGGAATAAATAGAGGAAATACATAAAAGGAGAGGGAATATGCGAAAACAATTAAAACAAAATGAATATACCCCTTATTATCAACCATATGTAGAATTAGTTCCGGAAGGTGATTTGATTCAACTTTTATCCGAACAAATAAAACAGACGATTGCCGCTTTGGAAAAAATAACTGATACTCAGGCGGAATTCCGTTATGCCGAAGGGAAATGGAGTATCAAGGAAGTTATCGGACATATGATTGATACAGAGAGAATCATGGCATACAGGCTTCTTGCAATCGCGCGAGGAGAACGCAGAAACTTGCCAGGTTTTAATGAAGAAGAATATGTTCAGCAAGCATCCTTTACAAAACAAACAGTAGAAGAGCTTCTGCAAAACTTGTCTATCGTCCGTCAGTCAACGATTGTATTATTGAAAAGTCTTTGCAGTGAAGAGTGGCTGCGCCGGGGTTCAGCTAATGATTATGATATTACGGTTCGTGCTCTGGCTGTTATCATTGCCGGGCATGAAGTGCACCATCGTAATATCATCAGTGAACGTTATATGAACGCTGACTCAATTCTAAATCAATCATAACCATATGAGCTGAATTTTCAGCTCTTTTTGTCATTAAAAATATATAAATAAAAGGATGAACGATAATGCCAATTCGAAACTCTGCTAAAGCCATTATTATTCAGGATGATCAATTACTCGCGATAAAAAAGGAAGACCATGAAGGTGTCTATTATATATTGCCTGGTGGCGGGCAGGAGCATGGAGAAACCTTTCATCAAGCGTTAATAAGAGAATGTATAGAAGAAATAGGACAGGAGGTTGAAATTGGTGATTTAATCCTGATTCGTGAATATATCGGACAAAATCATGAACATGCTGCTTTTGATATGGAAACCCATCAAATTGAATATATGTTTTTATGTACGATTAAAGGAAGGAATACAGTGATTCAAAATGGACTAAATCCTGATGAGGGACAAATCGGAGTAGAATGGCTGCCGTTAAGTGATTTATTAGCATACAGGCTCTATCCTTGTGCAATGAGAAAACAGGTAATCAACTATCACAAAGGTGATAAGGTTCCCGTCTATTTAGGAGACATAAATTAAAGATTTGTATATTCTTTTGGGGGCGTCAAAGGTGAGGGATGATTGAATGAAGATTAAATTGGATGATTTAAGAGGAACTGAAGTGGCTGCTTTAATTAATAGCCATCTTTACAGTATGGCCGAGCATTCTTCACCTGAGAGTATACATGCTTTAAATTTGGAAGAGTTGAAAAAAACAAATATCACGGTTTGGAGTGTCTGGGAGAATGAGGAGTTAGTTGGCTGTGGGGCCCTGAAAGAACTTGATATGACTCATGGAGAGATTAAATCGATGAAAACTTCACTGAATCATTTAAGAAAAGGGGTAGCTAGAAAGCTGCTAGAGGACATTATCAATATAGCGAAGGAACGTAACTATAAGAAACTAAGTCTGGAAACTGGATCAATGGCTGCCTTTAAACCAGCCCAAAGGCTTTAGAGAGTGTTGGATTTCAATATTGTAAGCCGTTTGCAGATTACAAAGAGAACCCGAACAGTGTGTTTATGACAATAGAATTATACTAACTATAGTAATAGAGGGATAGGTATGTTGAAAATACCAAAAATCGTAGAAACTATTTTGAATGAATACGAAGGATTATTCAATGAATATCTGCCAAATGAGTTGGAGGGCTTGTATTTACATGGCTCCATTGCACTGGATGCCTTTGAAAAAGGTAAAAGTGATATCGATTTTATTTCTGTCACAAGTCGGCATTTCACAGAAGATGAAGCTGGTATTCTCTCAAAGATTCATAGAATGATCGCTCAAAAATATAAGACTCCAGAGATGGACGGTGTCTATATTACTTGGGAGACTTAGGGAAAGTGAACAATGATCATCAAAATCATTTTTATTATAATAGCGGAAATTTAAGCTTTGGCCCCTATTTTAATTTCAATCCTGTGACATGGACACTTTTTGCTAAAAAAGGAATTACTGTTCTTGGGCCTGCTTCCTCGGATTTTGAACTGGAATTCCGCTCGAAACAATTACAATCCTATGTATTCGCGAATATGAATACATACTGGGGCGATCGAGTTCAGTGGTTGGAATCCTCATTCGATGAATTGCTGAACATGCCTGCTCACGATATACGGGAGGAAATAGAATGGACAGTTCTTGGGCTGCTTTGTCAATACTATACGTTAGCGGAAGACGATATCATTTCCAAGACAGGGGCAGGGAGATATGGTTTAAGCCATATGCCAAAAGAGTATCATCAGATTATTAATGAAGCTGTTCTTGCTCGCACAACTGATAAGGAGACTTTATATAGTTCAAACAAGGAACGTTTGGATTCGACCCTAACATTTTCAAAGTATTTGATTAAATACTGTCAACGTTTTCATTTTATTTAGGGAAATACCGTGATTAAAGAGTGAAAACAAGAAAATCACAGGGCGGGATTAAATGATCCTCGCTCTGTGATTTTGTTTATACACCGTATTTATTCGTTACAAGTTGTTTGAATTAATTCCCAAAGTTTTTCTCCAATTCAATTAGCTCGGCGGAAAGTTTCATAAATGCTTCTTTGTCCTTATTGTCCAAGGCATGATCGATTTCTTCTTTCAGTTTCCTATGTGCATGGGTTAGTTGAGCTTCGTAAATCATCATATCCATCAGTAGATCTTCCATGGTCCCCTGGTCAACAGTCACATCAACAGCTTTTACGATATCTGTATTTGCTTTTTCGTGATTCATGGATATCCCCCCGTTGCTTTTTTTTATTATAAGTCAGATGAAAAGAAAAATCAACTAAATATTTAAATTATTCAGAAAATTTACTTTGGTAGTTTGAAATAGTTATTTATCATATACCCAGAATATAAAATGAATTAACCGTAACAATCATGGGGGTTCTGGGTTAAAATTGAAATTTTGGTGAATAAACCAATTATTTTAAAATATTATGTTATATTGAAATTGTAGTTTAATTGCAGGATTTATAAGGAGGAAGCTATGGAAAAGAACGTGATTACCAGGAGAGAGGATTACGAAATAAGTCCATTTACATTTGCTGTTGTTCCAGTAGAATACGGATCGAAAACGTATTCTAAAGTGATTGAATTTGATGAAGAAATTTTAGTACCTTTTAGGCCATCGGAAGTAGTAAAATCCAGCTGTGATTATTTTGGGGCTGATTATCCTGGGAGATGCCAGTCGACGAAAAAGCTCCTCGGTATCTCGCATAAAGTGCCGATATCGTTAGAACCGGCTAATCGATTATTCTTTTTTCCTACTACATCTCCTGCAAAAGAATCATGTATTTGGCTTTCTTATGAACACATTGTATCCAGAGTTAAGATTGACGCGACTAAAACCCAAATTAATTTTCATAATAAGCAATCTATCGTTGTTCCAGTTTCATATAGTATCATTGAAAACCAGATGCTCAGAACTGCAATGCTGAAGTCGAAGCTGCTTCAAACCTTAGCAGAGACGGAGCGAAAGACACATTATTTATATAACGCCATGCAAGTTAATGATAGGAATTCAGATTTCCAAGCAAAGCATGGTTTAATGCATTCATCAAATAGTTATAAGGAAGGTCGATGAAACTTATTGCTGTTAATTTTTCAGTTGGTCAGTCCACTGCTTCAAAAAATAATACTCCAGTAATTCCTGTACTTTATTTCGAATACGGGGATTGAAATAATTATGGTATTCCTCATAGCCTTTATACAGAAATAAAAAGGAGGTGAATGATTCGTCTCTTTTTGTTTCTTCCACTTTGAGTTGATGTGTCCTCATATAGTGGCTTGCTTGCTTCAATTCTGCTTGGACCTGTTTCATGGTTTCATCAATTAATAATATGTATGGTTGTTTTAATTTAAGGGGCGATGCTTTTACCACTTGAAGGTCTCGGGCAAGTACGGTGAGGACCATGGGTAGATAGATCGCTTTTTCCATTATATTGCGCTCTTCTGTAGGGATGCGGGTCATGTAAATCGCGTCCTTTCAATGTCTGTAAAAAAACGAACGTATGTTCCTATATAGAATAATCGCTTTTCACATTTTTGACAAGTTTATTTTCTAACTAATTCTCTCCTTACAGCAATCTGATATAATAGGGGTAAGGATTGTTTCAATCTAATGTATATGGGGATATTTATATAGTATGGACTGAATTTGTTATTTGTTTGTGAGGAGAGACTATGGATCTTAATTGGTTAACAGAATGGCTAACATTGGAGCATTTAGCCGAATTAATAAGTGATTATAGAAACTTAGGTCCCATTCCGGGATTGTTGCTCCCGTTTGTTGAAGCGTTCCTTCCTTTTTTGCCTTTGTTTGTTTTTGTGACGGCTAATGCCAATGCTTTTGGCTTATGGATTGGATTTCTTCTCTCCTGGACAGGTGCTGTCGCTGGTGCGATGGTTGTGTTTTATTTGTCCAGAAAATATGGAAAGAAAAAAGCCCTTTCATTTTTACATAGACATTCGGCTGTGCAAAAAGCGATGCTCTGGATCAATCATCATGGATTTGGCCCGTTGTTTATCTTGCTTTGTTTCCCATTCACTCCTTCCGCGATCGTAAATATAGTTTGCGGATTATCTGACATTAGTCCAAAACAATATATGCTTGCTGTCTTTGCAGGGAAATTGGTCATGATCTTTACTATTAGTTATATTGGCCATGACATTATGTCTTTAATTCGCGAACCAGTAAAAAGTATTATTGTTGGTATCGTCATTTTCCTTTTATGGCTAGTAGGCAAACAAGTAGAAATCCGTTTGAATCGGGTGGAACAGAAGGACCATTCGTAGAATGGAAGGATATCTGTGAAGAGTGAAAAAAGCAGTTGTTAATAATTGACTGAAAGTTTATAATTATAACTAAATTATTCCATTAAAGGAGGTGTAGAGATGAATCGTTCTGTGAAGGTATGTTTGCAATGGCTTGAAAACTTGTCATTGATCCGTGCCATTTTTCATGTGCAATTTCGCCAAGGGGGTAGTCTGCCCTTTTCAGGAAATTTCATATGAAAAAGAACGATAATAAGTCTCTATACCCTTGATAAAATAGGAATTCAAAAGCCATGGGGAAGTCTTATATCGACTTTCCTATGGCTTTTTTTCATGTACAGGGTATGAGCATGAGAGGGGTTCATACACATGATTGTATGCAGTGTACAGCAAATTGAAAAAAACTATGGCGGAACAAAGCTATTTGAAAATATTACGTTTGAGATCAAGGAAGGAGAACGAGTTGGATTCGTCGGGCGGAATGGCTGTGGGAAATCAACAATTCTAAAAATGATAGCAGGCGTCGAAACAATTGATGAGGGGGCTATTCACATTAAAAAGGGTGCAGCAATAGGTTTGCTGTCACAGATCCCTGACTTTACTGACGGTATCACGGTATATGAATGCTTGCAATCTGCTTTTAGCCATATGGTTGAGCTGAAGGAGAGACTGGATAAACTGGAACATAGTATGGCAACTGATATTAATGAAAGCTCATTGGCTCGTAGTATAGAACAGTATGGAGAAGTTCAGGAGCAGTTTGAACGGCTTGGTGGCTATGAGATGGACAGCACGATTATGAAGATAGCCAATGGGCTGATGCTCGATTTGATGCTCGATAAACGTTTTGTTTCCTTAAGCGGAGGTGAGAAAACAAAAGTTTGTTTAGGAGTGCTGCTTCTGCAAAAGCCAGATCTCCTATTGTTGGATGAACCAACCAATCATCTGGATATTGGTGCAGTTGAATGGCTTGAAGGATTCCTCGAAGACTATGATGGGACAGTTCTGATTGTCTCGCATGATCGATTTTTCCTGGATCGAACGGTTAAGAGGATTTTAGATTTGGACGATGGAGAGATATTCGTATACGAAGGAAACTACTCTGAATTCGTGCAAGCAAAAGAAAAGCGGCTTCTGGAAGAATTTAATCAATATAAGGAACAGCAGAAGAAAATCAAAAAAATGAAGGAAGCGATAAAACGATTGCGGGAATGGGCCAATCAGGCGAATCCGCCGAGTGAAGGATTGCATAAACGTGCCCGCAATATGGAACGTGCCTTAGAGAGAATGGAGAAAATTAAGCGGCCTATTTTAGAAAGACGTAAAATGGACCTAGACTTCGACCTATCTGAGCGAAGCGGTAAAGATGTCCTGCAGCTCCATGGAATTACGAAGCGATTTGGTACGCAAACACTGTTTGAGAATATGGACCTGCTTGTTCAATACGGTGAACGAATTGCGATTGTTGGTGCTAACGGCACCGGGAAATCAACCATTCTTAAACTGGTTCTGAATGAGTTTACACCTGACGTTGGAGAGGTCAAACTGGGCAGCAATGTGAAGATTGGATACTTGTCTCAACAGCTATTTCAAGAAGGAAAAGACATGACCGTTCTGGAGGCCTTCCGCCAGGAGGTCCATGTTACAGAAGGGGAAGCCCGTCATATTCTGGCCCGGTTCCTTTTCTATGGTTTTCAAGTCTTTCAAAAGGTAGAAAAATTAAGCGGGGGTGAGCGTATGAGATTACGACTCGCTCAGCTAATGTACCAGGATATTAATTTAGTGATACTGGATGAACCAACGAATCATTTGGATATTGATTCGAGAGAAGTGCTGGAAGAAGCATTAAGTGAATTTCCGGGGACCATTATTGTGGTCAGCCATGATCGATACTTGCTGAATAAGCTGTTTCAAAAAACATATTGGCTACAAAATCGGACATTACAGGTTTATTTAGGAAATTACTCTTGGGCGAGAGAGCATATGCTTGCAGATATGTTACAAGTAAAGCAAACAAGTCAATCGGTGACTCGGAGTCAGAGTAATGTGCAGCTTGAACACCATGTGATTTCGAAAGAGACTTACGAATCACTGGAGAAAAAAATTGCTACTGTGGAACATCGCTTATCAGAAATCATTCGTGATATGGAGAAGGAGATAGCGTTAGAAGCACTTCAACTACTATATGTAGAAAAGAAAGAAGCAGAAGAAGTACGTGAAGACCTTTATGAAGAATTGGATAGGTTGGATTGTGGAGAGTAGATGATCTAAAATAAATCAAATATGGGCTGAAGAGACGGCAAGCTAATGATTGCCGTCTTTTTCTTGCTTTGAAATAGAATTGTGCAGGGGAAAATTGAAATTTGTCGAATAAGATTGTTGTAGGCGAAGTGATGATATTTCTATTTTTTTATACATATAGACAGTTAGGAAAAAGTGGAATTGTTTCGGAGGAAGGTGTGAAAACGGTGATTTTGAAAAAATCCTTATATCGAGAGTTTTTATTGATTATGTTGTTTCTGCTTGTTCTAATCTCTAATGTTTGTTTATATCGTACAGCGTTTGGAGTTGAAATTTTACAATACAATCCAAATGGTGCAGTGGTAGGCTCCATAATTGATTTGGCATTGGTTTTGCCGGTTTTATTTATGGCATGGAAGAGAAGCTGGGGATGGAAAAATATGATTTTATTGGCGGCCAGCGGTCTCGTTTTAGTCCGCTTCCTAATTCCAATGGAATATTTGGCGCCATTTGAATCAATCACTTGGGTCGGCTTTCTGATTGAAGGTTTATTAGTATGTTTTGAAGTGCTGCTCATCGTCTCATTGTTCAAATATATGCCGTACATTATCCGTGCTGTTAAAAATAGTCCACTACCGGTGGTTTTTTCATTCTCGAATGCCGTTGAGCAAAAAATGAAAAAAACGCCTGTTATTATTCAAATGATTTGTTCAGAAATGCTGGTTTTTTATTATGCTTTTGCAAGCTGGAACAAAAAGATGAAGCTGAGTGAAAAGCAATATACCTTGCATCAAAAATCAAGCTATATTGCTTTCCAAGTGATGTTGATTCACGCGATTGTTTTTGAAACAGCAGCAATTCATTGGTGGCTGCATGGAAAATACTTTCTATTGTCCATGATCTTACTCCTTCTTAATATTTACTCGGTCATTCTATTTGTGGCAGATATTCAGGCTGTCCGTTTGAATCCCTTAAAGATTACGGAGGACCGTATGTATATTTCTCTTGGGTTAATGAAACGTATGGAAATAAAGTGGACAGATATTGAATCCCTAATTGATGAACAAGAACAACTTAAGCAAAAGGTTACTGAAAAGACGATTGAATTCATTTACCGAGATTTAGAAGAAGTTTATCCAAATGTTATTTTAAAATTAAAACACCCCGTTCAAGCCACTCTCATAATGGGCATAAAGAAAGAATATGAACAAGTTGCGATTCGAGTGGATGAACCAGAAAGATTCAAGGTGATTTTGAAAGAAAAGGTCACATTAGATAGGGAAACTAATCATTAGGAGTAACGATAAAAAAGGCATTGGGGGATATCATGATTTACATAGAGCATGGGCAGCCCATAGAAATCCGCAAATATAGTGAGCAGGACTTTATTTCTATAAATAAGCTGAATGCGGAAGAACAATGGACAAACTTAGTTACGGAGAAAGATAAAACAAAGCAAGCCTGGAACAATTCTAATATTGCATTTGTAGTACTCTCAAAAGAGGAAATTATCGGATATATAAGGGGCATTACTGATAAACATGTCACTCTCTATATTTGCGAACTTTTAATCGAAAAAAGATACCGGGGGCTAGGGATTGGTCAGTATCTGCTAAAGTTTGTACATGGATTGTATCCCTCTACGAGAATAGAGATGCTGGCAAGCAGTGAATCTCAATCCTTTTATAACCAAATCGGTTACAGACCTTTTTATGGATTTAGAAAAACATTTGGTGAATAATTTTAGTTATCTGTTTTCATTTTTTTGAAGAGTTTAAAGTAAGAATAGCGCCTAATAAAATGCCTGAAAAATATAAAGTGAGAGCATAGAATTTAATAAGGAAACTAACCAAAACAATGATCACAATCCAGATGGTCATTGTTTTATTTTTGCAGTGAAAGTTTTCCACTTGCCGATTGTCATTTTCATATTAGTGCCTATTTTGACTTCTCCTCTTTCTCTCGTTTCCTGTGATATAACAAAAACGAATCTTCTCATTGAAATAAACCATTTTTTACAATGCTGGGATATAGAGTCAATTGAGGAGAAAACGCCATTAATTATGATAAAATAGAGAGATAGATATAAAGGGGGGAGGCACATTTAATGTCTTTGCAATTTTATATTGGAAAAACAGGTACAGGTAAGACAGAGACTATTTTAAATGACATTAGGACCAAGCTGGAGAGTGATCCGGAAGGTCCTTCGATTATATATATTGTTCCAGATCAGATGACTTTTCAGGCTGAGCTGGAATTAATTAATACGCCAAATCTAGGCGGTATGATACGTGCCCAAGTGTTTAGCTTTAGCCGGCTTGCTTGGAAGGTTCTACAAGAAACAGGCGGCATGGGCAGACGGCATTTAAATAATGTCGGTGTCAACATGGTGATTCGCAAAATCATGGAGGAAAATAAGGACGAGTTAAAGACCTTTCAACGTTCTAGTGATAAGCAGGGCTTTATTACCCAGTTGAGTGATTTGCTGAAGGAATGTAAGCGATATTGCCTGACTCCAGAGGAAATGTTGAACCAATCAGCTGGAAAGGTATCACCGATTTTACGGTCAAAGCTTGATGATTTATCCCTTTTATACAATGGATTTGAGCATGAATTAGAAGGTCAGTACGTAGATTCAGAGGATTACTTTACTTTATTAGTAGAAAAGATGCCTGAATCAGCTTACCTTCGCGATGCTGAAATTTATATAGATGGATTTTACAGCTTTACAGCTCAGGAATACGGCATTATGGCAGCTCTAATGCAACACTGCAGGAATGTGACGGTTTCGTTGACATTAGATCAACCCTTTAAAGAACTGGCGCCTGATCCACTTCATTTATTTAGGATGACAGGGGAAACTTATTTTGATCTGTATCAGATTGCGCTCCAAAACGGAGTAAAGGTGGAGGAGGATCGTTTATTTAAGGAACCGCATCGATTTATTCAAAATGAATCCATGCAGCATTTGGATAAATGGTTTGCCAACAGACCGGCACCAGTTTACGACCAAGAGCCGAATTTTGAATTTTGCCCGGCTGGTAACAGAAGGGCTGAGGTGGAAGGAATCGCGCGTAAGATTCTAAAGAGTGTTAGGGAAGGATATCGATACAGAGATATCTTTGTGTTAATGAGAAATAGCCAGGAATATGCTGAAGTGGTGGAAACCGTCTTTATGGACTACGGTATTCCTGTCTTTATTGATCAAAAGAGACCTATGCTTAATCACCCTTTGATCGAGCTTATTCGCTCTACGCTTGAAGCCTTAACGAATAATTGGCGTTATGAACCGATGTTCCGTGCTATAAAAACAGACCTTTTGTTTGATAAGAATGCCTATATACCAAAAGAGCGTGAGAGTGCTGCCCTGCTAGAAAATTACGTATTATCCAGAGGCTATTATGGTGACCGCTGGAGTAAGAAGCAGAGCTGGAAGTATAAAAGAAATCGCGGTCTTGAACTGGTGGCCAGTATCCAGACAGATGAAGAATTGAAAATGGAAGCGTTGCTGAATGAAACGAAGGAACAAGTGGCAGAGCCCATCCGTCGACTTGCAAATCGTTTTAAAAAAGCAACATCCGGAACGGATTATGCTCAGGCTTTATATATGTATTTAGATGAGCTTGACATACCGGAAAAGCTTGAAAAAATGGCTCGAAGCGATGAGCAGGAAGGCCGACTCATCCATGCAACCGAGCACGACCAGGCATGGAATGGTGTCATGGATTTGTTGGATCAATTTGTAGAAATTGTTGGGGACAGGCCGGTTACGTTAAAGAATTTTGGTGCAATCCTAGAAAGCGGGATTGAAACACTGAACTTCTCCTTAATTCCACCTTCCCTTGACCAAGTAGTCGTGACCAATATGGATTTATCACGTCCTCAAAATGTAAAGATTGCTTTCATAGCAGGCTTAAATGAAGGGGTAATTCCTTCAAAAGTAAGTGAAGGGGGAATCCTTTCAGATACGGATAGAGAAACACTGAAGTCTACCGGAATAAAGATGGCACCGACATCAAGCACCAAATTATTGGATGAGGAGTTTGCTGCATACAAGGCATTCCTGCTGGCATCCGACTATGTATATTTTTCTTATCCACTGGCTGATGACGAAGGAAAGCAATTATTGGCTTCCTCTTATATGAAACGAGTGAAGGATTTATTTGGTTCGGTGAAAGAAACTTTCTTTGTGCATGATCCGGCTGAAATGAGTGATGAGCTGCAACTGGAGTATGTGGTTCAGACGAGAGCAACGCTGTCATTCCTGGCAAGCCAGCTTCAACAGAAAAAAAGGAATTATCCGGTATCCCCTGTTTGGTGGGATGTATATAACGAATATGTTAAAGACGGTCCGATGAAGGATCAGGCAGCTTTTGTTCTTTCAGCGCTTTCGTATCAAAATAAAGCGAAGAAAATCCCTGACCAAAAAGCTGTTGAATTGTATGGAGATACAATCCAGGGAAGCGTGTCGAGAATGGAGCTATTCAATAGCTGCCCATTTGCGCATTTTTCCTCACACGGCTTAAAGCTTAGGGAACGGGATATCTATCGTTTAGAAGCTCCTGATATCGGAGAAATGTTCCATGGTGCTCTGCAATGGATGACGGAACAAATTATCGAACGTGGGACAAGCTGGGGAGCTTTATCACGGGAGCAATGTATCCAATTAGCCAGAACGGCTGTAGAGGTAATGGCACCGAAACTGCAGAATGAAATCTTATTATCTTCCAATCGATTCCATTATTTGAAAAGGAAACTGGAACAAATTGTGGCGAGAGCCTCAATCACTTTAAGCGGACAAGCTAAAAACAGCCAATTTTCACCGATTGGGCTAGAGCTTGGATTTGGCCGGAGAGGTTCTTTGCCGCCTCTGACCTTTGAGCTTAAAAACGGAACAAAGATGGAACTGGCTGGACGAATTGATCGGATTGATCAGGCGAAGACAGATGATGGAACCTATTTGAGAATCATTGATTATAAATCGAGCTCGAAGGATTTAAACTTCACGGAAATCTATTATGGAATCGCCTTGCAAATGCTGACCTACCTCGATATTGTGGTCACACACTCACCATTGTTGGTTGGGGAACAAGCTAAGCCTGCAGGTGTCCTTTATTTCCATGTTCACAATCCATTAATTAAAAACAATGGAGTTTATACGTTAGACCAGATTGAACGTGAAGTCTTTAAAAGCTTTAAAATGAAGGGATTGCTTTTAGGGGATGACCAGGTTGTTAAAATGATGGATAGCGATTTGGAAAATGGGGAATCCCTGATTGTACCTGCAGGATTCAAGAAGGATGGGCATTTTACGGCGGCTTCACGGATCGCAAGTGAAGGAGAGTTCTCCCTTTTAAGCCAGCATGTGAAGAGAATGTATGCCGATACAGGTAATGCCATTACGAGCGGTGTAGCTGATATCAAACCTTATCGTTTGCAAAATAAATTACCATGCACCTTCTGTAATTATAAAACAGTTTGCCAGTTTGATCCTTCTCTTGAGAGCAACGAGTACAGAGTATTTAAACCGGCTAAAAAAGAAGAAATCTTTGAGGCTATACGGGAGGAGGAAGAAGATGATGAATAACCGTAAACAAATTCCCGTAAAACCGGCAGATGCCTTATGGACAGATGACCAATGGAAAGCTATCACTGCGGATGGAAATGATATTCTAGTAGCGGCTGCGGCCGGAAGTGGTAAAACAGCTGTACTGGTTGAGAGGATTATCAGGAAGATTATTTCAGAGGATAACCCTCTTGATGTGGATCGTTTATTGATAGCCACTTTTACCAATGCTTCAGCTGCTGAAATGCGCCACCGTATTGCGGAAGCGTTGGAAAAGGAAATTAAAAAGAATCCGGACTCCAGACATTTACGTAAGCAGCTCAGTTTGCTGAATAAGGCGAATATCTCAACCCTTCATTCCTTCTGCTTGGATGTAGTCCGGAGTCATTATTATTTGTTGGACATTGATCCCGGTTTTCGAATTGGGGACTCAACGGAAATCGAATTAATTAAAGATGAAATTCTTGAAGAAGTATTGGAAACACAGTATGGAATATCTGATAATGAGCCGTTTTTCAGGCTTATCGATGCATTTACGGATGACCGCAGTGATCGTACGATTCTCGAAATTATCCGAGTGCTTGATGATTTTTCACGATCTAATCCCAATCCTAAAGAATGGCTGGAAAGCCTTGCGGATATGTATGAGGTAGGGGAACATACCAGGATTGAGGATCTGCCATTTTATCCAGTCTTGAAATTTGATATCATGATGCGCCTAGCTGCAGCTAAAGAAATGATCCATGAAGGCTATCAATTAACCTTGCTGCCTGATGGTCCAGCAGCCCTGGGCGAAACATTTAAATTAGACGAAGAGCTTATTAACAAGTTATCCGAGTCGCTTGAAGCAGATTGGCAGTCGATGGCAGATGCATTTTCAGCGGTTAGCTTTGCAAAAGCAAAAACGATTCGCAAGGGAACCTGTGATGAGGACTTGGCAAAGCAAGCCAAGAAAACGAGAGATGATGTTAAGAAATTGCTGAATGGAATTTCGAGCGATTTATTTTTCCGGAAAGCAGATAGCTTTTTAAAAGATATATCAGATATGAAGCCGTATGTAGTAACACTTGCCGGGTTGGTCACAGCGTTCCAAAAACGATTCCTGGCAGAAAAGCTTGAACGCGGGATTGTTGATTTTTCCGACTTGGAGCATATGGCGTTAGAAATTCTGGGGACTTATGAGGATGGAGCATTAAAGCCAACAGATGTTGCGTTGGAGTACCGTGATAAATTCAAAGAGGTACTTGTCGATGAATATCAGGATACTAATATGGTGCAGGAAACAATCCTTCAGCTTGTTACACAGGACGGTGAGTCAACCGGCAATATGTTTATGGTTGGGGATGTTAAGCAATCTATCTATCGATTCCGCCTGGCTGAGCCTAATCTTTTCATGGGGAAATACAGCAGATTTTTAACAGAGCCGACAGATACCGGAATGAAGATTGATTTGAATAAAAATTTCCGCAGCCGAAGTGAAGTATTGGCAGGTACGAACTTTTTATTTAAACAATTGATGGGAAAAACGGTTGGTGAAATAGAATATGATGAACCCGCTGAATTGAAAAAAGGAGCAGCCTATCCTGAGGATGAAGAGTACCCGGTGGAACTTTATTTGATTGATAAATCGGCAGAAGGAGCTGGTTACGGATCTGAGGATGATGACGAGGCAGACGAAGATCTTGAAACGGTACTGTTAGAAGCTAGGCAAATGGCTGAATTAATTAAACAAATGATTAATGAACGCCGCAAAGTGTATGATGCCAAAACGAAAACATACCGGAACATTACCTATCGGGATATTGTCATCTTGCTGCGTTCCATGCCATGGGCTCCTCAAATTATGGATGAATTCAGAGCGCAGGGTATCCCGGTTTATGCCGATCTCTCAACAGGATACTTTGAGGCGACAGAAGTAGCTATTATGATCTCTCTCCTGCAAATTATTGATAATCCATATCAAGATATTCCGCTTGCATCTGTGCTGCGTTCTCCTATAGTGGGGCTGGATGAAGAAAACTTGTCAGATATCCGGATTACCTTGCCAAAGGGGCAATTCTATGATGCGTTAAAGGCCTATTGCCAGTACGGTTCATTTGAAAAATACGGAACTGTCTATTTAAAAGTGAAGCGATTCTTTGATTATCTTCACGAATGGAGAAACCAGGCGCGTGAGGGAGCACTATCCAGTTTAATTTGGCAACTGTACCGGGATACGGGCTATTATGATTTTGTTGGCGGTATGCCTGGCGGCAAACAAAGGCAGGCCAATTTATTGGCACTATATAACCGTGCCAGACAATATGAGGAAAGTTCATTCAGAGGAATATTCCGCTTTCTCCGTTTTATCGATCGGATGAGAGAAAGGGGCAGTGATTTGGGTGCGGCACGTGCCCTGGGTGAACAGGAAGATGTTGTCCGGATTATGACCATTCATAAGAGTAAGGGACTGGAATTCCCTGTCGTGATTTTGGGCGGTTTGTCTAAGAAGTTTAATCAGATGGATCTAAAGCGTTCCTATTTAGTGGATAAGGATCTGGGTCTTGCATTTCGATATGTGAATCCGGAGTTAAGGATAACCTATCCATCCTTACCACAGATTGCCTTTAAAAAGAAGCAGCTCCTTGAAAATATTGCGGAAGAGATGCGCGTCCTGTATGTAGCGTTAACCCGTGCAAAAGAGAAGCTGTACTTAATCGGAACACTCTCAGATGCTGAAAAATCCTTTAAGAAGTGGTCTGCCTATGAGAATAAAGAAGGCTGGCTTCTACCTGATTATACGAGAGCAAATGCCACGTCCTATATGGATTGGATTGGTCCGTCTCTAGTGCGGCATCGTATCTTTAAAGAAGGGGCAATCGCCAGTGATTCACTTGCTGAGATTGCTAGTCATCCGTCAGAATGGCAGGTACATGTCCGGAAATCTAATACGTTGCAATCAGTTAAAGAGGAAGAAAACCTGGAAAGTAAACGATTATTTAAATCAATTGAACAAATGGAACCAATTGAGGTAGAGTCTGAGTTTAAAGAACAGGTCAGGGACCAAATGGAATGGGATTATCGATTTAAAAGCTCGACAACTGGGCGTTCTAAGCAGTCTGTGTCCGAATTGAAACGATTAAATGAATCAAAGGATGAATACAGTGCAACTGATTTGGTTCGGGCGACCTTTAAACGGATGAATTTAAAGAGACCGGCTTTTATGCAGCAAAAAACAATGTCACCTGCAGAAAAGGGAACGATGATGCATTTAGTGATGCAGCATTTGGACTTTACAAAGCCAGTCACGGAAGAGTCTGTTCAGACGTTACTGGAGTATTTGGTGATGAAGGAATACGCTACGAAGGAACAAGTCAGTGAGATAAGAACTGACCAGATTTTGAGCTTTTTTGAAAGTGAATTGGGTCAACGCTTGCAGCATGCCAAAAAAATACGCAAGGAAATTCCATTTACAATGGCACTTCCTGCACATGAAGCGTATCAGGATTGGCAGGATGGCGACGAGAACATTCTTGTTCAGGGAATAGTGGATTGCCTATTTGAAGATGAGAATGGGATTGTACTGCTTGACTATAAAACAGACGCGATAACAGATCGATTTAAAAATGGATTTGAAGAAGCTGAGCCTGTATTAAAAGAAAGATATGAAAAGCAGATTCAGCTATATACAAGAGCGATTGAACAAATCCTGAAAAGAGAAGTTTCAGAAAGATATCTGATGTTCTTTGACGGTACACATGTATTGAAGCTTTAACTGCTGAAGGCGGCACATTTGGACGGGAAACCGTGCAGTTGTGTCGTCTATTTTTATATTTTCTCTTTCGATACTGTCTAATTTGGGAAAATATATGGCCAACAGGACCGCTATATCATTTATTGGTATTGGACCGATATAATAAATTCTTTCAAGTTAGAAGCTACTTCTTCTAGTTCGCCGGTTTCGTGATACCAAATATAAATTTTATCATCCAGGTTTGTATCTACAATCTTATAGCATAATTTGTCCCCTGTACCATCCTCGCCAATAGATATGAGATTTTTATCCATTTCTTCGTCTCGCATATCTTTATTTTGTCTTACAATATCATCCCATGTTCTTTTTAAATTTCTAGGATCTTTAATTGGGAAAAGGATCCATTCATCAATCTGTGCTTGGTTAGATAGTTTAAAAAGGTCTTTATACTGTTCAGGAAAAAGGACTTCTAATTGTTCTTCTGCTGATTTTATATCTAAATCTGTAACTCCAGGTTTTTTTGTATCAAGCAATTCGACAATATCATGCATTTAATCCATAACCTCCCTTTATAATCTTATATAAAGATTCTTGATATATTTTTAAAATCCTTCTTCAGTTAACCAAAAGAAATCCTATTAACAGTCATGTCAATAGGATTTCTCTAAGAAGTATCAGTGATCTGGTTTAAGGCTGTAGAAAGTCTTTTTTCTTATAGGCTGGATTCGGATATTTATAGAATCCTTCACCTGTTTTCATACCCAATTTACCCTTGCTAATGAATTCTGTTTTGACCAAATCTGCAATGTCCTTGAATGGATTTTGCTCTGGATTTGGATGCTTTGCTGCTTTAGTACTGACGATGTTATAAACTGTTTCCAAACCGACTATATCAATAATCGCAAATGGTCCAAGAGGTGCACCCGTAGCAATCATCCATGTTTTATCGATTGTATATGGATCCGCTACTCCATTTCCCCATAGATTTTGGGCTGCATCCAGTAATGGAACGAGTAAGCTGTTTAGAATATAGCCAGGTTGCTCTTTTTTAATATGGAGGGGAACCATTCCAATTGCGGCTGCGAATTGCAATACATCTTCAACCACTTGGTTATCAGTTTGAGGATGTGGCATGACTTCTCCAGTATTATTCATCCAAACGCGGTTTGCGAAGTGCAGGGCCAGGAATTTCTCCGGACGTCCGGTATATTCGGCAAAATCACTAGGAAGCATCGTAGAAGAGTTTGTTGCAAACACCGTATGTTCAGGTGCAACTTTACTCAACTCAGTGTAAAAGTTAATTTTGATTTCTTTTAACTCTGGAATAGCTTCAATAACCAAGTCGGCATTAGCGGTTGCGACTTTTAAGTCTGTTGCATATTGAATACGTGATTGAGCAGACCGGGCTGCTTCCAGTTCATTTTTAAAATAGGCGACATAGGTATCTTCTAAATTGATGATACGATTCTTTGCTTGTTCAATGGCGCTTTCATTAATATCATAAATGGTGACATTAAAGCCCTTAAAGGCTGTTTGAAAAGCGATTTGACTCCCTAAAACTCCACTGCCTGCAATTGTCACATTTTTATAATTCATGATTAATTTCCCCCAATCTGTAAATTGGATATTAAGTTCTTACCAGTAAATATCCATACCCTTCAAGGAAAATATACTACTATATTGTTAAAAATAAAAATAGTAAGACTTTAGACTTGTTCAAGTGAAATAAAACGATATAGATAGGAGTAAAACAGGAATGGATGTCACTTAATAATGGAAATATAAATGAATACGATCATTGTGCTAATTTAGGGAAAAGGTATGAAAAGGAGGGGATTATATGAGTAAAGCAAGGAGCGGTGTATGTGAACTCTGTCTACGAAATGATGTCGAACGGACGATTCACCATTTAATTCCACGCGAATATGGTGGGGGCCCCAATGATACCTCCAAGCTATGCATTCCATGCCATAAACAGATACATGCTCTTTATCCAAATTTGGATTTGGCTGTCAGACTTAATACGATTGAGAAACTGAGAGATGATCCTGAAATCAAGAAATATTTAAAGTGGATTGTAAAGCAGCCGGCAGGTAAATTACCGCGTATAAAAAAATCCGGCTATAAGGCCGGAAAAAGGTGATTGATTAATTATTCGCAGAGATGGGCTGATCAACCCCATTTATACCAATAACGGAGTTTCCGCTAAGTCCATTTGTATCAAAAATAATTCCACCGGTAATTCCAGAACCTGATCCATTCACACTTTTAGTTGCATATTTTGGGGAGATAACCAGAGAGTCGCCGAATTGAATAATTCCGCTTCCTGCATTAAGGACTTGAACGGAACCGACAAGAGCAGGCATTAAGTTTCCTCCCTTCTTTCATTTTTGGGCCGATTAAGAAGCTGTCTTACATTCATGACTCTAGTTTCGGATCGGATAAACCGGCCGTTTCCTACCTGTAATAAAGAGGAAGCAGAGATGGCCTGTGTTCGGATGCAATCAACAAAAAGGTATGGATTAACATTCTCAAAAATGATATGAACCATTTCTTCAATTGGTTCAAAATCAGGCACTGTGTAAAATACTTTATAATCTCCGAAATTACCTTCCTTTCCGTAAAAAATTTCCTGTTCCCGCTGATAGGCAAGGACATTGTCAACTGAGTAACTATATTGAATTTCTCCTATATCAAATGTAGATCCCCTGGATAAAATGGATACATGAATATGATCGACTATCGATGTTCTTTCCCACATGGCATGGTCCTCTTTAACGATTAACAATAGGCTGCAAGGGTCCAAATTCTAATGCGTTTAATGGCGTGTCAGAGGCAGCAAATAGCTGCATGGTTTCTGTATCGCCGACTTTAATAGCAGAGGCGCTCGATACAGATATCAACTTTATACAGCCAACCTTAATTTGTTCGTTTACGACATGGAAATTCATCACATTGCTCACTGCTCCTTCATTGAATCAGGATAAACCTCTATAAATCTGATGATGGCGTTTTCGATATCTGTTTTGAGTACTTCTAATATTTGCTCCCGAATTGCCGGGATTTTTTGCTCAGTCCGGTTATGAGGTGGCGTTTGGTCCAAATAATGATGAATGCGCTGAGGAAGCTGCCGGGCAAGATCCTCCATGATAAAGGAGCGCATGGTTTCATCCGTTTTTTGTTCGCAGATATGTTCGGCTCTTTTAAAGATTTCATCCTTCTGATTATTTAGGTCAAGTAAAACCTCACTCGTTAGTTGATGGACAAATTCATCCCTGGATGGAAAGAGAAATGGACCGGAAGGAGTATGATTATTGATGGCCAGCTCATCGATTTTTTCTAAATCTGAAGGGGTTAGCCCTATATTTAAGGTACCCTCCAATCTTTCCACTTTCAGTTGGTCAAATTTATACTCTATCCGATCGACACGAATCGGTGCCTGGTGTTTTGCCTCTGTTAATTCTTCTTTTAATTTCTTTACGTCTTCTTCCAGTTTGAAAATAGCCTGCTGTTGATATTCCAGCGTATTTTGTAAATAGTGTAGGAATTGGGTTAAATCCTGCTGCACATGACTCATCCTTTCCTATTCTGGACTTGAACCTGCGGAGAATCTTCTTCAGTCTCAAAAAGGGGATGGTGCGCTTCCGGAGCAGGTGCCTCAAAGCCACCGGAATTGGTTATGAGTGACTTGGATTTGATGATACCGGCACTGCCGATTTGCAGCACGGATGCATTAGCAATTGCATTAATTTTAATGGTATTAATCATAATCGTTTGCTTAACAAAGATGTTCATTTTCTTCACCTCTATAACGTAAATGCAATTGGTTGATCGACAACATCTGCATCAAACGTATTCGTAGCACTGTAAGGATTGTTTACAGCTACATAATCACCTGTATTAAATGAACCCGCTCCGGAAAATGTTTTAGCATTAGAGTAGGGAGTGACTTTGTAAATATCCCCCACATTAAATACACCGCTGCTCCCTACACTGAGAATTTGGACAATACCTACAATACCTGGCACATTTAACACCTTCCTTGAGTATACCTGTATCTACCTTCTTAACAATTCTTTAACAGTATATGAGGAATGGGCTGAAAGGTGAGGGAACCTCTTTGCTTTAGAAAAAACAGATAATTATGATAGGGGATTTTAGCAGAAACTGCTAAACTGGTTTTATAAGAAATTTTTAGGAGAGATGGGGTGTTCTATTGCAATCCATAACGGATAAACAAAGGATACATGTGGTTGATTTTCTGCGTGGGATTTCAATTGTAGGAATTTTATTGGTCAACATGCTCGATTTTCATTCGCCTTTTTTGTATCTTGAATTAGATTATTGGGATAACAAGCTAGATCTCTATACATATGCACTCATTGATATTTTGGCACAGGGGAATTTTTACCCGCTTTTTGCCTTTTTGTTTGGGTTCGGTACGGTCATTTTAATGATTAGGGCAGAACAAAAGGGGAAATCGTTTCCTGCTTTATTTACAAGGCGGATGATCTTTTTGCTTTTGCTGGGAATGATTCATGCATTTTTAATTTGGCACGGTGATATTTTAATCACGTATGCCGTTTGTGGGTTACTTTTGCTGCTTGTTTATCGATTAAAAGGTAAAACATTGCTTCGTTTATCGGTATGGTTATATACCATTCCTTATGGAATATTTGGGTTGCTTATTCTGCTGCTCGAATTATTGACCCCAACATCTGGTTTGTTAAATACCGATTTTTCAAAAATAAATAAAGCCATTGAAATCTATTCAAGCGGGACGTTTACAGAGATTTTTACATTGAGATTTAATGACTGGGCTGCTGTCAATGGACCGGCAAATATGTTTTTTTTATTTTTCTCCGTTTTTCCATGTATTTTGGCAGGAATGGCATTTGCCAAACTGGAATGGCTCACCAATCTTAAGGTTCATCAGAAAAAGTTACAGATCATGTTCCTTGTATCATTGCCTATAGGACTGCTTTTGAAAATGTATCCGTATCTGTCGAGCCAAAATTATGCGGCTGAATTTTGGCAGGATATTTTTGGCGGCCCCTTCCTGACACTGGCCATTATAACAGGGATTACCCTTATTTATGAGAAATCTCCAAAGGTTAGAAAAATGGCTGTTCCTTTTGTCAGACTGGGACGAATGTCGCTTACAAATTACCTTATGCACTCCATTCTGTGTACGCTGATCTTTTATTCATACGGACTCGGATTATATGGCGAAGTGGGAGCTTTTATGGGTACTTTATTAGCTGTATTGATTATCTTGTTTCAAATGGTATTTACAAAATATTGGTTACGCTCTTTTAGAATGGGACCAATTGAATATGGCTGGAGAATCGTTACTTACTGGGACAAACCATCATTCAAGCGGGAAAAGGTATATGATACATTTTAATAAAGGTGGAACGCAGTTTAATAAGAGTATAGCTTAAAAGGATAGAGATAAGTAATTTATCATTTTGTAGCAGAAAAGAGCTGCATAAATGGTTTTAAACCAATCTGAAAGGAATGGATGAAGGATGAAATTCTCAACCGTCAATGAAAATGGTAAAGCAGTAGCAGGACTGATTGATCAGGATTTATTTTATTCACTAGAAGTAATTAGACAATCGAGTGAGGCACTGAAAGGATTGCCAACTTTTTTACAGGCTTTGATTGAAGAATCCGATATATGGCTGCCAAAGCTTCAGGAATGGGTGCAAGCTGCAGTGAAAACAGAAGGTAAATCAATCGACTCTTTGATATGGCTGGCTCCTCTGCCGCGTCCGCACAAAAATATTTTTTGTGTAGGTAAAAATTACGCTGCACATGCTACTGAATTTGATGGCGGGGTTCCACCGGAGGATATGATTGTATTTACGAAGGCTCCAACCGCAGTCAATGCCCATAAACAAGTTGTGCCTCTTCATACAGAAGTAACGAATGAGCTGGACTATGAAGGGGAATTGGCTATTGTAATTGGCAAAAAGGGAACCTCTATTTCCCGTGAAAAAGCTTATGATCATGTTTTTGGATATACCATCTTAAACGATATTACAGCAAGAGATTTGCAATCAAAGCATCAGCAATATTTCCTGGGAAAAAGCCTGGATGGTACGTGTCCAATGGGTCCATGGATTGTTTCAAAAGATCATGTGCCACATCCGTATGATCTGGAAATTAAAACAAAAGTAAACGGGGAAACAAGGCAGCATGCCAGAACGTCATTATTTTTGTTTCCAATTGACGAAATCATCGCTACTATTTCGAAGGGAATTACGCTGGAGCCTGGCGACATTATTGCGACCGGTACACCGGCAGGAGTAGGAAAAGGGTTTAAACCACCGCGTTATTTAAAAGACGGGGATGTGATTGAAATAACTATAGAATCGATTGGGACTTTAAAATCTATCATTTCTAAATAAATTGTAAATACATAATGTTCGTAGAATACAACCTAGTATGCTACTATTATGTTGAATATTGCTGAAAGTGGGGGGATTTTATGAGCGGGTCTACTTATGAACATATTTTTATGTGGGTATTATCTATTGTTGTGTTCTTAGTATCTTTAAAAATGACAGGTAAAAATTTAAAAATAATGATGATGATTAATAGGGTACTATACATATTAATTATTGCAACAGGTATCATGATGTTAATGAATGTTTCCAATATTAGTGGTGAATACATCGCCAAGACGATTATTGGTGTTTGGGTAATCGCTGCAATGGAAATGACAAACGTGAAGCGATCAAAAGGAAAGAATCACAAATCTTTCTTCATCCAGTTTTGGATTGCGTTTGTTTTAGTGTTATTGCTAGGCTTTAGATTACCTATTGGTATTCAATTATTCGGATAAGCAGTGGCTCAGTCGATAGAGACTGGGCTTTTTTTATTTAATCTAATTCCTAATTTATTATAATAAAAGGTTTTTTCATTTTACTTCTAGAATTAATTTAAATTCAGAAGGGAGATGAAGTTCTTGAGATTTACGGAACGTACCTTGAGAATTTTTAAATATGCAGAAATAGAAGCCAAAAGGACAACTAATATCATTTATCCAGTTCATTTAGTATTAGGAATGTTGCTTGAAAGGACAGGTGTCTGTGCTGAGCTATCTATTAAGAATCCAGAACTTCGGGAGCTATTAGTTAAGCGGATTAAAGAAGTGTACTCGAATACTTACGAACATGGAATCAGTTATGAGCCCTTTAAAATGAACATTTCTTTATCGACTAATCAGGTGTTAATACATGCAAGTAACCGAATGAAACGCTTTAACCAGATTTATTTAAATGAAGGACATCTTTCTGATGCAATATTTAAAAGTAAGGATTTTTCAACCTATTCCATATTGGATGGCTTAGATGTTTCCAGCATACTTGGAATAATGTCTTCCCCGAGAGATATGGCTGTTCCTCTGAAGGATTATGAATTCCCAAGTATTTTAACAAGTAATATAAATTATCGGAAAGCGGAGCCAAATGATGCCGCATCGTTAAAAGTCTTTGTGGAAAGTGAATTTGGAGCTAGGTGGCTAGACTCAATTGAAAATGGGTTTTTAAAAGATAATATTCCTATTTTCATCGCTTTAGACGATAACCAAATTATTGGATTCGCTTGCTTTGATGTAGTAAGAAAAAGGAAGGGATTGTTCGGTCCGATGGGTACTACTCTATCAAATCGAGTACAAGGAATAGGATACATTCTACTTCATCATTGTTTAAGAGAGATGCAGGAAATAGGCTATGAATATGCAATCATCGGGCAGGCTGGACCACTGGAATTTTATGAAAAAGCGTGCAATGCTGTCGTGATTCCAAGGAATTAGTGACTGTGATTTTGAACTTACAGATACTCACAGATACTTACAGAGGGAAGGGGTTAAACCTATATTTGTAAGGTGAAAACCCTTATAGTATTCAATCTTACTATTTAGACCAATGGTTATATTTTGATTGTTTTATAAAATAACGCTCGGTTCGTTTTGTTATAATGAAGTTTATAAAATAATAATTTTCTCTATAGGGATATCATCCCGTGGATTAAATAATGTGAACTAGCAGCAGGTGATAATATGATTTTGGAATGTATAGTGGAAAATGAAAAAGATGCCATTAAAGCAGAGCAGCTTGGATTTAACCGTTTGGAATTAGTGTCTGCCATGTCGGAAGGCGGACTAACCCCAAGTTATGGAACAATAAAACGTGTAATCGAAAATGTGAAGATACCTGTTCAGGTGATGCTGCGACCGCATAGCTATTCTTTTGAATATGATGAGTTCGATTGGATGTCGATGAAAGAAGAGCTTCAAGCCTTTTCAGATTTGGGTGTACAAGGGATTGTATTTGGCTGCTTGAGGAACGGGAAAATCGATCAGGCTCTACTGGAGAAAGTGATAAAGGAAGTACCGCATTTTGATATTACGTTCCACAGGGCGTTCGATGAACTAAAATCTCATGTAGAGGGACTTAAAGTACTTTGTCAGTACTCCCAGCATGTAAGGCGAATTCTAACTTCCGGCGGTGAAAGAAGAGCCTATGAAGGCAGGGAAACACTGCAGCAGCTGATTACGTTATCAGATGGATGGTCGGGTCCTGAGATCTTAATCGGCGGTGGCCTGGATAAGGAGCATATTCAGGAATTGCATTCATTCCTGAATGCAAAGGAATACCATTTTGGGTCCGGGGTCCGAAAAGACCGTTCTTTTGCCAATGGGTTCGACACCGAAAAAATAGAGTACTTGCTCGAGTTATTTGAAAGTAAATGTCGAAGAAATACTACTCTATGATTCATAGAATATTAATTTTAGTTTATCCGGTATCTTGGATATTCAAAGAAACTATTGAAACTATATGGTCATTATGTGGATTGTCCGTTATGGTTCTATAACCTAGTGAATGAAGGTAGCTAGAAACAGTCAGAGGCAATGGCTAAGCCGCTTTTTTATTATTCAGTCAGGATAAATACTTGGTAGTTTCATATCAATTTAATAGGATAGAAGCATTTTTCTATGATAATGAAGTGTGTGAATATCATGCAACATAGCGGTGTTCATATATTTTCTTACCAAACAATGAGAAATGTTAATTGAGCTAGTTGTTCAAATGGATCTTTGATGCTGCCGCCAAATGTGCGGCTTTTTTTATTTATTACGAATATAAAACGCATCCATACATTCAGCATATTTTATTACTAAATATAATTTTTTGACAGCGAGAGGAGAAACAGTGATGCATAGAATTAAAATCGAAACAATCACTTTTTGGATAGTTACACTGTTAATGGGGGCTGCAACGATAATAATGTTCATAGAAGGTGACGGTACGAAAGGATTCATGGGTATTTTAACTTGTATAAGCTTAGTAGTATTAGGGGGGTGGCAATGGAAAGCAAAAAAGCCGCTTGACGGGCCGCTTATGATGATGACGTATTTATTTATTTTCATTTCAGTAGGTATTGGTACATTTGGCGGAGCGTACGCGATTAAGCACTTTGATGATTTCCTCCATGTTACCTCAGGTATTTGGCTTGGGTATGCAGCATTGGTACTCACTAGGCAAATAATTGGTGAGAAGCTTACACAAAAATTGCCGAAAGCGTTTCTGGCTAGTATCATGGTTATCTTTGCGCTTTGCCTAGCTGGTGCATGGGAGCTGCTCGAGTTTGCGGGCGATCAATTATTTCATTTTACCGCTCAAGGGCGAGATCATAAGGATACGATGTTTGATATGATGGATGGATTGATTGGTGGGATTATTAGCGCAGTTTTTTACCTTATCATCAGAAAATAATAAATGAAGTCGGCCGCATGATTGTGGCCGGCATTTTTACTATTTTATTATTTTTCGTTTGAGTTAGTTAGATACGTTGATTTTAGAAGGAGTAACACTAATTTTGTTGAAATTATAATATTGAAGTTCGGTAATAGAAGAAGGATATAGTCTAAAACTTTTTATTTTGACAGGGGATTCATATGAAAAAAATCATGCTTATTGGTTCTGGAGGTTCAGGGAAATCAACTTTAGCAAGACAACTAGGTGGAAAGTTGAATATAAATGTCTATCATCTCGATTCATTATTTTGGAAACCTAAATGGGTAGGCATTCCTAAAGAGGAACAAATACAGGTTCAAAATGAGCTAGTAACAAAAGAATATTTGATTATTGATGGTAATTACAGTAGCACGATGGATATAAGGTTAAATGTAGCCGATACGATAATCTTTCTTGATATACCGAGAACAATCTGCATTTACAGAGCATTTAAAAGAATGCTCCAATATCGAAATAAAACAAGACCAGATATGGGAGAAGGCTGTGAGGAGAGATTTTCTTTCGAGTTTTTAAAATGGATCTGGGAATATCCAAAAAAGCAAAAACCAAAAATTTTAAACAGACTCAAACAGCTAGCGGAAGACAAAGAGATTATCATTTTGAAATCAAAAGGAGAAGTTGAAAGGTTCTATGAAAAGATTAAATGATTATATTTACTGAAAAAGGGGGAGGATTTTTTTGCAAATCTTTTTTAAATATAACTGGATGGTAAGAGAAGAATGGTATCGTTGGTGCGAAGGGGTAAGTGAACAGGAACTTCTGCAAAAAAGAACGGGTGGAATGGGAAGTATATTACATACACTTTTCCATATAGTTGATGTTGAATGGAGCTGGATACGTTTATTGGAAGGTAAAATAGAATTTCAGGAGAGTTTTGAGGGTTATAGAAGTTTGGATAAGGTCCGGAAATTGGACGCAGAATTTCATCTGGAAGTGGCAAGCTTTGTGAATAACTGGAATGCTACAATGGAAAATCGGTTATTGTATGGTACCTCATATGATGGAAAAGTTGTAACAGATACTTGGGGAGAAATCATGAGACATACCATTGCCCATGAAATTCACCATATGGGACAATTATCAATTAGGGCAAGAGGAATCGGAAAAACGCCGGTTTCTGCAAACCTTATTGGACGGGGTCTTTCTTGAATTCAAATTGAATTTACTTTAGTCGGTATCTGTAAGTGCAGTAATTAAAATGATACTGAATAGCTTATATGTAAAAGTTGGATGGATAGGAGGGTGTCTATTTTCTTCCGCAGCATAGAAAACTTTTTTTATTGATATTGGTTAAATTGTTCAAAGTAGATTTTAAACAAGAAATGTTTACGGTTAATGATATAAAATTTCCTGACTTATGATGTGGGAGGATACTGATGAGTATGGAGAATGAGTATTTAAGGATTATTAAGGAACGATTTAAAAGTGTTAAAAGTCTTGGAGATAAAGCAATTTCACAATTATCAGAAGAAGATATACATTGGGCTTTAAATGAGGAATCCAATAGTGTAGCTGTTATCGTACAGCATTTAAGCGGCAATATGGTATCTAGATGGACCGATTTCTTGAATTCGGATGGAGAGAAGCCTAATCGGAATCGGGAACAGGAATTTATAACTCATCTTTTAACAAAGGATGAAATGATCGGTATTTTAGAAGACGGATGGAATACTCTCTTTAAAGCATTACATAATTTAGGCGGTGAAGATTTATTAAAGAAAGTATATATACGTGCGGAAAGCCATTTGGTAATAGACGCTATTGAGAGACAATTAGCTCATTATGCGTATCACATTGGACAAATCGTCTATATAGGTAAACAAATAAAGAGTAAAGAGTGGGAAAGTCTTAGTATACCAAAAGGCCAATCAGAAGCTTATTTGCAGCAAATGCTGAAAAAACATCAATCCTGAAATAGGGTATCCTCCTAATAAAACCCCTCTAAAAAGTAATTTGCCTATAGCAGACAGCCTTTCACTTGAAGTAAACAGTATATAACCTAAAGTGCTCACGAGCTGAAAGTACTTTAGGTTATCACGATTTAAAATGGATTGGAGATGTGTGAAAATGAAATGAGCTGCCAGTGTCCTTAATCCTTGTTCTTTACTAATTTTTCAATGATCATTCGTTTTCCAGTATTCAGGGTAAATTCAAAGCGGTTTTGTTCTTTGTTGTGCTCGTTAAAATGGTGGTGGACAGAGCAGATATAATCACCATTATCAAAAATGAAAAAGTTCGTGCCTGATGACTGGGCTGTAGATGAAAAGGATAATTGGTTATAGCCATAGATACAGTCATAAGCAGAGAAATCCATGCTGTTTAACGTCGTGATGAATTGAAAGAAAGCATCATCCCTTAATTCCTCCAGTAATCGTTCCAAAGAGTATTGTAAATTTTTTTTAATACGAACCTGGTCTTCATCTTTTATAAAAATAAGCTCTTTGCCCGATAAAAGCTTCCCGTCTTCTACTAATGTCCCTTTTCTCCAACGATTATTACGATAAATGGATATCTCATTATTCATATATTCCTCAAGTGGGTATGCCTCATCTGTTTCTTCATCGAAGAAGACCCATTGATCATTGATGTTTTCAAAGATTCCTTCTGTATATGCTCGCAGCTGTTTACTTAATAGTTGATTTCTAAGTTGATTTTTCATTTGTGCGCCTCCAAGTGCAGATAAAAGAGTCTATGTAGAACTCAAATTACTGCATATCCGTTTTGTAATGATAAAATTTATGGCACTGTTTTCTATTTCTTAACATAAGCATCTTCTTTTATAACCCCACCCCTTAAAGTTGGACAATTAACAACTTTGTGTAAGATGCATATCATGTTAGCAGGAATGGGCCATTTGCTTGTTTGAAAGGATGATGCATTTTGTGCGGTATTACTGGCTGGGTTGAATTTAATCGATCTATTGATCAAGAGAAAGAGATTCTCATTAAAATGACAAATACACTCTCAAAACGTGGACCGGATGACACGAATATTTGGGATAGCCAACATGTCGGTTTGGGACATAAAAGGCTCATTGTGGTGGATCCGCTCTGTGGAAAACAACCTATGATCCGTGAAAAAAATGGGAATCAATTTGTACTATGCTATAATGGTGAACTTTACAATACAGAAGATATACGAAAAGAACTATTATTAAAAGGATATTCATTCACTGGCCATTCGGACACTGAAGTTCTGTTAACTGCCTATATGGAATGGCAAGAAAAATGCGTGGATTTTTTTAATGGGATATTCGCCTTTGCGATTTGGGATGAAGCCAAACAACAATTATTTGTGGCAAGAGATCGATTAGGGGTAAAACCTTTTTTTTATTCCCTACAAAATGGCCAATTTTTATTTGGTTCTGAAATAAAAGCTATTATGGCTCACCCGGGAGTCAAGCCGGTTCTGACAAGAGAAGGACTTGCAGAAATATTCGGACTTGGTCCTTCACGATCACCTGGTTCAGGGGTTTTTAAAAATATTCATGAACTCCGCCCAGGACATACCTTAACCTTTAATAGAGATGGACTTAAAATTAACCGATATTGGAATGTGAAGAGTGAAACACATCAGGAGAGTCTAGATGAAACCGTGGAAAAGGTCCGTTTTCTAGTGACGGATGCTGTAAAAAGACAATTGGTTTCAGATGTTCCATTATGTACATTCCTATCAGGCGGACTTGATTCAAGTGCCATTACAGCAATTGCTGCCAAGCAATATCAGATGGACGGGAAACCTGCTCTTAATACGTATTCGATTGATTATGAGGATAATGCTGCTCATTTTCAAGCGAATGAATTCCAGCCCAATGCGGATGGTCATTGGATTGAACTAATGAATCAGGAATTTGGCACGAAACATCACTATTGTGTCATCAGTCAGGAAGAACTGATTAATAATTTGGGAGAGGCCGTAATCGTAAAAGATTTACCGGGTATGGCAGATATCGATTCTTCTTTGCTTTGGTTTTGCAGAAAAATCAAAGAGGACTATGTCGTCGGTCTTTCTGGAGAATGTGCGGATGAGATTTTTGGAGGCTATCCATGGTTTCATAATCCTGAACAATTATCAAACGATACTTTTCCATGGATGCGCTCTATCCATGAACGAAATCAATTACTTAGACAAGACTGGAGAAAAAAGCTATCTCTTGAAGAGTATGTAAAGCATAAATATCAAGAAAGTCTACAGGAGACGCCTTTGCTTTCGGGAGAATCTGACTTAGAAACAAAAAGAAGGCAGTTATTTTATTTAAATATGACCTGGTTTATGACCAATCTGTTGGATCGTAAAGACCGAATGAGTATGGGAGCAAGTTTAGAAGTACGTGTTCCATTTGCAGATCATCGTCTAGTGGAATATGCCTGGAATATACCGTGGGATATGAAAATGGCAGGTAACCGGGAAAAGGGAATTCTAAGGAAAGCCTTGAAGGGAATCCTACCGGAAGATGTTTTATACAGAAAGAAAAGCCCATATCCGAAAACGCATAATCCTCTTTATACAAAGCTTGTGAAGGATTGGCTTGAGGAATTATTAGAGGATGGGGATTCCCCCCTATTCGAATTCTTCGATAAAGATCAGCTGAAAGCCCTTGTTGATACTGGAGGATCTTCATTTAAAAAGCCATGGTTTGGGCAATTGATGTCCGGTCCGCAATTACTTGCTTATTTGATTCAAGTACATTTATGGTTTAAGCATTACAATATTACTTTGGAGGATTCATAAGTAAAACTAAGGCTGCCTATATCATGGCAGCCTTTTCTCGTGCAAAATACGGTATAACTGAAGAATCTCGTTATGTAATTTATATTTTACATTATGGAATATATATGTTACTTTAACATCGAGGTGTATTATGGAAAATTTAGTAAAAGTTGCTCGTGTAAGAGTAGGTTTGACGCAACAGCAATTGGCTGAAGCTGTTGGTATTACAAGGCAAACGGTTAGTCTTATTGAGAAAGGGAAATACAACCCATCATTAAAGCTATGCTTGCAAATTTGCTATACAGTAAATACAAAATTAGATGAAATCTTTTGGATTGAAAAGGAGGATATTGAATGAAAAAGATTACAGATGAGAGGCTTATCTTCAAAAATTTACAAAATATTAAAATAGCTTATACCATACAAACACTTGGTATTCTATGTATACTTGGATACGATTTTTTTCAGGGCGGCCTTGAACAAATGCGTTCAAATCCTTTTTGGTTTTTATTTATATTAACCTCTGTTGTGTCTGCTTATTTATCAATGAGTGTAAGTATCGAACATGAGAAAGAAAACATTAATCCTAAAAAATCATTTATGATAAGTTTAACAGTATTGACAGCTATTGTAGTCATTTCTGCCTCTCTCATTTCAATTACACCTGGCTATGGATGGGGGGAAGGTCTGCTTGTAGGAGGTGTTATTTTTATCTGTGGTCTTACACCTTTGTATTATGTTTACCGGTTAAGAATGAAATAAGGAAATAATTTTGTAGATGAATAAGTATATAGAGATATGGTTTAGCAGCTTTATAAGGTCTAAGAAAAAAGTGATTCTACATAAAAAAACATGAGACGGAGGTAGTATATTGATCGATTTCTCTTTTTGCTTCAGTCAAACCGAAAGTGAAAAAATAATTAATCGCTTTGGGTTGGATTTTTATAAGAAGGTCTTGTTAGATCTTGTATATTATGCTGACAAGTGGAGTTTAACAGCTATTCAATTCATTCCGTCTTATTCCGCAAAGGTAGTGTTTAAGTGTCAATCTAAAAAATATGGTGATGTGGTCCTGAAACTAGGTGATCCTTCTTTAGGAGAGATTATTTCAGAATATCATACATTATGTCAATATCATGCGCGGGGATTTTGTAGAGTGATTGAAGCGGACATTGAAAATGGTGTCATTCTTGAAGCCCGTATACAGCCTGGTACATCTTTGAGAGAAGAGAATTCACTTGAAAAAAGATTATCTGTTTTTTGTCACTTTTACAAAGGACTTCATATCTCCCCATCTAAATCTGTGGTTTATCCTAGTTATATGCAATGGGTCGATCGAATAACAGAATACATGAGCAAACAAAAAGATTGTAGAGAGCTATATTTATATATGAAAAAAGCGAGGAATATTTATTTATCGATTTCAGCTATGTATTCTGAAAAGGCGTTGCTTCATGGTGATTTACATCATGATAATATCCTTCTTGGTATGGATGGAGAATATATAATTATTGATCCTAAGGGTGTCATCGGTGACCCAGTGTTTGATGTTCCGCGTTTTATATTAAATGAATTTGATAATAAAAAAGATAGGGAAACGTATAAGAAAATAAACAATATCATTGAAGTTTTAGAAAAAGAGCTTACTATCCCAGATTCTATTATAAGGCAATGCCTATATGTCGAAACTCTTATGAGCGTGTGTTGGTGTATAGAGGATGGTGGAGAATATTCAAGTGTTAAGAAAGATATTATATTAGCAGAAGCTTTGTTGAATAGCTGCTCTTTAAATCTCTGAACTAAATAGAAAGTTATTGGAGGATTAATCCATTATACTAGAAGAAAAACAGAATGAAACAATATATATAAAGCCGGAAACCTTCAGAGTAAATTTAGTCTCCAAGGCTCCCGGCCATTATATTACTTGAATATATGGTTAATGACTTCATCCATAGACATTGTACTATCCACTTCAAATACGCCAGGTTTCAGTTTGTTTTCCAACTTCCTGCTTTCGATCGTTTTCGTAAAGCTAGAAGCGTCTTTAATGATTTTTCCTTTAACCAACGCTTGAGCAACATCAATACTAGTCATTCCGCTAGCTACATTGATTACTGTTTTGTAGACAACTTGTTGATCCTGCTGATTAGAGTTTTCTTTTGCAGTTTGCTCTGCTTTTTGCAGTTCAGCGGAGTATTCGTCCTCTGTTTTTATAACATATCCCAAAGAAGATAGCTCATTTTTCATTTCATCTTCTGTCATTTCTTTAGTAACGGTATTTTTTGGAGATTCTGCAGCTTGAGTAACCGTTTCTTCCTCAGAGGAGGAAAAATATACGGCGCCGCATACACCTGCTGCCACAATAATCCCTGCAGCAAAGCTACTCAGAACTTTAGGCGTCATTGGCTATTTTCCTCCTTCTTTGGCTAGGACCTTCGTATGGAGCAAGCAGTTCTACTACTTCGTTCTCCGTAAGTTTGTGCATAGAGGCAATACTTTTAGTGGAATAGCCGCGCTTATATAAGTCCAGCATTTTCACCATAACTTGGCGTTCTTCAGAGTGATGACCCATGATGCCAGCTTCCTGAGCAGTAACCTCTGCATTTAATTCTAATTTATTGATTTGCTCCTGCAGTTTGTTCGTTTCATCGAGCATGACTGCATAATAACTGTCTAACTGTTTTTTTTCCTCTTTCGTTTGCTTTTTCATTTTCATAAATGAAATAAGAAGTAAAACGACAGCTGTACTAAATAAGATAACTAAAGCTAGATTCATTTGTCTTAAATCCTCCTATAAAAATACTCTACTTATTATACATGTAAAAATAGCATTTACGACAGAAATTGCCCAAAAGAAAAAAAAATGTAATCTTCTTTTCAAAAAAAGTGCTCTTTAACAAGCGATATGGATGACTGTTATACATAACTTGTTATTTTATTGGTAATATAGTGAATATTTAGGTGTGAGTTAAAGCAGGTAAGTTATAGATAAGTTTCATTTAATAGGAGGAAGGCAATGGTTAGATTGGAAGAAATGAAATCAGATGAGTTTCAAAATTATCAAGTTATGCAATTAAAAACTATGCAAATGAACACGTAAAGGCTGGTAATTGGAAGGAGGCAGAAGCAATTGATCAGGCTGCTGCAGAATTTAAAAGGTTATTACCTGATGGAAAAGATACCGCTAATCATCACCTATTCTCTATTCGTGAGGAAGAGAGAGAAGTAGGTATGATTTGGCTTGCTCAGCTTTCAACGATTAATATTTGGAAGGATAATCAAGGACTTGGTTATGGAAAAGAGGCAATGTAAGAAATTAAAATCTTCGCCCAAAATCAGGGTCTTAACTATATAGGGCTTCACGTCTTTGGTCACAATAAGTGGGCACGAGATTTATATGAGAAATTAGGATATATAGAAACGGATATTATCATGAGGAAAAAATTAAGATAAAAACAGTCCTTAAGTGGATTATTTGTATCTATGGTAAGTTTTATGGAGATAATTGCTGAAGAATGGAAAGCATTTTGTTGAAAAAAGCCGCCCAAAAACAGGCGGCTTTATAGATACTTTATTTAGAAACAGAAAGAATCGTATATCCGTCTTCAGAAAGTGTAAGCTGACCTTTATCATTCCATTGACTTTTAGAATCCATGTAAAGTGGCTTAGCACTCTTCCATTCTTTCAAAGAAATAGACTTTGATTGTTTGCCAAGATTAATGCACACATAGGCAAGAGATTCAGAGCTTTCTCTTTTATACATAACTACATCAGGATCATGAGCTACAAAGAGAAGATCACCTTCATTGGCGAGGACCTTATGATCTTTACGTAAGTTAATTAAGGATTGCACATGCTTACGAAGCTCGAGGTCTTGATTTTTGTCCTCCCAAGGCATACATTTACGGCAGCCCGGATCATCTTCACCATCTAGTCCAATTTCATCGCCATAATAAATGCATGGCGTTCCCGTAAAGGTAAGTAATATCGTGAAAATTTGTTTGATTTTATCAAGATTACCTTCACATTCTGTTAAAATCCTAGGTGTGTCATGGCTTCCGATTAAATTGAAGGCCGCCATATTCACAATATGTGGATACATATGATAAACCTTCGTCATTTTTTCAGCAAACTGTGTAGGTGTGATGGTGTTTTTGGCGAAAATTTCCAAGATTGCAGTTAAGAATGGATAGTTCATTACAGCATCAAATTGGTCTCCACGCAGCCACGGCATGGAATCATGCCAAATTTCGCCGAGTATGTATGCATCCTCTTTTTCAGATCTGACTGCTTTACGGAAATCACGCCAGAAATCAAAATCTACTTCATTGGCTACATCTAGTCTCCAGCCATCAATATTGCATTCACGGATCCAATACTTAGCCACATTTAGCAAGTATTCTTTTACTTCTGGATTCTTTGTATTTAATTTTGGCATTGTTTCTACAAAACCAAAGGCATCATAGTTGAGATTTTCTTCAACCATTGGAAGGCTGCGCGTATGGAACCAATCCTTATACTTGGAATCTTCTCCTTTTTCTAATACATCCTGGAATGGCTTGAAATGATAGCCGCTATGATTAAATACCGCATCAAGCATGACCCTTATACCGCGCTTGTGGCTTTCTTCAACGAGTCGTTTTAATGTTTCCTTCGTTCCAAATTGTGGGTCAAGCTCCATATAATCAATGGTGTCATATTTATGGTTGGAATAAGCATGAAATACAGGGGTGAAATAAATTCCAGTAATGCCTAAATCCTTGAGATAATCTAAATGATCGATGACCCCTGCCAAGTCACCGCCAAAGAAATTGGTTGGTGTCGGTGCGGCACTTCCCCATGGCAAAGTACCTTTAGGATTTAATTTTGCATCCCCGTTTGCAAACCGTTCGGGGAAGATTTGGTACCAAACAGTATCTTTAACCCACTCTGGTGCGCTGAATACTTCTGTATGATGAAGATATGGTAAAGCAAAGAGAAGGCCGACTTTAGGAAGTTCCTCGTAAAAACCTTTTTCAGAATAATAGGCTGTTTTAGCATTCTTATCTGTTAAACGGAAAGTATAGCGAGCTCGGCGGTGGGGAAGATCAATGGTAGAACGCCAATAATCATACAGTTCATCACTGCCGGTATAGTCCATATTTTTTGCTTTGTAAATCCATTCACTGCCCTGAAAATCATAGGGATCACCATATAGTAACTCCATCTTTTCAATATCATCTTTTTTACTCATGATCATAATCGTAATGGAGTTTAATGATGAACTATACATAAATTGATCTCTTGCAAAGTGAATAACAGATGCTTTTTCCATGTAACCTTTCTCCTCTCAATATACAAGTGAATATTAATGCAAACGCTTGCGCCTTCTATTCATTAACTATATCAGTTAATGATAAATTTTCAATATCGAAAATTTCAGATAATAACAATGTGTTTTTACCCATAAAACGATGTAAAATAACTTAATAAATAATTCACAATTTTATTATTGTTAAATTTTGATAAATAAGTATAATAAAGGTGTTGAGTCTGCAATCGTTTTCATTAGAAAATTAATACAAAAATTATTATATTTGAACATCAAGTGCATTCTTATGTGCAAACGTTTGTTTACTTAGCGATATTATAAGAGGAGGGGTTGACCCATGAAAAAAGCATACTCCATGTTAATGGTGCTCATGCTCGTAATTGGCGTACTGGCTGCTTGTGGACCAGACAGAGAGAAAGAAACAGGCAGTAAGGAAGATACGAATACGGATAAACCTGAAAAACTAGTCATTTGGGAAGATACAGATAAAGGACCTGGCTTAGAGCCGGCTATAAAAGCATTTGAAAAAGAGCATGGAATTAAAGTTGAATATAAAGAAATGGGTATGGCAGATAAGATTCGTGAACAAATCAGATTGGATGGACCAGCTGGAAAAGGTCCGGATGTTATCACATTGCCGCATGATCAAATTGGTCAATTAGCTATTGAAGGTGTATTAGCTGAACTAAAAGTAGACCAAAGTGTAATCGATACTTTTACAGAATCTTCTGTTCAGGCACAAACCTATGATGGTAAATTATATGGCTTGCCAAAAGCTACTGAAACACCAGTCTTTATTTATAACAAGAAACTTATGGAAAAACCGCCTGCAACAATGGATGAATTATATACATTTGCAAAAGAGAACACAAAAGGCAAAACATATGGATTTACAGCTAAATGGGATGATTTTTATCATGCATATGGTGTAATTGGCGGTATGGGTGGTTATGTGTTTGGAAAAAAAGATGGATCTCTAAACCGTGATGATTTAGGACTAAATAATGAAGGTGCAATTGAAGGCGCTGAATTTATTGCTAAATGGTATAAAGAAGGCCTGTTCCCTAAAGGGATTATTGGAGAAAGCGGCGGTTCAGCACAGGATGGTTTATTTAATGAAGGAAAACTGGCTTCCGTACAAAATGGACCTTGGGCTTTCCAAGGATATAAAGATGCAGGTATAGATATTGGAGCAACTGCATTGCCGACACTTCCAAATGGAGAACACATGAAAACCTTCATGGGTGTTAAAGGATGGCACGTGTCAGCTTACTCTAAAAATACAGATTGGGCTACTAAATTGGTTGAACACTTAACTAATTATGATAGCGCGAAAGTTCGTTATGAAAAAACACAGGAGATTCCTCCGGTTAAAAAATTGATTGAAGATCCAATTATTGCTGACAATGAATTTTCTAAAGCAGTAGCAGAGCAATCCCAATATGCGATTCCAATGCCTAATATACCAGAAATGGGAGAAGTTTGGTCCCCGATGGCAGCGGCTTTAGAGACAATCGCAACTGGTAAAGCAGATGCTAAATCTGCAATGGATGAGGCAGCGAAGACAATCAAAACAAATATTGATACCAACCATAAAAAATAATGCTAGGTAAGGGTTAGGCGGTATCCAATTATTCTGGATATGGCCTATCCTTTTATAACAAGGTATTGGTTATATTGCATTTTAGTGAAAACTCGGGAAGAGACTTTCTCTTTGTTCATCTTCCCTTTAGAAAGTTTGTTTCTGGGCTTTCACAGAATATAGCCAATTCTTTTCGTAGAAAGGGGAAAAACCCACGATGGATATAATTCCTGCTCAAACAAAAACCAACTATGCTAAAAAGGCTGCTTTATTTTCGATTATTCCAGGGTTTGGACAGTTTTTTAATAAACAATACATAAAAGGAATTATCTTTCTTATTTTGACAGCCTCTTTTTTTATTGCTTTTGCAGATATGTTAAATATTGGATTTTGGGGATTGGTCACTTTAGGTGAAATTCCGAAGCTTGATCATTCTGTTATTTTATTGATAGACGGCATTCTAACGTTAATTGTAACGATTATTGGTTTAGGTATTTACGCTTTTAATATTTACGATGCTTATAACAATGGTAAAAAGAGAGACCAAGAGATTGCATTAAATTCTATACGCGAGCAATATCAAAATTTAATTGATAATGGATTCCCCTATCTAATTGTTTCTCCGGGATTTTTGTTATTAATTTTCGTTGTTATATTTCCGATTATCTTCTCTTTCCTTTTGGCATTCACAAACTATGATTTGTATCATTCCCCGCCTGCAAATCTGGTCGATTGGATTGGATTTCAGAACTTTATTGATATTTTTAAAATAGAAATATGGAGAACCACATTCTTTAAAGTGTTTGGCTGGACTATTGTATGGACATTTACAGCAACGACTTTACAAATTGCACTCGGAGTCTTTCTGGCAGTATTGGTTAATCAGAAAGATTTAAAGGGCAAGGCTATCATTAGAACCGTCCTGATTTTGCCTTGGGCCGTTCCTGCCTTTGTATCCATCCTTGTATTTTCAGGTATGTTTAATGAATCATTTGGTATTATCAATACGACGATTCTTCCGGCTCTTGGATTACCTCCAGTGGATTGGATGACGGAAGCAAACTGGACAAGACTTGCTTTAATTCTCATACAGGGCTGGTTAGGATTTCCGTTTATTTTTGCCATGACAACAGGAGTCCTTCAATCTATACCGGAGGATTTATATGAAGCGGCCACGATAGATGGGGCTAGCTTGATGCAGAAATTCAGAAAAATTACTTTACCGCTCGTTTTGTTTGCCACTGCGCCTATACTAATCACACAGTATACGTTTAATTTTAATAACTTTAATTTAATCTTTTTATTTAATAACGGAGGCCCTGCCATACCGGGTCAAAATGCGTGGGGTACGGATATATTAATTTCGTGGATTTATAGATTGACAATGACATCGGCTCAATATGGAAAAGCTGCCGCAGTTACGATGATTCTTTCACTAATTGTCATGTCTGTAGCATTATGGCAATTCAAACGGACTAAGTCTTTCCAAGAGGAGGATATGATGTAATGAAGAGTTCAAAAAAGAATAAAATGATCCGCTTAACCTTATCTTATATAGTCATAGCCATCATGTTTGCCATTGTCATCTATCCAATTCTTTGGATTATAGGCTCATCCTTTAATCCGGGGAACAGTTTGTCCGGTTCAACGATGTTTCCCAAAAATCCAACGCTCGACCATTATAAAGAGCTATTTGATATGAAAAACAGTGATTATCTGATTTGGTACTTTAACTCTCTTAAAATTAGTATTATGACAATGATTTTAACGGTTATTACGGTTTCTTTTACAGCCTATGCGTTTTCACGATATCGGTTTGTTGGGAGAAAAAATGGATTAATGACCTTTTTGATTTTACAAATGATCCCGAACTTTGCAGCCTTGATTGCCATTTATGTATTGGCCGTTCGGACAGGATTGCTGGATACACATATCGGCTTAATTTTACTGTATGTGGGTGGACAAATTCCGATGAATACGTGGTTGATGAAGGGGTATCTTGATACCATTCCACGTGAACTCGATGAAAGTGCGAAGATGGATGGAGCTGGTCATTTACGTATCTTCTTCCAAATCGTCCTGCCTTTGGCAAAACCAATCATAGCGGTTGTAGCGTTATTCGCTTTTGTTGCTCCTTTCGGAGATTTTATTTTAGCGAAAATATTAATTAGCTCAAGTGATCAGTATACGATTGCAGTTGGTTTATATGAACTGGTTGGTAAGAAATTTGGAGCAGAATTCACCAAGTTTGCAGCAGGTTCGGTTTTAATTGCTATTCCAATTGCTACCCTTTTCCTATTCTTCCAAAAATACTTTGTTTCCGGATTGACGGCTGGCGGTACAAAGGGATAAGGTTATTTTGATGGGAGAAATAAGGGGGAAATTAGTATGTTAAAAAAAGTAATGGCCATTCTGCTGGCGCCGTTTATCTTACTTTCGACAATTCCAGTATCTGCGGAGGAAATAGAGGGAAGAGATTGGCAGGATGAGTCCATCTACTTCATCATGGTGGACAGATTTTATAATGGTAATACGAAAAACGATCATAGTGTGGACCTTGATAATCTTAATACATACCAAGGCGGGGATTTTGCCGGTATTATGCAAAAGTTAGATTATTTGCAGGAAATGGGCTTTACCACTATTGCACTGAATTCAATCGTTGAAAACACAGAATCAGGCTATCATGGAGATTGGGCTCTGGATTATAGAAAGATCAATGCGAATTATGGAACATTAAAGGAATTTAAACAGTTAGTGCAAGAAGCTCATAAACGTAATATGAAAGTGATCGTTGACTTTAATGCGAATCATGTCGGACCTAATCATCCATGGCTTAAGGATTCGGCAAAAGAAGATTGGTTTCATGAAAGAAAAGATGTGACCTCTGCAAGTAACCAGGAAGGGAAGCAGGCTGGATGGATAGATGGATTACCAGATTTAGCACAGGAAAATCCTGAAGTATCTGCTTACTTGCTGGATGCTGCGAAGTGGTGGATTACAGAAACCAATATTGACGGCTATCGCTTGAATGATTTGGAGTATGTTTCTGTTGATTTTTGGAGTAATTTCAGTAAAGAAATGAAATCGGTTAAAAATGATTTTTTTCTACTTGGTAATGGTACTATAGAAAATACATCTGATTTGGTTGGCCTTCAGGAATCAGGCATTGATGGTGTACTAGATAAACAACAAATGGAAGCGTTGAGAGAGGTATTTGCTAAACCGGATCAGAAGATGAATTCATTATTCACTATCTGGAATGAACGAATGCAAACGATGAGTCAGCCACATCAGTTGGGAGTTATGGTTGATACAGAAGATATACCTAGATTCACTAAGTCAATGCAGGATCATAATCAATTCCCTGGAACGAGATGGGAATTACTAATGACCCATATGTATACCATGCCTGGTATCCCAATGGTTTATTACGGATCCGAAATAGCCATGAATGGTAATGAGATACCTGATAATCGCCGTATGATGGATTTCAGAACAGATAAGGATTTAATTGAATATATTGGTAAAATAGCTGCACTGCGTAAAGAATATCCTGCTTTAAGGAAAGGAACTCTTGAACTTTTGAACGAGCAGGATGGAATGGCCGTCTACAAAAGAGAGTATGAAGACCAAATAATGATAGTTGCGATTAATAATAGCTCGAAAACAAAAACCATTCAACTTGATGCAGCTAATCTTCCAGCAAGTGAAGAGTTACGTGGCAGGCTTAATGCAGATATGGTCAGAAAAAGTAATGATACCTATTCAATTACTTTGGATCGTGAAACATCAGAAGTCTATTTGGCAGCAGAAAAAAGCGGCGTAAATTATGTATTCATTGCTGTAATCGTTTTAGTTAATATCTTGTTCTTTGGGTTCCTTTATTTGGCACGAAGAAAAGGCAAACGGCAAAACAATCATAATTGAACGAAAATGGAGGGATGTTATTTCTCTCCTTTTTTTTAATAATAATCATAGACTAGCATAAGTGAGGATGAAAGTGCTTGAATAAGAAATGGTGGAAGGAAGCAGTTTGTTATCAAATATATCCAAAGAGTTTTAAAGATTCCAATGGAGATGGGATTGGAGATTTACGAGGGGTAATTAATAAACTTGATTATTTAACCGAACTGGGGATAGATGTTATCTGGATTTGCCCTATTTATCAATCCCCCAATGCGGATAATGGTTATGATATCAGTGATTACCAAGCAATCATGGACGAGTTTGGAACGATGAAGGATTTTGACGAATTACTGGAGAAAGTTCATAAACGGGGTATGAAATTAATAATGGATCTGGTTGTTAACCATACAAGTGATGAGCACCCGTGGTTTTTAGAATCCAAAACATCAGTAGATTCACCTAAAAGAGATTGGTACATATGGAGTGATGGAAGCCCTAGTGGCCCACCGAATAATTGGGAGAGTATTTTCTCCGGCAGTGCATGGGAATATGATGTGGAAAGTGGGCAATATTATTTGCATGTATTTGCAACAAAACAGCCTGATTTGAATTGGGAGAACAAGGATATGAGAGAGGCCGTTTATAATATGGTCAATTGGTGGTTAGATAAAGGGATTGACGGATTCCGTATTGACGCTATTAGCCATATAAAAAAGAAGGCTGGTTTTCCAGATGCAGCAGGATTAGATGATAACGGGATAAAAGGTTTCAAGATGTATACGGACCAGGATGGGATTCATGATTTCCTTCAAGAATTAAAGATGAAAACATACTCAAACTATGACATTATGACGGTGGGAGAAGCAAGTGGGGTAAGAGCCGAAGATGCAGACCCCTGGGTAGAAGAGCAAAAAGGTGCTTTTGATATGGTATTTCAATTCGAGCATTTGAGCCTATGGGAAAAAGAAACTGAAGTTGATCTCGACCTTGTATCATTAAAAAGAATCCTGTCAAAATGGCAAACTGTATTACATGGTAAAGGCTGGAATGCGTTGTTCATTGAAAATCATGATAAACCACGTATTGTATCCGTACTGGGAAACGATCAGGAGTATTGGCAAGAAAGCGCTAAGATGCTAGGAACTATGTATTTCTTCATGCAGGGTACCCCTTTTATTTATCAAGGGCAGGAAATTGGCATGACAAATGTAGCCTTTCCTTCTATTAATGATTACGATGATATTAGCATGAAGAATTACTATCAGTTAGAAACTGCCAAAGGAAGAGACCATCTTGAAATTATGAAGGTAATATGGAAAAACGGACGTGATAATTCCAGAACACCAATGCAATGGGATGATTCGTTAAACGGTGGTTTTACATTAGGAATACCTTGGATGAAGGTGAATCCAAATTACCAGGAGATTAATGTAAAGCATCAGCGTCAGGATTCCAATTCGATTCTTTCCTTTTATAAAAAAATGATTCGCTTGCGCAAGCAGTATGATTGTCTTGTTTATGGTGAATATAAGCTTTACCTTGAAGATGATCCTAATGTGTACATGTACTCCAGATATACAGATGAACAAACCGCTTTAGTAATCTGTAATTTCAATAAAGATAGTGAAGCTATTACTTTACCGGTGTTCAATGGGTTGACAGGGGAGCTAATCCTTAGTAATTATAATAATCATAGTGAAGAAACAGACGAACAGGGTAATATCTATTTATCACCATATGAATCAAGAGTCTATCTCTTCAAACAGATCGCTGAATAGGAAATGGGGAACAATCGTATGGCGATAACGATAAAAGACGTAGCGAAATTGGCAAATGTGGCACCTTCGACAGTTTCCAGAGTAATTGCCAACAATCCAAGAATAAGCGAGAAGACAAAAAGAAAAGTAAGAGAAGCAATGGAAGAACTCGGCTATCATCCAAATTTTATAGCGAGAAGCTTGGCAAACAAGTCAAGTGAGGTTTTAGGAATCGTTATGCCCAAGTCTGGAGATGGATCTTTTTTAAATCCATTTTTCTCTACGGTTATGAAGGGTTTAAGCCAGGCTGCGCATGAAGACTTGTATGGCTTACATATTACTACGGGGATATCGGATGAAGGAATATTTAATGAAGTTGAAAAAATGGTACATGGCGGCAGAGTGGACGGAGTTATTTTGCTTTACTCTAAAGTTGACGATACCGTATTGAACTATCTATATAAAATAAATTTCCCATTTGTTGTTATTGGAAAACCACCAATGCATGACAGCAGTATTACGTATGTGGATAACGATAATTTTCAGGCCGGCAAGGATGTAGCCGATTATTTACTTGCGAACGGGCATAAGGATATCGCCTTTATTGGAGGGAGTGCCCATCTGGTCGTCACGATTGAACGGATGAGAGGGTACGAGGAAGCATTGAAGGAAGCTGGAATACCTATTTTAAAAGAATATGCGATTCATGAAGATTTCATGCTTGAAGGCGGTAAAGAAGCAGTCAAGCAATTAATGAATCTTGAAAAACCTCCTTCAGCATTGATAGTTGCTGATGATTTTATGGCACTTGGTGTACTGAACATGCTTGATGAAATGGATATCAGTGTTCCAGAGGATATCTCAGTAGTAAGCTTTAATAATGTCTTAATTTCTCAATTGTCAAAGCCTCCTCTTTCCTCTGTGGATATCAATATAGAGAAATTGGGGTATCAGGCAGTCAAATTGCTGATTTCCAAAATAAAGAACCCTCAGGGACCAACAATGCGTATGATTATTCCGCATCAATTCATTATTCGATCATCTGTTACAAAAAAATAAGGTACTTTTATAAAGAAACGGTGAAGACATCTTAAAGGTGTCTTCACCATTTTCTATCTTTATCCATTATCCATTAACGACACTGCCGCCATTTACATGCAAGGTTTGTCCAGAAACATAGGACGAGTCATCACTTGCCAGGTAAACATAAGTAGGAGCCAATTCATCAGGCTGCCCAATACGGCCAAGCGGTGTATTTTGACCCCAGCTTTCTTCAATTTGCTCAGCAGAGAAGGATGCGGGGATTAACGGTGTCCAAATAGGTCCTGGTGCAACGGCATTCACATAGATGCCCTTAGGAGCAACACTATTTGAAAGGGCACGGGTAAAGGATACAATCGCTCCCTTTGTAGATGAGTAATCAATTAACAATGGATTACCCTGGTAGGCTGTTACACTGGCAGAATTGATAATCTTGCCGCCCTTCGGAAGATGTTTCATGGCTGCTTTTGCCATATAAAAATATCCGAATATATTGGTTCGGAATGTGCGTTCCAATTGTTCTGACGTTATGTCAGTAAATTCTTTTTGAACATGCTGTTCTGCAGCGTTATTGACAAGAATATCGAGTTTACCGAATGTTTCAACGGTCTTTTCTACAGCATTTATGCAAACATCTTCATATCCAACATCGCCTGTGATTAACAGGCATTTTCGGCCTTCCGCTTCTACAAGCTCTTTTGTTTTTTCGGCATCTTCTTGTTCTCTATCGACATAAAGAATAGCTACATCGGCGCCTTCTTTGGCAAAGTAGACTGCAACTGATCGGCCAATTCCGCTGTCACCGCCAGTAATAATAGCCACTTTATCTTTTAATTTCCCACTGCCTTTATAGGAAGAAGTAACGGTAATAGGTTCGGGATCCATTTTATACTGCAATCCCGGTTGTACTTCTTGCTCTTGTCCTGGCGCATTATTAAATCTTTCACTCATAACTGAATACCTCCTATATTTTTCATCTATGTGTATACTTTTCCACTGTTTGTTGAAACAAAACATTTTTCGTCATGAAGGTCGCTGAATAAGATTATATAGTCGGCGTCAAGTGAGGGGCGATAAACTATATAGAAAGAAAATCGAAAAGGGTAACACCCTCAATTGAGAGTGTTACCCTGTCTTTGTGTATATGATCTAGAATCGTTAATTACCCATTCACAACAGAGCCGCCATTGACATGAAGGACCTGTCCGCTGACATAGCTGGAATCATCACTTGCCAAATAAACATAAGTTGGGGCTAATTCGGATGGTTGTCCAGCACGTCCAAGTGGAACGTTTTTACCAAATTCAGCCACTTTATCAGCCTCGAATGTAGCAGGAATTAATGGTGTCCAAATTGGTCCCGGTGCTACTGCATTCACGCGGATTCCTTTGCTGGCAATACTATTGGAAAGCGCACGTGTAAAGGATACAATGGCACCTTTCGTTGAAGAATAATCAATCAATTGTGCATTACCTTGATAGGCTGTTACAGAAGTTGTATTAATGATGGAGCTTCCTTTAGATAAGTGAGGAAGGACAGCTTTTGTTAAATAGAATTGTGAAAAGATATTGGTTCTAAATGTTTTTTCTAATTGTTCATCACTGATATCCAACAGGCTCTCCTGAGGATGCTGTTCAGCTGCGTTATTGACTAAGATATCAATTTTGCCGAATTCACTTTTAACTTTTTCGGCGACTTCGCGGCAAAAAGCACTGTCACCGATATCTCCAGCCAATAGCATACATTGTACGCCTTCGTTTTCCACTAAATCTTTTGCTTTATTCGCATCCTCGTGTTCATTCAAATACACAATCGCAACATTGGCGCCTTCTTTAGCATAATAGTGGGCAACAGATCGGCCAATCCCACTGTCTCCGCCTGTGATAATCGCTACTTTTCCTTTTAATTTATCGCTGCCTTTATAATTTTCATCGACTTCTTTTGGTTCAGGATGCATTTCGTTTGTTACACCAGGTTGAGTATCCTGTTCTTGGGCTGGAAATCCATCTTTACCGATTTTTATATCTTCATTCATTTCACAACATCCTTTCCAATTAATGTTTCCCTATTGTTATTCCTCATTTATGGAAAAAGAAACATGGAAATAGGATTAAAGTTAAGGATGTTTTATTACTTACAAAAAAAGCACTGGAAAATATGGTGTATGTAAAAAAATGTGATGATTTGCTGATTTTAATGTCGTTTTGTTAATGCTCAAAACAATAGGATCCAAGTAGTGATAGTGAAGAAATTCAGGATTTTTTAACCGAATTAAAAATAAACCCTTTGAGAAGGTTGGGCTATTAAGGGTAATGCTCATTAGATGGACTGAAAATTTTAAAGCATTAGAGAATAAGAGTTTTATTACTGGGCTTCAGTGGGCATCACTGCACAAATAGTTCCCTATATTAAACCTGAAAAATAGAAAAAAAGCCATCGTGTAGCCGATGGCTTTTTAGATGCAATTCAATATGCCTCTATAAGTAGCTCTTCAAACCTATGTAACTACTAGCGGAAGTTGATAAATTGAACTTCAATAGAAAGATCCGCTTCCCGAATGGCTGCAATAACTTGCTGAAGATCATCCTTGCTTTTTCCGGTCACACGGATTTGATCGTCCTGTATTTGGGATTTAACTTTGTTACCCACATTTTTAACAATTAAATTAATTTTCTTTGCGTTGTCTTTATCTATTCCTTGAACTAATTTAGCTCGTTGACGAACTGTGCCGCCTGAAGCGCCTTCCATTTTCCCATAATCAAGGTTCTTGATGGGAACGCCGCGTTTTATGAGCTTGCTCATCAAAACATCCTTTAACTGCCCCATTTTGTAATCATCGTCAGAAACAAGCACGAGTTCCTCATTTTCCAGCTTAATATCACTTTTGCTACCTTTAAAATCATAACGTGTTTTTACTTCCTTCATTGCCATCGTTACAGCATTTGTTACTTCGGATAAGTCAATTTTTGAAACCACATCAAATGAGCTTTCTTTAGCCATACTATCCCTCCGTTTTTTAACTTTATTATAAAAAAAGCACTATATAAGTTCAATTACAAGTAAAAAAGAGGATTTTTTATTGAAATCCTCTTTATACACAGTTAATATGTTGAAATGGAGATTTTACTTATAAGTGATCAGTCTTTTTTGAAAAAGATTTTTTTCCGGCTTTTCGGTTTTTCTCTTCCTGAATATTTTTAATTTCATGTTTAGCTTGGTTATCTCTGGCTTTTTTATCATTATCTGAAGTATGATATCCCATGTGTGATTGCCCCTTTGCAATTTATTTACTACGCATATGTGTAGTATGCTGCAAGTAGGGGAAAATATGTATACATCAGAATGTATTTCAGGATAGTTTATTTAAGAAAAATATCGCAATGGTACCTGGACCGGCATGAGCGCCAACAGTTGCACCGACAGATGAAATATATACGGATTTTGGTTGGAAATTTTCTTCAATTAATTGCTTGAATTCCATAGCTTTTTCGATATCATCGCCATGACTGATTCCAATTATTTGTTTATCTAATTGGTCTCCTCGTTCTTTCATTACATCGATGACGGCTTGCATCAGTTTTTTGCGGCCGCGGAATTTATCCAGTGGAACCAGTTTGCCATCTTCAACATTTAGCAGTGGCTTGATATTCAATAACCCGCCGAAAAAAGCAGATGTTTTGGAAATTCGGCCACCTCGAGCCAGGTATTCCAAATTGTCTACCGTAAATAAATGTTCCATATGGGAGGCTGAAAACTGTGCTGTTTCTTTCAGTTCTTCAAGACTGGCTCCTTTAGCAGCTTTGCGTACGGCTTCCATGACGACTAGGCCATAGCCCAAAGACGCGCATTTACTGTCGACAATTTCTAATTGAAGATCCGGGTACTCAGCTTTAACTTCGTCTCTCATCATAACAGCTGTTTGATAGGTACCGCTTAATTCGGAAGAAAATGCGACATAAAGTCCGGGTTGTTTATTTTTTGCCAGCTCTTCGAATTTTTCGTAAAAACTTTGTGGAGACACCTGTGATGTTTTGGGTGCTTTTCCTTCGCGCATGGCATCGTAGACTACTTTTGGTTTGATTGTAACTTGATCATCATATTCATTGTCATCAAGATGTACTTTTAATGGAAAAAGAATGATGTTGTTATCCTGGAAGTATTCTAATGGCAAATCGCTTGCACTATCAGCCAAAATTTGTACACTCATATAGACACCTACTTTTTTAAAATTTACTTAGTTTAATTATAAGTCTATTATCTTTTATAGAAAACAAAAATTGTTCACATATCTATCTATCATGGGGAATTTATTTTCAGTTGTCAACTTAAGGAGGAGCTAAATTTGGTTTGGAATGAAACAAAAAAAATACTGGCTGTTGTGGTTGGAGCTTTATTAAATGCAATCGCAATGAATTATTTCTTGATACCTGCAAACGTGTTTGCGAGTGGGTTCACGGGTACAGCCCAAATTATATCAGCAGCATTGGACATGTTTACGAATATTAATTTATCTACAGGTATATTATTACTTGCTCTTAATATTCCGATTGCTATTCTTGCATGGTTTAAGGTTGGAAGGTCTTTCACAGTGTACAGCTTTTTAGCTGTTGTATTAATGTCATTATTCTTAGAAATATTACCGGTACAATCCTATTCAGATGATATTATCCTAAATGCTGTTTTCGGCGGTGTAATTGGAGCGGCCGGTGTGGGAATCACACTGCGATTCGGTGCTTCCACTGGTGGTATGGATATCGTGGCAATGATTCTTTCTAGAATCAATGATAAGCCAATCGGCATTTACTTTTTAATGCTGAATGGAGCTATTGTAGCCATTGCGGGGCTTATGTATTCAGAAGAACAGGCACTTTATACATTAATTTCATTATATGTTTCTACGAGAGTAATTGATGCTATTCATACAAGACATATAAAAGTTACAGCTATGATTGTAACAAGACATGCAGATGAATTGAAGCAGGCGATTCATTCCAAGCTGGTACGCGGAATAACAATGATTCCTGCTGTTGGAGCCTTTACGGGCGAAGATAAAAATATGCTAATGATTGTGATAAGCCGTTATGAGCTATATGATTTACAGAGTGTTATTCAGGAAGTAGACCCACATGCATTTACAAATATCGTTCAATCTACCGGAGTTATCGGTTCTTTCCGGAAAGATTGACAAGGAATAAACCCTTTCCGTGTGCTTTAGAGCGAACGGAAAGGGTTTATTTTTGAATGTAGGATAAGAATGAAGATGCATAGAGAACTAACTATCCTCAATATAGAAAGCGCTTACAATAAATGCTTTTTTTTGCGAAAAACATTTATCTTATAAAAAAGCGAAGGTAAAGTAATTTAAATTATTTTGAAATGGTGTTAAGAAAACATGGCCAAGGGCTGTTCATTATAAATTATTACCTTTGATTATTAAATCGACTGGTGGATAAGTATATAAAAATACGAAAAGGCTTACATTCATTATTTAGAATCAATATAAACTGAAATACCCTAAAATAAATAAATTTTACCAAAATACAAATTTTGACAATTTAAACCCTTTTCTAATTCTAGGTTCTATACTACAATCAACAATAAGTTCTCTTTTGAGAACAAAAAAAGAAATGTATGGAGGTTGGGATGGAAGATACAGTAAGTTTTAAGGATATTTTAAGTGTATTAAAGAGACGGTTAGTACTTATTATTTTGATGACGTTAATAGCGGCTCTGGCCAGTGGCATTATTTCCTATCTCTTTTTATCTCCTTCGTATGAATCATCCACACAAATTCTTGTCAACGACACTATGAACACGAACGAACAACAAAATCAGGATAAGAAAACAAAAAAAGAGGACGCCAAAACTGATAGCAATGAAACTAATTTAATCGACCCTAATCAAGTCCGTGCGAATATTGAATTGATTCATACATACAGTATGTTGATCAAGAGCCAGGCTATTCTAGCAGATGTAATTAGTGAGCTCAGCCTTGACAGAAGCATCGATAAATTAAATGAGCAAGTCACAGTAAACACGACTCAAAATTCTCAAGTTGTTGAAATAGTCGTCAAGGATCAGGACCCTGTTCTGGCAGCGAAAATGGCCGATAGTATTGCGACAGTATTCCAGCAAGAGGTTACTACATTAATGAATATTGATAATATTCATATTCTCGCGAATGCAAATGTTGAAGAGCCTTATGGGATATTTAATCCAGATATGATTAGAAATGTACTGATTGGTTTTTCATTAGGCTTATTTTGTGCTATTGGGGTAGCTTTCTTGTTGGAGTACCTCGACCCTACAATCAGAGATGAAAAAGATATCCTTTATGAATTAGGTATACCGGTTATTGGAAATATCCCGGAAATTAAAGTTAGCAGCAAAAGCATGGAAAGGCAGATGGAGGACAGCCGGGTGAAAATAGGAGGACGTACATTTGAGTCGTAATAGAAATAAAGACTTGCTGGTGAGCAAGGAAAGAGCGAAATATGCACAAATTTATAAACAATCGATTGTGAGTGAGCAGTACAGATTGCTGCGCTCAAGCATAACGTTTTCTCGAATTGGTAAAGACATCCAGACTCTGCTTGTCACATCTCCAAACCACGGGGACGGCAAAACGACCACCGCCGCAAATCTGGGTATCGTGCTAGCCCAGCATGATAAAAAAGTCATCGTCATTGATGCTGATTTAAGAAGACCGAAGATTCATAAATTATTTGACCTTAAACAATCTGATGGCTTAACAGCTATTCTTGCTGGCAAAGCGACTGTGGATGAAGCTATATGCATTTCAGATATACCAAATCTCCATATCATCCAGAGCGGTCCCGTAACCAAAACATCGTACGAGCTCTTAACAGCAAATCGAATAGAGGACATTATCTCGATTCTAAGCCAGCAATATGACACCATAATATTTGATACTTCACCTATCTTGTATACCGCTGAAACGCAAATACTTGCTAATCTTTGTGAAGCTTCCATGCTGGTCGTGAAAAGCGGTCAGACATTAAAAGAAGATGCAAGAAAGGCAGTAAATGTTTTACAAGATTCCAAAGCGGAATTATTGGGAGCTTCATTAAATGGAAATCCAATAAAACCAAAGGCTTATCAATATAACTGATTATTAAGGAGTGGTTAAATGCAGGTTATCCTTTTATCTGGAGGATCGGGGCAAAGATTATGGCCTTTATCTAATGATTCACGTTCAAAGCAATTTCTGAAAGTATTGGAAGGGCATGATAAGACAAACGAATCAATGTCTCAGAGAGTATGGCGACAAATGGATGAAGTAGGACTAATGAAGTCGGCAGTTATTGCGACGAGTAAGAAACAAGTGGATATCCTGAAAAATCAGCTCGGCTCAAACGTTCCCCTTATTATTGAGCCAGAGCGGCGGGATACTTTTCCGGCAATTGCTCTTGCTGCCTCCTACCTATATTCGATCAAAGGAATCAGCCTAGATGAAGTAGTTTCCGTTTTGCCCATTGATTCTTACGTGGAAAATGATTTCTATGAATCTGTGAAAAAATTGGAGGATACGCTAAACACAACAGATTGCAGTATTGCTTTAATGGGAGTGGAACCAAGCTATCCTTCTACTAGTTTTGGCTACATCGTTCCAGAAAAGAAAAATGATGGGCTAGTTCTTGTTAGCCATTTTGTAGAAAAGCCGACAGAAGAGTATGCACAAAGATTGATAAAGGAAGAGGCATTATGGAATTGTGGTGTATTTGCATTTAAGTTAGGTTTTATGATTTCGATTTTAGAAGAAATGAATTTGCCTATAGAGTACGAACAGCTACAAAATGTCTATGAACTCCTGCCTAGTATTAGTTTTGATTTTGAAGTTGTCGAGAAAACGAAGAATATTGTCGCTCTCCCCTATAAAGGAATATGGAGGGACCTGGGGATTTGGAGCACCTTAACTGAGCAAATGATCGAGACTGTTCAAGGCTTAGGTGTTATTTGCCCAAAATCTCATAATACCCATATCATCAATGAGCTGGACATTCCAGTTGCGGTTCTTGGTATGCCAGATGCGGTGGTTGTCGCGAGCCCCGATGGCATCTTAGTTGCCAATAAAGGTTTGAGTCATGATCTTAAGAAATTCATATTTCATTTTAATCAAAGGCCGATGTATGAAGAGAGACGATGGGGGTCGTATAAAGTCCTTGATCAAACCGTCTATGATAATGGGACAGAAGTGCTCACAAAAAGAATAACCATTCATGCCGGCAGCAATTTAAGCTATCAGGAGCATAATAAGAGAAAGGAAGTTTGGACTATTCTCAAAGGTGAGGGTTCTTTGGTACTGAATGAATATATATACGATGTGAAGCCGGGAAGCGTAATTGAAATTCCAGCTGGCACAAGACATGCATTGAAAGCTATTTCCGACTTGGAATTAATTGAAGTTCAAAAAGGTAGTTCGCTGACGGAGGAAGATGTGCATAGAATTAGCATGGAATGGGATGAAATTCTTCCTATGATTAGCTCAGTGACTCTTTAGTACATTTATATAGTTCGTTATTAAGAACAAAGAGAGCTATATAGAAACGTAATAGAAGGACTGAATATTCAAGCCAAAAGTAAAAGTAAGCATATTCATGGGAAAAAGAGTGAATGAAATTCTTTCTCTGATTAATTCAATCACTCTTTAGTATACCTATAAAATTCGTTATTGAGAACAAAAGGGGGCTGGAATGGAAAAATAATTAAAGGACTGGAACAACTCAAACCAAAAGTAAAAGCCACCATATATCAGGGGAAAAAGGAGTGAATTCATTGATTTCTTCTAAGGCAGGGACTGCACAGGAAGCGTTCGCAGAACCGAATGAGCTTGATAACAAGAAATTATATCTAGTATCTAAAAGATACTTAGACATTATTCTAGCTGTAGTGGGTCTTCTGCTGTTAATTCCTGTATTTTTTATTGTAGCCGTCTTGATAAAAATTGAAGATCCTAAGGCTTCTGTGTTCTTTAAACAAATACGTGTAGGCAAGGATGGAAAAACATTCTGTATGTATAAGTTCAGATCTATGGTGATGAACGCAGAGCAACTGATAGAGACACTGCTCAATCAAAATGAGTCCAGTGGGGCTATTTTTAAAATGAAAGAGGATCCTAGGGTTACAAAAATAGGACGTTTTATTCGCAAGACGAGTATTGATGAATTGCCACAACTGTGGAATGTTTTGAAAGGAGAGATGAGTTTGGTCGGTCCCAGGCCGCCATTGCCGAGAGAGGTAGAAAGTTACTCTGACTATCATAAACAGCGTTTGTCCGTTATTCCCGGCTGTACAGGATTATGGCAGGTTACTGGTAGAAGCAGTGTCGGCTTTGAAAAAATGGTTGAGCTGGACCTTTATTATATTCGTAAGCGCCATTTCTTTTATGATATAAAAATCATTTGCAAAACGTTTATCGTAATGTTCTTTCCTAATAATGCTTATTAGGAAAGAACAATAAGAAAGAAGTGATAGTCATAAATAATATTTATGTTTTATATCGACTTATTCTAAATCGTACGGTGGGAGTTACTGATGATTAAAGAATCAATGTTGTTATCAATTAATCGATTTGCCAAATCAATTGTCCAAGTTTTTTTAACTATTCTTATAGCCAGATTACTGACCTTAACAGAAATGGGCCTTTATCAGCAAATCTTTTTGATTGCAGTAATGGTAGGTGCTTTTATTCCGTTTGAGATGCATACAACGTTCAGTTATTTCTTTAACAAAACGGATAATGAACGTGAAAAATCATTAGTGATAACCAATACGTTCTGGGTTTTGTTCATTCTTGGTGTACTGATGATTTTCGGCCTGTATACTCTATACAATATTGAGTTTTTATTAAAGGATAGCCCATTGCGCAAATATGAGATTTGGATTGGATTTTGGAGCTTTGCAACCATAATGGGCTGTTATTTAGAAAATTTGTTTGTTTCTATTAAGAGGGCTAAAATTTATAGCTTTATTAATTTATCTTATTATTTTGCCTATTTCCTGATTATTGGCTATACATTATATGCGACAAAGGAGCTACTCTTAACAATTAAACTGATTGCCCTGTTTGAAATCGTTAGAGTCATCATTTTGCATCTGTTTTTCCATAAGATTCATGGCATGTCTTTAAAAGGAGATCTGCCATTATTAAAACAGCAGCTTAAATATACAGCGGCAGTTGGAGCAGTAACAGCCATCGATGTGATTACACAGACAAGTGATAAAGTCATCATTTGGTTATTCTACTCAATAGAATTGTTTGCAATTTATTCAATATCATCAAAAGAGATTCCTTTCATGTCTATTATTACTGTAGCTGTTATAACAGCGATGCTACCAAGACTAGGTCGTTTATACAGCATACAAAGGCGGAAGCTAGAAGCCTTAAATCTCTGGTCAGAATCAAGCCGATTACTATCATTAGTCATGTTCCCTATTTTTTGGATTCTATTTTTCTATCATAAAGAGTTTATCGATCTTTTATACTCTGATACTTATTTAAGCGGATCCATCATCTTTTTAATATATTTAATGAAATTCCCGCTTCGCTTTACAGTTTTTTACACGCCTTTACTTATATCCGGTAATCAAAAGCTAGTTTTAAAAAACGCGCTTATCACGGTTATTTGCAATATCGTTCTAGGACTAGCATTGATGGGGTTATTTGGGTACATCGGGGTAGCTATAGCTTCTGTTATCTCATGTTTTATTAGTATTTACCTGCAGCAAAGAGATGTATGCAAAGTATTTGAAATTCGGCAAAGGGAGCTTCTACCCTACAGGTCAATTTTGATGACATTTGGAACCTCAGGTTTCACCGCAGGAGTGGTCTATTTAATTATCTCCTTTTTGCCTGGTCATCAATTTATCCATTTTTTTTCTGGCGGCATAATCACCATGCTGTTATGCATAGGGATCGCGCTAGTGAGAAAAGAAGTATCTATTCCCTTCTTATTCAATAAACCGATTGTTTTAAAGGTTAGGAGATAAAAAACTTAATAGGGAGTGTTGTAAATGAAAGGAATTATCCTTGCTGGAGGTACCGGATCGCGGCTTTATCCTTTAACAAAGGTCACCAATAAAAATCTGCTTCCAATCGGAAAATATCCAATGATTTATCATTCAGTTTATAAACTGAAGGAGTCCGGAATTGAAGAAATATTAATTGTAACGGGCAGAGAACATATGGGGGATGTAGTTGATTTGCTTGGCAGCGGCTTTGAATTTGGAGTTGAATTTTCTTATAAGGTGCAGGAAAAGGCCGGCGGTATAGCAGAGGCTCTTGGACTTGCTCGCGATTTCACTGAAAATGAGAAAATGGTCGTCATTCTTGGAGACAATATTTTCACAGATACAATTCGACCTTATGTGCAGCATTTTGCGCAACAGGAGAGTGGCGCGAAAATTTTAATTAAAGAGGTTGAGGATCCAAAACGTTTCGGTGTTCCGGTTATATATGACGGCAGAATCATCGCGATAGAAGAAAAACCAATGGTACCAAAATCGAACTATGCAGTGACGGGCATTTATATGTACGATTCGACCGTTTATAGGATAATTGACCAGCTTACCCCATCAGCGCGAGGTGAAATGGAAATTACAGATGTCAATAATCACTATATTAAGGAGGGTTTACTGAAATTTGATGTGCTGAGAGGGCGGTGGACAGATGCTGGTACACATTCTTCTTATGCACAGGCTAATATAATGGCTCAAAATATGGATTTCAGCAATTTATTTGAAAAAGAAGCAGTGCTCATGAAATAAAATTCAGCAATCATAGATAGATTCATTGAGTTTATAATGAGCAGATAAATGGACTGAAAATAGGGGTTAAGGAGACTGATCCAAATGAAAAAGTCCCATTTGGGCAATGTTGCAATGGATATCTTTAATATAAAGGAAGGCTTATGTGTGATAGAATCCCGTCTCATAAACAAAAAGAAAGCAGCAATCTATTTCTTAAATGCCCATTGTTATAATATCGCGCAAAGGGACAATGATTACAGGGAAATCATCAATAGAGCTGACTTTTTGCTGAATGACGGCTTTGGGATTAGATTAGGAGCTAAGTTGTTCGGTATCCAGCTTAAGGAAAATTTGAATGGGACTGATTTTATCCCAATGCTGTTGCAATTAGCGAGCGAAAAAGAGTACAGTGTGTTTTTGCTTGGAGCAGGTCCTGGCGTTGCTGAACTAGCTAAACAAAATATACAGGCAGTCATGCCGAATATTAAGATTGTTGGACAACGGAGTGGATATTTTAGTGATGAAGAGAATCAAGAAGTTATTCAGCAGATTAACGATGTATCGCCAGATATCTTAATTGTTGGCAGAGGAGTGCCTATCCAAGAAAAATGGATTGACCGGAATAAAGATGCACTTGATGCTAGAGTCATACTTGGCGTTGGCGCTTATATTGATTTTGCATCAGGTCGGATCCCGCGTGCTCCTAAGCTTATAAGGACCTTGAAGATGGAATGGGTGTTCCGTCTTATGTTAGAACCGAGACGCATGTGGAGGAGATATTTGATTGGCAATTTCCAGTTTTTTTATTACACCGTCAAAAATAAGTTGTTAGTTAATCAGGAAGCGGAGATCCAACGCTAATAGAGGAAGGAATATGGTGCGTATGAAGCCAAAGGTTTGTACGATAATTGTGAATTTTAATGGTACGCAAGATACGATTGCTTGTTTGAAATCACTGAACAATATAACATATGCCAATCATGAAGTAGTTGTCGTAGATAATGCTTCAAAAGAGAATGCTAGTTTAAAAGAATTTATAGAAGAGTCCAGGTTCCATTTTCTTGAACTGGGTGGGAATCACGGATTCGCCGCTGGGAATAACAAAGGGATTCACTATGCGCTTAGCCATATTGCTGATATTGACTACTTTCTCTTACTAAACAATGATACAGAAGTTGATCCCTATTTTCTTGAACCGCTTGTAGCTGAATGTGAGAAGGATAAAGAAGTTGGTGCTTGTTGTTCCCATATCAATTACCACAGTAAACGCAATAAAACATGGTATGGGGGCGGAGATATAAAGTGGTTAACAGGACGAGTACTGCATAAAACATTGGAGAGGAATGGAAAAATAGCTAGTGATGAGAATTTTCTAACTGGTTGTGTGTTTTTATTTCCGTTGGACATTCTTGATAAAGTTGGGTACTTGAATGAAGATTATTTTCTTTATTATGAGGATGCAGCCTATAGTCTTGAAATAAGAAAGGCTGGATATAAATTACGATATGTCCCTGATTCACTTGTTTTTCACAAAATCTCAGCAACTACCGGCTATCGTTCACCTCTCTCCAATTATTACGGAACAAGAAATAATTTGCTGTTTATGTCCATTTATGCCAACAAGTTAAATTTTCTTCTATTTTTAATGTTCTTTATCGGCAAAAATTTTGTTAAATACTGTTGGTATATTTTAAGGGGCAAACAATTTAAAAAGGTTGCGTTTGCTATCCAAAAAGCATTCTCCGATTTTGCTGCGTCAGCAAGCGGAAAACGTGAATATCCTTTTATGTAATAAATAAAGGAGGAGCTCATTATTAAATTTTTATATGGTCTGATCCCCCATTCGCTGAAAAGGGGATTGAGAGTCTATATATTTAAGAAGAATAATAAGTCAGTATTTATTGGTCCTTATGTTGAAATAGATCCGGCAACAACAAAGGTCGGAAAAAATTGCGCAATAAATTTATACACAAGTATTTCGAAGACAACTATTGGTGATTACACCTATTTTTCTGCTAACTGTAGTATCATGCATGCCAATATAGGTTCCTTTTGTTCGATAGGTCCAGACAGTAAAATCGGTCTCGGCAGTCATCCGACTGACTTCATATCGACATCTCCCATTTTTTATTCCACCTCAAAGGTGGTTAATAATATCAATTGGGTAGATCGGGATTACCATGTGGAATTTAAGAAAGTGAATATTAGAGATAACGTCTGGCTTGGGGCAAATGTCTTTATTATGAATGATATCGAGATAGGTGAAGGAGCGATTTGTGCCGCAGGTTCTGTCATTACAAAGGATGTTCCACCTTATTCCATAGTGGGAGGAATACCTGCAAAAGTATTAAAATATCGCTTTGATGCCAATACGATTGAACAGTTGCTAGAGTTACGATTATACCAAAGAAGTGAAGAATGGCTTAAGGAAAATTTATGCGGTGCCATTACACCGGAAGAATTGCTAAATAAGGAAGTCACTAAGACGAAATCAATAATTTAAGAATACAAAAATTTGACTGAATTTATTAAATGGCAATCCACTAAAAGGGAGTAGACTAAATGATGCCCATACTTATACAAGTTCGTTTGACTTCACTATTGAAGGATACGAAATTTTGGTTAGTTATCTTGATTGTTATGAGTGCTCTTTTTTTTCTAGCTGTCCAAATCAAGCCCCCTGATAAGACAGATGGATTGCCAGAATCATCAGTTGATGAGGTGGCCAAGTCAATCGACCTTCAAGAGGAGATCGACCAGGTGAGTGCCAATGGGGGAGGGATTGTTAACGTGCCTAAAGGCGTTTACGAAGTCGATACAAAAATTATTTTAAAGTCAAATGTCCACTTAAAAGGTGCAGGGATAGGAAAAACCATTCTTAAGCTAAATCTAGAAAAGAGTAAAGGTACACCGGATGATTCTTCTATTCTCGTATCAGAATCGAATGCTCAAAATATTAAAATCAGTGCTTTAACATTTAATGGGGAGAAGGAAAAACGGGAAAAGCAAATTAATGACGGATATTCTCATACAGTTGTTTTGCAATTTGTGGAGGGCTTTGATATTAGCGAGGTTGAAGTTGTTCGTTCTCCTAGTGCCTCTATCATGCTCTTTAATACGAAAAACGGAAAGGTCAGAGATTCAAGAATCATTGATGGGGGCTCAAATGGAATAATCGGGTTGCAGAGTACGGAAAATGTCCAAATCATGAATAATATCATCAACCACACCGATCATCAAAATGGTATATTCATCAGTTATCAGGAAGGAAAGTCCAGTCATAATATCACCATTGAGGGAAATAAGGTCGATGATGCCGGTGATTTTGGGATTGAAGTCGGGCATCTTGTTGAAGACGGCCATGAGCAGCATGAAAATATTGTTGTTCGAAATAATGAAGTGACTGGCTCACGGAATTCAGGGATTGCCTTTCGCACAGTCAGCGATGGGGTAATTGAAAACAATACAATTAAAGGCTATGGAAAAACAGGCGGATACGGTGGAGATGGCATCTTTGTAGAAGGCTGGAAGAATAAGTCCGTAAATGTCAAAGTTTTGAATAATAGGGTTGAGCAAACATATAACACTGGTGATGCCAATGCTATTTACGTGACAGGAATGGACAATACAATCATTGAAAATAATGAAATCATCGCCAGCAGAGGGAAAGGTTTATTCATTCAAGCATCCAAGATTGGAAAGCAGACAGGAGATTTTCCAGATGGAATCAGGCAATTCAATGACATTACTGTTCAGGGTAATCGGATTGCTGATGGGCGTAAGGAAGGAATCCACATCCAAGGTTATAAGGCGCACGGAATCAGCATTTCTGATAACGAAATCAGCCATAACCAGTCGACGGGACTCTTCATTGCAAATTTAAACGTAATGAGCTCTGGTCTTGAAGTAAGAAAAAATCAAATAAGTGAAAATGGGCTGGCTGGGATTGAAATGTATAGCCAGGAGGATTTTCTCCTTGAAGGGAATTATTTAAAAAATAATGGAAAAAAATCCGAGGAACTGAAGAACCGATCTGCAGTCGTTCTCTCTCATGTTGGAAATGGCAACCTCAATCAAAATACATATGAAGATGACCAAAAATTGCCGACGCAGAAATATTATTTACAGATAGCAGAAGCTACAGCAACAGTCAGTCAAGAAAATATGGACTTCATTGGTACTAATCCAAGATTAAGAAATAGTACGGCCCATTACTTAGAATAGTCATTGGAAATCATAACGGTGGAGTTCCTAAAAGGAGGGGGATCGGTGAACAGCTTGCTCATGAACACCAATAATCGGCAGTTTATTCAAATAGCAATGGCGGTCACTCTTGCGATGGTCGTTGGAGTCTTTGCTGCCTTACCGCTTGTCTATTTACCTATCATCATATTGATTATAGCGGTCATTTTTTTCTTTCCATTATCAGTTGAGAGAATTTTCACCTTCATTGCCCTGTCCATTTTTATTGACCGATCGTTTATTACCTTTCAGGGATCATATATACGGATCTTTCAAATATTGTTTCTAGCATTATTTTTAAAGTTTGCGATTGAATATTTGCTCTCTAGACGGGAAATTGTACATGCCCCCTTATTTATCCTGATTAATTTATGGGTCTTCAGCTATTTTTTTAGTATTGGCCATTTAATCAGTGTGGGGGATTTCTGGGAATCTGTCGTTGGGCAACTATTTTTGAACCTATTCTATTTTATTTCTGTGCAATGCATCTATAGTAAAGGACTTTCTTACTTTGACAAGATTTTGAAATACACCATTATTTCGGGTGTTATTGTAACTTTTGTCGGAATCCTGCAATGGATTGGATTCTTTTTTGGATTTGAATTTGGGCTCAGCCATTATGAAGAGATAGGAATTCCTAGACCTTCATCATTTGCCCATGAACCTGACTGGTATGGCTTATTTGCCGGATATTCCGCTGTCTGGTTTGTCGTGATGTATTTAAGAAAGGATTCCCGTTTATTTTCACAGCTCTTTATTTTGATTGGCATGTTTATGTGTTTTGTAGGTGTATTTATCAGTATGGCCAGAGCAAGCATTCTATCCTTAATTGTAGCAATACTCTTTATTTTAATTATCACAAAAAATATGAGAGCGATTAAACTGCTTGCCAGTTCAGCCATTATTATGATTGTGGGGGCGATGGTACTCTTCATCATAAACCAGGACATTTTCATGAAGGTATATGATCGCTTCAATCCAAGCACAAGTCTTGAAACCGACCAGGGAGCAGCAGACAGCCGGTTTGCATCAATCCAGCTGATGCTTGATTATATCCCGAAGCATCCGCTAGTCGGCAATGGCAGCGGCGGAATGTCGGAATTATCAATGAGAGATGATATTAGGCAGGAGTATATTTATGGAGGGGAATTAAACGCTGGGAAAGGGAATGCCAATATTTTTTTAACCGTATTGTTTGATACGGGTATCATTGGTCTGATTATTTTCCTGCTGATTCTTGGAAGGGCCGCCTGGATGATTCTGTCTGTTTATCATAAATCTAATTTCATACCTCTTGGCTTTTTAGCAGCTAGTATTTTTATCTTAGTTGATTTCAATTTCAATAATGGATTTAGAATGGGATTCGTGTGGCTTCATGCTGCTTTAATTGCAAGCTATTTCCTTCTCATAAGAAAAGAAAAGAGAAGACTTAATACCATACCGGGGGGAGAATTGGATAGATGATGAAACAAAGAGTGGGCATTATCGGAAGCGGGTTTATTGGGAAAGGTTTAGTAAATGCACTACATTTATTTAATGATATAGAAGTGACAAAGGTATTAACAAGAAGTAGGGTAGATACTCGAGGAGATTACCGATATCCTGATTTACTGACCCATTCAGTCGATGAGGTGATTGAGCATTCAGATGTAATTGTTGAGTGTACAGGGGATGTTTTGTTTGGCACCGATATGATTGCTAAGGTGATGGAAGCAGGAATTCCTGTCGTGACAATGAATACGGAGCTGCAAGTTACAACAGGCTCCTATTTTGCCAAACGAGGTTACATTACAGAAGCAGAAGGAGACCAGCCTGGTTGTTTGGCGGCTTTAAGAGAAAATGTTCTTCAGATGGGATTTGAACCAATGGTTTTTGGCAATATAAAAGGATTTTTAAATCCTAATCCTTCACCCAAGGATATGCTTTATTGGTCGAATAGAAATAAAATCAGCTTAGAGATGGTTACCTCGTTTACTGATGGAACGAAAGTGGAGTTTGAACAAACACTTGTGGCAAATGGGCTTAATACAAAGTTTTTGCCATCAGGGATAATGGGAATAAGCGCGGAAGATTTACAGGAGGGGGCTAATGCACTCGCATTAGAAGCCGATCAATTAGGATATCCAATCAGCGATTATGTTCTGTCGTCAAAGGCTCCTGCTGGGGTATTTATTACGGCTAAGCATTTGGATATGCAGGGGCAGCGTAATGCACTTCAATATATGAAGCTAGGGGATGGTCCTTATTATACGATTATCCAGCCTTTTCATTTATGCCATCTTGAAGTGGTCAAAACAATAAGAAGGGTTTTTGAAAAGAAAGAAGTATTATTAAATAATAGCTGTTTTCCATCCTATAGCATGGGATCGATTGCTAAGAAGAAGCTGAATATTGGAACTGTCATCAATAGAGGCATTGGAAGTTTTGAAGTGAGAGGGAAAGCGTTAAAGATTGAAGATGAGCCTAACCATATACCAATTGGACTCTTAGATTCGGTAAGGATTATAAAACCTGTAGAAGAAGGGGAAATACTGACCTTCTCACATGTTGAAATAGACGATAGTCTGGCCTATAGGGCATGGATGGAAATAAAAGAACAGTCCATATTATTGCAGGAAATTTAATGAATATATGAGAGGATGTGAATCATCATGAGAGTTCTCCATGTCATCAGACAATACAAACCAGTTATTGGCGGTATGGAAAATTATGTGGAAAACTTGGCCGTCCACCTAAAAGAAAGAGGGATTTATTCGGAAGTATTAACGTTAAATGCAGATTTTTCAAATGGTGAAAAATTTTCCGATTCTGCCATTATAAATGGGATTAAAATCAAGAGAATTCCTTATTTCGGTTCGCGGAGATATCCGATTGCGTTATCTGCTGTCAACTATATCTCTGAATTTGATTTAATTCATATCCATGGGGTTGATTTCCTGCTCGATTACTTAGCTGGATTAAAACCATTTCATAAAAAAACGATGATTCTCTCTACACATGGCGGGTTCTTTCACACGAAGAAGTTTTACCTTTATAAAAAGCTTCACTTCCATACTGTAACGAAGTATAGTTTGAAGAATATGAAATGGATTGTCGCTGTCAGTGAAAATGATTATAAATCATTTCGACCAATCTGTCCTGAGAGGCTAGATTTGATTGAATGCGGAATAAACTTTGACCATTATCATACGATTGCAGAGGAAAATGGGTACCCGAATCGGTTTATCTTTGTTGGAAGATTCTCGAAGAACAAACGAATAGACAAGCTTCTGCTTTTGATTAAGAAGCTGAAGGTAGAATTCCCAGATGTGCACCTATCCATTGTGGGAAGGGATTATGATAACTTAAAGGGAGAGTTAGAGAAACTTATCGATGAATATGAAATTGGAAATCATGTGGCTATTTGTGAGGCATTATCTGAAGAGGAACTCCTCGAGGAAATGGCCAAGGCGTCCTATTTTATATCCGCTTCCGAATATGAAGGTTTTGGGTTATCTTCATTAGAGGCGATGGCAGCGGGAAGGGTAGCATTGCTGAACAATATCCCCTCCTTTGAAAAAATGATTCAGGATGGCAAGAATGGCTATTTGTTGTCTTTCGATGATGTCGATTCTGTTGAACAAAAGGTTAAGGAAGTTTTATTCAACAAAGATATGGAAAAAGTCAGGCGGGCAGGAGTAGAGAAGGCTAGGCAAAATTCTTGGGGAGCAGTAGTGGAAAGGTTCATTGATTTGTATGAATCTATTCATAAAGAGGCAAATGATACCCATTCAAAATTGGCAAGCAAAGTGAAATAAAGAGAGGGCGCAAGGAGTGTACCTTGGTGCCCTCTCTTTTTATTATTGAATGCTGTTTTCTAGGGAGTCAAGCACATCTTGCATTTGATGGAGTTGCGCCTGCTCAGCCAGTGTTGAATTCGCAAATGCAGAAGATAGCTCATTGCGTGCTTTAGTGATTAGTTCCTGTTGATTAGAGCTTTCTATCTGTGCCAATTCCACAGCTTTTTGAGCCCGACTAAATAATTCATTGCGCATTTACAGTCCTCCACAGGTAGAAGAATCTTGATTCTCTTCAGCCTCAGCCATCGTTAAACGATATGGGAATCGCTCACTATGTTTAGACACAGCCGTTTTACCTTGTTGAACAAAGCGCTTTGATTTATTTCTTTTTCCCATGGAAGTACCTCCTGCATTCAAGGTGTGACTCGAAAGGAAGAGTCATATCTATCATAACCAGACGGAGATTATGTTAGTCACGCAGATTTTATATTAAATTTCTCTTCAAGGAAGACTGCAATTCCATCTTCCTCATTTGATAATGTAATGTGATTAGCAACATTTTTCAGCTGTTCAATACCATTTCCCATGGCTACGCCGGTTCCTACATAATCAAGCATTTCTAGATCATTATCTTCATCGCCAAATGCGATAATATTTTTTCTGGAAATTCCTAAATCTTTTGATACCAAATCAACACCAACTGCTTTGCTCATTCCATTTCTAACGATTTCGATGACATGCCATGGATCTGCCCAGCGTCTGTGATCAATGACTTCAGCATGGACATCCGAAAGGTGTTTCCTGATTCCGGCGACATCATTTTCATCGGAATGAATAAGCATCGAAGTAGGGGAAGCCTGTAGAAATTGGCGTAGATCACCTGTAGTTATATTGCTGCTGCCGTGATGCAAAATATCAATTAATTTTTCATCATGGTAATGGAAATACACATCATCCTTTACCTCGGCAATAATATTGTGTAAACGATAATCGTCCATAGCTTCCACAATGTCTTTTGCCACTTTTATATCTAGCGGCGAATGATGCATGCCCCAGCCTGTATGGAGGGGATGGTGAATAAAAGCTCCATTAAAATTCACAATCGGGGTTTTAAATTGCATTTCACGATAATAAGGTTCACTGGATCGGTATGGTCTCCCAGTAGCAATCATCACTTCATGACCATTATTTTGTAATGTTTGCAATACTTTTTTAGTACGTGGAGAAATGGTTTTATCATCTTTCAATAATGTTCCATCTAGATCAAGTACAATTAAATGTTTATCTGACATATGGCTCTCCTTCTAAAATTATAAGTTGAATTAATTCCATTTAGATTCCTATTTTATATATCATAACAAGTATAGCCGTTTAATGGTATCGTTTGGTTTGTAAAAAAATATATAGAGAAGGGGAATAATAATGATACAAGTAGAGAAAGTATATGTTGAACATATTCCAATGCTTATAGTAGGTAAGCAGGATATGAATAATGTACCTCTCCCCGGATTTATTTTTCTTCACGGTTTTACCAGTGCAAAAGAGCATAATCTGCACTATGCTTATCTTCTGGCGGAAAAGGGGTTTAGAGTATTTTTGCCTGAAGCATACTTGCACGGTGAACGAGAGGAACGGGACATGAAGAAGGATTTATCGAGTTCATTTTGGAAAATTGTTATTTCCTCTATAAAAGAATTGCATATGATCAAAAAATATATTACAGAGCATGGATTAGCGATTTATGATTGTATTGGTCTTGGCGGTACATCTATGGGTGCAATCACGACACTTGGCGCACTAACTCAATATGATTGGATTCGTGTGGGAGTCAGTCTGATGGGAAACCCGGAATATAAAGAGTTTGCGCAGTATCAAGTGGAGGAATTTAAAAAACAGGGGATTGATTTAGGGTTTACGGAGGAAGAGAAATTGAAAGTATTCAGTACTCTTGAAGAACTTGATTTATCCTTGCAGCCCGATAAACTAAATAATCGCCCTCTTTTCTTCTGGCATGGGGAAAAGGATCCTATTGTACCGATTGCAGGTGGCCGTGCGTTTGTTGAAAACCTCCAGGAAAAAGTAGATTCTGGCAGAATTACTTACATATCTGATAAGACGGCCGGTCATGCTGTTACTAGAAGTGGATTACTGCAGGCCGTTAACTGGATAGAAGAGAATCTTGTATAAGGATTAAGAATGGTCAGATTAAGTGAAATTTGGTAGGATTGAAACAAGAACGTTGAGGAAGGAGATTTAACATGGATCAAGATATGAAAGATAGCCTTATGAGTGCATTGGAAGAAGTTTTGGACCCTGAATTGGGAATTGATATAGTAAACCTAGGCCTAGTCTATAATGTCGATATGACCGACGAAGGCGATGTGACAGTAACGATGACCTTAACCGCGATGGGCTGTCCATTGGCAGGTACCATTGTCGATCAAGTACGTTATGCATTAAAGGAATTGCCTGAAGTGAAAAACGTAGAAGTAGACATTGTTTGGACACCGGCATGGACAAAGGATCGTATGTCACGTTATGCGAAAATTGCCTTGGGTATACAATAATAAAGATTGAATATATTTGGAGAGCTGAGTTTAAGGCTCTCTTTTTTATGAAAAAAATATCTTTAAGATATTCAAATATCAACTGGGTTAATAGAATCGGTTGGTCCTATTGGAATTGGTTTTTATTTCTGATAAAGTTAAAATAATCAAATTATTTGCAGGGGGACTCTTGTTACGAGTTGAGAAGGTTAAAACCTGACCCTTTGAACCTGTCATTTAATACTGGCGCAGGGAGCGATAACATCACTTTGTTGATGCGAGACCCTTTTTTAGTATAGGAAATACCTGGTGCAGATGGAGTGGCTGTTGTTTCTGCTATTGCTTTAAGTGATTATCCACTTCAAGCGGTCGAATCGTTTAAGCAGCAGTTTGTATGTTAAGTATCATGAAATGAATTAGGGTTTATGGGAAGGATAAAAGTGAAAGAGTGAGAATCTCTTCCGCTATTATTCTTGATAGGAGGCATAACAAACATGCGTGAATATGACCTAGTCCAATTAAATGAAGAACAGGTAAGGCAATTAAATGAGTACCAGGAAAAACTCAGCGAGCAATTAGGCCAAGATATTATTCTGATTGCTTATCATGATGAGGAGGAAAGCATTTAATTCCTGTAAAAAGGCGATCAGCTATATAGCAATGAATCGCCTTTTTACATATTAGAAAAAAGATTTGGTGAATTGATCAAGAATATAGGAAGATTATAGATAGATGGTTTACAGTTAATATAGGTATTTATGAATCCTAAAACCATGCACAGAAGAGAAGGATAGAAGAAGGGATAGAGAAGAGTGATAGGGAATATTCGCATATGTACGGAAATTACCGAAAAACACTGGCGGTTGTTAATGGAGGCAGATCCTTCAAGACAGCAAATCGAAAAATATAGCGATACAGGCTATACCTTTGAACTTCTTAGTGATGATGATATAGCAGGAATTATTATTGTAACTCCAAAAACAACGGAACGAGTAGAAATTATGAATCTATCCGTAGATGAAAAATGGCGGGGCAGAGGATATGCGAAGGCACTGATTGAGTATGCTTGTTCGTTTTCAGCTGCCAAAGGGTATCGCATCGCAGAAATAGGTACTGGAAATTCCAGTATCTATCAACTTGCACTCTATCAAAAGGTTGGTTTTAGAATTATGGGTATCGATCATGATTATTTTAGTAGGAATTATCCTGAGCCAATCTATGAAAATGGTATGTTATGCCGGGACATGATTCGTTTAGAAAGAAAACTTCAATTAAATAAGTAGTATGTAGTAGCGCATATCATTTTGGGAAGTGATTTCATATTTGCAGTTTATCTATAATAATGAAGAATTAGAGACTGGGCATATGAATGTGACGGCCAGTCTCCATAAAAGATGTATATTATTTAGCCGAAGCTAAGACCCTACTAAATTTCTCTTTCCAGCTTTCTGATAAAGCATCGACGGAAAGGATACTTTGGATGGCCTCTCTATTGCTGGAGTCATGATACATAATTTGATTGGCATATGCAATCGTAATGCTCTGTGGGGCTCGATCGATAATTTCAATGACAGAACCTTTAGTAAGGATACCCTCCTCCAAAACTCGTAAATAATAGCCCGAATAGCCACTTGCTCTAATCCAAAAAGGTAATTGGTCTATATTATGCCGAGCGGCAATTTTATAACAGGGTTCCCGTGGTTGGGTAACTTGAAATAGGCAGCCATCTGCCTTAAGAATGTCGCCAATCCTAACCTTATCCTCCGTTAATCCAAATATAGTTAAATTTTCTCCAAAATCCCCTGCTTTAAATAATTGTCCGATTTTCTCTGACCAGTAAGGGTAATGTTCTGAGGGATATACACATATTGCTTTATCAGGACCTCCGTGATGATTAAGGTCACTTTGTTTATCACCTTCTAAGTTGGTCTTTGAAACATGTATGGGATGGTGGACTTCATCTTTATAGATAGCAGATTGTACAACTTTACTCTTATAATGCAGAGATGCAGGTTTTCCTACACGTATTGACTCGATTGTTCCGCTGATCAAGCTAATCCCCTCTCTCATCTTTATTTCTTTAATAATAGCAAAAATAAAGACAGTCTATTCCGCATAGACGCAACTTATTACAAAATTAAAAATAGTGCCATACCCTTAGGGAAAAGTATACCTGGCAAACTAATAATAAGGAAATTCCATTATTTGTTTTTCAATGAAGAGAATGGTAGGATAGCTATGTGAACATGCTAATGTTTAGTAGAGATAGATTGAGATGGGAGAGAATAATATGTTTTCAAATATTGGAGTACCTGGGCTTATTCTTATATTAGTTCTCGCATTAATGATATTTGGGCCATCAAAGCTTCCTGAAATAGGAAGGGCATTTGGGAAAACATTAAAAGAGTTTAAAAATGCTACAAAAGATATAATAGAAGATGATGATGAAGTTAAAAAGAACAATAAGGTCAATATTGAGAAAACGCCAAATCCTTAATGTTTCATAAAAATTAAAAAGTACTATGATAAACCACCCTTTATTTTGCAGGCAGGGGTGGTTTTTAGTTTCTTCCTAGAGTAGTGCCCAAAGATGCAGCAATATATAGAGTACACGGTAATGAGGATATAGTAGTAAAAGACAATCTTTTTATATAACTATGTATAAAGGAAACTCCATTTTGAATCTTTTTTCAAAATGGAGTTTTTATTTTTTTGTTAAATGAATAGCTTTTAAAGCGACGAATAAATAATTAGGTCATTATTTAACCTGTCTGGCAGTGAATAACAGCATTTGTAGACTATAAAATGAAAGGTAAGGGGTAATTGTTTGAAAAATTTATGGAAAAGTAATCAAGGTCATAATACTACCTTTGACATAGTTTAATGATGATGAAGTTATATATTTTGAACTATATACATTAGGCAGATGACTATTTTTCTGAAAATAAATAAAAATACATTTGATTTTATAAATATACATACTATAATAGATAGATATTACAGAATATACAATCAATGGATGGGGTGGAAACATGAATGTATCTGTTGTAGGGGCTACAGGATATAGTGGAATGGAATTAATACGTTTACTTTCGAGTCATCCAACATTCCATTTAACGGCTGTATATTCATCTTCGAGTGCAGGTAATCGACTTGATCATGAAAATAGACAGCATTTTGGACTGATTCCCCATGTTTTAAGTGAAGTGGATCCAGGGCTAATTGCTAAACAAAGTGAACTTGTATTTTTGGCAATGCCCAGTGGCGTATCAAAGGAACTTGTTCCGGAACTGTATAAGAAAGGCTTGAAAATTATAGATTTATCCGGAGATCATAGGTTGAAAAGCGGAGAATTATATGAAAAGTGGTATAAAGGATCACCGCCATCAAACGATTTATTACAAAATAGTGTGTATGGACTATCTGAATGGAATCGGGCAGCAATCCGTGAGAGCCGTTTAATCGCAAATCCTGGCTGTTACCCGACAGCTACTTTGTTAGGATTGGTTCCGCTTTTATCAAATGAATTAATTGAATCATCTGACATTATTATTGATGCTAAATCAGGTGTTTCAGGAGCAGGTAAAAAGAGTAATGATTCGAAACATTATGCCCATGTAAATGATAACCTATCAATCTATAAAGTACATCAACATCAGCATATACCTGAAATAGAGCAACAATTATCAGAATGGGACTCTGAGCTGGCGCCTATTATGTTTACTACTCATCTCATTCCTATGACACGTGGAATAATGGTGACGATGCATGCAAAGGTAAAGCCTGAAGTAACAGCTGAACATATTCATAATGCTTTTCTAACAGCTTACCAAAATGAATTCTTTATTCGTTATAGGGGTGAAAATAGCTTTTCATCGACAAAGGAAGTGTATGGCTCCAATTTTTGCGATATAGGTTTCAGAATGGATGAGAGGACAGGAAGAGTCACCGTCGTTTCTGTAATTGATAATCTCGTCAAAGGAGCAGCAGGCCAAGCGATTCACAACGCAAATATTATGATGGGACTTGAAGAAACAGAAGGTTTACGTTTTTATCCAGTCTATCCTTAAGGAACAAAGGGAGTGGAGATAATCTATGAAGGTGCTAATGAATGGGGACATTAAGGCAGTAAAAGGAGGTATTCTTATACCAAAAGGGTATCAGGCAGAAGGAATCCATGCAGGCTTACGCTACGCGCGTAATGATCTAGCTATTTTATATTCGACTGTTCCAGCGAATGCAGCAGCCGTATATACGTTAAACACTTACCAGGCAGCTCCAATCCTTGTTACTAAGGAAAGTTTGAAAATAGAAGGAAAACTGCAGGCAGTCGTAGTAAATAGTGCGTGCGCTAACGCTTGTACCGGAGAACGTGGATTGAAGGATGCCTATTGTATGCGATCACATGTAGCGGATAAATTACACATACCTCCGTCCTACGTGGCGGTTGCTTCTACTGGAGTGATTGGTGAATTTTTAGAGATTGATAAGATATGCACTGGAATTGAAAATATTCATTTGACAGATCAGGAGGCGGGAGCTGAACATTTTGAAGAGGCTATTCTGACAACGGATACAAAGACCAAGAGCTGTGCTTTTCAAACTATAATCGATGGGGTTGTCGTTTCAATGGGAGGAGCGGCAAAGGGATCTGGCATGATTCATCCTAATATGGCAACGATGCTTGGGTTTATTACAACGGATGCAAATGTGGAACAGAGTTCCTTGCAAAGAGCATTAAGAACTGTGACAAATGTTTCGTTTAATCAAATTACAGTCGATGGAGATACTTCAACCAATGATATGGTTGTTGTTATGGCAAATGGAATGGCAGAAAATCAAATGCTCTCTGAAAAGCATCCGGAGTGGAATCGCTTTGTATATTTATTAAAAGAGGTTTCCGAATCGTTGGCAAAACAAATCGCGCGTGATGGTGAAGGTGCCACCAAGCTGGTTGAAGTGGTTGTAAAAGGAGCAGAAACAGACCAAGAGGCTCAAGCACTTGCAAAAACAGTCATAGGATCAAATTTAGTGAAAACAGCTGTTTATGGGGCCGATGCCAATTGGGGCAGGATTGTCGGAGCGATGGGGAGAAGCAATATCCCTTTTAATCAGGACCGGGTAAGCATTTTTTTCGGACCGGTGGAGGTTCTCCATTTTGGTGCACCCATTATTTTTGATGAGGAAAAAGCTCGTGATTATTTACTAGGCAATGAAGTCCAAATCAGAATCGAATTGACAGATGGACTCGGCACCGGAACTGCATGGGGATGCGACCTTACGTATGATTATGTAAAAATTAATGCAAGCTATCGAACTTAAGGGGAGATGTTTGGATGAAGATAATTGTTGTCAAATGCGGGGGAAGCATTATTGATCAATTAACCGATCATTTTTTCAATAGTTTAAGGGAACTGGAGGATAAAGGATATTCCTTTGTATTCGTCCATGGGGGCGGACCAGATATAAATGATATGCTCGCTAAATTTGAGATCCCTGTTCAGTTTGAAAAGGGTTTAAGAAAAACATCTGTCAAGGTCCTTGAGATAGCAGAGCTTGTCCTTGCTGGGAAGACGAATAGGCAGCTTGTGCATAAATTACAATCAAAAGGGTTTCAAACAATCGGAATAAATGGGTCGGACGGATTCATATTAGAGGCGGAGTATATTAATAAAGCAGAGCTTGGTGAGGTAGGAATGATTAAAAAGGTAAACAGCCATCTTTTAGAGAGTCTGTTATCGAATGGGGTCTATCCCGTACTCACCCCGATTTCCATGTCAAAAGAAGGACGAAAGCTTAATGTAAATGCAGATTCCGCTGCTGGTGCTGTTGCGGCAGCCCTAAGAGCTGAAATGTGCATTTTTATAACGGATGTCAATGGAATAAGGAATGGTACAAAAACCATTGAGCATATAACAGAATCAGAAATCACCCAAATGATTGATCAGGGAACGATATATGGTGGGATGATTCCAAAAGTGCAGGCTGCTTTATCTGCTAAAAAGCAAGGTGCGTCAACAATATTAATTACAAGCGGTGTATCCAGATTCTTTGCTGATGAAAAATGGCAGGGTACATTCCTTGGAGCTGAGGAGAGGGTGATGTGATGTCTGCGCTATTACCGGTCTACAAAAAATGGGATATCACACCAATAAAAGCGGATGGCTCATGGATTGAAGCAGAGGGCGGAAAGAAATATCTTGATTTTACATCCGGTATTGGTGTGGTTAATCTCGGGCATAAAAATGATGAAGTCAAAAAATCTGTCGAGGCACAAATGGAACTGTTCTGGCATACGTCCAATTTGTTTCAGCTTCCCATCCAGGAAGAAGTGGCATTAAAGCTGAACGAGCTTACCGGATTGGATGGTGTTTTCTTTTGCAATAGCGGTGCAGAAGCAAATGAAGCGGCACTAAAGCTGGCCAGAAGAGCAACTGGAAAAACGAAAATCATTACATTCCAACAATCTTTTCACGGTCGTACATTTGGAGCAATGGCTGCTACTGGACAAAGTAGTATCCATGATGGATTTGGCCCATTACTGGAAGGCTTTGTTTATGTTCCATTTAATGATATTGATGCAGTCCATAAGGCTATAGATGAAGATGTGGCGGCTATTATGGTAGAGATCATTCAAGGTGAAGGCGGGATTATTCTTATTGATGAGGGCTTTTTAAAGAGTATTAACCAACTATGCAATGAGAACAATATATTGCTGATTATTGATGAAGTTCAAACGGGAAATGGGAGAACAGGCTATCCTTATGCATATTTAAAGTATAAGGGAATCAAACCGGATATTGTGACCACAGCTAAGGGTCTTGCTAATGGTCTGCCCATAGGTGCGATGGTAGCCAAAAAAGAGCTGAAAGAATCATTCGGCAAAGGTGTTCATGGTTCTACCTTTGGCGGAAATCCAGTATCATTGGCGGCAAGCAAAGTGGTGTTGAATCAAATAAGCAATCCTCAATTTTTAGCAGAAATCAGAGATAAAGCTGAGTGGTTTATTAGTGAACTGAAGATAGCAGCCGAGGATATCCCGGTTATAAAAGAGATTAGGGGAGAGGGTCTGATGATCGGGATTGAATTAAAGGAAGAAGTAGCTCCCTATATTAAACAAATAATTGAACATCAATTATTTGTCTTACCAGCCGGCTCGCATGTGATTCGTTTGCTTCCTCCGTTGACTGTTTCACGAGATGAGCTTTTATTAGCTTTAGCCATTTTAAAGGAAGTATGCAAAACCAATCTAACAATGACGAAGGCCTAAGTTATCTGATGCCTCGTTCGTATAGTCTATAAATTTCAAGTGAGAGGAAAGGCAGATATGAAACTACTGTATGGAACTAAACGAATAATCAGTCAAAAAGATTTTTTATCCATGGAAGCCATTACGGCGCAGCAATTGAATGAATTATTGGAGCTCGCAATGGATTTAAAAGAAAGGCTAAATAAAGGATATTTGGATACCCCATTAAAGGGGAAAATATTGGGGATGATCTTTGAAAAAAATTCAACAAGGACACGGGTTTCTTTCGAAGCAGGCATGCTTCAGCTAGGGGGTCATGCCATTTTCTTAAGTAGAAATGACACGCAGCTTGGCAGAGGTGAACCGATTTCAGACACAGCACAAGTGTTATCAGAATATGTGGATGCAATCATGATACGTACTACTGGCCATGATAGAGCGGAAACATTGGCAACAAGCTCCAGTGTGCCGGTTATTAACGGATTGACTGACCTTGAGCATCCATGCCAGGCATTGGCTGACTTGTTAACGATTAAGGAAGAGAAAGGAACTCTCCAGGGAATCAAGCTCGCTTATATCGGTGATGGGAATAATGTTGCCAATTCTTTGATGATGGCTGCTGTTAAATCGGGTATGCAAATTGCGATTGCAACGCCTCCTGGTTATGAACCAGATCCTCTTTTGGTCGAGAAAGCTATGACTGAAGCAATAATCAATGGAGGGAAAATAGAACTGACCCACAATCCAGAGGCTGCTGTTAAGGAAGCTGATGTTATTTATTGTGATGTTTGGACCAGCATGGGCCAAGAAAAAGAAAATGAAAAAAGGCTGGAAGATTTTAAAAAATTTCAGGTAAATGAGCAATTGGCTGCTGGCGCCAAACTCGATTATTTATTTATGCACTGCTTACCAGCACATCGCGGTGAAGAGGTGACATCTTCCATTATTGACTCATCTAATTCCATTGTCATTAAACAGGCGGGAAATCGTTTACATGCTCAAAAAGCACTTTTGGTTGATTTAATGGTCAAACCTAACTAATAGTTGAACAATAATTGGGGATTCTAGAACAAAAGGAGGGATTTTTTTGGGACAGAATCGTCATTTTAAACATGGACAAAAGGCACCAAATAATGGTGAATATATCGAAATAGGGGAGACTAGCAGCAATGTCGTTAACCCAAAGAAGATTAAGCTGAAAGCAGGAGAGTATTTTCCTGAGACAACCAATGATGATCGTCATTGGACATATGTATCAAAAAAGGGCCGCTAATTAGCGGCCCTTTTTTGAAAATGAATTAATGTCCGGATTCCTGTACCGGATCATTTGGTATTACAGCTGAAACCACTAAAATTAATAGGGTAATGACCACACTAAGAATGGAAGCTGTATTGAAATCGTATTTACCGCCTTCAACCATTGAGCTTGTTACATAAATCACCATATGTGTTAATGCAAATGTCCATATAAATGTCAAAATATATTTCAATTTTCTCACCCCGTTCATCTACAATCCGTTATTATTTTATCATACCATACGTAACACTGGAAACAATTTAAATTATTTAGGTAAATATGGTTTGTACTTTATTACTTTGGGTTTTATCATAACATAGCCCAAAATGCAATTGATTATGAATACAAGTTAAAAAATAAATGGTTATTCTAAGCAATCAGAGAGATAAATAGCCCGGACAAATTGATTTATAGTGACATACATTAACATGGACTAAGGTTATTTGAGGGGAAAGCTATGATAAATCACAAAACGTTTCAACTGAATAAAGAATGGACAACCATTTTTTACCCGGAACAACCGAGTGGCTTTGCCATTATGTTACTCGGTGGAGATAAGCATTATATAAATGAAAAAGCTAATTTTTGGCTGGATCATCCAGGCAAAAAACAAATGCTTGAGTATCTGTTGAAGAGAGGGTATACGGTTTTTAGCTCTTATTTATCCGGTGCGCATTGGGGTAATGCTGAAGCTGCAGATTTAGCTATGGAAATGTATGCATTTTTTATCCGCAAGGAAATCGTAAACGAAAGAATTCATATCATAGCGGAAGGAACTGGCGCGTTGGTGTTAGATACAATTTGTCATAAATTAAAAGAAAAAGTACGATCTGTTGTATTACTAAATCCCATATTATCCGTAAAACAGAGCTATGAAAAAGAAGAAATAAATAAATTTTTCTTTAAGAAAATGAAAAAAGAATTGTACCAAGCCTACCATTTGAATGATCATACATTTAAAGAATGGATGGAGAAGAAGCCGGATACGACATTAGGAAAAGATATGCCGGTCTTAATCGTGCACGTCCTCGATAGGCTGGAAAGCAACCTGCCGGTTAAATATAGCTCATTCATTAACAATCATCCTTCATCAGAAATTAAGTATATTACACCGGAAAAAAGATATATTATTCCTTATCAAATCAATTCCTTTTTTAAAAACCATGAAAAAGATTTATAAATCTGAATAACCCTCGGGTTGGTTTAATACATTTATATAAACCGACAGGGGGTTTTTATATGCCTGAACATATTGTTCTGTCTCCGTATTCCTTTGTTGGATTTGAGATATGCAATAGGTTAATGGAAGAGGGTGTAGAGGTTATTGGGGTGGATCTACCTGTTTTGGTCGATCCAAAAGAAAAGGAAGAAAAAGAATTATTTTTAGGTAGAAATTCAAATTTCAAAGTAAAGAAACATGATCAGGTTATTAATGAAATAAAGGATGGCTATTTTTTTTATATTACTGATATGGATAATGAGTGTGAAAAATGGCTTGAATATGTAGAAAAAATCCCTAAAAAAATTGAGGATACGTTTATTTATGTAGGTATGGATAAAGAGGGATTGGTTAACAAGGATATTCCTAATCGAGTGGATACCACTATCATATTGCCAACCGTATACGGTCCATGGCAGCCGGAAAATACCGTCTTTTACAATTGTCTTAGTCAATCTCAATTTCCTTTTGAGCTATATGATTTAGAAAACAAAAGAGATGCTATCTATATAAGCGATGCCATTACAGCTATTTTTGAAATATCAAAATTTGAGCATGGAATCTACCAGGTTCAATCTGATATAAAAGAACATTGGCACCTTTTATTAAAAGAGCTTGGTTATCGGATTATCGCAGAAACTGGTGAAAAGCGAAATCCTGACCTTCAAAAGCTGAACATTAGGGAATATTTAGCGGTAACAAAAATATCCCCGCATGTGGGGATCAATTTAGTTAAGCAGCATATAAGGATTAGGAACCTCATGAGCTATTAGAATACTTTTTATATAATCGCCCCTTTCTACCATGATTAAGGGGTTTTTACAATTATTTGGAAAGGCGGTGGTTAACATGAAGAGGAAGCTTGAATATATGGCAATGGGCATGAAACACTATTCAGAAATCAAAAAGAAATTAAGTGAAGCGGGCTTAGATATAGATCGTCAACAATTACAGCCATTTATGGACATTTTCTTTACGGTTATGGATGAGGCTTATGAAAAAGGATATAAAGATGGTCGTTTAAAAAAAGGTGAGTGAAAGTCCTTCACTTAATTAAATTTGTAAATTTACTTATAAGGGATGGAATCTTTTTGAAATAAGGACTCAACTCGCTGATAGTGGACATTAGAACATCAGATTGTTCCATCAGTCTAGTGAAATCAATATTGGATGCTTGCTGTTCTTCAGGGGGAGGATCTTCCTTCGCCTGATTTTTCGTATGACGATCACCAAACATAAATCGATTAAAAGCCTCCTGATTGTCTGACCTGTTTCTATGATCATTGTTCAAGACATTCACCTCGTTTTTCACATATTCTTACTAATTAATGTATGTTGATATTGCTGGCTTGTATGGACATTCATTCATCTTTTTCGGAAAATTTGTTGCAATAAGGATTGATTTCTTTTAGAATTAGTACCAAGTCATAATATCAAATAATATAATCAGATGAATATAGCAAGAGGGGTGTAAGGATGAATGCTGGCATAATCGGAATTGGCAAATATCTTCCTGAAAACGTGGTAACAAACTTTGATTTGGAAAAAAAGATTGATACGTCAGATGAATGGATCCGAACACGCACTGGAATAGAAGAAAGAAGAATTGCCGATGATACCGTTGATTCTTCACATATGGCCTACGAGGCAGCAGTCAGGGCGATGGAGAATGCTGGAGTGACTGCTGAGGAAATTGAATTAATTCTAGTGGCAACTGTCACACCGGACCAATCCTTTCCTACAGTTTCCTGTATGATTCAAGAAAGATTGGGCGCAGTTAATGCAGCAGCTATGGATATTAGTGCAGCCTGTGCAGGATTTACCTATGGAATTGTAACTGCAAGTCAATTTATTAGGACAGGCAGCTATCGCACAATCTTGGTAGTAGGTGTGGAAAAGCTTTCAAAAATTACGGATTGGAATGACCGTAATACGGCTGTACTATTCGGAGACGGAGCAGGAGCAGCAGTATTGGGTCCTGTCAGTGATGGAAAGGGCATTCTATCTTTCGAGCTTGGAGCGGACGGTTCTGGTGGCATTCATTTAGAGAAAAAGCAAGATTATCTCACGATGAATGGCCGGGAAGTGTATAAGTTTGCAGTTAGACAAATGGGTGAATCATCCATCAATGTTTTAAATAAAGCAGGTTTGACAAAAGAGGATGTAGACTTTTTAATTCCGCATCAAGCAAATATACGAATTATGGAAGCTGCGAGACAAAGATTGGAGCTTCCAATTGAAAAGATGTCCAAAACGATTCATAAATATGGCAACACATCGTCATCTACTATTCCGATTGCGCTTGCTGAAGAAGTGGAAGCAGGAAAAATAAAAGACGGTGATTTGCTCGTATTAGTTGGTTTTGGAGCCGGTTTAACATGGGGAGCAGTTGCGATGCGATGGGGCAAATAAGAAAAGCCGAGATTAACTCAAGGAGAGATTGTAATGGAGAGTAAACGTGTAGTTGTGACAGGTATGGGGACCATATCACCTTTAGGCAATACTATCCGGGAGAACTGGGAAAACTTAGTGGCCGGAGTTTCAGGAATCGGGCCATTAACCAGAGTTAATGCGGATGAGTACCCTGCTAAGACAGCGGGGGAAGTAAAAAACTTTGAGATAACAGATATTATTGATCGGAAAGAAGCTAGAAAAATGGACCGGTTCACCCATTATGCGATTGCAGCATCAAAAATGGCAGTTGAGGATGCTAAATTGGAGATTACTCCTGAGAACGCAAATCGTGTTGGTGTATGGATTGGTTCCGGAATTGGCGGCATGGAGACATTCGAACAGCAATATGAAACATTTCAAAAAAGAGGCTATCGTAGGGTCAGTCCATTTTTTGTGCCGATGCTTATTCCGGACATGGCTGCAGGACAAGTATCCATACTTCTCGGAGCTAAAGGGGTAAATTCCTGTACGGTGACAGCATGTGCTACAGGAACGAATTCAATCGGAGATGCGTTTAAAGTTATCCAGCGCGGTGATGCGGATGTGATGATTACAGGAGGTGCGGAAGCCCCTATCACGAAAATGTCTGTAGCTGGTTTCTGTGCGAATACTGCTTTATCCTCTAACCCAGATCCTAAAACATCAAGCCGTCCATTTGATAAAAATCGAGATGGATTTGTTATTGGAGAAGGTTCAGGCATTCTCGTACTCGAGGAATTATCACATGCAATTGCGAGAAATGCGCCGATATATGCTGAAATTGTCGGATATGGATCAACAGGGGATGCCCATCATATAACCGCTCCAGCCCCTGAAGGAGAAGGTGGCGCAAGAGCGATGAAAATGGCTATTGATGATGCAGGTCTTGATCCGGAACAGATTGATTATATTAATGCTCATGGAACAAGCACAGAATACAATGATTCCTATGAAACGATGGCCATTAAAACAGTCTTTGGTGATCACGCTTATAAACTGGCAGTAAGTTCAACAAAATCGATGACCGGTCATTTATTGGGAGCAGCAGGTGGCGTTGAAGCAGTCTATACGGTTTTGGCAATCAAGAATGGTATCATTCCACCGACTATTAATCTTGAAACACCGGATCCCGTGTGTGATCTTGATTATGTCCCGGGTGAAGCAAGAAAACGCCAAGTTGACTGTGCGATGAGTAATTCACTTGGATTTGGCGGCCACAATGCCACAATCGTTTTTAAAAAATATAACGGATAGAAAACTTCAAGCGGCCTCTCTTTTTGGTTCATCTACCAAAAAGGGAGGCTATTTTGATTCCCATAAAATATATCCTTTCATATAATGCTCTATTCAAATATAAACAGGATAGGTGAATGGGATGGGAGTTATCAGAACGGATAAATGGTTGGAGGAGTCCTTTAATGATCGGTTAAAAATAGAAGAGAATATTTTAGACACAGTAAATATGCGAGAACATGTTCTAATTGAAGTTTTAAATAGAATTGGCCTATACCAGCCCAACCTAAAAACAAACAAGACATATCAAAATATGAAGGAACGGAAGGTGTGGCATAGAATCGCACTTTATCATAAAAAATATAAAAAAGCATGGGATGGTCCGGATATTCCTATTTTCCTATTTCCGATGGCAAGTGAAGTGTTCAGCTTATTTCGCTCTCCCAATAAACATAAATCAGGGATTGCTTTCATTGATAAATTGTTTTTATTTATATCGGAGAAGGTGAAGGATAAAGAACTGGAAGCTCTATTTGTCCATGAATATCATCATACAACGAGATTGGAATCCCTGGGGGGGCAGGTTAAGCATAGATTGGCAGACTCTATTATTATGGAGGGTCTTGCAGAATTTGCGGTATCAGAATATTGCGGTGAATCGTATTTGGCGCCTTGGATAACCAATTATCAAACGAAGGAAATCGAAGAACTGATTACAGAAAAATTCAAACCGAACTTTGATATGAAGCGATCTGATCCCCTTCATGATAAGTTGTTATTTGGGCATGGTACAATGCCAAAAATGGCCGGATATGCGGCAGGTTACAAACTTGTAAAGGATTATGCAGATCTTCATTCCATGAAGACTAGGGATATGATTGGTCTTTCTACTGATAAAATAATCAATGGATAATTCACTATGCAAAGAAAATCAATTTGCCACTCATACAAGGAATATTTTACAGGAAACTTGCCTATAATGATTGACAAATAGGATAGAAGTGAGGGATATTCGGGAATGTTGTATCTCCATGATGTTTGGGTAAATTGGTTTGAAGGTGAAGAAAACAGTTATAACATTTGCAGCTTTCACGAGTGGAGGAAAGAGGATACGGTTGAGTTACTTGACCAGGTTCCGCTTTTGAAGTTGGAGCCGGTTCTTTTTCACTACATTGAAAATGATTTATTGGAATTGCCTTCAAGTCTTCTACAGGATGTTTATAAGAAGGCGTATATTCGGAAGAATCATGAAAGACTTCCGATGGATTATTGTTTTGTTGCTACAGATGGGACAGGCATCATTGCTATTGATACGATAGGATACACCATACCAATCCGAAAGAGTAGATTAATTCCAAGGCAGGAGCAATTGGCTTATGATATGGTACGTAATGTGGATGCGCATCAGTATGACTATCAGTCAATGATTACAGATTATCAGAAGAAAGAGTATCATATCCTTTCCCCATCTCCTGATTTTATGCTGGGGTTAACACGCAAGGAACGTCAATTAAAGCAATTATTGTTCATGGTACTTGATCAATTAAAAAGTTCAAGCAATACAGCTGAAATTCGTTATTGGTATACAGAATGGGCGCCTGAACAATATTCAACAGTTTTAAAAATGGATTTTGATGAAATATGGCACAAGCTATACTCGGAAATGAAGATAGGCTGGTCAGAAAAACACGCCATGTTATGTGAACGTTTAATAAAAGGCCAACCATTTTTCGAAAAGCTCTGGGAAATAGAAGTAGGAGATCGACCATCCATGCTGTAATGGATGGTTTTTTTATATAAAAAGCTTATGACTCAAGCTCCTAGGAGCCGAAGCTAGATTGAATAAAAGCTGAAACTAACTTAAGGAACGAAGACTAAAAGCGCCACATCGTGTGGCAACGTCTTTGTGACCAACATCCTGTTGGCCTCCGCAGAGTATTTGCTTATGACTCGAGTTCCTAGGCCCTGAAGTCGAATATAATAAAAAAGTGCTGAAGCTAGATTCAATACAAATCTAGCTTCAGCACTTTAATTTAGAACAATCTTTATCTTCTTTTACGACCTAAACCAATTGCGTTTTTCATTTTTCGTAATGTTTTATTAGCAGCTTTATTTGCCTCGAGAGCTCCTTTGTCGAGGATTTCATCCAATTCAGGGGAATTCAGTAATTCCTGATGACGTTCCTGAATAGGTCGTAGTGTTTCAACCACTACATTGGCAACCTCTGCTTTAAAATCTCCATATCCCTTACCTACAAAGCGTTTTTCAATGGATTCTATGCTTTCACCGCTTAGTGCAGAGTGAATGGATAGAAGGTTTGAAATACCTGGTTTATTTTCCTTGTCGAATTTCACGATTCCTTCTGAATCCGTAACCGCACTCTTGATTTTCTTCTCAACCTGCTTTAGATCATCTAATAAAGAAATAGTTGATTTTTTATTTGGATCGGATTTGCTCATTTTTTTGGTTGGCTCCTGTAAAGCCATGATTCGCGCCCCTGAAGCAGGTAGTTGGATATCAGGGATTGTAAAGACATCTCCATATTTTTTATTGAAGCGTTCAGCAATATCACGTGTCAATTCAACATGCTGTTTTTGATCATCGCCTACTGGAACAATGTTGGTTTGATATAAAAGGATATCAGCAGCCATCAATGGAGGATAAGTCAGAAGACCGGCTGAAACAGATACCTGTGATTTAGATTTATCTTTATATTGAGTCATTCGCTCAAGTTCACCAATAGAAGTATTACATTGCATAATCCATCCGGCTTCTGTATGAGCGGGAACCTCAGATTGGATAAAAATTGTCGCTTTCTCAGGATCAATCCCAACAGCCAGATAAAGGGCTGCAAGATTTCGAATGTTCTTTCTTAGTTCGAGGCGATCCTGCGGAACCGTAATCGCATGGTGATCAACTATGCAAAAGTAACAATGGGAATCATTTTGCAATTCTACGAACTGCCGTAATGCTCCTATATAATTACCAAGGGTCACCAGACCGGTTGGCTGAATGCCAGAAAAAATAATACTCATTTTCATTCTCCTTTCAATATAAAAAATCCCATTCGTCTCCACTATTAAAAGGGACGAATGGGATTCGCGGTACCACCCTAATTGTTTACGTTCTATACATAAACCACTCAGGAATATCCAAAAAGATATTCTTGCCCAGTAACGCGGGCAAACGTCCTGTCATACTGTCATTTTTCCTACAGGAGGCTTAAAAGTCCATTCAGGTATACGGGCTGTTTGTTCGCAGCAACCACAAACTCTCTGAAAACCTTGTACTACCTTACTACTCTTTGTCATAGCCTATAATAAATATTAAGTAATGATATTCTACTTAAACCTGATTAGAAAAGCAACTATCCAAAGAAAATAATTGAGCAAATAAAGGTAATGACACATGAAAAGATACCTGCATAAAGTAAAGGGCTAGTCCAGGAAAAGGTAAGTACCTCCATATTCGGGCCTTTATCTTTAGAATCGCCTTCTAGTTCAGATATATATTCTTCTTTTTTTGAATTGATTTTCCAGAATTTTTTAAACGAGTAGGAAAAGAAAGAAAAGAAACCTCCTCCTATTACATATAGGAGAGCGCCGGCACAAACATAAAAGAGGCCAATCATAAAATAGCTATCAATCAATGAAAGCAGAAAGGGACTTTTTATATTAATTGAATAGATAATTGAAATTAGAAGGCTGATACCGTTTAATAAAAGAAATTTTTTTTGTGAAGACTTCATGGGTTTCCTCCGAATATAAGTTGTTTTATAAAGTGTATTTAAATTTTATACCAATAATTTAAAAATTAAAAGTTGCAAGTTTATTTATAAAATTTTATTATATTCATAACGTTTCATTTTAATTAAATATGCTTTTCTGGTTGGAATTATCTGAAAAATATAATTTTTTTGTTTTTATAGGATATTTTACCCAGACATTGGTGTATCAAGGTTTGTTGTTAATTCTTGTATTCGAAATGACATATGTTCGTAAACAAAATGTAAAAAAATGATTGCAAAAAATTCTGAAACGTTTTATGATTGGTTACGAAATCTTCTGAAAATTAGAAGAGTAAAAAATAGGGAGGTCATTTACTAGTATGAAAGCAAAAAAAATCTCATTATTTCTTGTAATGATTCTTGCTTTGAGCACTTTCCTTGCAGCTTGTTCCGGCGGAGACGAAGAGACAGGTGGCAATGATAAAGGTGAAGGCAAGAAAGACGTTGAACAAGTACTTAACTTGGTAGAAAGTTCTGAAATTCCGTCTATGGACACTGTAATGGCTACTGACTCTGTTTCTTTCAACGTTATGAACAATACGATGGAAGGTCTTTACCGTTTAGGTGAGGGAGATAAAGTTGTTGCAGGTGTTGCTGAGGGAGATCCAACAGTAAGTGAAGATGGAAAAACTTTCACTATCAAACTGCGCCAAGATGCTAAATGGTCAAATGGTGATCCTGTAACAGCTCACGATTTCATTTATGCTTGGCAAAAAGCTGTAAATCCTGATACTGCTGCTGAATATGCATACATGATGTATGTAATTGAAAATGCAGAAGAAATCAACACTGGTAAAAAGAAAGTGGAAGAGTTAGGTGCTAAAGCGCTTGATGATTACACTCTTGAAATTAAACTAACAAATGCTATCCCTTATTTCCAATCTCTACTTTCTTTCGGAACATTCATGCCACAAAATCAAAAATTTGTTGAAGAACAAGGCGAAAAATTTGGTCTTGAAGCAGATACAACACTTTATAATGGACCATTCACGATGTCTGAGTGGAAACATGAAGAAAGTTTCACACTTTCTAAAAATGATCAATACTGGGATAAAGATACTGTAAAGCTCGAAACAATCAATTTTAAAATCGTAAAAGATACTAATACAGCCGTAAACTTATATGAAACAGGTAAAATTGATCGTGTAGGATTGACTGCTGAAAACGTTGATAACTACAAAGATAGCGAAGAATTCGGTACAGAAAAAGATACTTCTGTATACTTCATTCGTTATAACCAGAAGAACAAAGCATTAGCAAATGTTAATATCCGTAAAGCAATTGATATGGCTTATGACAAGGATGCTTTTGTAAAAACAATCTTAAATAACGGATCTGTACCTGCATACTACTTGGTACCAAGTGATTTTGTTAAAGGTCCGGACGGAAAAGATTTCCGTGACGCTAACGGAGATATGAACGTTACAAATAAAGAAGAAGCTGCAAAGCTTTGGGAACAAGGTTTGAAAGAAATCGGCGAATCCAAAGTTGAACTTGAATTGCTAAATTATGATGGTGACTCTGCTAAGAAAACTGGTGAGTATATCAAAGAACAGCTTGAAACTACTCTTCCAGGACTTACAATTAGCCTTAAGCAACAACCATTCAAGCAAAAACTTGAATTAGAATCTAAAGGTGATTATGACTTCTCTTATGCTGGATGGGGTCCAGATTACCAAGATCCTATGACTTTCATCGATATGTTCGTAACTGATGGAGCTCATAACCAAATGGGATACTCAAATCCTGAGTATGACAAATTGGTTAAAGAAGCTGGATCTACATTATTAAGTGATCTGCCAGCACGTTGGGAAGCTCTTCTAAAAGCAGAAAAAATCCTAATTGAAGAAGATGCGGCCATCAGCCCACTTTATCAACGCGGACTTTCATTCCTATCGAAGGAAAAAGTTAAAAATCTATATAACCACGCCTTTGGCGGAGATTACAGTTACAAGTGGGTATCAATCGAGGAATAATAGCTCGTGTGCCTGAATGGGAGAGTGCATGCCTTAAATGGCCATGTGCTCTCCTTTTCCCTAGTTATGGAATAAAATTCAGAATAAAAAAATAATTGTGATAAACTGAAAAAGGGGGGCTAATAATGCTGCGATATACATTACAACGGATATTCTATATGATTATTACTTTATTTGTTATTACAACTGCTACCTTTTTCTTGATGAAAATGCTGCCGGGATCTCCGCTGAAAAATCAGGAAAAGCTTACTGCTGAACAAAAAGAGATTATTTATGAAAAATATGGACTGAATGACCCAGTGCCGAAGCAGTATGTCACTTATATGACAAACTTAGTTAAAGGGGACTTAGGTACTTCTTTCCAATATGACAACAGACCGGTTACAGAATTAATTGCTACACGTATTCCAAATTCTGCCCATTTGGGTTTTCAAGCTTTGCTGTTTGGAACGATTGTTGGCCTAATGTTAGGAATAGCTGCTGCACTGCGTCATAATACATGGATAGATTATGGTGCCACTGTTATTGCTGTCCTGGGTGTTTCGATCCCATCCTTCGTTTTTGCAGGATTTTTACAGTATTTCTTAGCCGTAGAAAATCAAATCTTCCCGGTTGCTTTCTGGGATGGATTCGAATATACGATCTTGCCAACACTGGCGCTTTCCGCTGGGGTTATAGCAAGCATCGCTCGTTTTATGAGGTCTGAAATGCTAGAAGTTATGGGATCTGATTATATTACTCTTGCAAAAGCAAAGGGTTTATCCGGTGTAGCTGTAGTATTTAAGCATGGTATAAGAAATGCATTGATTCCAATTATTACGATTCTTGGACCAATGGCTGTCAATATTATGACTGGAACACTAATAATTGAACGAATCTTTGCTATTCCTGGATTAGGGGAACAATTTGTTAACTCTATTAATATGAATGATTATCCAACCATTATGGGTACTACGATTTTTTATAGTGCACTATTTATTCTTGTAATCTTCTTGGTGGACATCATGTATGGAATTGTTGATCCTCGTATCCGCCTTGCTGGGGGGAAAAAATAATGGAAAATAATCTAAAGACAGAAAACCTTTCTCCAGAATTATTTAAGGTTGTAGGGCAAGAATCTCATGAAGCAGAGAAAATCGTTCGCCCCAGCCTAACATTTTGGCAGGATGCATGGAGACATTTACTTAAAAATAAAGGTGCAATTTTTGGACTTGTCATGGTTGTGATCTTCGGTCTTTTAGCAATCTTTGCACCAATGACGTCTGGTTACACATATAAGCAACAGGACATAGCAAATTCTAAATTGCCGCCTCGTGTTCAGGGGTTGGAAAATATCAGCTGGCTTCCATTTGATGGTACAGATAAAAATGGTGTGAATGTCTATGAAAAAAATGGTATTGAAGACAGATATCACTGGTTTGGTACAGATGATTTAGGGCGTGACCAATGGACAAGGGTTTGGTACGGCGCAAGGATTTCCTTGTATATCGCTATATTGGCAGCCGTAATTGAGTTTTTCATTGGTGTAACCTATGGAGGGATATCCGGTTTCTTTGGAGGCAGAATTGACGCTGTCATGCAGCGTATTATTGAAGTGCTCGTCGGTATTCCATATCTAATTGTTGTTATTTTAATGATCCTAATTTTCGAAAAACCTGGGGTAATTTCGATTACACTCGCCATGGTTATAACCGGTTGGATAGGAATGGCTCGGATGGTTAGGGGGCAATTCCTGAAATTAAGAGATCAGGAGTATGTTTTGGCTTCGAAAACGCTAGGTGCTTCAAATAGAAGCTTAATATTCAAACATTTACTACCAAATGTATTAGGACCCATTATTGTTACATCGATGTTTACAATTCCGGGAGCCATATTCACCGAGGCATTCCTAAGCTTTATTGGTCTGGGAATTGCTGCACCTGAAGCTTCTTTGGGTTCTTTAGTAAATGACGGTTTTAGATATATAAAATCATATCCATATTTATTGATCATTCCATCCTTAGCTATCAGTATACTAATCTTAAGCTTTAACTTATTGGCTGATGGTCTCCGTGATGCGCTTGATCCAAAAATGCGAAAATAATAGGGAAGGAGAATTATAATGGAGAAATTACTTGAAGTAAAAAATTTGCATGTCTCCTTCGATACCTATGGTGGTGAGGTTAAAGCTGTACGTGGAGTTAGTTTTGACTTGTTCAAAGGAGAAACATTGGCAATTGTTGGAGAATCCGGTTCCGGAAAATCCGTTACAACAAAGGCATTAATGAGATTAATTCCGAATCCTCCAGGACGTATAAAAGAGGGACAAATACTTTTTGGAGAAAATCGTGACCTTGTTAAAATGACTGAAAGAGAAATGCAACGAATTCGCGGTAAAGAAATGTCAATGATATTCCAGGATCCGATGACTTCTTTAAACCCAACCATGAAAGTCGGTAAGCAAATTATGGAAGGGTTAATCAAGCATCAAAATTTAAGCAAAGCAGCCGCCCGTGAGCGAGCTATCGAGCTTTTAAGATTAGTAGGGATTGCCCAGCCTGAAATTCGTATGAACCAATATCCTCACCAATTCTCAGGCGGAATGAGACAGCGTGTAGTTGTAGCGATTGCTCTTTCATGTAATCCAAAAGTGCTGATTGCAGACGAACCAACAACAGCCTTGGATGTTACCATTCAGGCCCAAATACTAGAATTAATGAAGGATTTACAAAATAAAATTGATACATCCATTATCTTTATTACACATGATTTAGGAGTTGTTGCGAACGTAGCTGATCGTGTAGCGGTTATGTACGGAGGACAAATTGTTGAGACTGGAACGGTAGATGAAATTTTCTATGATCCGCGCCATCCGTATACATGGGGGCTATTATCCTCAATGCCTAGCCTAGATAATAGTGGGGATGTTGAGCTTACAGCGATTCCTGGTACTCCTCCGGATTTGATTCATCCACCGAAGGGGTGTCCATTTGCACCAAGGAATCCCTATGCTTTAGCAATTGATTATGAAAAGGAACCGCCTATGTTCCAGATTTCAGATACTCATTTTGCAAAAACTTGGCTCCTACATCCTGATGCACCAAAAGTAAATCCACCGGAGATAGTCCAACAGCGTATTCGCCATATGGCCTCCAATTTTGAAAAACCTGTACAAGTAGGAGGGGTTAACTAATATGGCTACAAAAGAAAAAATTATCGAAGTCAAAGGACTTAAACAATATTTTAATGTTGGTAAACCGAATATGGTTAAAGCGGTGGACGATGTATCTTTTGAAATCTATAAAGGTGAAACATTCGGTCTGGTGGGAGAATCTGGATGTGGCAAATCTACAACAGGGCGATCCATTATCCGTTTATATGATTTGAGTGGCGGAGAAGTCATTTTTAAAGGGAAAGAAGTCCATGGCAGAAAATCAGGTAAGGATCTAAAGCAATTTAACCGAGGTATGCAAATGATCTTTCAGGATCCTTATGCTTCATTAAATCCTCGTATGACTGTGGGCGATATTATTGCTGAAGGCATTGATATACACGGATTAGCGAAAAATAAGGAAGAACGTATGAAACGCGTATACGATCTTCTTGAAACGGTTGGACTTAACCGTGAGCATGCGAGTCGTTATCCGCATGAATTCTCTGGTGGTCAGCGTCAAAGGATTGGGATTGCCCGAGCACTCGCAGTGGATCCTGAATTTATTATTGCCGATGAGCCAATCTCAGCGCTTGATGTTTCCATTCAGGCACAGGTTGTTAACCTTCTGAAAAAGCTTCAAAAAGAAAAAGGGTTAACATATTTGTTCATCGCGCATGACTTGTCAATGGTGAAATACATCAGTGACCGTATTGGTGTTATGTATTATGGTAAATTGGTAGAAGTTGCAGACAGTGAAGATCTATATAAAAACCCAATGCATCCATATACACAATCTCTTCTTTCTGCGATTCCTCTGCCGGATCCGGAAAGTGAACGCACGCGCAGAAGAAAACCGTATAATCCGGACGTTCATGGTTATGATGAAAATGAACAACTAGAAATGCGTGAGATTGCACCAGGACATCATGTATTGTGTTCATTAAATGAATTTGAGCAATATAAAAAAACATATATCAAAAAAAATTAGTATGAACCGTTTGTGGTTCACGAGTCTTATTTGGAATATGTAGCAAAAAGGTTATCCTTCTGTGGATAGCCTTTTTGATGTATTTTTGGAAAAAGAGGGAAGTGAGATGTTTTTTCATATTTATAGGAGGTATAATAATAGTGACATGAAGGAGTGATGTGGGGGATGAAATTGGTTAAAAAAATGGCAGTGTTAATGTCAATCCTAATGATAGGGACACTGTTTACAGAGGTATCATATGCTGCTACAGAGGCTGAAAAAGAGTTTTTACTACATAGTGGACAGAGTATTGTTCTAGAAAACAAGGAACTTCCTGATGGGATGCAACGATTTATAAAAGAATCGAAATATTCATTTACATATCCTGATGCAGTAAGAGGCATCTATGTGACAGGAAATTCTGCAGGGGGCAGTAAATATAAAGAACTGGCAAAATTAGTGGATACAACAGATTTGAATGCGATGGTTATTGATATAAAAGATGACTTCGGTAAATTAACCTATAAACCAGATGCATCTAAGCCATATGCTGAAGCTGGAACAAATCTAATTAAAGATCCAGATAAATTATTAAAGGATATGGAAAAAAGAGAAATCTATCCGATTGCCAGAGTGACGGTTTTTAAGGATAGTTATTTGGCAAATAAAAAACCTGAATGGTCATTTTTAGATGGAAAAGAAGTATGGAAAAATGGCAGAGGAGAATCATTTGTTAACCCATTTGTAAAAGATGTATGGGAATATAACGTTGAGATTGCAAAAGAAGCAGCTGAAATGGGTTTTCAGGAAATTCAATTTGATTATGTTCGCTTTCCCGAAGGATTTGAGAATCGCGATAAAGAATTGAAATACTCAGTGGGTAATTACGGAGATAAAGCTGTAGATAATGTTCAGCATCGAGTAAATGCTGTTACAGACTTTGTAGAGTATGCTAAGAGTGAATTAGAGCCATATGGAGTAAAGGTATCAGTTGATATTTTTGGCTACTCTGCTACTCTTCCAGAAGCGCCTGGGATAGGACAAAACTTCTCTAAGATATCTGAGCATGTTGATGTCATTTCTTCTATGATCTATCCGAGTCATTGGACATCCTATTTTGGAATTGCCAAGCCAGATTTAGAACCATATAAACTTGTAAAAGAATACGCAAAACTAGAGAATAAAAAATTGAGCAGTTTAGAGAGTCCGCCAATCTCCAGGCCTTGGATTCAGGATTTTACGGCACCATGGCTAGGTAAAGGAAATTATAAGCAATACGGAAAAAAAGAAGTAGAAGATCAAATTAGAGCGTTAAAAGAAGAAGGAATCAATGAGTATTTATTATGGAACTCAGGAAACCGTTATACCTCCGGAGTAGACTATAAACAATAATAAAATCATATAAGCTGAAACAAAGGATTGGCTAAAAAAAGCCAATCCTTTTCTTTAGCTTATTTCATACTCCAATCGGGTGAGAATTTTTATTAGTAATGTATAATTTGGGGAATTTTATCAACAGGTTCTTAAGAAGTAGAATACTGGCTGCATCCGCCATTTATAATAATGTTTAAAGCCAGTGATGATTATGAAGTTTATTTCGCTACGCGAATACAGCTCTGTTAGGAAGGTTAAGAAATTGAAAAGGTTATTTGTTTTTCTTGCCGCCAACCTTATTAAATCCGGTTGTTGATCTGTTCGTTTGTATCACAAACTCAGAACGCTTGTGCCTGCCGAAAATCAGATTTCCAATACCATTTGTTAATGGACCCATAAAAGCAGTTAGACCAATAATTAAAAAGGATACCAATATAAAATCAAGGATATATTCGCTCATTCGTTCCTCCTTTTATATTTCGACTGTGTAAATTTCTTTACATTTTTATTGTAATAGATTAAGAAGTGGGAGAAAAGGGAAAAGGTAACTTGGTTGCTAAATTTTATACATTTAATAAAATATATCACCTTAGAAGATAGAAAAAATCATACGAATAGGCAGGATGCTTGTTCTAAACTATTAATCCATGAGATAGGTAACACCTATCATTTAACAACCTATAAGAATATGTATGAATGTAAAATCAAAATTACTAGATACGAACTAGATAAACAAAGGAGCAGATACATCAGATGAGTTGGTATAAAAGATTGCGTGAATATTTTCCGGAAGAGGAAATGAAATCAGAAGAACATATAAACATGCTGTTAAATCATGGCCAAAAGGACTACTTCCTTGATAATGGGAAAAATCATATTTTATTATATGCAGAGAAAGAGAACTTTATCTTTGTTGATTACTTATATGTGATGGGTAATGCAAGAGGAAATGGTACAGGAAAAAAGGTTTTGGACAAACTGAAATTGAAGGGAAAACCAATCTTTTTAGAAGTAGAGCCGATAAATGAGTCGGAAGAGGATTCAGAGAAAAGATTACGATTTTATAAACGAGAGGGTTTTAAGCATGCGAATACCGTCTCCTATGTTAAAAATTCACTCGCTACAAATAAAGATGTAGAATTGGAGATTCTTTATTGGAGTCCGGAAGCAGATAAGCATATGGATCAAGAGGTATTAGATGGAATGAAAGAAATCTATCGTGATTTGCATACTTATAAGGATGAAGAATTATATGGAGGGAAATACCGGCCAACTGAGAAAGCCTTGAAAATAAAAGAAAATAAATCTGATATTTTAGATGAAATAACAAGCTGAAGATTTAACTTCAGCTTGTTTTCTTTTTACCTCAAATGTTTAACGGCTTCGCTCTAGGGTATATAAATAATAGAAATTATTTAAAAAAAGAGACACAGGCCAAATGAAATAGGGCAAAGGAATGGAGTAATATAACAATTATTTCAATAATATGATAGTAAGGTTAATGTTTAGTAAACCCGGAAACATTTTCTAAAAAATCTCTACACATTCCATTATTAATCATGTATAATAATTTTATATGTTCCTTAATTATAATTATTTTAATTTAGATAGTATCATAAGCATTGTGAAATGTTAAATATATAGCTCTAACGGGATAAGGGAACTTAAAGAATAGGGAGAGTGACAGGGAATGGTTACACTTTACACATCACCTAGCTGTACGTCATGTAGAAAAGCAAAAGCTTGGTTAGAAGAACATGATATTCCATATAAAGAACGTAATATTTTTTCTGAATCATTAAGTCTTGATGAAATAAAAGAGATTTTACGTATGACTGAAGATGGTACCGATGAAATCATTTCAACACGCTCGAAAACTTTTCAAAAGTTAAATGTAAATCTTGATAATTTACCTTTACAGGAATTGTTTAATATCATCCAACAGAATCCCGGATTATTAAGAAGACCAATTATCATTGATGAAAAACGTCTGCAAGTTGGTTACAACGAAGATGAAATCAGACGATTTTTACCTCGTAAAGTAAGAACATTTCAACTTCGAGAAGCACAGCGCTTAGTTAATTAATTTTTATATTGTTCATAAACCCCCTTCCTGGACAGCGAAGGGGGTTTTGGTGTATCTTAAATTATTAGACATAATTATTTTATGAAATATAGGCTTTTTGTTTCCCACTATTTACTATTTATCATAAAATATAACTACCACCTGCTTTATAAAAAGAACATCCATGATTAACATTTTTAAAAACAGGGAAAAGATATAACAACCTAGTTTGGGGGTATATCCCTTCAATTACCTCAAACCAGAAGGGAGAGAGTGAATCATGGAAATCGAACGTATTAATGAGAATACTGTAAAATTCTACATTTCATATGGGGATATTGAAAAGCGAGGCTTCGATCGAGAAGAGATCTGGTATAATCGTGATCGAAGTGAGGAACTTTTCTGGGAAATGATGGATGAAGTGCATGAAGAAGAGGATTTTACTGTTGAAGGCCCACTTTGGATTCAAATCCAAGCACTTGAAAAAGGGTTGGAGATTTTAGTTACTCGAGCGCATCTATCCAAGGATGGCCATAAATTCGATTTGCCAATTGATGATCCCGCCAATTCCGTTGATGTGAAGATAGAGTCTATGCTTGAAGAGCATTTTCAAACTAACCAAGCAATAGATGAGCAAATAACAGAGGATGATACATTGGAATTTGTCCTTTCATTTAAAGACTTTGAAGATGTCATTGCATTAAGTAAAACGAACGGAATTCAAGGAGTTGTGACCAAGTTATACTCCTTTGAAAATATATATTATTTGTATGTAGAATTTCCAGATGGAGAGTTTGTGGAAGAAGAGATTGATAATAAGCTATCAATTATACTTGAATATGCTGATGAATCTCCTGTTACAATCCATCGTCTTGAAGAATATGGAAAAGTCATTATACCTAAAGATGTATTCTCGACTGTAAGCCAATACTTTTCTTAATACTCATTAATTGAAAGCTGATTTCCACTTGGAAGTCGGCTTTTTAGTTCTTAAATTGGTCTGGAATCACCACATTGAGGACCCCCTATTTAGAAAGTGTGATTGAAAAACTAATCGAGGGTTTGCGTCATTCAGACCATATTGGGGTATAGATAATGAAAGTTTTCAATGAAAAATGGATAAGGTGAGGATTATGAAGAATTTTATTAATGTTCTTTTATTTATCGCAATTTTAGGGATTGTGGGATTTATATATCAGAAAAATTTCGATGGGGATTATATTCAATATGGAAGTATATTATTTACAATAACTGTTGTTTTTATTGGATTTATTATATTCCTGGAAAATCGTCATCCTGCACAGACACTAGCATGGTTAATCGTTTTGGGTGCTTTTCCGGTAGTTGGATTCTTGTTTTATTTGTTATTTGGAAGGAATTTTAGAAAAGAAAAGATATTTAAGAAAAAATATTTTTTAGATAAGCAAAAGTATATGGATATTACAGGGGAAAGTGAGAAAAGATTATTAAGATTAGATAATGAGAATCATGATTATAGCCAATTGTTTAATCTAGCTGATCAGATTGCCAACACCCCTATCTCTTTATCTACGGAGACTAAAGTTCTTACAAATGGAAAAGAAACATTTAATTCTATTAAAGAAGCTTTATTGCAAGCAAAACATCACATACATATGGAATATTATATTGTTCGCCATGATACCTTGGGGAATGAAATTAAAGACATACTTATTAATAAAGCGAAAAACGGGGTGAAAGTTAGATTTCTTTATGATGCAGTCGGATCATGGACTCTTTCAGGGGAATATATTAAGGAAATGAGAAAATGGGGGATTGAGGTAGTGGCGTTTGGCCCTGTTAAGCTCCCCTTTTTAAATAATAAATTTAACTTTAGAAACCATCGAAAAATTGTTGTAGTGGACGGAGATATTGGCTTTGTTGGTGGTTTAAATATCGGTAATGAATATTTGGGTAAAGATGAGAACTTTGGATTTTGGCGTGATACCCATTTGAGGTTAAATGGAGAAGGAGTCCGCAGTTTACAATTAATCTTTTTGCAGGATTGGTATTACATGACCAATCACAGTTTCTTAACAGATGAGTATCTTGCTCCTGTAACAACAGATCATGAAAAAGGGCATCATGGGGGAGTACAAATAATTGCAGGTGGGCCTGATAATGAATACAGTACCATTAAAAATATATTCTTTTCTATGATTGTTTCGGCAAAAAAATCAGTTTGGATTGCCTCCCCTTATTTTATCCCAGATGAAGACATATTTTCTGCCTTGAAAATTGCTGCTCTAAGTGGTATTGATGTTCGCTTATTAGTACCTAGTAATCCGGATAAGAGAATTGTCTTCCATGCTTCGAGGTCCTATTATCCTGATTTATTGGAGACAGGAGTTAAAGTCTATGAATATCGTGAGGGTTTCTTGCATTCAAAAATCATCATTGTAGATGGAGAACTTGCATCTATAGGTACCTCAAATATGGATATGAGAAGCTTTCACTTGAACTTTGAAGTCAATGCGTTTCTCTATAAGACCGATAGTGTACAAACATTAGTAAATGATTATCTACATGACTTATTAGTTTCGAATGAGCTGCATATTGAGGTATTTAAAGGTAGACATTTCGGTATGAGAATGATGGAATCATTATTTAGACTACTATCACCGATGCTATGATGAAAAAGCTCCGCCTAGTTGAAAAGTTCAACAGATGGACATATAGAGTTCATTTAGAATGAAGGTTTATTAAATAGATAACGAGAATTTGATAGGTATCCTATAGGAAAAGGAGCCTGTACATGCTGGTTGCAATTAATAAAGAAGATAAACAAATTCATGCCAACCAAATTATAAAGAGACACGAGGAAGAGTATCGCTGTCCTGCTTGCCGGAAACGTGTGATATACCGTTCCGGCCCGCGGACGATTCCCCATTTTGCTCATCAAACAAAGGGGAATTGCCAAGCAGCAACTGAATCTGAAACAGCAGATCATCTATCAGGGAAAAATAATTTATACCGTTGGTTAAGAAGCTGTCAGTTGGATGTTGAACTGGAGAAATATATAGCTATCATAAAGCAAAGACCTGACATTTATGTAAAGAGGAAAAATCAATATTATGCAATCGAATATCAATGTTCATCTATTCATGAAGAGTTATTTTTGAAAAGAACAAAAGGATACTTGGATGCAGATGTTGTGCCTATCTGGATTTTTCACAGCCACTTCATTAAAAGAAACGGAGTTTATCTGTGGAGGCTAAATTCACTCCTTAAATCTGCTCTTAGAAAATCTTCATCACCTTTTCTCCTCTTTCACAACCCCAAGCAAGCAAATTCCATACTGGCATTTGTGAATATTATACCTGTCTCAATAGAACAATGCTTCGGTCAGATGGTATTGTTATCTGAGGGAATGGGTCTGGAAAGTATCTTATCTCCACCCAAGCAAGAAATCCCTTATTTAAACGATTGGTTTAAAAAACGTACTCTGCAACTTATGAATGAAATCCGTTTTAAAGGCTTGCAAAGTAAGCTGATTAAAGAATTATATCAGGTTGGGATATCTCCGTTTAAAATCCCTGAATTTGTTGGTGTTCCATTGTTAAGCGGCTGTATGTATGGAATGCCGGCGACTGTCTGGCAAGGATTAATCTATATCGATTTACTGAATTGCTTTAACCTGCATGGAAGAATCAGTGAAGCATGGATTCGGTCAAGATTTTTGGAAAGAATAAAGAAGAAGGATATAATTTTAAATCAATGCCCTTTAATGAGCCAGGATATATTTACCGCATTGAAAGAATATCTGAGATTCCTTGAAAAAATTGATTATTTGGAAAAAATAGATGTAAATCATTATATAATAAGAGAAGACTTCATTTTAGACGATCATTTTGAAGAGATAATCAAATTGAGGTTATTCGATTTTTATGAAGGGAATTAAAGGTATTATGAAGAACTTTATGAAAGAAGCAAATGATTGGAGGGAACTGCATGGCTGCAGATATTAAACAATTACCTGAAAGAAAAGATATACCTGTAGAAGATACTTGGAGACTGGAGGATATCTTCCCAAGCGATGAAGCATGGGAGAAGGAGTTCAAGGGCATTTTGGCTGAATTGCCAAAAGGCGATCAATATAGAGGGAAATTAGATGAGAGTGCTGATACCTTATGGCAGGCTTTGCAATTTCAGGATATGATTACTGAAAGACTTGGACGTTTATATACATATTCTCACATGAGATATGACCAGGATACCGGTAATACATTTTATCAGGGAATGGACGACCGCGCCCGGAATTTATATTCTCAGGCTGCCAGTGCTTTTTCGTATATTTTACCTGAAATCCTTGCAATTAAAGAAGAAACAATTAATCGGTTCATGCAAGAGAAAAAGGAGCTTTCCTTATATGAACAAACTTTAAAAGAGATCAATCTGCAAAGACCCCACGTTCTATCAGCAGAGGCAGAGGCTTTATTGGCTCAGGCATCAGAAGTGATGGGAACTGCATCCAATACTTTTGGCATGTTAAATAATGCCGACCTTCGTTTTCCTACAATTAAAGATGAGAACGGGGAAGAGGTTGAACTGACTCATGGAAGGTACAGCAGATTTTTGGAGAGCAGTGATCGTAGAGTTCGTGAGGAAGCCTTTAAAGCGATGTATAAGACATATGGACAGTACCGAAATACGTTCGCAAGTACATTATCCGGGACAGTGAAGAAAGATAATTTCTATGCAAAGGTACGTCATTATGATTCTGCAAGACATGCAGCTTTAAGCAATAATAATATTCCGGAAACCGTATACGAAAATCTAATCAATTCCATTCACAACAATCTGCATTTACTACACCGTTATGTGAAGCTTCGTAAAAAACTTTTAGGTGTGGATGAATTGCATATGTATGATTTATATACACCTTTAGTGAAAGACGTGAAGATGGATATTTCCTATGATGAGGCTAAAGAATATATTCTAAAAGGGCTTGAGCCTTTAGGTGAGGAATACATCAATGTATTAAAAGAAGGGTTCGAAAACCGTTGGGTAGATGTTCACGAAAATCGCGGTAAACGAAGCGGCGCATACTCCTCAGGTTCATATGGAACTAATCCATATATTCTAATGAACTGGCAGGATAATGTGAATAATCTTTTCACATTAGCTCATGAATTCGGCCATTCTGTACACAGTTTTTACACACGCAAAAATCAGCCATATCCATATGGTAATTATTCGATTTTCGTAGCTGAAGTAGCATCTACTACAAACGAAGCCCTGTTGAATGATTATTTGCTTAAAACAATAGATGATGAGAGCAAGAAAATTTATTTATTAAATCATTATCTTGAAGGTTTTAGAGGAACAGTATTCCGTCAGACGATGTTTGCGGAGTATGAACACATTATTCATAAGATGGCACAGGATGGAGAAGCTCTGACTGCTGAAAGCCTAACACAAAAATATTATGAGCTTAATAAAAAATACTTTGGTGATGATATTGTTATTGATGAGGAGATTGGTTTGGAATGGTCAAGAATCCCTCATTTCTACTACAATTATTATGTATACCAATATGCAACTGGATTCAGTGCAGCAGCAGCGTTAAGTAAACAGATTTTAGAGGAAGGGCAGCCGGCTGTTACGCGCTATATTGAATTCCTAAAAGCAGGCTCAAGTGATTTCCCAATTGAGGTTCTTAAAAAAGCAGGTGTAGACATGACTTCACCGAATCCGGTTGAAGAAGCTTGTAAAGTTTTTGAGGATAAATTAAATGAGCTGGAAGCTCTTTTAGATAAATAAAAATAATTCGAGGATTTTTTAAACCACCCCTTAGAAGTTAGACACCAATTTAACTTTTAAGGGGCGGTTTTTTTAAAATGGAATTAAATGCTGAAATTAAACTTAATGATTCCAGTACTAGTAACTCTAGAGGAGGGAAATAACCCTTGGAGGAAAAAGTTTTACACAATCCAAAAATTGAGGATCTTAGTGAAATTAAATTAGTAGGTTTTCGAGTTTTATGCGATGGCGAACAATATCTAAAATGAAATTCCAAAAGCAGCACAACTTCTTAATGAACGTATGAATGAAATTCAACAGGTTACCAATTCATCTGTACAATAGGGGCATTTGTTGTTGATAACTATTCAGAAACTGAAGATGGTTATTGGATATGTGTTCAAGTTAACGAGTACGAGGATATACCGGATGATATGGTTTGCTTAACGATTCCGCCTCAAAGATATGCTGTAGGCAAACATAATGGAGCTAATTATAGTATTAGAGATACATATGCAAGATTACACGCTTGGATTGAAAAAAACGGATATGAAAGACAATTAGATAAATGGCATTTAGAGAGGTATCATAGTTGGAATAATAAAGATAATCTAATTATTGAGTTATTGGATACTATTACAGAATCTTAAACTCTAAAAGTAAGTGCAGGCCAATCAAGAGAACTCGCCAATTTTCTGCGAGCTCTCACGTTTAATTTATAATGCAACTATAACCAGTAGTTTTAGGCCAACTTAAGGCTTTTAGAATCCCTTGAATTTTTTTTGATAACCAAGACTATAGATAAAGATGAAAAAAGAGAGAAACAAAATAGGTGACGATACATAGAGAGGAATGATCCGCATAATCCCAAACAGCTGCAGGGGAATAGAAAATAAAACTAATAGGATTAAACTGCAAATATAAATTTTTTTCATAGAAATCATCCTTTATTACATAAGATAATTTGTACTGATTTCTAAAGAATATGGCAGAGGATAACCAAGTATGCAGTAAAAATGTCAGAAATGTGAATTAATGAACAAAGTGCTTGCATATGTGAAGAGAATTTGTTATATTACTATTGTGAAGTTGATCACTAGCAAACATTTACCCCTTTGTTTGACCGTGAAAAATTTCTCCCATCCCCTTTGTTCGTATGAAGAATAAGACTCTGTCCGATTACAGAGTCTTATTCTTATTTATACGGAAAAATATTCTAGGATAATAATTATAATGACGGTTTTTAATCGTTTTCTGCATATCTCCAATACGTTATGTTGGATGATGGTATCCTCTCAACCGTACGCTTCAAGAGTAATTTTTTCATTTCCCTTTCAACTTCTTGCTTATCCATTCGGTAAATAAATGTAATCTCATGAGTATTAATAATTTGAAAATCCTTAATACAGTCCTCTAAAGAGGGGAGTGATTGTGCTTTAGGCGGAAATCCTAACATCTCCTCAAGTATTTGAACATAAACTTCATAAGGGTAAGCCCCTGATACCTTTATACCTTCATCTTCCATCTTTTGATTAAAGAAGACCAGGCTAGGCAGGTCAGTGACATCCATTTCTGATGAGATTTTTAAATCACATTGAAAAGCTTTTATGGCACTTTCTGAATTGATATCACGTGAAAACTCATCACAATCTATCTTGGCTTTATGAGCGCAGGCTAACAATGTATGCCAATTTGATACACTTTTTTGATCAAGAAATAAAGCCTCCTGAATTTTCTTAAAAAAACGATATCCAGCCTTCTTTCCTTGCATTTCTGCAGCTTTAATCGCGATAGGGGTGATATATAACGAGCTTTCAGGATTGTTGATCCAGATATTATCATCACAGGAAATACCCGACCTGTTTGCAGCTGAAAGGAATGATGGAAATGGGTGCTTAGCATTTGTATGCTTTCTTTCCACTTTTTTGCTAAACACATACTTTAAAGCAAAGTAATGTCCATATTCTAATTTCAGTCGTTTTATAATTCGTTCCAGCTCAAAGCAAATTGAACAAGTAGGATCTATAAATAAATAGATTTCTAATGGTTTTTCCAACGGTTTAAAATATTGATGGACAGACAGCCAATCCTGCCATTTTGGAATTGAAGAGTCATGCTTATTCATAACTATCACCTTTTTGCTGGATATCGTTTGTATTTATCATATGCTCAGCTGTTAAGGTAAGTCTGCCCAGCAGATACTCTCTTAAAGGAGAATCTAACTGAATACTATCCATAGCCTTCTCCATACAGCTCAGCCAGGCTTTTGCACGCATAGGTGTAATTTCAAAAGCAAGATGTCTTGCTCTCAGCATGGGATGACCATGTTCCTTAGTATACAAAGAAGGTCCACCAAGAAACTGAGTAAGAAATTGTTTCTGTTTACGAGCTGTCTCTGTAAGATCATCTGGAAAAATAGGAGCTAGCAGCGGATGCGAACCCACATGATCATAAAATGCATCTATTAATTCAGATAACCGCTCTTTCCCTAATGCATCATATGGAGTTGGATTTTCTGCCATACATTATTCTCCCTCCATGAGTTGATAAGAATAATTTTAACAAGCAAGACTTGAATTATCCAATATACTGCTTTTTTTCCTGATTTTATAAGATTTTGAAGGGTAGATGCTAGCAGAGAAGCTTAGTAGAAGGTTATTGATAGTTCTTCAATTTGCATATATAAGGGGAAATAAAAAACTGTTCATTTTATGAACAGTTTTGCAGGTTTGGTTATTTTATGCGTAATAGGAAGTCATGACTTTATTTACATAGTTTTGCGTTTCTTTAAAAGGCGGTACACCACCGTATTTATCAACATTTCCTGGACCTGCATTATAAGAAGCTAAGGTCAATTCGATATTTCCATTATATTTAGTCATCATGGATTTAAGATACTTGGTTCCACCCATAATATTATCATAGGGGTCCATGATATTGTTTACGCCAAGAGATGAAGCCGTTTTGGGCATTAGCTGCATTAAGCCTGATGCCCCGGCTGAGCTAATGGCATTTGAATTATAGCCGCTTTCCTGCTGTATGACGGATCTGATTAATTTTTCAGGGACGTGATATTTATTGGAAGCTTCTTTTATAATGTCATCGTATTCTGTATTCTGATTCATAATTGCTGTACCAGTAGTTGATTGATTAGTAATTGGGACTGGATTGTACGCAATGGACGGAGAAGACGGAATGCTGCTGTTGATTATAGTAGCCAATGTACCTAATCCCGGATTGGCAGCAAGTGCATTATTCGTAGGATGGCTGACGGATGAAAGAACTTCATTCAGCAGAGCCTGAAATAAATTGGCAGAAGAAGGTGCCTGAGTTACAGAATTACTATCTGTTGGCCTCAGGGATCCGAGAGCTTGAAGCTGAATAATCGTATTGATGTCTCCTACGTTCATTATGTTCACTCCTTAGTAAGGTATAGTATCATTTGATTATAAAAACGTTGAACTTTATTTTCAGTTGGACGAACCGGAATGCCAGATTCTGATAAAAGCAGGTCAAATTCTTTCTTTCCTTGATCAAAGTTGTCCACTTCAAATTCTACCTCATAATCCTCTATTTGGAAATAGGAGCTATTATCTAAAACGAGCAGGCCGCTCTTATAAGGAAGCTCAACCCGTTTCGTTGTCAAGGTACCAAAATAACGAATTTCTTGTGGGTTGATTTTTAGATTTTTAATTCTTTCAGAGATTTTGCTATCAGGGATACCACCATCTTTTATGATTTTATTAGCTGTATCAGGGTCTATATCCCAGTTGGTTTCCAATAAGCCTTTTTGATTTTCAAGAGGCTGTTTAAGGGTCATCTCATAGGATGAATTTTTTTCACGTATACGTAAAGCTGAGGTATATTTTTTTAAGTCAAATGTAACTGTGTCAAAGTAATGATTTTTTTGTACTGTAAAATGTTCTGGCTTTATTTTAAAACGTTGCATGAGGTGGTTAAATTCCTCAAATGTCAGCAAATTTTTGAATTCAATTTCGATTTGTTCGCTCATATGTACATTCCTCCATGATAAACTTATGTATAACTATTATGACTTTTTGAATAGATAACATCAATCTTAGATATCCGTATAATCTTTGTGTTAAAATGGGTTTGAGCAATTTAGGGTAATAATTAGTACTAAATGTATTCATTAGCATGGTTGAATAAAGACGATTAATTCATAAAATACATACTAATACATGATAATGTCTTCGATTCTGAGTTTTCCCTTGCTCTCAATAACAAGAATATTGAAAAGTATTTCAGGTGGTGGAATCCATGAGTAGAAAATGGGATGAATTTTTAGCCCCCTATAAACAGGCGGTTGATGAGTTAAAGATCAAATTAAGGGGTATAAGAACCCAATGTGACTTAGAAAAAGAACATTCACCAATAGAGTTTGTTACAGGTCGCGTTAAACCGATCGCGAGTATCCTGGATAAGGCTTACCAAAAGCAAATTCCTGAGGAAAGACTTGAAATGGAATTACAGGATATAGCCGGTCTTCGAATTATGTGCCAATTTGTGGATGATATAAAACAGGTAGTTATGCTGTTACGACAAAGAACTGACTTTGTAATTATTGAAGAAAGAGACTATATTACAAATAAAAAAGCAAGTGGATACCGTTCGTATCATGTAGTTATTGAATATCCGGTTCAAACGATTCACGGAGAGAAAAAAATATTAGCGGAAATACAAATTCGTACCCTTGCCATGAATTTCTGGGCTACGATAGAGCATTCACTTAATTATAAGTATAACGGACAGTTCCCGGAAACATTACGCAATCGCTTAGAGAGATTAGCTGAAGCAGCTTTCCATATGGATGAAGAAATGACACAGATCAAAATGGAAATCCAGGAAGCGCAGCAATATGTCTTTAAGAAGAGGGGGAAATAACACTTTACAGGTGGGGATTATGATGAAATATGCAGTTACGTCTAAAGGAGATACCAAATCCAATCATTTTATGGAGCAAGTGAAGGATCAATTGGATAGTCTGGGTGTTATTTATGATGAGGATCAACCTGATGTTGTTATATCTGTCGGCGGTGATGGAACATTGTTATATGCCTTTCATCGTTATAGCTCACGTCTTGATAAAACAGCATTTATAGGTGTACATACGGGTCATTTAGGTTTTTACGCTGACTGGAGACCTGAAGAGATTACAAAGCTAGCTAATGCTATAGCTAAGACGCCTTACCAAACTGTTGAGTACCCACTGCTGGAGGTTACTGTTCGATACAGTCACGGTGGCAGAGAGTCAAAATATTTAGCCTTGAATGAATCAACTGTTAAAAGTGTGGGGAGCACATTGGTGATGGACGTAGAAATTAGAGGGCAATCCTTTGAGAGGTTTAGAGGAGATGGTTTGTGCGTATCTACTCCTTCAGGCAGTACTGCTTATAATAAAGCCCTTGGTGGTGCTATTATTCATCCTTCCATCCCTGCTGTGCAATTGACGGAAATGGCTTCAATCAATAATAGAGTGTTCCGTACAATTGGATCTCCTCTAATACTGCCAGGTCATCATACCTGTATGATGAAACCAGTAACAAATGATGATTTTCAAATTACAATTGACCATTTAAGTCTTTTGCATAAAGAGGTAAAATCGATTCAATTCAGAGTGGCAGATGAACGAATTCGTTTTGCTCGTTTTAGACCTTTCCCATTTTGGAAAAGAGTTCGTGATTCTTTTGTTACAGAATAAAAAGAAAGTTATAGTAGGTGACCTAAAAGAATGCAATTGTCTTTTGGTCACCTTTTTTACTGAATAAATAATCCTTTAGCTTAAAAAGCTATAAATATGAATAATGAAAAGGAAGGTCTCCATGGTGAAGCCATTTACATTAGAGTGGACAGTAGAAAATCAGGAAAGCAATAAAGTTTTGAGAGAATATTTGGCGGATAAAAAAATATCAAAATCAGCGTTGGCAGATATTAAATTTAAGGGTGGTTATATTTTTGTTAATCAGCAAGAAGTGACGGTGCGATACATATTAAAAACTGGTGATCAGGTTACCGTAATCTTCCCGAAAGAGGTGGGAAGTGAGCAGCTGATAGGTGAGAAGATACCTCTTTCTATTATCTATGAGGATAACTATGTAATGGTCGTCGAAAAACCGGCCGGCATGTCTACAATTCCATCTAGAGAGCATCCAGCCGGTAGCTTAGCCAATGCAATCATTGGCCATTATGAACAAATTGGCCATTCAGCGACCGTTCATATTGTCACAAGATTGGACCGGGATACGTCTGGCTTGGTCTTAATAGCCAAGCATCGCCATATACACCATTTATTAAGTTTGTCTAAATCTATAAAAACGGTGGAGAGAAAATATAAAGCAATCGTCACCGGTGTGATTACACCCTTGGCTGGAACAGTGGAAGAACCTATTGGCCGTATGGATACCAGCATTATTAAACGTGAGGTACGGGAAGATGGCCAATATGCATGCACGGAATATAAAACGCTGCAATTATTTGAACGGTATTCACTTGTGGAATTAAAGCTGCAAACCGGAAGAACGCATCAAATACGAGTACATATGGCACATTTGGGGCATCCGCTAATAGGTGATGATTTATATGGGGAAAGCAGACAACTGATTAAGCGGCAGGCATTACATTGTTATTCGTTGAAATTTCTTCATCCAATAACGGGGAAAGAACTTTCGTTTGAGAGTGAATTACCAGAAGATATGATGCAATTAATATAGGGCTTATGAGTATTTGAGCAGATATATCTATTTTTAAAATAAATAAACTGAGGATAAATAAAGTTTTGCAAATAAGTATTTTAAAAGGAGTGAAAATAATGGTAAATAACATCAAAACAATAGATGAATGGATTGCTGATAATCATTTGAATCCAACCGAAGTTGGTTTTATTGAAACAATTCTTACCTTTGCTTCTACAGTAAGGCATCTCCAACATAAAAAGACAGCTATGAATGAGGCGATCAGGACCATGTTTCCTGATAAAAGAGCTGAAATAACTCCAAAAATAACATACCAAAAACTTGAGAAAATCCTGATAGACAATGACATATCAATTGATTTGGAGACCATGCTCAATCAATACCTTTCACAAGGAGTATGTGTTGACCTATGTAATGAGTTACTTCTGGATCGAGGATAATTCGATTTTTTTAACCAAAAGTTTTCTTGGAAAATAAAAAGGTGCTGAATGTCGCATAATAGGACAATCAGACACCTTTAATTACTAGAATTAATTGTCATAAGTATGAAATTTTTCTGGAACAAGCTGTTGAGAGGAGGTTACTGAGAAAAGGGCCATATCTGGGTAACGCAAAGCAGTTAATTTTCCTCCAAATACAGCTCCTGTATCGATATTGTACGTATTATTTTTAATTCTTGGTTCGCGGACAGGCGTATGCCCATAGACAATAATCGGATCACCTGGATGTCGAAGTGCCCAGTCCCTTCGTTCTGGTCTTCCATCCGGCAGTGTTTTTCCGGTTATATCCCCATATAAAACAAATGTTTTAACACCCTTATGTGTTGCTCCTATAAATTCTTTTTTGATACCGGCATGTGCAAGGACAAGCTTACCTTGATCTAAGACAAGATAAAGAGGAGCTGACTCGTATAATTGCATAAAATGGTCGCGCACCTTCTTTCTTACTGGTTTAGATAAAGCCTCAAGTTCAGCAATCGTTGTCTCTAAGCCATGTACAGCCTTTACTTTATTGCCTAGGAAATAACGATATAGTTTATTGCAATGATTACCAGGTATATATAAGGCAGTTTTCCGTTGTATGGTTAATGACCATACAAGGTTAATCATCTCTATAGAATTAGGTCCTCGATCAGTAATATCGCCTATAAAGACAGGGGTATTTCCGTTTGGATGGACAGGAATATTATCCTCATTAAATTGATAACCCAGTTTGTGGAATAATTCGATACATTCCCCATAACAACCATGTACATCGCCTATACAATCATAGATCATTTGCATCACTTCCTTCTATTACCTCTATATTACCCTTTTTTAAAGGGTTTCAATTATATCTATTTAGGAAATTGTAAAGGGTATGATAGATACGCCTTAAACGACATAAAAAAAGGTATGGTGACCTCTAAAATGGAAATTCAGGAAAGCAAGCAAAGAGATTTACTGCGTTTATTAAAAGAAGAGAACCTCCAACAGTTTCGGATTATATTTTTAGATATTCACCCCTATGATCAGGCAAAGTTTTATGCGAATTTAGAAGAAAAAGAACGGGCAACTGTTCATCACTTTCTCTCACCGGATGAAATGGCAGAGCTAATAGGGAATCTTGCTTATGAATATGAAGAAGAGATTGTAGAGAGAATTTTAGCAGAAATGGATCCTCGATATGCCGCCTCTATTTTAGCTGAAATGCATCCGGATGATGCTGTTGATTTGCTCAGTAATTTGGATAAGGAACAAATAATCAGTTATTTGTCTTTAATGGATGAAGAACAATCGCAAAATATCATGCATTTGCTTCACTATGAGGAATCAACTGCAGGAAGTATCATGACGACTGAATTTATAAGCATTGCAGAGAATCAAACAGTAGGATCTGCCATGAAACTAGTGAGGAAGGAAGCACAGGATGCTGAATTAATTTATTATATTTATGTTATGGATGAAAAGCAAAAATTAACAGGGGTACTATCCCTGCGTGATTTGATTGTGGCAGATGATGATACAATGGTCTTTGAATTAATGAACAAACAGGTCTATTCGGTGAAAGTAAGCGATGATCAGGAAGAAATAGCTCGAAAAATGAGAGACTATGATTTCGTTGCGATGCCGGTTGTTGATTTTCAGCATCATCTGGTCGGCATTATAACATTTGACGATATGATTGATGTTATGTATGAAATAGCTTCCGATGATTATTCCAAATTAGCAGGGGTATCCGATATGGAATACATAGATAAAAGTCCTTTTTCATCTGCCCGTAAAAGACTCCCGTGGTTGATTATATTATTATTTCTAGGCATGATTACCGCTAATTTAATCGGTCAATTTGAAGAAACTTTATCGAAAAAGGCAATTCTGGCGGTGTTCATCCCCTTAATTGCAGGGATGGCTGGGAATACAGGTACACAAAGCTTGGCTGTTATAGTGAGAGGAATTGCTACAGGGCAAATTGAGGATGAAAACAAGCTAAAGCTCCTTTGGCGTGAAGCGGGAACAGGACTTATAACCGGAATATCATGTGGAATCGTGGTTACCATTATCGTTTATGTTTGGAAAGGTGAACTAATTCTTGCTGCCCTCGTTGGTATTTCCATACTGGTAACATTAATTGTCGCCACATTAGCGGGTAGCCTTGTGCCTTTATTGATGCATAAGATGAATATTGATCCTGCTGTAGCCTCAGGACCATTTATTACGACCATTAATGACTTAATAAGTATTCTTATTTACTTTGGAATGGCTACTCTCTTTATGGGTTATCTCACATGATATATTTAGCTGAAAAAACAGAAAATGGTTGCGATTCTTCTTTACTTAGTTTAAATTAGTAGTAGGTACTAATAACTTGTGTTAATTATTTAAGGAGGAATCCTTCCTATGAACTTAAGTATGGATGGGAAAACCATTGTTGTAATGGGTGTGGCAAATAAAAGAAGTATAGCTTGGGGTATAGCTAATTCACTTTACCAGGCTGGTGCTAGATTAATTTTTACATATGCAGGGGAACGAATGGAAAAGAGTGTTTATGACCTTGTAAACAGCTTAGAGGGTGGAGAAGAGACCTTCGTCCTGCCATGTGATGTTACAAAAGATGATGAAATCGAAGGATGTTTTGCTACGATTAGAGAAAAATATGGAAAGATAGACGGGATTGCGCACTGTATTGCTTTTGCCAATAAGGAAGAGCTTAAAGGTGAGTATATGAACACGACGAGGGACGGGTTCCTATTGGCCCAAAATATTAGCTCTTATTCATTAACAGCTGTTGCAAAAGCAGCAAAAGAAATCCTGAATGAAGGGGCTAGTATCGTTACTCTTACTTATCTTGGCGGTGAACGAGTAGTCCAAAACTATAATGTCATGGGTGTGGCCAAGGCCTCACTTGAAGCAAGTGTGAAATATTTGGCTAATGATCTTGGGCCTAACGGCGTAAGAGTAAATTCTATTTCAGCAGGAGCAATCAGAACCTTGTCGGCCAAAGGAGTCGGCGATTTTAATGAAATTCGAAAAGTATTTGAAGAGCGTGCACCTTTGCGCAGACAAGTAACCCAGGAGGAAGTGGGAGACACAGCCCTATTCCTGTTCAGTCCATTGTCCCGGGGAATTACGGGGGAAAATATCCATGTGGATTCAGGGTATCACATCTTAAGCTTATAAATAAAATGACTCTCTATTGCAAGGTGGCTTTGATAACCGCTTTTGAAATAGAGAGTTTTTTTTATGAAAAGTGTTACTGTGTAAATCAGTCAATCAATCACATAAATAAAGTGGAACTGTTCCCCCTTCATTATTGTGTTAAGATCCAATATTATTCTCCTATACAATAAAAATGTTATAAATTTCTAATAAAATGATAGTCAATTGGGAAAAGCTGTGACATAATAAATCATAATATTTTAAATATTTTAATAAATTACATAATAATATTACGCAGGAGGGAATGGCTTGGATGACACTGTGGTTTTAGATGTAAACCATTTAACCGTTTCTTTTATGGATGATGGAAAATTGGTTCCTGCAGTTGAGAATATCGATTTCCAACTTCATAAAGGAGAAATTCTTGGTATTGTTGGTGAATCAGGAAGTGGGAAGAGTTTGACCTCTTTATCCATTATGGGACTGCTTCCACAACCGCCGGCTATTGTTGATCCCCAGGCAGTCATTAATTTTGAGGGAGACAATTTATTAAAAAAATCCGAATCAAAAATGAGGAAAATTCGCGGGGATCGGATATCTATGATCTTTCAGGAACCGATGACTTCTCTTAATCCTTTGTTTACAATCGGCCAACAAATGATTGAAGCATACAGGCTGCATAGAAACAGTAATAAAGTTAAGGCGCGTACTGAATGTATGGAAATGTTAAAGCAGGTAGGGCTGCCTCGGGCTGCTGATTTAATGAAAAATTATCCACATGAGTTATCAGGCGGTATGAGACAGAGGGTTATGATTGCGATGGCCATGGTTTGCAAACCAAACATATTGATTGCAGATGAACCGACTACGGCACTTGATGTTACCATTCAAGCCCAAATTCTTAAGCTGATGAAAGATTTAAATAATCAAACTGAAACATCAATCATTCTCATTACTCATGATCTTGGAGTGGTGGCTGAAATATGCGATCGCGTTCTTGTTATGTACGCAGGAAAAATTGTTGAGAAAGGAACGGTCAGGGATATATTTAAAAATCCTAAACATCCATACACAAAAGGATTACTGAAATCTGTACCCGACATCCGGCAGAAAGATAGTAAATTATATTCCATTCCAGGTAATGTTCCGAAACCAGGAATGATTCAAAATGGCTGTGTATTTGCTCCGCGTTGTGAATATGCCATGCCTGCCTGTGCCACAATGACTCCGGAATTACAAAAGGTGTCTCCCCAATATCAATGGGTAAGGTGCCTATTATATCAGGGACAGGAAGGAGGCATCCATCATGACGGAGCTATTAAAAGTTGAAGGCCTGAAGAAATTTTTCCCTATTAATGGAGGAGTTTTGAGCAGGAAGATTGGTGAAGTAAAAGCCGTCAATGATATATCCTTTCATGTGAAAAAAGGGGAAACTCTTGGGATTGTTGGGGAAAGTGGCTGTGGAAAGTCAACAACCGGCAGATTATTAATGAGATTGATTGACCCAACAGAAGGAAGTATTGTCTTCGAAGATAAGGAAATCATGTCTATGTCAAAAAAGCAGCTTAGACAAGTGCGACGTGATATTCAAATGGTTTTTCAGGATCCTTATGCGTCATTAAATCCGAGGCATTCCGTCCAGCAAATATTAGAAGAACCTTTAATTGTTCATGGCATTGGCAATAAGAAGGAGCGGGCAAATAGGGTAGCAGAAATGATAGATGTTGTGGGACTCAGTTCCTATCATTTAAAACGTTATCCCCATCAATTCAGTGGCGGTCAGCGTCAGCGGATCGGTATTGCCCGAGCCCTAATGACAAAACCTAAATTAATTATTGCAGATGAGCCTGTTTCTGCGCTTGATGTATCCATACAGGCCCAGGTACTAAACCTGTTAAAGGATATCCAAAAAGAATTTGGACTTACTTATATTTTTATAGCACATGATCTGGGGGTTGTCAGGCATATTAGTGATCGCGTTGGAGTCATGTATTTGGGGAGAATGGTAGAATTGTCGGGCAGCGAAGAGTTATACGAACACCCTCTTCACCCGTACACACAAGCTTTATTATCTTCAGTACCAATACCAGACCCTGATATTAAACGTGAATCCATCATCTTAACTGGAGACATCCCAAGCGCATCCAATCCACCGAGTGGTTGTGCATTCCATACTAGATGTCAGCATGCAATGGAAGTTTGTAAGACTATTAATCCAGTATACCAAGAAATAAAAGGGGATCATTATGCTGCATGTCATCTCCATGGTGAACATGACAGCAATGATAATAAACAAATATAAGAGGGGGTTTCATATGAAAAAGCTTTTATTGGCTATGGTCAGTATTCTAATGCTAAGCGTTGTACTGGCAGCATGTAATTCTGGCGACAAGGAGACTGAAGGTGGAGGCAGTGAAGAGAAAGGAAATACAAAGGATACACTTGTTTTTGGGCGTGGCGGTGATTCCACTTCGTTAGATCCAATCACGACAACCGAAGGAGAGTCATTTAAAGTCACGATTAATATTTTTGATACACTGCTAACTTACGGTAAACAGGATACGACGCTGCAACCTGGATTGGCTGAAAAATGGGAGGCTTCTGATGATGGTCTTTCATATACATTTACATTGAAAAAAGGCGTTAAGTTTCATGATGGTACTGATTTTAACGCAGAAGCAGTAGTATTCAACTTTAACAGATGGATGAATGGCGATGCTGATCAGTTTCCATATTACAGCATGTTTGGCGGCTATAAAAAAGATGAAGGGCATGTCATTAAGGAAGTAAAAGCGGTTGATGAATCGACTGTTCAATTTACCTTGAAAAGACCTCAGGCGACCTTCCTTAAAAATATTGCAATGAGCTGTTTTGGAATAGCCAGCCCTACTGCAGTTGAAAAAGATGGTGATAAGTTCCGGGAAAATCCAGTTGGTACCGGTCCGTATAAATTTAAAGAAAAAGCAAATGACAAAATCGTTATTGAAAAGAATGAAGATTATTATGTAGACGGAGAGCCAAAATTAAAAACAATTATTTTCCGTACGATTCCTGATAACTCGGCACGTTTGAATTCATTAAAGATCGGTGAGATTGATGTGATGGACGGTGTAAACCCATCAGACCTTGAAACAATTAAAGGAGATGCAAATTTACAGGCTATTGAACGTCCTTCCATGAACGTTGGGTATCTTGGCTTTAATGTAACGAAAAAACCATTTGATAATCCAAAAGTCCGTCAGGCTTTAAGCCATGCCGTTGATAAGCAAGCTATCATTGATGCTTTCTATTTAGGAATGGCAAAACCAGCGAAAAATCCTCTGCCGGATTCAGTGGAAGGCTATAACGATGAAATTCAGGATTATGAATTTGATTTAGATAAAGCAAAAGAATTATTAAAAGAAGCTGGTTATCCGGATGGATTTAAAATGGATCTTTGGGCTATGCCAGTTCCGCGTCCATATATACCAGAAGGAAAGAAAATTGCAGAAGCGATTCAGGCAAATTTTGAAAAAATTGGAGTTAAGGCAGAAATTCAAACTGTAGAATGGGCTACATACCTTGAAAAGGCAGCAGCTGGCGAGTTCCCGGCCTATATGCTGGGCTGGACAGGTGATAATGGAGACCCTGATAACTTTATCTATACATTGCTTGATAAAGATTCAATCGGATCTAACAACTATTCCTATTACGCGAATGATAAGCTCCACGACATTTTAATTGAAGCGCAAACAATTGTTGATCAAGACAAACGGAATGAGCTATATAAACAGGCTCAAGAAATTATCCATGAAGATGCACCGTGGATTCCGCTCGTTCACTCAACGCCTTTGTTGGCAGCATCAGCTGATTTAACAGGACTTGTACCGCATCCGACCGGATCAGATATTTTAAAGAATGTAGAATTCAAGTAAAACTGTGTTAAGTAAGGGCGCCTTTACATGGATGATTCATATAGGGGCGCCTGTTTATTATGGAGGTGCATACAGATGTTTTCTTATACAATGAAAAGGATTCTGTCTGTTATACCGGTTCTGTTTGGAATGACGCTGATTGTATTTGCCATTGTCAGAGCCATTCCTGGAGATCCGGCACAGGTTATTTTAGGGCAAAGGGCAACAAAAGAGTCCATTGCAGTTTTAACTCAAGAGCTTGGATTGGACAAAGCCTGGTATGTTCAATACATAGATTATATTAAGAATTTGTTTACCGGTGATTTGGGTACATCCATTAGAACGAATGCAGAGATTACTAGTGAGATATGGCCATATATTGCTGCTACGCTAGAATTAACGCTAGTTGCGATGATTATTGCCATCGTTATTGGTGTAAATGCCGGCATCATCAGTGCGTGGTTTTCAAATTCCTGGTTTGATTATTTAGCTATGATCTTAGCCTTAATTGGAGTATCCATGCCTATTTTTTGGCTGGGGTTAATGGAGCAATGGGCTTTTTCCCTTCAGCTGGGTTGGTTACCGACAACGGGACGTGAAGATATCAGAGATCCAATCAATGCGATAACTAATTTGTATTTGGTGGATACGTTGCTGCAAGGTGATTTCGATCAATTTTTTGTGGCGGTTAAGCATTTGATTATGCCAAGTATCGCTTTAGCAACTATTCCAATGGCCATTATTGCTAGGATGACAAGATCGACTATGCTTGAAGTTATGAAATCAGATTTTATTCGTACAGCACGTGCAAAAGGTGTCAGTATGTTTTGGGTGGTGTACAAGCACTCTTTGAAAAATGCATTTATTCCGGTTTTAACTGTCATAGGGCTGCAAACAGGATTACTTCTTGGAGGGGCTATTCTGACAGAAACTATTTTTGCTTGGCCGGGCATAGGGCGTTATTTATATGAAGCAATCGGCTATCGTGACTATCCGGTTATTCAATCTGGTATTTTACTGATTGCGGCTGCTTTTGTATTCATTAACTTAGTTGTCGACCTCCTTTATGCATTGGTCGATCCACGAATTAAATACTCCAAATAAAGGGTGGTGTAGACATTGGGGGAATTAGTACGAAATACAGAAGAGACACCATTGGTAATGGATGAAAAAGTGGTTTCTCCATGGGGGGAATCATGGGCTGCCTTTAAACGTAATCGTTTGGCAATGGTGGGCCTTGGTATCGTCTTATTCTTTATATTATTGGCATTATTAGCTCCGATTATTGCTCCTTATGGATATAAGGAGGTTAGTTTGACAGACCGTTTAAAACCGCCATCTGCTGAACATTGGTTTGGAACAGATGACTTTGGGAGGGATATTCTTTCACGAATATTATATGGTGCGCGTATATCCTTATCCGTTGGATTTTTCTCTGTACTGGGTTCTGTTATAGTAGGTTCAATAATGGGGCTTGTAGCTGGATATTATGGCGGATGGATTGATACAATTATTTCACGTTTTTTTGACATCCTTCTTGCCTTTCCAAGTATCTTATTGGCAATCGCGATTATTTCTATTTTAGGGCCATCTCTGCAAAATGCCCTGATTGCAATCGCCATTATAAATATTCCGAATTTTGGCCGCCTCATAAGGTCTAGAGTACTGAGTGTTAAACAAGAGGAATATATTATGGCAGCCAACGCAATTGGTATGAAGGATTCAAGAATTCTCTTTCGTCATATCCTTCCAAACAGTATGACACCAATTATTGTTCAGGCAACATTGGCAATTGCAACAGCAATTATAGAAGCAGCGGCGCTTGGATTCCTCGGTTTGGGAGCACAGGCACCGACACCTGAATGGGGAAAAATGCTGGCGGATTCGAAGGGTTTTTTAGTACAGGCTCCCGGAACGCTCTTTTTCCCAGGATTGGCTATCATGTTAACTGTCCTAGGATTTAATTTATTGGGTGATGGACTGAGAGATGCCCTTGATCCAAAAATGAAACAGCGTTAAATAAGAAAATAAAAATAGTATGAACCGCTCCTCTGCAATTGTTAGAGAGCGGTTTTTTTTTTGTGAAAAATTGGCTATGGGCAGGCAATGTCATGATAAACCATAATTAACGCTTTCAGCAAAGAGGGGAGCTCAGATATATCTACAGTCTTTTGCACATATATATAGCAGATAGAAGCTAAGGAGGTAACTATATGAGCCATAATGAGATTAATAGTGCACTGCCAGCAAATGCTTGGCTTGATAAGGAGCAAATAATGAGACGATTGCGTGAAGAAGAAATAGTGGAAATAGATGACTTTTTTACAAATGCTGCGACTAAAGAATTGATGCATAAAATTAATCAGCAACAGGAATGGGAACAACATATTGCTGATAAAGATAATTCGCGTGAAGGACTTGAAGAGGGAAATAGTGATGATAGTTTGCAGCAGCAGCCCCCATTATTAAGCTTTGAGATAGAAAAGAAACAATATACTGATTTGCTGAAAGAACGGGAGCCTGATTTATTGGATGTAAGTGAAGCGAATGGAAAAACAAAGCGTAAACGTATAGAGGATATGACGAAGGAGGAATTAGTCACCTATCTCTCCAAAATGCCGTCGCTCATGTCGAGCCCGGTCTGCGATTTTATAGTGGAAGATGGGAAGCGGCTGAGGGGAACGATTGAAAAAGTAAAGGGGGATTATGTCTATATTAAAGTTGCGTTTGGGAAGAAATGGATTAAATATACATTGCAGCAAATAAAAGAAATAAAAATAGTTCGTTTTTAAAATACTTCTGTATCGGATCTGGTTATCTGTATTAGACAAACCAAACCTTCCTACATACTTATACTGTATGAGTCCTAATCAGGGAAGGAGGATCCCTTTTATGAAGATACCAAAACAAAAAGCAAGCCAAATCAAGAGAACGCCTTCCAAGCAAAAGAAAAAAAACTGTGGATGTACAAAAAATAATAAAAAAGGTCGTTTACAACCATAACCTGCTGTTTAGTCAGCAGTTTTTTTTATTTTAGGTTGTTATGCAGCAATTAAGCTACATCTAATGTTATTCCAAATAAATTGGATAAAATGCCGTGTTTAACAAACAATACAGGATAATAATTTCAATTTGTAATGAGGGGGTGATGGTGCTATGAATAAAAGGATTTCTGTATTTTTAATTATAGCTATGTTTTTCACAATAGTAAGCGGATGTTCCGGTGACTCAAGCAGTAAAGAAGCCAAGATGTCACTTATTCAATCCGTGGATCAAGATCCCGTTTATCTTGGTGATCATTCAAAGGCACCATTAGAGAAAATAAAAGAGAAAGTAGCTTCCCATAAAGAAATCTACGATGTGGCTGTTGTCCAAAAGGATAAAGATATTTTGGTTGCGTACAAGGTTAAGCATATGCAACGCTTTCGAATGAAAAGTATCGAAAGTAAATTAGATAAGGAGTTAAAGAAAAACTTTAAATCCTTTGATTTTACTGTATCAAGTGATATGAAAATATTTCTTGAAACAGTCGAGTTAATCGTGAATGTGAAGGATAAAGGTTACTCCAAGAAAAAAGCTGGAAAATGGTTTGATAAAATAATGAAACTACAGAAGGATATGGCATAGGCAGGTGTACATATGGCAAATAAAAAGAATGAAAAACTAACCCCTGAACAACAAAAATATAAAGAGCTGGAACAAAAATATGAAGCAAAACGACCTGTTGTAAAGAATTGTATTAAGGCATTTTTTGTAGGTGGGCTATTTTGTCTACTAGGACAAGTTATTACGTATATGTATATATTTTATTTTAATTTTACTGAGCAAACAGCCAGTAACCCAACTGTAGCAACGATGATATTTTTAGCTATGTTATTAACAGGCTTTGGGGTTTACGATCGAATTGGCCAATTTGCTGGAGCGGGAAGTGCTGTTCCAGTTACGGGATTTGGTAATTCCGTCATTTCAGCAGCGATTGAGCATAGAACAGAAGGATTTGTGCTTGGGGTAGGAGGAAATATATTTAAATTGGCTGGAACTGTAATCCTATATGGTGTTTTTTCAGCATTTGTCGTTGCATTAGTAAAGCAAATCTATCTAATGGTTATAGGAGGTTAATATGCTAACTGGTAAACAAACCTGGGTGCTGCATAATCATCCTGTCATTTCCTCTACAGGCGTAGCTGTCGGTCCTTTTGAAGGCAATGGCCGTTTGGCTGATGATTTTGATATTATTCATGATGATCTTTGGCTAAATCAGAAAACATATGAGAAAGCGAACCGTGTATTAATTGAGGAAGCGGTTCAAAAAGCTTTGGATAAAAAGAAATTGCAAACTCGTGATATTCAATTTTTCTTTGCGGGAGATTTAATTAACCAAATCACACCTACTAGCTTTGCAGCCCGGACATTGGCCATCCCATATTTTGGGCTGTTTGGTGCATGCTCAACATCTATGGAAGGCCTTGCACTGGCATCCTTTATTATTAATTATGACGGTGCCAACAAGATATTGACTGGTGCCTCAAGCCATAATACAACCGTAGAAAAGCAATTCAGGTATCCAACAGAATATGGCGGTCAAAAACCGCCAACTGCCCAATGGACCGTAACGGGGGCGGGAGTTGCCTTGGTGGAGAAGAATGATAACTCATCTGAAAGTAAGCTCGTTGTAACCAGTGCAACCATCGGTAAAGTTGTTGATATGGGATTGAAGGATCCATTTAATATGGGAGGCGCGATGGCACCTGCTGCAGCAGATACGATTTATCATCACTTCAGGGATTTAAACCTTGACGAGGACTATTATGACCTTGTTGTTACAGGTGACCTTGGGAAAATTGGTCATGACACTGCGATTGACTTACTGGAGCAGAAGGGCTTAAAGCTAAATAAAGAAAAATTTAGGGATTGCGGTTTAATGATTTATAAAGACGATCAACCAGTAAGATCAGGTGGAAGCGGTGCAGGATGCTCCGCGACTGTTCTATATGGCCATTTACTTAATGAAATGAGAAAGGGTACATATAAACGCATCTTACTGGCAGCAACCGGAGCGCTTCTTTCTCCGCTGACCTTCCAGCAAGGGGAGTCCATTCCATGTATAGCACACGCAGTTGCTATTGAAAGACTATAGCGTTGAAAGGTGAGGAGCATATATGCTGGCAATGTTTTTTTGGGCCTTTGTTGTAGGAGGCATTATTTGTGTGATTGGACAGCTTCTATTTGATGTAGCAAAATTAACGCCTGCCCATACTCTTTCGACATTTGTTGTCATTGGCGCTATATTGGGTGGTTTTGGATGGTATGAACCATTATTGGATTTTGCAGGTGCTGGGGCATCTATTCCGATAGTAAGCTTTGGGAATTCGCTTGTAAACGGTGCTTTAGAGGAAGCAGAGAAGCATGGCATCGTTGGCGTGTTAACCGGAATGTTTAAAATTACATCATCAGGCATAACGGCAGCGATAGTCTTTGGATTTATCGCAGCCTTGATTTTTAAACCAAAAGGTTAATGAAAGAGAACCCATTAATTGTATTCTAAAATTTAAATGGATGGATGCAAAAGCGGTTGTAAGAGGGCTGGAGAGGGCTAGTAACAGCATGTGGAATGTATGATTGGTAATTTGTGTAACTTGGAAGAAAAATTCCATTTTCATGGTATTATAAAATTGAAAAAGCCGATAATTGATACCTGTTTAGAAGATCTAACACTCCAATTCCGTTGAATATATTCTGTATTAAAACAATAAGTTATGGGGAGGGCGCATGCTCTTCCTTTTTGAGGTGTAGAATTTTTTATCTGGAAAGAAGGTAAAACGGTGAAAGAAAAACTAATTCATATGAGAGATAAATTGAATGATATTAGTCGTCGTAATCGCTCTATTCGATTATTGAAAATCTACAATAAATGGAGTTTTGATTTAACTGAACTAGATAAGTTATCAAACAGTAATGAAAAAATCAGTGAAGCTATTGTAAAGAAAATCGTCATGCAGTCTAAAGGTGAAATTACGTTACTTAAGCCGACAATAGAGAATGAAGATTCGATGGTCATTTCGAAAAAACTCACAGATTTATTGCGAAATATAAAAGGAATTGAAGAAGAAACAGGTATTCACGACTTTTATTTAGGCTACCCCTTTATATCAGGAAGCCTCTCTGATGGGACTTTTTTTCAGGCTCCCCTATTCTTATATCCAATCCGTTTAGAAAAAAGTAAGGTAAATACACAGAGATGGATCATTCGTGTGGAAGAAGGTGGTCCGCAAATCAATCGCACTTTATTTTTGGCGTTTAAGAAATTAAATAGTGTCCAGTTTACCGAAGAATTTTTCGAAGAGGCTGCAGAAATCGCTAAGTCTTATGAGAGGGAAAAATGGGATACTTTCTTCCAAGCACATGATATTAATCTTTCATTTTCTAATGAAGGACTCACAAAGTTAAAAGAATATAAAAGGGATGAAATTCCTGAATCCACTGGAATCGTACTATTGGAAAATGCGATTATCGGAAACTTTCCACAAGGCGGTTCTTCACTAGTTAAAGACTTTGATGCCTTGATAGACCTTTCAGAGGACGCTAATCTATCATCGTTAGTCAGTGAATTGATAGAACCACAAGAGTTTGAGTCAGCAGTAGATTTAAACAATGACAATGAAGATAATCAGACTAAAGAACCGGATATAATGAATTTGCTTGTTACGGATGGGTCACAGGAGGAAATATTAAAAGAAGCGAGATATAAGAAAGGGATTGTTGTTCACGGACCGCCTGGAACAGGGAAATCTCAGGTTATAGTTAATTTAATTACAGACGCACTTAGTCAGGGAAAGAAAATATTAGTAGTTTGTCAGAAAAGGGCTGCTCTAGATGTAGTATACCAACGCTTAGACGGGCTGAGATTATCCAATCATATAGCTTTGGTGCATGATGAAAAAACAGATCGAAAGCCGCTTTATAATAAAATTAGTGCGGTTCTTGAGACTAATAAAGTATTATTTGATCGGTCACTTGAAGATTTGAAATCCACATCAAATAGCTTGTTTACTCATGAAAAGCTGTTAAATGATATTGCTAAAGGGCTTTATGAGTACCAGGATTTTGGGTATCGTTTATATGATTTATACGGAAAAGCAACACCATTAGATCATATGGACAAAATGCTAAATTTAAAACCTGTGTTAAGTGAGTTAAATAAAGATGTACTAGATGAGATTGGCGGAAAAATCTACAGTTATGCTGAATGGTACGAGCGATTCGGCAGCGAGTCTTACGAATTGAAAAAGCGTAAATCATTCGCTCAATTTTCCATTAAAGATAAGCTTAACCTAGTAGAACTTCTAAATGATTTAATTGTGAAAGCGAAGAACGCCTCTGATTATTTGGATTCCTTGGATTACAAAAAAATTACACCTGCGTATACATGGCTAGTAGGTGGCAAGTTAGATAGTATCTATCCTGATTTAGAGGGTACTGGTAAAAAGACACTACAAGGCTTGAGAATATGGTGGTGGACCTCTTTTTCAGGTAAAGCAATTATCGAGGAGTTATTAGAGGGCGGAAAATTTAAAGGAACAAGTTCTGCGGACTGGGTCAAAATTAAGCAAGCCCTTATAATCATGAATCAATTAGGTAAAGAAACAAAGAAAATGTCTAATGAAATCAACCAGCTAAAAAAATATTTCGATGAGAAAATGATCGAAAATTATCAAAGCAGAATTGCGGATGGAGATATTCCATTACAGGGATTAGATCAATTATTAGAGTATATTCATCAAGATTTTGAGGACTTACAGCAAATGGATTCATATTGGGAAGAGTGTTCAGAGGTCACGAAGAAAATCATTCAAGAACTCAGCGTGAAAAGTCCTGCTTCTGAACAAGCTCTACCGGAGTACTGGGTCCATTTATTTAAAAACTCGGCATATATTCATTGGATTGATGAAACGGAAAATAAATATCCCGAGGTTAAGAAGATTTCAACAAACGAATTTTCAAGGATACGGGAAAAGTTTAGTCAACTGGTTGACCGAAAAAGAGAGGTTGCTAACCAATATTTAATTCATCAATTGACACAATCAGTCGAGGAGCTTAAGAAAGCTTACCCGAGGGAAATAAGAGATCTTAAACACCAGGCAGGGAAAAAGAGAATGATTTGGCCACTGCGCAAATTGGTGAATGAATTTGCTGAGAAGGGTCTTGTGGATTTAATGCCGGTTTGGTTGGCATCACCCGAAATAGTTTCTTCGATTTTCCCGTTAAATGATGATTTATTTGATTTGGTGATTTTCGATGAAGCTTCTCAATGTACAGTGGAGAGCGGTCTACCAGCAGTTTTTAGAGCAAAACAATTAATTGTCGCTGGAGACGAAAAGCAATTGCCGCCATTTAATATGTTCCAGTCATCTTTTGTAAATGAAGATGATGAAGAAGAATATGATGTTGATGAATCGCAAAGTTTATTAAATCTAGCGAAAAGAAGGTTCCCAGAAAAAATTCTTCAGTGGCACTATCGTTCGAAATTTGAGGAACTCATTAACTTTTCTAATCATGCTTTTTATAATGGACATGTTCAGATTGCTCCCAATGTCGAGCCTTTAAAAGATCCTCCAGCTATCCAATGGAAAAAAGTGAATGGCAGATGGATCAATCAATCAAACGAAGTAGAAGCACTTGAGGTCTATAGACTATTAAAAGAAACATTGATTAAGCAGCCCGATAAAACTGTTGGTATTATAACTTTTAATGCCAAACAGCAAACAAAAATACTGGATATCATTGAAAAATCAGCTGCAAGCGATCAAGAATTCAATGTTGCTTATAATCAAGTGATGGCAAAAGAACTGGATGAAAGAGTATTTGTAAAAAATATTGAAAATGTTCAGGGTGATGAACGAGATATCATTATTTTCTCCATAGGATATGCTAAAAATGAAGAAGGAAAGGTCTATAATCGCTTCGGAATGCTTAACCAATATGGTGGAGAAAATAGATTGAATGTAGCCGTATCAAGAGCCAAGGAACGTATTATTGTAGTATCTAGTATCGAGCCGGAAGAACTGAATGTTGCGGGCACAGCACAAATTGGACCAAAGCTTCTTAAATCATATTTAAAATATGTAAGAGCTGTTTCACGTACTAACAGGGAGGAAATACAGTCGGTTGTCCAGGAAATTAATGATAATGTAAATACACATGTACAAGAACTGGCACTGCATTTTGATTCCCCCTTTGAAGAACAGGTCTATACTCAATTAAGAAATTTAGGGTATGAAGTCCACACACAAGTAGGAATGTCCGGGTACAGAATCGATATGGCCATCGTCCATCCTAATGATTCTTCCAAATATATTTTAGGGATTGAATGTGATGGAGCGATGTACCATAGCTCGGCCAATGCAAAAGAACGGGATATCTATCGTCAAAGATTCCTTGAAAGCCGAGGATGGACAATCGAAAGAATCTGGAGTAGAAACTGGTGGAAAACCCCTGCTCAAGAAATCGAAAGAATGGATCAAAAGGTGAAAGAACTATTAAGAAACGAAGAATTAAAAAAGAAAGTTAATGCAATCTGATTAATCCAGGTTGCTTATTTTGCTGCGAATCATTGATAACAGATGAAAAGGCTGGCATTAATGAGTTAAATATTGAATAGCAATACCCCGGCGATAGCCGGGGTATTTGTGTATGCGCCAAAGGTGCTCCAAAGGTGTGTGAAGTCCAGGAGAAAGCAGCTATGCCCCACCTATGAGGCACCTATGCCCGGGCTATACCGGGGTATAGGTGGGTGAAAGGTAGGTGAAGTCCTGGGAAAAGCAGCTATACCCCACCTATGAGGCACCTATGCCCGGGCTATACCGGGGGATAGGCGGGTGAAAGGTAGGAGAAGTCCTGGGAAAAGCAGCTATACCCCACCTATGAGGCACCTATGCCCGGGACATACCGGGGTAAAGGTGGGTGAAGTCCAGTGGAAAGTTCTACTATCAAACACCTACCGACCACCTTTCAGGGACCTGTGCCCCCAAAGAAACTTTTTTTTGGTTTCCACTATTGGATGGTTTCCGAAATATTCCCCTGAGACGTTATACATTCATCAAGTACAGTTGAGGAAATTTTATTCATTTTATGATATTTTTCATGATAGATTGCTTTAACAACTTGATCATAATTAATATCTTCTCCGCGAGTGAACTTTTTAAATGCGAGATATAAAGGCACTGGAGTTTGTCCAGTATATAATGGTGGCTGGACATACTGATATCCTTTTATAGGTGAAAAGCCAAGATGATTGAAGAATTGAAGGCGATTTATGGTTTCTTTGTATTCTTCTTCGTTTTGCGCATCAATTTCTCTTTCAGTTTCGAGGAAGATTCCCTTTAAGGATGGGTACCCAGCATGTACGGCATCTTCTTTAAGTAGTTTCTCCATTTTTAAAAGTGTTTGTTTCCCTAAGCCTTTCCCGCGTTCTTTCGGATCGGCTGCTATATAAACAATATAACCGCTATTTACTTGAGCTAAATAATGGGCAGTTGAGAAACAGATTACTTTATCGTCTACGATTCCAACTAAAAAATGGAAATTATTTGGTGTGTTTTTCTCACGTTGTCTGATGGACTCGTAAAATACGCATTCATCTTCACGCACGTATTCAGGAAAACAATCATGATATAAAGATAATGCTTTCCTTAATAGTTCATCCTCTAATTCTGTTACTTCTTTCCACTCTATAGCCATGTGTATGACTCCTTACTGTTTTCTTTTAGTGTAAAAGATATATTTACAGTAATTCAAGGTATTATTGCCGATTTTAATATTTGGGTATTCTTATATGGAGATTAGCCCAAACCGAGGAAACACTTTTAACATATGTTATGAGTGTACTAAGCGAAAGCGAGGTGACTTACATGTTTGGTTGTTATGGATACGGCGGCGGCGGAAGCAGCTGCGGTGGCGGCTATGGATACGGCGGTGGTGGTAGCTACGGCGGTGGCTACGGTTCTACTTTCGTACTAATCGTTGTACTATTTATCTTGTTAATTATTGTTGGCGCTAGCTTCTGCTAATAATAATTGAAATGCATAGAAGAGACCTAAAACCTCTTCTATGCCCTACTGTTAATTAAGTATTTACAATTAGTAAATGAAAGAAAGGGATTTCAGTCTATACTGAATCCCTTTTTTGCATGGAGAAATGAGTCTCACCTTTCCTATTTTCTTTCATATGATAGCAGTAACGATAAGGAGGCTGAATTATGGATAATGGATTCTTTAAAAATATGGAAAAGAAAACAGGCGTAAATATGAAAGATGTAATGGAGCTGGCTAATTCCTTACAAAATGCAAATTTTAAAGATGAAAAAACAGTCCGCAACGTCATTAAGAGGGTTTCGCAAATTGCAAACAAGCCTGTACCGAAGGATGTAGAGGACCAGTTGGTACAATCAATCATTAAGGATGGGAAATCATTAGATTTTAATACAATTGCCAATATGATGAATAATAAAAAATGAGTAAAGGAGCCACCTTTACATATGAAGAACATTTGATTTGACTCAAACTGCCGATCTGTATTACTCGGTTATTTGGTAATCAGTTCTTCTTTGTAAGAGGGCTCCCCTTTTAAAATCGTTAAGAAACGGGAAGATCTTGCCCGTTTTGAACGTCTATTTTCCGGTATGGAAATATATAATCCCGAGCATGCGCGTGTTACCGCTACATATAATAACCGTCTTTCTTCCTCCATAGGTTTCCTGTCACCGTCACGCCAAGATTCCAGAGCATAATCATGAGGCATGTTTCCGTCTACGCAGCCAAGAATATAAACATATTTATATTCAAGTCCTTTTGAACGATGGATGGTGCTCAGCTGAATAGCATTTATTGTTTTTTTAGACATTGATTTAATCTCTTTTGACATGGCTGTCATATGATCCGCATGAAGAATAAATTCCAGCACTGTATCAAAGCGTCTTGCAGCAATTTTTACATCCTTGATATCGTCCGACCCTTTGTCCATTTTATTGCCTTCATTCCCCCGCTTTTTGAGGTAGGCCCCAAAACCGAGTTCTTTTTCTATCATCTCGATAGCAGTTGATGGAGACAAATCCTTAAGTGAATGGATGACAGAGACAGCTTTATCTATTGCTCGCATTTGGAACGGTTTTAAATTATTGAGGAATCGAAGTGCCTCGAGCAAAGTGCAATCATTCAGGATGGATAGAGCTTTAGCATCCTGGACTGCCGACTTTTTCAAATATAGCGGCGGTAATAAATCCTGTAGCATTCCCGGATCATCTGGATTTATACTTGCTTTCATAAAGGCCAAAATACTGCGCACAGTCTTTCTTGTATAAAAGGAATCATAGTCAGAATCCACCCGAAATGGAAGACTTGAAGATGCAAGCTTTTCAAAAATAGCACGGCTCATTGTATTGGTACGATAAAGAATCGCAAAATCCTCTGGGTTTGCTCCATGCCTTATTTTTTCGGTTATGTCGGTCATAATCATGATTGCCTCAGATTCTTCATCAAATGGATAAAATAAAACCGGAGAAGGTGATTGATCATGTGTAGCCACCATTTTTTTTGGTGTTCTTGTTTTATTTTGAGAAACAATCTTGTTGGCTGTTTGAATGATTTTATGCCCAGAACGGTAATTAGCTGACAAGATTATGGTTTCGAGATAATCGTAGTCAAGCTTCAGGTTTTGTAAAAAGGCAGAATCACTGCCACGGAATGAATAAATGGCCTGATCATCGTCGCCTACAAAACATGCAGATTCTGCATTTGAAGCAAGCAGTCTAACAATCTCATATTGTACCTTATTAATATCTTGAAACTCATCGATTAGAAAGTGTTTGAACCGGTTTCGATAAAAATTAAGAATCTGTTCATTCTCTTTTAAAAGTTGATAACAGCCTGTTTGCATATCATCAAAATCGAATTTATTATTTATTTCTTTATATGATTCGTATTTTTTATAAAGCTCCTGGCAATTGACTTCCCAATCGTCAGCAGGATGAATATCCTGAGGAGATAATAAATCGTTTTTCCATCTGCTGATTTGCTGTAAGGCTTGATCAAATGCAAATTCCCGTTCATCGATTCCTAATTCTGAAGCTGCTATTTTTAGGACATATTCTTTCTCCCCATCAAATTTTATCAATTTACTTGAATGCCATTTTTGAGGTTCATGTTGTAAAAGAATTCGATAAAAAATGGAATGGAAGGTACCGGTAAATACATGCTGCAGCATAAAGGGAGTTACACCGGGCATTTGCTGTAGCCTGCTTTTCATCTCAGCAGCTGCTTTAGATGTAAACGTAACGAGCATCACCGATTTAGGATCCGTTTGTTTTTCTAATAGTAAAAAGGCTGTCCGAGCAGTCAAAACACGGGTTTTTCCACTGCCTGCTCCTGCAAGAACGAGTAAATGTCTTGCATCCGTTACGACAGCATTTGCTTGTTGATCGTCCAATAACCAGCCGTGGGCACTCAGAATGTCGATGAATGGATGATTGCTATTCACCCCAGGCAGATGTTTTTCATTATAGGATGGCAGACTTGTAATGGACTTTGGTCCTTGCCAGATAGTTTCATCAGAGCAATTGGTAATGGACCTGGATTGGGGTAAGCGAAATCCTCCGTATTCCACTGAAGCTTCATTCACTGCCGGATTCGTTTTCTCAGTTTTGTCCACACAAGGAGGACGTGAAGAATCACGATGAATAAAATATGGTTCTTCATGGATTCCAAGATACATATAAACAGGTTGACCACAATGATTACATTGAAGTTCACCATTTTTTCCAGCTTCATGAATACGAGCAAATGCCTCCTTGGGCCATGTGAGTAAAGAGATAGATTCGTTTTTCCAATTAGCTGTTTTCATCATATTCCTCATTTATATAAAAAATTTTAAAAACGACAGACAAATATCATCTTATCAAATCGAATCATATATTACAAAAGAGGATAGTAGTTTTATTCCCTTAAAAAGCGGGTAATAAAAGTAAAAAAAGGATAAAAAAGTGAGGTGGAAAAGGAATGGGGTACATAAGTCCAATCACGCAATACGAATACATACAGTACACGAACAGAACGATTGCAGCGGAGAAGCTGACTAAAAATATGATCTCGTGCTTTCAGCCTGTACAGCCAATCAGATTCCATCGCAAGAATGAAGAACGGGATTCATTTGACAGGGAAATCAATTCAGACGATTTTAGAGGTTCATCTAATCGCATTTACAAAAATTATGTGCCGACAGAAATAGTCAAAAAAACCGCTACTGAAATGACTGGGGTCGGTCAATTTATTAATGAAAGTATTTAAACCATACATTTAAAATCACTCTATACATATGGAAAGCAGCGTATTTTAATACGCTGCTTTCCTTTAATGTTTATGAGTATAAACACTTAAGACTGCAGTCGGCTGCAGTCTTAAATATGTTTCTTCATAGTGTGATGAGGGATGCCGGCATCTAAAAATTCATCGGATATAACTGAGTAACCGAGTTTTTCATAAAAAGGGATCGCCTGGTTTTGAGCGTTTAATTTAAGGATCTCAATTTGTTTAGATAGGGCATATTGTTCTATGGCATTCATTAAATCTTTGCCCACCCCTTTTGAGCGGAAATCTGGTAAGATACAAATCCTTTCGACTTTTCCATAGCTATCAACCACCCTGAAGCGTCCGGCACCTATTGGATTACTTTCCTCATCTATTACGAGAAAATGTGTAGATTCCTCTTCTAAATGATCAATTTCTTCTTCTTCAGGTACATTTTGTTCATCTACAAAAACTTTAGTACGTACCGAAAATACCTGATCCAATTCTTCTTTTTCTGATACAATCTTGATGTTCATCGTGATCAGTTGTCCTTTCTTAATTGGTATGTTTCATATACTTTCCATGCCCCATTTTCAGTTTGATAGAGTAAATGGAAGTGATCAACTACTTCTTCGTGTTCGAATTTCATGAGACGCAGTTGTCCGAGAATATCGTTATGTTCCTTGTCAGATAAATCTTGACCAATAGTAATATGCGGAACAAATTTGTATTTTTTATCTTTGCCCAGAATATCATTATGGAAATCTTCGTGAAGTGCACTTAATTCGGCAGTAGGGTCAATTTTTAAATAAATCACATTATTGACTGGTTGGAAGGTGCTAACTTTTAAGACCTTTAATGTAAAAGGCTGGTGTTGGTTTGCAATCTCCTCGAGTTTAGCTGAAATTTCCTTGATTTGCTCATCTGTGGCTGTGAATTCAGATTTTAATGTGACATGAGGAGATATACGAGAGTAATGTGAGTCATAACGCTTTCTATATGAGTTTACAATGTCTTGCAAATTTTTTGAAGGGAAAATAGCAATTCCAAAATTCATGTAAGAACCCCCTGACTTATTTTGTAAAATTAGATATTACTTCATTATAGCAAATATTCAAAAAAAATTCCTTGCTAATTATGTCCTGTGAAAGAGCCAGGTAAGTGTCCTCTTCATATCTGACTGCCATGCCCTCCAGGTATGGTCTCCATCAATCTCTTCGTAAAAGACCGGAAAGCCTTTGCTTTCAATAATCGAGTTAAGTTCCTGATTAGGTTGTACAAAATCTATGATCCCATCTTTAGATGTTTGTACTGTTGTTTCATTCTTTCCAATCGTATGGTAGATTTGCGTTAAATGCGGGAACTGAAAAGACTCCACTGCTGATAGTACGGACTCGTTTACAAGTGGGGAATGCAATGCAATCTTGCCGAATGTATTGGGATAATCCATAGCTGCCATTAATGAAACAGTAGCTGCCAGGGAGTCTCCGATTAGGGCGCGGCTCAGCCCCATTTGGTAGGTCGGATATTCGGCATCAATATATGGAACAAGTTCATGTGCAAGAAACCTTTTATAGGCAGTATGCTTCAGGCCGTCAGGATGATATTTATTCCAGCGATCTTCAACATTTTTATAAGGGACACCTATAATGATTATATTTTCTATTTCTTGCCTTTCTAAAAGCTCATCTGCAGCTCGTCCAATTTTGCCTAATTGGAAATAATCTTTACCATCCTGTGCAATCAGGACGGAATACTTATACAGATGGGAAAAGGCTGAAGGTAAATATACAAGGAGTTCGATTTCCTCATTTAATTCCTTGCTGTTAAAAGATATACCCTTAATTGTTCCGGCTTTTAATGCCAATGAGCTCACCCCCTGTTATTCTTTTCAGGTATATTTTAGCATACTCTAACTTGTATATAATAATCAGGAGATTTGTGATATTATGAAGATTCTGATGGTATAATGGATGAAAGTGTAAAAAGGAGTAATAGAGATATGATTAAAAAACGTGTACATAGTAAAACAGTGACAAATGCTGCTAAACTTGCCTTGCAAAGTCGAGGTGTTACACTTGAAGCAATCGCTGAAATTGTTTATGAAATGCAATTTCCTTATAATGATAATTTAACTCTGGATGAATGCATATATAGTATAGAACGTGTCCTGATGAAACGTGAAATTCAGCATGCCCTTCTTGTAGGTATTGAATTAGATCGATTAGCTGAAAAGGGCATGCTGTCAGAGCCATTGCAGTCTATTGTTGAGTCTGATGAGTCCTTATTTGGTGTGGATGAAACCATTGCCTTAGGAGCTGTGCTCGGTTATGGAAGTATTGGTGTGACAACATTTGGTCACCTGGATAAGAATAAAGTGGGGATTATCCGATATTTAGATACGAAGAAAGAGGGAAGAGGCGTAAATACATTCCTTGATGATTTGGTCGCTGCAATTGCAGCAAGTGCTGCTTCCAGATTAGCTCATCGTCTGCGTGATAAAGAGGAATCCCTGTCCGAGGATGAAATTGAAGATATAGATCATGAAGAAATGATTGGCTAAGGGAAGGGGGGGGACCTCTTCTTTTTCTTTTTATGATGACCGCTGGGATTGATAAACGAGTTGGGTAGATAAGATTTGTTCCTTCTTAAATGTTCGATAGAGTTTGCGGTTAAAACAATAGGCACGAATCAGTTGCTCACCCATTGATTTAACCAGAATACGGCGTTTTGTAAAAATATTTTTATTCGAGACATAGATGATATCGATGGGAATTTGTTCTCTCATGCTCCTAAGTAAATCATTCATTTATCTTCACCTCCTATTTTCATTATATACGAACATACGTTTCTTATTCAACAAAAAAGAAACGTATGTTCGATGTTTGTTTTTGTTGAAGTTGTTAATCATCATTAAATAATCATCCGTTTAATGAACCTTGATAGTAGAAGATATTTACCAAGATAAAAAGAAGGAAAGAGACAAGCCTAGCAATCATATACTCTTTGTGAAGGAATGAAGGAGGGGAAGTTGTTTGGCTAATACACTTGCATATCATGAAACACTGGAATTGCATGAATTAGTAGCATTTGCATCAAATGCATTAGTAGGCTTGAAAATGAAGGTCAGAGATGTACCAAATCAGGAGTTGAAAAATCTATATTTGACTACAATTAAAGTTTTGGAAAGATATATTAAAGAGTTGCTGCAATACTTTCCAAGAGCACCGCAAAGGGAAGAGGATGAAAGAGAACAACCGGACGCCAGCTTTTTTGCAGGGAATTTATTGGGATTAACAAAAACATTAATCCGGAATTATTCGATAGCCATCACTGAAACGGCTACTCCTGTTTTGAAAAAGACATTAACAAACCAACTAAACGGAATGATTGATTTGCATAGCCAGGTATTTAACTATATGTATAAGAATAATATGTATCCCGCATATGATTTAAGTGCTTTGATTAAAAACGATGTAAACAACGCTAATAGAGCAATTGCAAAAAAATATTGAAGGCTCTGGCACCTAGATGGGTGCCTTTTTGGTTCCTGAAATAAAACTGTTATAATGGCCATGAGGTGATACATATGTGTGGTAGATTTACGTTATTTTCAACGTTTGAAACGATTATTGAACGATTTCATATAGAGGCAGCCTTTGATGAGGCAGATTATCAAGTTAGTTATAATATTGCACCGTCTCAGAGAATTGTTGCCGTTATTAATGATGGATCCAAAAATCGCTTAGGTTATTTGAGGTGGGGATTGATTCCATCGTGGGCAAAGGATGAAAAAATAGGATATAAGCTGATCAATGCTCGATCAGAAACGCTTGCGGAAAAACCAAGTTTTCGGAAGGCATACCAAAATAAACGCTGTTTAATTGTGGCTGATTCCTATTATGAATGGAAGCAAACGCCTGAAAGAAAAATACCGATGCGGATTAAATTGAAAAGCGGAGAACCATTTGGATTGGCAGGTTTATGGGAATCATGGAATTCACCAGAAGGACAGGCCGTATGCACGTGTACCATTATTACAACGTCCTCCAATGAATTGATGTCTTCCATACATGACCGGATGCCAGTTATTCTTAACCCGGAAGATGAACAAAAGTGGCTGAATCCAAAGATTCATGATTCGCATTTACTAAAACAATATTTACGTCCGTTTAATCCTGAATTAATGGAAGCTTTTGAAGTAAGTGCTGATGTGAATTCACCCAAAAATAATTCGGAACACGTAATTCAAAGAATATGTTGATTATTATTTTTCTCGGCATTTATTAACGGAAATTTTCGTTTTCTGTGGAAATCCTTCAGATTATCTAAAACTCTGACGATTAGGTATTCGCCGTATAATCCCGTATTAAACCTTACTTTTAAAAAGGAGTTATTCGTTTCTTGTTAATAGGTGCTATTTTCATACTTCGATTTTTCAATTAACAACATTAGTAAAAATAAAAAAGAATAATGACTACTATCATGTTTCCCTGACCTCCTTCAAATAGGTTGATTAACTTTTTCATTCAATATAGTAAACTACAGTACAATCATACTACTGTATGGTAAAAATTAGAATATGAGAAGTAGGAAAGGCAACATATTGATTACAAAATGGTAGTAAGAGAGATACTATGAAATGCTAGTATGATTTCAATGACTGAAACTATTATTTCGAATTTAAACATTAAGTTCGAATAACAAGAGAATAACAAAAAGGTTAAATGCGTGTAATTATGTTTTTATCTTTTAAAAGAGGATAAATATAGTAGTGTAAGCAACAAAATAATTTCTTAAAAAGGAGCGATTATTTATGGCAGACAAAATGTCTAGAGAAGAAGCAGGACGCAAAGGCGGAGAAGCTACAGCTAAAAATCATGATAAGGACTTCTACCAAGAAATTGGCGAAAAGGGTGGAGAAGCCACCAAGAAAAATCATGATAAAGACTTCTATAAAGAGATTGGTGAAAAAGGCGGTAAAGCCCGCGCAAACAACGATTAAACCTTCTTCAGAAATTAAAAAAAATACTATAAGCAATCAAGGAAAAACCATGCTGACTTAGCATGGTTTTTCCTTTTTCTGATTACCTTTACCAGATGATAATAGAGTATTCCTCATTGGACAAGTTCCTTTAATTGGATTGCAATCATCCGTAATTAAATACTGTTTCCATTCTCTCTTGGATAAATCCTCATAGCCGCCTAAATCTGGATGATACGGCATGTTTTCAATCTTCTCAACTTTTTTTCTAATAACCTCAATTGCTTTTCTGCCATGTGGAGTAGTATAAGACGTATCAGCAAAAATTCTTCTTGGCTGAAAAATCATGATTAGGCAATCACCTAGATTTCGGGTAATACGATTTTGGTAAAAAGGAGCATTGCCAGATACAAAGATAGGTTCCCCGTTGAAAACAAATTCCCAATGGGGATCATCTGGATCAAGGGGAATATCATTGGACCATTCTTTATCATCCTGTTCGTGCAAATAGGATAAAATACTCCAAAAATTGGCATTATAATAATCATAATCAAGGTGCTGATAATTAAGTTCAGGCTCTACGAAAAGAACCAATGCATACCGAATAGATGGATTCTTCCTTGAAAGTTTGAGAAATTCGCTAAGTGTATGTGGAAGCGCAGAAAAATTATGATTCTCACAATACGTATAGCGGAGGAGGCCATCTCGCTCTGCTTTCATGCCAAAGTGACATGGGAATTGATTGTCACTGACAGTAGAACTCCAATAGTTATAGGCCTCATTCAGCCACCTCGGAAGAAGATTCCCCTTTTTAAAGTCAGATTTAATCAGTAAATGGTTCATAAATTAAACTCCTTGACGTATTTTTACGTACGGGACAATTAGGGATAATTTCATCATATGAAAATGATTGGAATGGTTGCTTTGTTCGATTAGATTAATGATGAAATTCTTCAGCTCTCACTGGTTTGATATAATAAAACAAACGAATAAATAGTAAGGAGCATCCTCAATATGGAAAGAAAGTATGGATGGTTAATCTATAATGGAAGTTTGCTGTCTCCAAAATTTATGGAAATCCATGATTGGTATAAAGAGTCAGCTTCAAAAAAAGGAATCATTCTCGACTTAGTTAAAAATACAGAATTATTCTCTGTTATTGAAGGAAATCAAACCATTATTAAAAGTGAAAGACAGCATGCACGGCCGGATTTTATTTTGTTCTTGGATAAGGATATTCGTCTGGCAAATCAGTTGGAACAGATGGGTTATCGACTGTTTAACAAGGCTTCCGTGATTGAAGTGTGTGATAGCAAAATCATGACATTCCAGGCACTGGCCAATCATTCAATTAAATTACCGAAAACTATATTTTCCCCGCTGACTTTTACAAATATATTGGAAAAGGATCATTCATTTATTGAGTTTATTGAAAGGGAATTATCCTATCCGATTGTTATTAAAGAGGCCTACGGATCTTTTGGTGAGCAGGTGTATCTGGTAGAAACCCGTGAAGAATTGGAGAAAAAGAGAAAAGAACTACTTCAAATCCCACATCTTTATCAGGAATTCATTAAAAACAGTAAAGGCAGAGACGTAAGAGTTCATGTGGTAGGTGACAAAGTGGTGGCGTCTATGCTGCGAACTTCCGAAACAGATTTTAGAGCAAACGTGACAAATGGTGGGGTCATGCATGAATATGTTCTTCCGAAAGAATTTGAAGAACTGGCAATTAAGGCAAGTAAGATTATCGGAGCTGATTTTAGTGGAGTGGATCTTTTGTTTGGCGAAGAGGAAGAACCGATTCTTTGTGAAGTAAATTCAAATGCTCATATAAAAAATATCTATGATTGTACAGGTATTGATGTAACTGAGCATATCTTCGATTATATTTTGCGGATGGTGTGACATGTTTAAAGGCTTACTGATCTATAAGCGCGAGGATTATGACAAAAATAAATGGTTTGCCAATCAGTTTATTAATAATAGTAATCAGCACAATCTAAATATCCAGCTTGTATTTGCCGAGGAATTGAGTTTAATAATTGATAATGGAAAATTGTCCGTTTATATGGAGGAGGGGAATTCACTTCAACCGGATTTCGTCATTAACCGCACCCGAGACAGTCAAATAAGCCTTCATTTTGAATTAATGGGGTGCAGAGTTTTTAACAATTCTCAAGTGACGGATATTTGTAATCATAAAGCTAAAACACATCAAATGATTAACAGCCATGGAATAAAATCTGTGAAGACGGCAATCTCATTCACTGAGGGACAGTCGCTATTAAATTATCCACTTATTTTGAAGACCAACAGCGGCCATGGTGGGACGGATGTTTTTAAAGTAGATTGCAAAACAGAATTAACTAAGCAGATGGGGGAGCTTAATAAGGGGGATGTTATCCTACAGGAAATGTGTGATAATCCAGGTGTTGATGTGAGAGTCTTCGTACTGGGTAAGGAGATAATTGGAGCTGTTAAACGTTATTCCAGCAACAGCTTTAAGTCTAATTTTTCACTTGGCGGAAAGGCTGAGCGTTATACTTTGTCTGAGAAACAAGTGAATTTAGTAAATAAAATAGGTGAGTTATTTGATTTTGACTTTGTAGGAATCGATTTTCTCATCGGCCAGGACGGGCAATTCCTGTTCAACGAAATAGAAGATGCAGTAGGTACCCGTACACTTTACCAACAATACGACTTTGATGTTGTACATATGTATCTGAAGTATATTAATAAACAAATGGTTGACTTGCACGCATAATAATCCTTTTATTCAAAAGAATGTAAAATATTTGATAAAATATTAGTGATATACTTCATAAATTTGAGGTAAAGGGATGAGTGGATGAGAAAGAAGGTCGTAATTGCTGGGGGAACAGGTTTTATTGGCCAGTATTTTGAGAAGCAATTTCATTCTATGGGATATGATGTGCTGGTTATTTCCAGAAGCAACGAACATATTAACTGGCATAATAAAGGTGAAATAAAGGAAGCGCTTGAAGGGGCCGAGTTATTGGTTAATTTGGCTGGAAAATCGGTAAATTGCCGCTATAATGCCAGTAATAAGCTAGAAATAGTCATGTCTAGAACTGAAACAACAGCTATATTGGGGAGTGCCCTCCTTGAGTGTATGACTCCACCTCCTTTGTGGATTAATTCCAGTACTGCCACCATATACAGACATGCGGAAGATCGACCTATGACAGAGAAAAAGGGTGAGATCGGAAGCGGCTTTTCAGTCGATGTTGCGAAAGCGTGGGAAGAAACATTTTTTAACTTTGAACTACCGCATACAAGGCAAGTTGCCTTAAGAATTGCAATCGTATTAGGGGGAAGCGGCGGAGTTATGACTCCGTATAAAAATCTCGTTACATTTGGTCTTGGAGGGTATCAGGGATCTGGACGACAAATGTTTAGCTGGATACATATTGAAGATTTATTTCAACTTGTTCTCTTTCTTAAGAACAGAGAAGACTTGGAGGGGGTATTTAATTGTTCTTCACCCCATCCAGTCACCAATCGTGAATTAATGGTTCACCTCCGTAACAGTATGAACAGAAAAATTGGCCTCCCCACACCAGCGTGGATGCTTAAGGCAGGTGCAATTCTAATCAGAACTGAGCCGGAGCTTGTTCTAAAAAGTCGTTGGGTACTCCCTGAAAGGCTTGAACAAGTGGGGTATACGTTTAAATATAAAAATTTGAAAGATGCTTTAAAAGATATATTTAAATGAGATAGTTTGATTAACCCTCTGTATTTTGTGTTGGTCCTCTTGATAAACTTCCGTTTTAATGGAAATTATATATTTATTATGGAAGTCATCTCCATTGCATTTAAATGATTAGAGGAGTATCATATTTAATACGAGCTACATTGTACGTGATGCATAATTTAAGTTTTAACCTTTAAGCTGTAATAGGGAGTTTTATTATAAAGGCTGGAATGACAAGCCTCTGTCTATATGACCTGGAGGACAAGCAGGAAAGCTTTTGCGAACACCCACTTGGAGAAGTGGTGGTTTAAAACTTTCTTATATGTAACGGCAAAAGTGGCTTATAAACCAATTCCATTTCGGAATTGGTTTTTTATATTTACCCATAAAAAATGACAGACAGTAATAAATACAAAGGCTAAAATGAAATCAGTTGTTGATTGTTTATTTTGTATTTATTAAAATATTAATATAACTTATCTTAATATTTGAAATTGAAATTACTATTAGTTTTTTTATTTTATAAAAATAAAACAGATGGAACGGGAAATATTATTTAGAGTATTTGGGTGATTTTAATGAATTCCAGGTTATTTATATTAGCAATCATATTTTCTTTAGTTATTTCTTTGATACCAGAATTAAAAAAACAGACAATCGCTGTTGCTTCTGCTAATTTAGGGATGACTAGTGAAATGGATAAGGTGCAGTTTGCACATAATTCACTTTCTAAAACCTCAAATAATATTGATTCAACAATACAAGTATTCGACCCTATTACTTCCGAAGATATTATTGGTCGTATAGTACCAAGTAAGTGTTTAACAGGGAAGGGTATGGTTGTTGAAGAAATTTCTCAGACTAGCGAACATGTTATTAGTAGCTTATATCCTTTTGGGATTTTTATTATATTTACAGGATTTATATATATGGCTTTACGTTTAAAGAGATAACCGTGATAGAATGCAGTTCTGTTGTAATTTAAATTACCTAGGCTGAACTGGTGGTACCATTAAACCTTGTTTAACACCAATGACTATAAAAGAGAAAAATAAAGACTTCTATCTGTTTAAGAGATAGAAGTCTTTATTTTGTATACATCCTTTTAAAATCCTTAATATACGGATAGATGGGAGTGTGCAGCATGTTGAAAATTAATTATCAGAATTGCTATTAGCAATTAGCTCTTTTTTTTAATGAAAGGATGTTTTGATTCAGACTTGAATACTCAATCTGATAGTACTAACAACTATAATCCTTCTAATAATAGTGAACATTCGACTGGCAGTAAGTTGGATAATTAAAGTCAAACTGATAATTGTATCTCCATACACTCGGATCCTTTAAAAATTATCATATCTTATATGGTGAAAATAAACTCCCAATTTTTCAATTAGGAGTTTATTTTATAATTGTATATTCTATTTACTTTGTAATAAAGAGAGCACTGCCAATTTTTCTGGGGCTTTCGCCTAATTTATTAATTAAATTACCATTGATATATAGGGTGCTGGATCCTCCGCCATCTAAATTTACAGCTTCAACTGCCCCTAATTTCATCATAACATCAGCGCTTTGGCTTGCTGTTAAACCACTACTCCCATTAATTCGGCCATCTGTAACTGCCATGATAAACCGTCCATCTTTAGTCTGACCAAACAATGTTCGAGGGTTCCTGCTTTTACTGTGTGAGAAATACTCACTATGCGCTAAATTTATTTTGCCGTTCTGTACTAAAGAATATGAAGTACCAACAGCAAAATAATTATTTTCCTTCATATCTTCTAATTCTTGAAGATTTATTAATGGTGTTGCGATACTACGAATATCTATTTTCCCTGTCTTTTTATATTCCATAATTACGTATTTAGGATTATGGTTACTGGTTACTTGTCCATTTACCATAAATAAACCACCATGTTCCATTTTTGAGTTAAAAAAGCCTAAGTTTATCTTTGCTAGTTCATTTGGTAGCTTAATAGATGACAATGGTTCAAGAACATTAGGTTTTCCTTTGGAAACTGTTAAATTAGCATTAGGATTACTTGTATAGATATGAATATTCGTATTATAATATCTTACATTTTTATAATTAGGTACTGTCTCTTTGATGACAGACTTCTTCATGTATGTCGAGTTGACAAAGCCTGTCTTATTAGCATATTTAACTTTAAACCAACTTCCGGATTTGGAGAGATAGGTCACATTTTTCCCTTTCGGAATGGTTAGGATTACTTTATGTTTATTAGAAGCACCAGTCCTTAAATTGACATTAGCCGTTGTTTGATATGTAACGGTAGCCTGTGAATTAGTCTGGGAATTAGCTGTTGGTTTCTTTAAATAAGAAGAGCTCACAAAGCCTGTCTTATTAGCATATTTAACCTTAAACCAACTTCCAGATTTGGAGAGATAAGTCACATTTTTTCCTTTCGGAATGGTTAGGATTACTTTATGCTTATTAGAAGCACCAGTCCTTAAATTGACATTAGCCGTTGTTTGATATGTAACGGTAGCCTGGGTACTAGCCTGTGAATTAGCAGTTGGTTTCTTTAAATAAGAAGAGCTCACAAAGCCTGTCTTATTAGCATATTTAACCTTAAACCAACTTCCGGATTTGGAGAGATAGGTCACATTTTTCCCTTTCGGAATGGTTAGGATTACTTTATGCTTATTAGAAGCACCAGTCCTTAAATTGATATTAGCCGTTGTTTGATATGTAACGGTAGCTTGGGTACTAGTCTGAGAATTAGCTGTTAGCTTCTTTAAATAAGAAGAGCTCACAAAGCCTGTCTTATTAGCGTATTTAACCTTAAACCAACTTCCGGATTTGGAGAGATAGGTCACATTTTTCCCTTTCGGAATGGTTAGGATTACTTTATGCTTATTGGACGAACCGGCTCTTAAATTGACATTAGCTGTCGTTTGATAGAGTGTGGAAGAAGAAACGGTTGCTGCGTCTACTTTTGTGTATAAATCAGTTGTTCCAAATAAAACCAAACCAAATGTAATAAAAATTAATACGATTTTTTGTGTCAATGAGTTTCTCATGCAAGACTTTCTCCTAATATTTGTGATAAATAATTTGTTGTGATAGTTATAATAATATAAAAATATTAATATATTTACTTATAGAAATAAACAAAAAATTAGCTATTTTATTATTTTTATATAATTAATAAGGAATAAATAAAGGATTCTTAATAAGGACAGAAGTAAATTATAAATGAGGATGTATTTGTGTTTTTTTAGATAAGGTGAGTTGTTTATTAAAATCATTGAACTAAAGTGAAAAAAGTATGAGGTTTGCAGATATTTTTCTGTGAAAATAACAAGATATGGACTGACACATAGGTCCTTGTTGAACTGGTTATATTTAATCAAAAAAGGGAGATATGTTGAGTTAACAACATGTCTCCCTTTTTGATTTATTGTTTTTTGACTGAAATCTCTATACGGACACCATTTTTGTATATCTATCTTATTTTTGTATTTAAATTAAATTTTCTATTTGTTTATTTTGAATTATTTCTTTGCTGGTTTTAGGAACAAATCGCTCCGTAAGTGCTGAGATAGCGCCATCGCCTGTTACATTGCATGCTGTTCCGAAGCTATCCTGAGCTAGGTATAATGCGATCATGAGGGAAAGCATGTTATCAGAGAAACCGAGCATGGATTCTAATAAACCAAGTGCAGCCATAACAGCTCCTCCTGGAACTCCTGGTGCGGCGATCATTGTGACACCAAGCATTAAAATAAATGGTAGCATTTGTGTGATGCTAGCATCCGTACCCTGTAACAGCATAACTGCCATCGCACAGCTGACGAGGGTAATTGTACTTCCAGATAAATGGATAGTTGCTAATAGTGGAACAGTGAAGTTTGCTACTTTATCTTTCACACCCATTTTTTTAGTCCGATCCACAGTAACAGGAATCGTTGATGCGGAAGACTGAGTGCCTAAAGCTGTAAAATACGCTGGTAACATAGTCTTAAGCATTTTAAATGGATTTTTCTTAGAAGCTGCACCCGCAACTGTATACTGTATGACTAACATAAACAAATGTAAAGCAATGATCATCACAAATACTTTAGCAAATACACTTAAGATAGACGCAATTTGACCGCCCTGAGTCATGTTTGCGAATATACCAAAGATATGAAATGGTAAAAGAGGGATAATAATCGTATTAATTACTTTCACGACAATCTCTTTGAATTCTTCCATTACATTAAGAAGTGCTTCTCCTTTGATAGATGCCATCCCTACACCAATTGTGAAGGCTACAAGCAAAGCCGTCATAACACCCATTACAGCAGGCATCTCAATTGTAAAATATGGAGAGAGTAAAGCTTCCTCAGGATTTGCAAAGCTTTGAGCAGTCTGGTTTTTTAATATAACAGGATACAATGCTTTGGCCACGAAAAAAGCAATCAAGCCAGCTATTATTGTAGAAGCATAGGCTAATCCAGTTGTGATACCGAGCATTTTGCCGGCACCTTTCCCCATCATTCCAATTCCTGAAGCAATAAAACCAATGATAATAAAGGGAATAATAAATTCTAAAAAGCTGCTAAAAAGCCCGTTGAAAGTAGTGAAAATACGAAGCATCCAGGCTGGAGCAATCATTCCTATACCAATACCGAGAAAAATAGCTAATATAATCTTGGGTAATATACCGAATCGTTTCATGGTGTCCTCCTTATAAATACAGTTGTACTCTATATGTGGATTATACAGAAAAATGAATTAAAAAGTAACCTTTATGCTTAAAAAGAATAAAATAATGTTTTTTGATTGGTGATTGGAGTTAAATCTCTTAAATTTGGGATATCCATATTGGTTAAATAATATAAATGAAAAAGCTATAGGGGAGCAGAGAAAATGTTTTTCTTAAATTCAATATATTTCTATGATGATACAATTGATTGGAGATATAAAAATCATTCTCTATTTATTCTTCTGTTTACTGACTTTAAATAATGAGTGATTGTGTGTATGAATGGAGGAGATATATGCTAGGAATTCTGGAGTTTCAGTTAAGCAAGATTATAGTTAATATCTTCATTATTATTGGGATTTTTTGTTTTGTGGTCCTTTTTACAAAGCAAGCCGAGTATGTTGAAAGCCTAAAAGGAAATGCGATTACCTCTGAAGATATGAAAATTTCTCTTATTAAGAGAATGGCTTATGGCGCAGTTTTAGCTATCATTACTATTTTAATTGAGTATATCTTGGTTTATTATCTGTCGGGTTATTTTAAAGTAGAGATTAACGAATTTAGTTTTATATTCAGTATCTTTGTTTTGTGTTTTTTCTTAATGATAGGAGTGGGCCCAAAGGAATATACTGAACCAACCACTAATAATTATTGGGTTAGACAAGAGTTATACTGGACACTCGACAATAAAGAATTTGATATATTGGGAAAACCATATTTAATAGGGGCTGTAACTTTTTTTCTCATCAATTTAGTTTACTTCATCGTCTAGATCCTCAACAGTTTGATCTAATCATGATATTCCATCCCTCACGATCTCCTCTTATTAAATGATAAATGGTCGTTTTTTTGTGTAAAATCATTCCAATGACCCATGTAGAATCATGAATATTTTTGATAAAAATAAATAATTATACATAGATAGAATGGTTTATTTAGGTTTTAAAGGTATAAAAAGTTAATTGCATCTATTGCTAATTTTTTCATAAACTGATAATATTAGGGCGTTGTTATTTTGGAAAGCAAATATTCAAATAGTTAGAGTCTTTCCAAGCAGATAAAAATTGACCACTTGCCCACGGGAAGTTAAGGCCATACGGACAGCCGGGTCAAATGCCGACAGGCAACATTAGTTGCCCTATTGATTGAGTTAGAAGCTCAAATTTTATAAGTTGGTTACTTTATAACCAGTACGACATAAATCGTGCAAAACTTGTGAAACGGTCAATAAGAGTGGTAAAAGTATTTATTTGCTATTTAGACTCTGATCTCCTTTTTAGGTATGTTGAATATTAAAAAGCTTTTCAGACATAAAATTCATTGGATTTTATGTGTGGCAATATGTCTGTATTTATATATGCTTTTTAATAGGATAATAATATCTACAAGCAAGTGTTGTGCAATGAAATGCGCGTACACTTGCTTTTTTGTTGTCTTTTAACTTTATCAATTAATAAAAATCACCCCATAAATTCTTATGATTTAAGCCAGATGGAAAGGGAAGTGGGAGAATTTTCAGCGAGAGGAAGTTTTGTGATGAATGAACGAGAAAGATTATTTCGTCTTTCGCAGGGGCGGGCACCTATTTATGAAGCTTTGGAAGAGTTCAAGAAAAAGCGAATTGTTCCTTTTGATGTACCCGGTCATAAACGCGGGAGAGGTAATCCCGAATTGACAGCTTTTTTGGGGGAGCAAGCGGTTAGCGTGGATGTTAACTCGATGAAGCCGCTTGATAATCTCTGTCACCCGGTATCCGTCATTAAAGAAGCAGAAGAATTAGCAGCTGAGGCATTTGGTGCTGCACATGCATTTTTTATGGTGAATGGAACGACATCTGCCGTACAGGGGATGGTCCTAACAGCTTGTAAAGCGGGAGATAGGATTATTCTTCCCCGAAATGTTCATCGCAGTGTCATTAACGCGCTTGTTCTATGTGGTGCCGTGCCGGTATATGTAAATCCAGAAATGGATAAAAATCTAGGAATTGCGCTTGGTATGTCTCTCAACCAGGTGGAAAAAGCGATTAAAGAAAACCCAGAGGCTAAAGCCATTTTGGTCAATAATCCAACCTATTATGGAATCTGCTCGGATTTACGAGGGATTGTGAGGCTTGCTCATCAGCATAACATGCTTGTTCTTGCAGATGAAGCACATGGAGCACATTTATACTTTGGAAAAAACCTTCCCGTGACTGCCATGGCTGCTGGTGCAGATATGGCTTCAGTCAGCATGCATAAATCCGGGGGAAGTTTGACGCAAAGCTCATTTATGTTAATGGGACCCTCTGTGAATGTTGGTTATGCAAGGCAAATTGTTAATCTAACACAAACAACAAGCGGATCATATTTGCTGCTTTCAAGCTTGGATCTTTCACGAAGAAATCTAGCGTTAAATGGAGAACGGATTTTCGATGATGTTATTAATCTTGCAGAATATGTTCGGAACGAAATCAATCAAATTGGTAACTATTATGCCTTTTCAAGAGAATTGGTGAATGGAGACAGCATATTTGATTTTGATGTAACTAAGCTCTCGGTACATACATTAGATATTGGACTAGCGGGAATTGAGGTATATGACTTATTGCGAGATGAGTATGATATCCAAATTGAATTTGGAGATATAGGCAATATTTTGGCCTATGTATCTGTTGGTGATCGGAAAAGAGATGTCGAACGTCTGATTAGTGCCCTATCAGAAATACGTCGCCGTTATTCGACTGATAAATCAGGTCTGATTACACAAGAATATATTGACCCGGAGGTTGTGATTACACCGCAGGAGGCATTCTATGCAGATAAAGAATCATTGAGTCTGCGAGATACAGAGGGTCGGGTGTGCAGTGAGTTTGTGATGTGCTATCCTCCTGGAATTCCAATCCTCGCACCAGGTGAAAGAATTACGAAAGAAATCATTGAGTATATTGACTATGCAAAAGCAAAAGGCTGTTCCATGACAGGACCGGAAGACCTTGCTATTGAACGTCTGAATGTACTAAAGGGAGTGTGACAGCATGGAGTTGTGGTTTCATGAACGTAGCACGGCAGAAGTAAAGCTTTCCATCAAGGTGGACAAGCATTTATACAGTGAACAGAGTGAATTTCAGAGGATTGATATCTTTGATTCGAACGAATTTGGGAGATTTTTGACCCTGGATGGCTATATGATGATGACTGAAAAAGATGAGTTTATTTATCATGAGATGATTACCCATGTACCTATGGCTGTTCATCCAAATCCACGGAAGGTTTTGGTTATTGGTGCAGGGGATGGCGGTGTTGTACGTGAGCTAACCCGTTATCAACAGATTGAACATATTGACATGGTGGAAATTGACGAAAAGGTAGTTGAAGCCTGTAAAAATTATTTGCCTTTAACAGCTTCTAAGCTTGATGACGAACGGGTTCATATTCATTATGAGGATGGGCTGAAATTTGTTCGATCCTGTGAAAATCAATATGATTTAATCATCGTGGATTCAACCGACCCATTCGGACCGGGTGAAGGCTTGTTTACGAAAGAATTTTACGGTAATTGCTACAAGGCCTTACATGAAGATGGAATTATGGTAAATCAGCATGAGAGTCCGTTTTATGCAGAAGACAGGGCAGCGATGCAGAGGGCGCACCAACGGATTATCGACTGTTTCCCAATTAGCAGGGTATATCAGGCACATATTCCATCCTACCCGTCCGGCCACTGGTTGTTTGGATTTGCATCCAAAAAATATCAACCTCTTGCAGATTTAAATCAAGAGGCTTGGAAACAGTTAGGTATTAAAACACGCTATTACAATCCTAATTTACACCGTGGTTCCTTTGCTTTGCCAACGTATGTGGAGGAGCTGCTGAGGGACGTGGAAGATATTCCATGAAAATCTTCTAGTGTTTAAAACAAGCAGAAAGAAGTTTGTTAGATAAATAAATAATGGATTGGAGATATGAAAAATGGGAAAAGCACTGATTATTGGTTGTGGCGGAGTAGCCTCTGTGGCAATAAACAAATGTGTACAAAACAGTGAGGTATTTGAAGAGATTTGTATTGCAAGTCGTACTAAGTCCAAATGTGATGATTTAAAAGCTAAGCTTGACGGCGGTAAGACAAAAATTACAACGGCTCAGGTGGATGCAAACAATGTGGATGAGCTAATTGCTTTAATAGAAGAAGTGAATCCGGATATAGTAATGAACCTTGCCTTACCATATCAGGATTTAACGATTATGGATGCCTGTCTTGCAACTAAAACTCATTATATGGATACAGCTAATTATGAGCCTGAAGATACAGCGAAGTTTGAATATAAATGGCAATGGGATTACCGTGAGCGCTTTGAAGAAGTGGGTATTACTGCATTATTAGGAAGCGGATTTGATCCTGGCGTTACAGGAGTATTCTCAGCCCATGCCTTAAAACATCATTTTGATGAAATTGAATACATTGATATTTTAGACTGTAATGCAGGTGACCATGGTTATCCTTTTGCAACAAACTTTAATCCTGAAATAAATATCCGTGAAGTAACAGCAAATGGCTCCTATTGGGAAAATGGCCAATGGGTAGAAACAGAGCCAATGGAAATTAAACGTACGTACAATTTCCCTGAGATCGGTGACAAAGATATGTATCTATTACATCATGAAGAAATTGAATCACTTGCTTTGAATATTCCTGGCATTAAGCGGATTCGTTTCTTTATGACATTTGGGCAAAGTTATCTCACTCATTTAAAATGTCTAGAAAATGTTGGGATGACATCTATTGAGCCAATCGAATTTGAAGGGAAAGAAATCATACCTCTTCAATTTTTAAAAGCAGTACTTCCAGACCCTTCTTCACTTGGTCCGCGTACAAAAGGAAAAACGAATATTGGCTGTATTTTCCGCGGTAAAAAAGATGGAAAAGATAAAACTTATTATGTATACAATGTTTGTGATCATGAAGCGTGTTACAAAGAAGTGGGATCACAGGCGGTTGCTTATACAACAGGGGTTCCTGCAATGATTGGTGCGATGATGGTTATGAACGGAAATTGGAACAAGCCTGGTGTTTACAATATTGAGGAATTTGATCCAGATCCGTTCATGGAAGCATTGAATAAATGGGGACTTCCTTGGAAAGAAAGCTTTGATCCGGAGTTAGTAGACTAAGATGCGCTTTGATCAATTACCAACACCATCTTATGTGGTAGATGAAGGTCTACTCGAGAAAAACCTAAAAATTTTAAAGGGTGTAATGGGTCGAACCGGATGTAAAATTATCCTGGCACAAAAAGCATTTTCTATGCATGCAATGTATCCGTTAATCGGTCAGTATTTGAGTGGGACTGCTGCGAGCGGATTGTATGAAGCTAAGCTTGGCTATGAGGAGATGGGAAAGGAAAATCATGTGTTTTCCCCAGCCTACCGCGAAGATGAGATAGATGAAATTATCTCTATTTGTGATCATATTATCTTCAATTCTTTTTCACAGCTTGAGAGATTTGGGGATAAAGTACTCCAGGCAGGTAAAAGCATAGGCCTCCGTATTAATCCAGAATGTTCGACTCAAGAGGGCCATGAAATCTATGATCCATGCACTAGAGGATCCAGATTTGGTATAACGGCTGATGAATTTCGTCCAGATTTGCTGGAAGGTGTATCGGGATTACATTTCCATACGCTTTGTGAACAGGATTCGGATGCCTTGGCACAAACCCTCAATGCTGTCGAAGAGAAATTTGGAAAATGGCTGCCGCAAATGAAATGGATTAATTTTGGCGGTGGCCACCATATTACAAGAGATGGGTATAATATAGGCCTGCTGGAGGACTGTATTACCCGTATTCAGAAGACATATGATTTGGAGGTTTATCTTGAGCCGGGTGAAGCAATTGCTCTTAATGCCGGATTTCTTGTGACAACGGTTCTTGATACATTAAAGAATGATGTGGAAATTGCTATCCTCGATACTTCGGCTTCCTGTCATATGCCGGATGTGTTGGAAATGCCATATCGCCCTCCGCTTCTTGGTAGTGGTGAACCCGGTGAAAAGGCCCATACGTACAGATTAGGCGGTCCAACCTGCTTAACAGGGGATATTATTGGAGATTATTCATTCGATCAGCCGTTAAAAAGTAATGACCGATTGGTTTTTGGGGATATGGCGATTTATTCGATGGTTAAAAACAATACATTTAACGGAATGGCCCTGCCGACAATTGCTGTACAGGACAAGAATGGTGAATGCCGCATTTTGCATAAATTTAATTATATGGATTTTAAAAATAGACTATCTTAATGAAAAAGCCAGATTCCAATGTGAATCTGGCTTTCTTCTATAGATAGGTATTATATATAGAAGAAACTCGTATATTAAGTTTTCTACGATTTGATTAAAGACGGATATCTCTGATTGTTAAAGGTGTTTTTAATACTTTTGTAGAATTACTTTGAATGAAGAACAACTGAAAACTAGTAAGGGGTGAGACGAAATGGAAAAAAATGAGGTTATCATGATTGAGGAACGAAGTAATAGTAAAATGAATTTTCCATTTATATTAAAGATTGTTGTGATTATTGCACTATTATTTACCGTTATTACTTTAGGTGCAGGGTTGTATAAATTATATGTGTATGAAAGTCCCTATAGTAAAGAGGAAATGATAGACCAAGGATATGAAGAAATATTCAATGAGGAGAAGGCTGTTAATGCATATAATTTATATGATGTGCAGAATTTATCGGTGAATGCCGGAATGGCTACAGCGTATTTTACATTAGCAATTTTGTTTAGCATCCTTGGAATAGGAGCTTTTGTAATGGCTGAAATACTGAAACGGAATGAGCAAAGGAGCATGTTGAGTATAGACAATCTAAAAGAATGAAAAGCTCAAACCCAGTCAGGAGTTTGAGCAAGGTTGAATAAGTTATATAGTCTCTATTGTCCGACCGCTTAACTTCGCAAAAATGTTACTAATAGATAAGAAAACGGTAAAGAATGCATTCAGCACTATATTAATCAAGCCACTGAATATACTAAGAATGAAGTAGACGATTGCTGATATTAAAATACCTTCCATTAACATTTCAATAGAAAATGAACGTTCATAAATTGCACCAATAATAGTAATGAGCCATATTAATACAATATATATCATGGGGAAATAGGCAATGAATTGACAGATCCATGAAAGGATACGTGTAATTCCTGCAGCAATCCAATAAAACGGGGAAAAAAGAATAAGTCGAAAGATCAGGAAGTAATGTTGTATGGTATTCATGCTAGCTCAACTCCTCCGTATTAGTCTAAGGTGCTTCATTATTTAAATTCCCGTAATAATTTCCTTTAAAAATGAAAAAATTGTGAATGATATAGGGGATGTGACAACCATTATAGTTGGTTAACGTTTTATATAAAAATTCAATTAAGATACGAGAAAAAATAGAGGGTTAATTTGTTTATTTTTAAACAGTCTTCTAAATGTATGAGCAGATTTATGAATCTATTAGTCATTTAAACCATAAAAATTAGCAGATAATATGATAGAAGAGGTAATGGATGGAATAAAGGGGACCACTGTAAAAATTGAATCAGCTCAAGAAACGACTGTTTATATGATTGATTACAAACCAACAACAGGTGGGGAAGAAGTAACTAATCACAAATGGGTGACAGATGACGAGTTGATGCCTGTTGAATAATTACTCGCATTGCCGTGCCATTCGTTTTGTTTGTTAAACCTTAAAAGGCACCTATCATACTGGTGTAGGTGCCTAGAATAATATCCTCTAATTAAACTCTTTAATAGCCTATAGGTAAACGAAACTTAAAGGTACTTCCTTTATCTAATTCACTTGATACATCAATGGTGCCGCCGTGCAGACTGACAATCCATTTTACGATCGACAAGCCAAGACCTGTATTGCCGTTAGCAGTTGAGGTACGAGAAGGATCGACGCGATAAAAACGATCCCATATTTTATTTATATGTTCTGCACTAATGCCAATTCCATTATCCGAAATCTCACCTATCACATGATTACCCTGCTGATATAATTTAATCTTTACATATCCGCCAGGCCTTCCATAGGCAACCGCATTCGTAATCAGGTTCATAAGTAATCTCATGATTAACGTTTGATCTGCTTTTATAAAAAGATTATCCTCTAGTTCTGTAATTATCTCAATATCAGCTTTATCAGCCATATAGGTTAATTCTTCTGCTATCATTTCTGTTAACTCACTAATATTAAGCCTTTCAAATAGAAAATGGTCCATATTCTGCTGATCAACTCTGGCCAGTAAAAGTAATTGCGAAATGAGAGAGGACATTTTTTGGGATTGTTTTAGAATGACCTCAAGGGATTCCTTTACTTCTTTTGAATCATCAATTTGAGATAAGGCGTATTCAGATTGAGAGATGATGACAGAAGTAGGTGTCCTTAATTCATGAGAGGCATCAGAAGTAAATTGTTTTTCATTCTCAAATGAAGATTGTAATCTATCGAACATTCGATCAAAGGTCTGTGCCAAAGCATGAATTTCATCATTTGATCCCTTAAGGTTAATACGTTTTGATAAATCTTGTCCGTCGTTAATTTCGCTGACTGTATCAATCATTTTTTGTACGGGACGAAACGCTCTTTTTGTAATAGAATATCCGCCGGTAGCTGCTACAATAATAAGGAATGGAAAAGCAATTAGAGTCACAAGTAAAATGGTGTTCATGGCTGACGATAATTGATTTAATTGATAAACGCCTCGAATCCATATCTCATCATTAAATTTTTTATATGGGTGATCATATAATAGCCATTCCTGTCCATTCTGTTCAATGGTTTGAAGTCCATCCTTATTCATTGGTGTGTCCCCGTTAAATCCAGATGGAACATTGCCTTCCAGTAAAGCACCATTTTTATCGTAAATTAAAAGAGTGACCCCATCATCATAATACTCAAAATCATTATCTACCTCTAAATGTCCGTTTTTATAATCTATATCTCTAAAACCTTCTTTTACTGATTCCTCGAGTTGGTCCTGGATATTTAACAGAAGAATTTTATCGGAAGAGGCCAAAATAATACTTAATACCATAGCCATAATAATCACAATCAGGCCCGTATACCAGAGAGTGATCTTCATTTTAATAGATAATTTTTTCATGACTCTATCCTCAATACGTAGCCAGATCCTCTTATGGTATGGATAAGCTTGATTTCAAAATCATTGTCTATCTTCTTTCTTAGATAACGAATATAAACATCAACGATATTTGAGCCGCCTTCATAATCATAATTCCAAACATGCTGTTCAATATTATCTCGAGACAATACAATATCTTTATTGCGAATCATATATTCCAAAATTGCAAACTCCTTGCTGGAAAGGTCAATATTTTTACCCTGTCGCGTTACCTTATGGGTATTACAGTCCACTACTAAATCGCCTATTTCATAAACGTTGGATGTGTTACCTGATTGCCGGCGCATTAACACCCGTATCCTGGCCAGTAGTTCATCGAAGGCAAATGGTTTGATTAAATAATCATCTGCGCCTAAATCCAGTCCTTTGACCCGATCTTCAATCGTATCTTTTGCGGTTAACAATAAAACAGGAGTACGATTCCCTTCTTCTCTTATATGCTGTAAAACTTCCAGTCCATTTACTTCTGGAATCATTATATCTAACACAATCAAATCATAAGAAGCCATGGAAATATAATCGAGTGCATCAGACCCATTTCCACATGCGTCCACACTGTAATTTTCCACTTTTAAACGGTTTGCAAGAACGTTTTGTAAATCTTTTTCATCTTCGACTATGAGGATCCGCATGTTTAGTCTCCTTTTCTTCTTATTTAATATATTTTACTATAATTCACGTTTATTAAAAAAAGATGAGAAAATCATTTTTATTCATTAATGTTCCTTTAATGTTTACCCATTATGATGAAGTCAAGATCAAGGAAAAGAATAAAAGACAGGAGGAGAGGCGTCAAAATTAATGGAATGATAATTGGTTCGTGTTCTGGTCAAATGGTCTTATGTTCTTCGTAAATTAAAAATTCTAATCAATTTTATTGACCAATTAGACCAGTTTGAAGATTAACTAGAAAAGGAAATTGTATATAAACGATAAAAAGGAGAGATAGCTATGTTAACAAAATACAAAAACATGGTAGTAGAAAATAAAAAGAAAATAATCGGTGGCTTTATTGCCATAATTGTTCTTGGAATCGCCATTGTAGGCGGTTATGTTGGAATGGGTTATTACTATGCAAATAAGAATGACAACTATACAGAAGCACAAATTAAAGAAATAGCTTTGAAGCAAATTGATGGAGAAGTTATCAGTGTTCAAAAAGAATTCAATTTGGAAGATGACCGTATTTCCCGTTCTGAATACGAATACGATGTTGAAATTAAAACTTCAGAAAATCTTTTGAAAACAATCACTGTAAAAGGTAGAACAGGCACTATAGAAATAGATGATGATTTTGACGATGATCATATTTCCCGTTCCGAATTTGATGGTAAAAATTAAATTCATGAAAATTTCTTAAGTACAACCAACATAAGAGGAAGAACATGTCTAATTGAATTAAATGGATTTAATAATCAGGAGACTCCGCCAAAAGATTTATCTCTTTTTGGGAGTCTCTTTTTTATGGATATGGATAAGTTAAATTCTGGTATTATGATATAAAAGATATCTGGATACAAGGAGGAGACGATATGTACCAATATTTTAACGGCTTAGTCATCCTGGAAGGGACAGAAGGAGTTCCAGCTGAAAGTGTAGAAACTCTTTTTACAGATGCAGGATGGGCGAGAAACACACCAGATTGGCAGAAAGAAAAGTTTTCATTAATATTTGAAAACTCCACCTGGGCTTATACTGTATGGGATTCTAGCCGAATGATTGGAATGGTTCGGGTTATTTCAGACAAAATAATGGCCGCTACTATAATGGATTTAGTCGTTTTAACCGAATATCGAGGAAAGGAGATCGGTAAAAAATTAGTTGAACTATGTGTACAAAAGCTTCCTCATGGAGATTGGTTCGCGCATACGTCCGCTGATAATTTCAGTTTCTATGAAAAGTGCGGATTTGAAGTCAAAGACTTGTCCCAAAATGGAACGTGCGTCTATTATGGATATATACAAGCCCGTAAAGAGGGGCATAGATAAATAAAAACAAAGCTAACACCAACTAGAATCGCAGAGGATTTAGGGTGTTAGCTTTATTTATTTCACTCTATTTGGTTTCGTTTTCTCTCAATCTTCCCAGTTTACTGTGTTTTTTTCAAGAAGAATGAAAGAACGACATTTATGATAGCTAAAATTAAACTGATCTTAAATACAAATGCTGAACCAGTAGCTGCAGCTGCAGTTAAATCATTGGCTGCACCGGATAAGTAATCAGCTTGTTTCATAGAGAATAGAGATACCATTACCGCAATACCTATAGCTCCGGCTACTTGCTGAGACGTTTGTGTAATTGCAATACCATCTGGATAATATTGTCTAGGTAATGCATTCAGTGTATTTGTTTGTACGGATGCTAAGACCATACCAACACCTAACATCATCACGATATGTGTCAATACCATAATCCAAAGAGCGGTATCTGTTCCGTATGATGCATAAAGTCCATATCCAATGACAACAAGAATTGTACCTGGAGTAATCACGGCACGTGGTCCATATTTGTCAAATAATTTACCAATTATCGGCGCAAGTACACAGTTGATTAAACTCCCCGGAAGCATCATTAATCCTGTTACAAATGCTGAAACGATAAGGGCCATTTGCATATACATTGGTAAAACAACAAGCATGGAAAGCATGTTGAGGAAGGTAATAATATTCATAGCAAGACCTAAAACGAACATTGGGTATCTAAATGCTTTTAAGTTTAACATTGGGTGTTCCATCTTATTTTGACGGATACAGAAGAATAGTAATGCGATTAAGCCGATAATAATTGTTCCTAATACGGTTGCATTTGTCCAGCCAAGCTCTCCACCGACACTTACACCGTATACAACACCACCAAAACCAATTGTAGATAATACTACAGATAAAATATCAATTGAGACATTACGGATTTCATTAACATTCGGTATATAGATATAGCCAATGATTAGTGAAATTAATAAGAATGGAATGGTGAACCAGAAAATCCAATGCCAAGATAAGGTGTCTAAAATCATGCCTGCTAAGGTTGGTCCAAAAGCTGGTCCAGCTAAAATAACTAATCCCATTGTTCCCATTGCAGCTCCACGTTTATTTGGCGGGAAAATCGTGAAAATAACACTTTGTGTTAAAGGTAAAATGATAGCCAACCCAGCTGCTTGAATAATACGTGCTGTTAAAAGTACGCTAAATGTGGGTGCTAAAGCAGCTAAAACTGTCCCTATAAGAGAGAAAAATAAAGCTGCCATGAACATTTGGCGTGTCGTGAATTTTTGCATTAAAATACCTGTAACTGGTACTAAAATACCAAGTGTTAAAAAGTAGCCTGTTGCCAACCACTGAATGGTTGTTGCATCCACACTAAAAATTTGGCTTAATTGTCCTAATGCTATATTTAAAGCTGTTTCACTAAAAAGCCCGACAAATCCTGCTACCAAGAGGGCAGCCATTATCGGTCCCGTTTTGATTTGTATTTGTTTATTCACTTGTTATAACTCCTCTAAAAATAAATTATTTGTAAATTCGAGATTGCTCTCAGGGAGAAACGCATTTGTAGAGCAAAAATCCATCTTCATTGGAAGTCTAATCACTAAAGAAATAGAAGAATACAGAATCTTCTGAAAAAAGATTCGATAAAACCTTTGATTATAAAATTTTCTCAATTAAAATCAGACTCTTGTAAACATACATACTAAAACTACATTAGGGCGAATTTTCACTCACCTATATTTGCTAACTGTAAAGCAAGTCATTGTCTCTATGTTTTTTTAGTCATTGATTCGTTTTTAATCATTCCACTTGGGCATTAATTATTGATAATTTGAGATAAATCCAGTATTCGCAAGTAGAATCATACTTCTTTCAAATGGTGAGAGAACGAAACTTTGCTATTTTTATGCTTGTTTCGTAGGATCCAACACCTGTATATCCTTTTGGCGGGATAGTCCATTGCATTCGTAAATAATCAGCAATTTTGTATCCCTCCTGTTAGTACACCTCCACCATACTAACCAGTCAGTCTGTTTTTCACTATAACAAAATATTTCTTCTTGTGTAAGTAATTTGTTTTTTTGTGACAATATTTTTATAATTGATCTTTTTATGTATTAGGAGTTTTATGCATGGGGGTAAAAATGAAACCTTGCTATATCAAGGATGAATCAGTATATAAAACTATTAAAAATGTATCCCCTTACATTTATAGCAGGGTAAACATGCACTAAATTGGGAAGTGGATTGTATTTTTTAAGTAATTCATATACCGAATTTTATTATTTCAAAATAATATAAAGCGGTGGTTAGATTAACTGGTTATTAGTGATGGTTTCATACAGCGGGGTAGTTTATTCTATCTAAATTCAACTATTGATAAATATTCATTGATAGGCAGTTCCCGATTTATTATCCTCTGAATACCTATTTCACTACTGGCCACCAAGAAAATAGTAAATAAAATCATCCTGTGATACATAATTATTTAAGATGTGAAATATTTGAAAATGAAAAGGTTCTGCTTTCTGATTAAATAAAGTTTTACATCTTTAAGAACTGTATAGAATAAAAAAGGATTAACGGCATTAGGAGTCGAAAAGCTATAGTAATAGGTTGTTACTAGGATATAAGGAGTATGGAATCATGCTGAAAATTTTACGCTATGTTTTTTCAACGGTAGTTTTAATATTTGTATTATACGGATTTATTACTAGAAGCTTTGCGTACCAACCATTTATGATTTTTTTCTTAGGGTTAATGATGTTAATCATTGGATTAGAAGAATATCAAAAAGGACGAAAACTGATTAGTTGGGTGAGTCTAGGTGGATTTTTGTTTGCCATGTATGTAGCAATTGAAGGTTTTATACTGAATTAACAATCTGCAGTAGGATCTTTTTGGCGCTTTCAGATTTATGATCAATATGTGATCACATCTTACATTTCAGATTACATTGTGAGTAATCATATTGTTTAGAGATCTGGCATAAACTGATCCATATCCACATTGGTAAAAAATCCTGAATAAATTGACAAGAAAATGTACTCGTGTTAAATTTATCCTTAATTAAAGAATTTTGAATTCGAGATATATTGCATTTTACATAAAGTCTCGAATTCGAAATAAAAGTATTGGAGGAATAAAAAATGGCGAAATGGATAGTTGACCAGTCTCATTCAACAATTGGCTTTGCAGTGAAACATATGATGGTATCAAAGGTAAAAGGAAAATTTGATTCGTATACAGCAGATATTGAAGCTGCGGATTTAACAGATTTGACAACAGCTCAAATTGCATTTCAATTTGATCCAGCAAGTATTAACACTTTTTCAGAAGATCGTGATACACACTTGAAATCTGCTGAATTTTTTGATGTGGAAGAATATCCTACAATCGAATTTAAATCTACAAGCATTACAAGATCTGGGGATGACTATAAAGTAACTGGTGATCTGACTATTAAGGATATAACAAAGTCAGTTACATTCGATGTCGAATTTGGCGGAAAAGGCAAAAATCCTTGGGGAGTTGAAGTATACGGTTTTGAAGGGGACGCGAAGATTAACCGAGAAGATTTTGGTCTTACTTATAATGCAGCACTTGAAACGGGCGGCGTTTTAATTGGTAAAGATATTAAAATAGAAATAGAATTAGAGATTAACCCGGCAGCATAAGTTTAATCGTTCTTCTAAGGGGAAATAAAGAAGGATAATGTCTTCTAAAGAGGGTAATTTATGAGTGATTCCGCTCTTTTTTTATCCATTATCTCGAATTCGAGATAAATAGTTAACGGAGGTATAGATATGATATTGAATGAATTAAAAGGATTGCACCATGTGACTGCGATTACGAGCAGTGCAGAAAAAATTTATGAATTCTTTACAGGGGTTCTTGGTATACGCTTAGTGAAGAAAACCGTCAACCAGGATGATATTAAAACGTATCATTTATTTTTTTCAGATGATGTCGGCTCCCCGGGTACAGATATGACTTTCTTTGATTTCCCTAGTATTTCAAAGGGAATTCACGGGAACAATGAAATTTCGAAAACATCTTTCCGAGTTCCAAGTGACGCAGCTCTAGACTATTGGATTAAACGGTTTGATAAATACGAAGTTAAACATACAGGAATTCAAGAATGGTTCGGCAAAAAAACAGTGTCCTTTACTGATTTTGATGATCAGTCATATCAACTAATTTCTGATCAGAGTAATGAGGGAGTAGCTTCCGGAACGCCTTGGCAAAAGGGGCCTGTCCCATTGGAATATGCTATTACAGGATTGGGTCCAATATTTATTCGTACCTCTAATTTCGATTATTTAAAAAAACTTATGGAAGAGGTTTTGTTGTTTAGAGTGTTAGACAGCCATGAATCTTATCATTTGTTTGAAATGGGCGAAGGAGGCAATGGAGCACAGGTTATTGTAGAACACAATACAACTCTTCCACAGGCACAGCAAGGCTTTGGTACAGTTCACCATGTGGCATTTCGCGTGAATGACCGCTCAGAGCTGAAGGATTGGCAAAAACGTTTGCAGGCATTTAATATACCCAATTCAGGTTATGTAGAACGTTATTATTTTGGTTCACTCTATGCAAGATTGGCACCGCATATTTTATTTGAATTTGCAACGGACGGTCCTGGATTTATGGAGGATGAACCATACGAAACTCTTGGAGAAAAATTATCCTTGCCGCCATTTTTAGAAGAAAAACGAGAACAAATTGAAAGTATAGTTCGATCCATTGATACGGTTCGCAGTACCTTAACGTTTGAAAAAGAATACTTGTAAAGAGTAAGAACAACATAATCGGCAATTCATTATAAGCAACTAAGATGAGATTGAAAACTAAGATACTATTTCAGGGCTAATCGTAAATTTCGATTAGCCCTTTTATCTTTAATAGTGAATCTAGTTTTCTATATAAGAAAGATAGATTATTTGAAAATTGTTACAATATTTTTGTAACTATTACAATTTTATTTAAATTATACCAAATTCATGTTATGATATCTGAGTTAACAAATAAAGCCATTTTTGATTAAATTTTATTTATTTTAGAATGATTTGAAACCGTTTGCGTTTAGGGAGTGAGAGTATGGCGATAGATCCGAATGCACCGATTTTTAATATGGCGATACGCACAGCAGATATGATTGTTAAAATGTTTGGGCCGCGCTGTGAAGTGGCGGTACATGATTTTGCAGATTTAAAAAAATCTCTTGTCTATTTAGCCGGCAATGTTACAGGAAGAGAAATAGGTAGTCCATGTACGGATTTAGTATTAAACGAATTGACTAAACCTGTATCTGACATAGAGGATATTCCAAACTATAAAACCAGATTGATAAATGGAATCACAATGAAATCATCGACCATTTTTCTGCGGGATGTGGAAAATCATGTTATTGGGGCTATTTGCATTAATTATGATATTTCAATGATGATTCAATACGAGGCAGAAATTCAGGATTTCATTTCTTTTACTGAAACAGAAGAGAAGTCTGAAAACTTTTATTCGACCGTACAGGAAGTCATTCAAGATATGGTTGATCAAGTTTTATCCGGTTTTAAGAAACCGCCATCCATGTTGAGTCTAGAAGAGAAAATAGAATGTGTAAGATTATTACAGGAAAAAGGTGCTTTCCTAATTAAAGGTTCAACAGACTATTTAGCATCCGTTTTAGGAGTATCGAAGTTTACAATCTATAATTATTTGCAAAAAATACGCACACAAATAGATTACCAATTAGAATATCAGGTGAAATAAAGGAATCTATTACTTGTCGATTAAGGATTTTTGCACTATTTAGCTAAGCTTCTAATAGAATGAAAGCGATGGGGCTTTGGCTGGAAGTATCTGAAGAAAAGTAAGCTATCTAAAAAGCAGATTGAAAAAAGGAGAAAAACATAATGAAGTATCGATCAGCATTTGATATAATTGGTCCGGTTATGATTGGCCCATCCAGTTCACATACAGCAGGAGCTGCCAAAATAGGAAGAGCAGCCAGAACTATATTTAGCAAACAACCAAAGCGAGCAATCATTTCGTTATACGGTTCTTTTGCAAAAACCTATAAAGGTCATGGAACAGACTTAGCCTTAATTGCTGGTTTACTGGATTTTGATACCTTTGATGAGCGTATTCCAGATGCATATAAATTCGCTGAACAGGCAGGAATGGAAGTTCAATTTCTGGTTGAAGAGGCTGTAGTTGAACATCCTAATACGGTTAAAATAAATTTGTTTGATGATGGAGATAAAAAGTTAGAATTAGTCGGCATTTCCATTGGTGGTGGAACGATTGAGATAACTGAAATAAATTCGTTTAAATTAAAGCTGTCAGGTGGGCAGCCAGCTATATTGGTTATTCACAGGGATCAATTTGGGCTGATATCATCCGTTACAAGTGTATTAGCTAAAAATGAGATTAATATCAGCCATATGGAGGTTTCGCGTAAAGAACGGGGAGACATCGCAATTATGGTAATTGAAATGGATCAAAAGCTCGGAGAAGAAATCATAGAAGAGCTTAGTTCATTGCCAAACGTAAACCATGTAATCCGTATGTAAAATTAAATACTGACAGCAAGAGGAGGAAAGAATATGTTTCGAAATGTGGCCGAGCTTGTAGAGCTGGCACAATCCAATAATGTTAAAATTTCCGAAATTATGATTAGGCAGGAAATGGAAGTGTCCGAGCGATCAAGAGAAGATATTATTGCTCAAATGGATGAGAACCTCGCAGTTATGGAACGGGCGGTAGAGAGAGGTCTTAATGGTGTTAAATCTCATTCGGGATTAACCGGAGGAGATGCGGTGTTATTACAAAACTATATTAATTCAGGTAAATCTCTATCTGGTAAACTTTTATTAGATGCTGTCAGCAAAGCAGTGGCAACCAATGAAGTAAATGCAGCAATGGGAGTTATTTGTGCCACACCAACAGCAGGTTCAGCCGGCGTTGTTCCTGGTACATTATTTGCCGTTAAAGAACAGTTGAATCCGACTAGAATGGAAATGATTGAATTCTTATTTACGACAGCAGCGTTCGGTTTTGTAGTAGCAAATAATGCATCCATCTCTGGTGCAGCTGGGGGTTGCCAGGCAGAAGTTGGATCAGCTAGTGCCATGGCGGCAGCTGCCATAGTGGAGATGGCTGGTGGAACACCGCAGCAATCCGCAGAAGCTTTTGCAATTACTATGAAAAATATGCTTGGGCTTGTATGTGACCCAGTCGCCGGGCTTGTGGAAGTTCCGTGTGTTAAACGAAATGCGATGGGAGCTTCAAATGCAATAACAGCAGCTGACATGGCGTTGGCAGGGGTAACAAGCCGTATCCCATGTGATGAAGTAATCAGTGCGATGTATGAAATCGGAAAGTCCATGCCATCTGCATTACGGGAAACAGCAGAAGGCGGACTTGCAGCCACTCCAACAGGCCGCAGATTGGAAGAAGAAATCTTCGGAAAACCAAAAGCTAAATTAGTAGATTACTTGTTGGCAAAATAATAAGAAGCGTCTGTCCGCATCAAGTTAAGATGCAGGCAGGCGCTTTTTAAATGGTTGTGAGTGTGGTCCTGAAATTAAATGGGAAGGAATCCATTAATCTTCTTTATGTGGATCTATAATCATGTAAGGCCTCATCATGTCATAATCTTCATGTTCCAGAACGTGACAATGCCAAACATACGAGCCGCTATATGGAGAGAAGCGCATGATCAAGCGGGTAATCTCTCCAGGAGGGACAGCAACTGTGTCTTTCCAACCGTATTCATTTGGCTTTGGAGGCTGTGCAGGTCCAGTAAAGATAATGGTTCGATCCTCGTTATAACGATCCAAATCAAATGGCCGGCGATCGAGTATTTGGAATTGGATTAAATGGATATGAATTGGATGAGTAACGTTTGTAAGATTCATTAAGCTCCAAATCTCAGTCGTATCTAATCGTGGTTTTTCTGTCACTGGATCCATCCACATTTTATTATCGAGTAAAAGCAGAGTACGGCTGTATTGGTCGGTTGTACTTACTAATTTGAGGTTGCGAATGGCCGATATATTGTTGTGTTTTAAAGAGGGTACATAGGATAATCTGTTGGGAATATGGCTATTGTCCTGGCTGGAAAGTGGCTGATTTACCCTGAATTGAAGGATATCACCTGTTTGATCAGCTGGGTCTGTATTAGGTCCAAGATTATTTTTTAGCGTGATGGTTTTGCCTTCATATTGGCTAAAATCGACGATGACATCCATTCTTTCTGCAGGTTCAATTAGAATGCTGTCCATCATTACTGTTTTTGGCAATAAACCGCCATCAGATCCAATTTGATAAAAAGATTGTCCGGAATCAAGTTCCATTTGGTAACCGCGTGTATTCGAACCATTCAAAATACGAAAACGATATTTGCGTGGCTCCACTTCTAAAAACGGCCATACCTTCCCATTTACAAGAATAGTATCTCCAAGAAAGAACGGTCTGATGGAAGGGTTTGGTAAACCTTCTGCGGGATTATCCGGCTGGCTTGGATAAAATAAAGAGCCGTCATCGTTGAATGTCCGGTCCTGTATCAATAGGGGAATTTCAAAAGAACCGCTTGGCAGTTTCAGCGATTTTTCCTGTTCATCCCGAATAATATACATTCCGGCAAGACCAGCATATACATTCAGTCTGGTAATGCCCATGGCGTGATCATGATACCAGAGGGTAGCTCCACGCTGATTGTTTGGATATTCATATACTTTTCTTGTGAAAGCTTCGCCAACTTCCTTGAAATTATTTGTAAACCAGGCATCCGGGTATCCATCACTATCGGGACGGGTTTCGCTGCCATGTAAATGTGTAACTGTTCGAACCTCCGGCATATGTTCTAGATGATGGAATGTTTTATCGACAGGGAGAAAATGCTTGTCAGGAAGATTATTCTTCCATTTAACCTTTACAACCTCCCCCTGCTTGGCTTCTATAGTAGGCCCGGGATATTGGCTGTTATAACCCCATAAGCGAGTTGGCGGTAAATCTCGGTGTAGCTTTTGTTGAAACTCCTGCATTCTTACTTCATAATATGTTCCGCCTCGACCATTCTCCTTGGGATTCAGGGTTTTCATAATTTGGAGTGGATCCACGAACTTTTCCAGTTTTGGACTCATGTTGTCGGTCTCCTTTTTCACAATATACATTAGACTATGATGAACAGGATGGTTTGAAGTGGTCATTTGGACTAGTAAAGAGAGATAAATTAGTGAGAATAGCGGAGCGGCGATTGTTTAAAGAAAATGCATTAAAATTTTTAGCAATAAAAAAGGGAACAACAGACTGGCTGAAGTTCCCTGAATCTATTTATTTGAGTACCTTCCACAAATCAGTTCCAGTTGAGAATGATGAAGCAATAAATGAAACCGAAAATGAGAAGACTGCTGAAATGCCTGCTTAATTTTGCTAAAATAAAGATAATTATGCTGAAGGAGCTTAGAAATGGCTATCCAAATCTTTATATTAAGCAAACTAATGGAGGATAATAATTATCCTTATAAATTAAAAAAGCAGCTTTCAGAGCCAATTCCATTGGATCAATTAGGTGGATTAACAGAAAGCAAACTGTACTATCACTTTGAATCGTTGGCTAAACAGGGATTGGTTGAACAAGTTGAAGTTATAAAAGAGGAACATCGTCCAGATAAACAAGTTTTTGCGATTACGGATAAGGGACGTGAAGAGCTTCCTAAGAAAATATACAAACTGTTGGAAAATGCCGAGGATATCAGTGATATGGTAGTAGGTATTGCTAATATCAGGTATGTCGATCGTGATCGGGTTCTAACTATTCTTAACAAGAAATCAGAGCATATCCGTGCTCAATGGATGCATATTAAAGATTTTGAAAAAAAGGTTGAAGTAGACGAGGAAAACAAGAACCTTGTAGAGTTTATAGGGGAGTATGTGACTGCTAGAGTAGATCATACTATTTACTGGTTGGAAGAGTTAATCAAACAGATCAAACAGAGGAAAATATAAATTAACAGGAACTATATTTTTTTGAAAAATTACAAAAGATTTGGAGATTTTAAGGCACCACAAATGTTAGAGTCTACTAACAATTGTGGTGCCTTTTATATGCTGCCTAATAAAGTGTTGGCGATACCTATCTAGAAGGAGAGGTGTTCTATAAAAATGAAATATAGATTGGTCAGCTTCTCACCAATAAACTCCTATATTTTATTTCTACTAGAATTGGACACAAAGATTTTCTCATTTATAAAGGTACATATATTTATGGTTCTTTTATCTACTTCACAGAATTATCATTCACCATACAACATTAGATAACTGCTGTTATTAAAAATTCTGGTAGAAATATAGGATAAATTTCATGTATTTTTTTTGAAAAAAGAGGTTTAAAACTTAGAAATACCATATCATTTGCAATCTTTTTAACCTGTAATTTATAGTAATAATAGAAGTTGTTTATAATTATTATAGATTGAAATTAATTCCAAAGATGGTACTCCTTAATACTGTATATTCATCATACAGGGGTTATAAGGAGAGCTATTAAAAGAGGAGGTTTTCAGTATGGCAGAGAACAAAGATCATAATGGTTCAAAGAAAGAAGAAATGAAACGCGAGACTTTGACAACTCGTCAGGGCCATCCAGTAACGGATAACCAAAATATCCGCACAGTCGGAAATCGTGGACCTGCAACACTTGAGAACTATCACTTTATTGAAAAGATTTCCCACTTTGACCGTGAGGAAGTACCTGAGCGTGTCGTTCATGCTCGTGGTGCAGGAGCATTTGGATATTTCGAAACATATGGAAAAGTTGGCGATGAGCCAGTAGAAAAATATACTCGTGCAAAAGTATTTTCCGGTGCTGGAAAACGTACCCCATTAATGGTTCGTTTCTCTACAGTGGCAGGTGCAAAAGATTCATCTGAAACAGCACGTGATCCACGTGGATTTGCTGTTAAAATGTATACAGAAGACGGTAACTGGGATTTGGTTGGGAACAACCTTAAAATTTTCTTTATCCGTGATGCAATGAAATTCCCTGATATGATTCATGCATTTAAAGTGGATCCAGCTTCAAACGTGGCAGATCCTAGAAGGATGTTTGATTTTGTTTCCCGCACACCTGAAGCAACACATATGATTACATTCCTATTCTCTCCATGGGGTATTCCAGCAACATACCGCCACATGCAGGGATCTGGTGTAAATACGTATAAATGGGTAAATGATAAAGGCGAAGCAGTGTTGGTTAAATATCACTGGGAGCCAAAACAAGGAATTCGTAACTTGACACAAGAAGATGCAGATTCTATCCAGGCTAAAACAACTGCCCATGCAACACAGGATTTATATGAAGCGATTGAACGTGGAGAATACCCTGAATGGGAGTTATATGTACAAATTATGGAGGATGATTATCATCCTGAACTTGATTTTGATCCTCTTGATGATACTAAACTATGGCCAGAGGACAAATTCCCATGGTTGCCAGTTGGTAAAATGGTATTAGATCGTAATCCGGTCGATTATCATGCTGAAATTGAACAAGCTGCCTTCGGTACTGGAGTTCTTGTTGATGGTATGGATTTCTCAGACGATAAAATGCTGCAAGGACGTACATTCTCCTACTCTGATACACAACGTTATCGTGTAGGACCGAACTATCTTAAATTGCCAGTGAATGCACCAAAAGTGCCAGTTCGCACTAATCAGCATCGCGGCCAAATGGATGTTCGCGATCCAAAAGAATCCGGAGATAATCCGCATATTAACTATGAGCCATCTATGGTTGGCGGATTCCAGGAAGCAAGTAAAGAAGAACGTCCGCAACACCGTCCAACATACAATGCTGCAGTCATGAGTGAACCAATTGACCGTCCTAACAACTTTGGTCAAGCAGGTGAAACATATCGCAGCTTTGAGGATTGGGAACGTGATGAGTTAATTAACAACCTATCCAATGCTCTTGCAATTTGTGATAAACGTATTCAAGATGCCATGGTGGAATACTTCACTCAAGCAGATGAAGAATATGGACGCCGTGTAAGAGAAGGCATCGAAATGAAAATGAAAGAATTAGCAGAAATGAAGGAAGAATCTGCAGTACCAGGCCGTGAAGCAGGTAAATCCAGATTCGGTCAAGGTACGGCAGCAGCAATGGAAGCAACAAAAGATGCTGTGAAGAAAAGCCATGAGGCTGATCCATATTAATAGATGGACTAAAAGAAACTGCCAGTCAATTTGACTGGCAGTTTTTTAATGACGATTTGTTATTGAAGCAATAGAAGTAGTTAGAGATAAATGATAGAAAGAGAGGATTCCCTTTATTAAATCGCCTTCCCAATATGATAATTAGGAACTTTGGTTTTCAGAATCTTCATACATGATTTCGTTCATATCTTCAATCAATTGCTTCAAGTCTTCCTGATGTCTCAATGCAGCAAAACGCAAAGAAGATACAAATAGAGGATAAATATAAGTGAGGCTGATAAATTCTAGATAATCATTGAGATTACTGGCCTCTTCGGGATCTATAGCCACCCCTGTTGAAATCATATAATCATAATCTTCTTCTGCAGCATAAGCGATTTCAAACATTTGGTGACCAGCATCATTATTAGCTTGTTCTGCCACTTTTTCCATTTCCTCCATTAAATAATCAATATTGACGCTTAAATAGAGGGCAGCTTGCGGAAGGAAATTATAATCAGCATAGAGTACTAAACAACCGTCTCCTTCACCTTCTTCCCAGATTGGATACAGGGTAGGTGATAATCCTGGAAAGGGAAAATCGGGTACTTCCTCAAAATGAAAATATGTTTGCTTAGCTCTTTTCCCATAGCTTACTAGATCTTCATAACTGATCTCTTCAGCCAGTTTTCCACTAACAGAATTTCCTTGCCCAGTTTTAATCATCGCTCTTTTCATTAGCCTTCCACTCCTTTGTAATTTGTTCGTTTATCCCTTTTTCCAGCGTGCTAATCATAGAAAATATTGAACATGTGTTTGGCAACAAATTAAAACTACTGAGGTGTTTATCTCTAGCTCATCTTTAAAAAGCTAAAAACTAACCTAAATAAACGTCATTTCATGGGATAGGAAGGAATGACTTTTTTAGTGATGTAGTATGTATTTTAAATTGATTGGCAAACTTATGTAAGATCCTCAAGGAGTACAGTCTAGCAGAGCAAGATTGCTAAGATTTGTATTCTTATTTGTTAATATATGTAATATTGTGACATCTGAGAAATCAAAGATAAAGAGAATCTACGAAAATCAATCAATATTTTGGAAAATATTTAACTAAAATAGATAGCATTATAAAATTGTAAAAGAATTGTTGGTATACGCTGGCTTGCAAAACCTTGTGAGGGCTCTTTCATTTTTTAAATGACTATAAATGTTAACAATTACAGAAATATAAATCTATTAGTATGTTAAAATATTCCTGTATAGAACTAGTGTACAGGAGTTGAAAAGATGAAAAAAGCTTTATTTATCATGATCAGTTTATGGTCCATTTTTTTGTTGATGGGATGTAATTCGGAAGAGGAAAGTAAAGAAGAAGGACAGGATATAAGGGAAATGGTTCAAGATTATAGTACGGGGAGTTTTGATAATGTCTCTGCGTCCATTACATCACGTAAGTTAATTGTGAAGGATGATAAGGAGAAGTCTTATGATCTTCCTGCGGAAGAGTTTTTTGTTTCCATTGCACCCTATGTTAAAGAGACTCATCCATGTGAAATCCACAGTTTAACAGGCTGCCAGGGGGAACTGGTTAATAAGGATTTCAATGTATATATTCAAGATGAAGATGGCAAGGTCATTGTTGATGAAACCATGACTTCCTTGGAAAATGGGTTTATAGATATATGGTTACCACGGGAGAAAACATATCAGGTAAGAATTAACTATGGAGAAAAAACATCTGAAACGACGATTTCTACCTTTAAGGACGACAATACCTGCATTACTACAATGCAATTAATATAGGTGTCTATTCAGAAATATGTTTGAGATTAACTATCCGCTGATTTTTTTATCTATACAAATATAAAAGTAGAGAGTGAACTAAAGGAAATAAATTGGGAATTACAACAAAAATTCAAAAAAAATCTACAAAGATTCCACCCCATAAGCAAAAGTAAAATCCGCCAATTTAAACGATGGGCGGATTTTTTATATCAATGATTTATCTATTTGGTTACTGTGCTTACAAATCATTTAACGAGATAATATCCCCGCTCGAGGCGCGTACTCCATAATGACAATCTAATAGTCCGCATAATATATATTTATTTTGCTGAGAATCAAAGACATAACGAGGTGTCAGCTCAAAATGATCTTTAATTTTTTGATAAGCTTCGTTTTTATTGACCAAAACTTCTTCTGAGCAAGAAAAATGACCAAATTGATCAATAAAAGGCTGATTATCCATGTAATTAATAGCTTGCAAACTCTTCGCATCAAAAATAATCATAAGCTTTCTATGAAAAACACATTTAGTGTCTTCTTGATTTAATCGTAATATTGCGTGGATGTATCCTTGATCACGGTGTAGAGTTTTCAGTGTCCAATTTCCTGTTTCATTTGAGTATACCTGGCGCAAAAATTCAGTGACCCCTACTATACATTTTTCTTCCTCAGCTTTACTAATTGGGAATGAATCCGGGCTCTGCTCATTGGATATTGCTTGCTCGATTGTTACATCCCAACTCAATTTAAGTTCCTGTCTTTCAAATGGTTTGAGGTTGGGTTCATCCCAATATATAGGTTTATTTATTTCTAAGGGTCTCATATCTTTGTTGAAATCTAATGGGATTACAGATTTCTGTTCATTTGTAACATAAATTTCCTCCACGCCATAAACGGGGATGAGTTGTTCCGATTCAAAGGATGGGAAATTGAGTAACTTTAATTGTTTCCATGCAAGGTGTTCTATTGATTCAAGAGATAGTGTGTATACTTCTTTCTTTATCATTTCATTGGGTGGAAATAGACCATGTTTAGAGTAGAGGGTGAGGTTACCATTATGATCTACAATCACTTTAATATGACCCGAGGGAGAAAAATATATATCTTCAAAGCATGCTTCAAAGTTAAATTCCCCATTTTCTTCTTTATGCAATTTAAAGTGCTTCCCATATGACAAACCAGTTTCTTGTTCAATCCAGTTTACAACGGTGTCTCTATTAACTTCAGTAAATCTAAAGCCGTTTGCATAAGAAATGTCACCTACAAAAATTACTCTCTCATATCTTAGGCTATTAATATCTAATTCAATAACTGCTGTGCCCTCAGGGTTAAGTTCTTCTTCCTCTTGTTCCTCCACATGATTAGGAAACCACTCCATTTCAAGAAAATATACCGTCTCATTTAAGATATTTAACTTGCGAGATAATGAATGTCGTTTCAAATAATAATTATCCAAACCAAATTTAGCTCTGGTAGAATCAATTAATTCGTTTATTTTTATATTCATATTTTGCACCTACCCCTTTATAATCAGAACGCATATTACCTTAATTATACAGAAGAGTGAGCTTTAGGTTATAAATTATTAATTCTTCGATTATTAGTAATAACAATAATTCATACAAAACATAGCTAATTAGTTGGAATTGACTATTGACGTAATGTTTGGATAAATTGTAAGATTATTCTTAATCATTAATTTGATAGCTCGGATTTAAAAAATTTAAGCAGTATTTGAGGTGTTCAAATGACAGAACGATTTTATGACCAATTAAGTAAAGATTTTGAGGAAATGGTTTCCTGGAGGAGATATTTACATCAAAATCCGGAATTGTCATTTCAAGAGTCCAACACTGCTAAATTCATTGCAGATAAGCTGCGAAGCTTTGGGATCAACGTGAAGGAGCAGGTTGGAGGAAATGGAGTGATCGGTGTTATTGAGGGCAATCATCCGGGAAAAACCATTGCTTTCCGAGCTGATTTTGATGCTTTACCAATCCATGATGAAAAGAACGTTGAGTATAAATCAAGTGTTGACGGAGTCATGCACGCTTGCGGTCACGATGGACATACATCGGCTTTACTTGCGGTAGCGAAAGTATTAAACAATCATCGCAATCAATTAAAGGGGAAAGTAGTTTTATTATTTCAACATGCGGAGGAGAAGCCACCAGGCGGTGCAAAATTTATGATAGAAGAGGGTGCTTTGGATGGTGTGGATTTCATCTTTAGTGGGCATCTTGCGACTGATTTGCCTGTGGGGAAGATAGCAACAAGACCGGGTCCTGTCATGGCATCTGTTGACGCATTTAAAATCACCTTGCAGGGGGTAGGAGGGCATGGTGCAAGACCGCATCAAACCATTGATACTGTAGCAATTGGGAGCAGGTTGGTTACTAATCTGCAGGAGATAGTCAGCCGCCGTGTTGATCCAGTTGAACCGGCTGTTGTAACGGTTGGAAGCTTCCATGCTGGAAATGCCTTTAATATTATTGCAGATTCGGCCGTTTTGGAAGGAACTGTTCGCGCTATGAACTCGAATGTTCGTCAACAAATCGAGTTCGAAATTCGTGCCATTCTGGATGGGATGAAGGTTGCTGATAGAATTGAGTATTCATTAGAGTATATCCACGGATATCCAGTCCTGGTCAATCATAAAGAGGAAGCCTTATTAATTGAAAAATTAGTAAAAGAAACGATTTCTTTGGATGCCTTTGTTGAAAAAGACATCGTCCTTGGAGCTGAGGATTTTGCTTATTATCTGGAAGAGAGACCAGGGGCATACTTCCATGTTGGAGCACATAATGAACAGGCAGAAACACAGTTCCCTCACCATCATCCGCGATTTGATTTTGATGAAAAGGCATTGCTGCAGTTAAGCCGTATTTTTCTACAATTAGCTAATCATTATTTAGTAACAGACTAGGGGGAAGATTTATGTTTCAATTTGACCATCTTGTTCACTTTGTTAATAGCCCAGTAGAGGCAATAGAGCAGTTTCGCGATGTTGGCTTACACGCTGTTGAAGGCGGTAAGCATGAGAGTTTAGGTACATATAATTCTCTTAGTTATTTTGATTTAAGTTACATAGAATTGATCGGTGTTTATGACAAAGAGGCAGTAGTATCTTCCTCTGGTATGAAATATAGCTTAAGGGAAACATTGAAGAACGATCAATTCGTAGAAGGATTATCAAGGATTGCGCTGCGTTCCAATGATTTAGAAAGTGTTGCGGAGAGGTTTCGTCAACATGGATTGGATGTATATTGGCCGCACCCGATGAGTCGAAAAAGACCCGATGGAAGTGTGGTCAGCTGGAAGCTATTATACGCAGGGAAACAGGGAGCAAAACTAGATTTACCATTCTTTATTGAATGGGATCAAAAAGACGAAGAACGCAAACAGGATTTAAAAGATCGATCTGTCATCGCAAAGCATGAAAAAGGTGACATTCATTTATCATACGTAGGATTTGCTGTTCAAAAGCATGATGAAACAGCGAAAAAATGGGCTGAATATTTAGATTTGCAGGAAGGAGAAACCTTTATCGATTCTTCATTGAATGCTACTGGAAAAAGGCTGCATGTAATGGGTGGAGATATTGTTTTATTTAGCCCGAATGGAGAAGGCCGTGTATCCGACATTTTAAATAAAAGAGGAGAAAAGCCATTTTTAGTCCAATTTAGCGGTGCCGGACAGGATGAAGAGGTCCAAATTTCTAAAGCAATCTATAGATTTTCAAAATAAATGAAAGATAAGGGTGGGGACCTATGAAAAAGCGCACATCAAACTATATAATCGGAATTCTATTACTGGTTGGTGTATTATTCATCACTGGTTGCGGAAAAGAAAGTTCAGGTAACGCTTCAAAAAATGGAGATAAAGAGATTACGATTGGCTATCAAAAAGGGAATACACTACATATTTTAAAAGAATCTGGCTATCTGGAAGAAACCTTGAAGGAAAAAGGGTACAAGGTGAAATGGGAAATGTTCACTCATGGCGGAACCTTGTTAGAAGGATTATATGCCGGTGCCATTGACTATGGACACGCTGCTGACGGATCCGGAATCTTTGCTCAAGCCTCCGGTAAACCACTTGTATATGTAGGGGCAGATGCACCAAATCCTGAAGGTGTTGGATTGATGGTTTTAAAGGAATCAGGGATTACTTCGATTGAACAGTTAAAAGGAAAAAAGATAGGGGTTTTAAAAGGTGGTAATCATCATTATTTAGCGGTACTGGCAATTGAAAAGGCCGGTCTGTCGGTTGATGATGTGGAGTGGGTATATCCGGAGGATGCTGCGCAGGGAAGATCCATTTTTGAAACGAAAAAAGTGGATGCTTTGGCATCCTATGACCCATTCTTTGCTGCTGCTGAAGTTGAATTAGATACGATCACATTTACAGAAAACGTGGATTATCAATATCCCAATCGTACGTTCTACTATGCAACGCCAGACTTTGCGAAAGAGCATTCAGATTTAGTTGATCTTATTTTAGAAACTACGGATAAATCAGACCAATGGGCAAATGAAAATAAAGATGAAGTAGTCAAGATTATGTCCAAGGCATTGGGGATTGACGAAAAGATCGTGAAAAAGCAGTTGGATCGTCGAACATTCGGAGCAACGAAATTAACTCAGGAGATTGTGGATACACAGCAAAAACAAGCTGATAAATATTTTGAAATTGGTTTGATACCGAAAGAACTCGATGTTTCTAAAGATATGCCAATCAACTAAAAAGGAATGAAGACAATGAATCATAAAATAGTTAGGAATATTGAGCCCTGGATTATTCCAGTTATCATCCTGATTGTCTGGGAAGTCGTCGCCAGATTAGAAATTGTTAATGCTTCCCTTTTTCCTGCCCCTATCAGTGTATTAATTAGTGGTTGGGAGTTACTCGCGAGCGGTGAATTGGTCACTCATATTGGGGCAAGCTTAGGGCGCGCTGTTGTTGGGATGGTGATTGGCGGACTAATCGGTTTTGCACTTGGTATATTTAATGGCCTTTCAGATCGCTCCTATCGTTTAACAGATACGAGCATTCAAATGCTACGCAATATACCGCACTTAGCATTATTGCCGCTCGTCATTGTTTGGTTGGGAATTGACGAAAGTGCAAAAATATTTCTGGTTGTATTAGGTGTGTTGTTCCCTGTCTATGTTAATACATTCCACGGCATTCGTAATGTGGATCCAGGACTAGTTGAAATGGGGAAAATGTATAAATTAAAGGGATGGAGATTATTTAAGGAAATTCTTCTGCCTGGTGCACTTCCTTCCATCTTCGTTGGTTTACGATATGCTCTCGGTGTAATGTGGTTAACCTTAATCGTTGCTGAAACAATTCCAACACAAGTAGGAATTGGCTATTTAGCAACGAATGCAAGGGAATTTATGCAAACGGATATCATTATATTAAGTATTGTAATCTATGCGTTACTGGGTAAACTGGCAGATATCATTGCCCAATTAGGTGAGAAAAAAGCGCTGAAGTGGAACGTAAGCTACAACAAATGAAGGAGGAGGTGGTAAGAGTGAGTAAGCTGGCAGCTGTAAAGTGGGAGAGTCAGAAAGAAATAGTTAATGATCAGGCGATTCAGATTGAAATCAATGATGTTAGCAAGCAATTCGGTGACAAAGAGGTATTAAAAAATATACAGCTAACCATTGAAAAAGGAGAGTTTGTAGCCATCATTGGGAAAAGTGGAAGTGGGAAAAGTACGCTTTTAAGACTTGTCGCAGGACTAGAGACTTTAACAAGCGGAGAACTGCTATTTAATGGAGTAGCATCCAATCAATCAACTGCCAATGTGACGATGATGTACCAGGATTCAAGATTGTTGCCATGGAAAAACGTTGTTGATAATGTAGGGCTCGGTCTTGATGGGAATTGGCAAGCAAAAGCAGAGGAAGTGTTGGACGCAGTTGGCTTATTATCGTTCAAGGATCAATGGCCGTCTACATTATCAGGAGGACAAAAACAACGTGTCGCTTTAGCGCGTGCGCTCATTCATGAACCATCTTTGCTCATGCTGGATGAACCATTAAGCGCTCTTGATGCATTTACAAGGATGGAAATGCAAAATTTAATCGAAACCCTCTGGCAACGAACTGGATTTAATGCTTTACTCGTCACTCATGACGTAAGAGAAGCAATTCGTCTGGCAGACCGGATAATCCTTATACAGGATGGTTATGTATCAATGAATGTAAAAGTCGATGCACCTAGACCGCGACAATTTACAGACAATAAGTTAACGTTATTGGAGGATAAGGTCCTGCAGCGAATTATGCAGGGGGAGTAGAAATAAAGCACGTCATTATTTTGGGGAATAAACTTGAAGAGATAAACGGTATAATCAAACAACTAAAATGTAGAACAATAAAGAATTTATAAAAATGAAATTATATTGCTATTTGATGGATCTCCCCAAAAGTTAAAGTTGGATTCTAACTTTTGGGGGTCATTTTTTTGGAGAGGTCTTCTTCTACTATCTTGTATCATCATGTAAGATCTGTGAAGTAACTTAAACCAGAAGTTATATGTTGCGGTTACTCACGGTAATTCAGTATAAAACGTGGAATATCAGAAAAACAGGTTCTTAACTGGTGTGTATATTCGGTATATCTTCAAGCACTGTATACCAATTACTATGCAGTAATCTGTTGCTATGTCCTAAAGAGTTAAAGGGCTTTATCCTGACTCTTTACATCCTCATTAAGTGCATCGTATTTGATGACTCCGTTCTCTGCCATTAGAATATAATTATCTGGATTTGCAGGGTTGAGCAGGAACACAAGGTATTCTGGTCCCAGTTCACCACTAAGTTTAGCTATTGAGTCAGCCAGATAGTTCCAGTCGTCCTTCGACATTTTACCGGTTAAAATCATTTCCATTTCCACAATAAAGTTCGGATCGGTCGGCAGAATCAGGAAGGCTTTTAATTCTGCGTTGTACTCCACCTTGGCAATTCCTTGGTATGCGTCTTGAAGGATTGACAGAGCGACTTGAGGGTCAATGGACCCCTTTTGTACTGGGGGAGGGGCTTCCTCTTTAGGCTCCACGGCTGGGGGAGCTTCTTCTTTAGGTTCCTCAATTGCAGGTGCCTCTTCTTTAGGCTCTTCTACTGAGGGAGCTTCCTCTTTAGGTTCCACTGCTGCAGGAACTTCTTCTTTAGGCTCTCCCTTCGGCTTAACTACCTCTTCTTCACCACAAGCAACCAACAGACCAACAAGACCAGCAAAAAGAATCAGTTTTTTCAAGCTATATTCCTCCTTCTGAAAATACGTTATTCAGTTAGGGGATGTTTTGCTCATCACTTTCGACTATTTCTGAACTGCTTGTTTCAACATTTAATTAAACATTTCAAGCTAGTTGTTATTACACTTTATGGCATAGTGTTATGGAGTGTATATAACCTACTAACGGCCTTCTTTTAATAAAAGTAGTATAATATTGTTTGGTGGGTGATGAAATGGATAAAAAATTGGAGAGACGCAAGAGGATGGTTAAAGCTGCTAAAGAATTATTTGCAGAGCATGGTTTTGAAAAAACAACCATGCAGAAAATTGCAGATGAATCTGGTGTAGGTGTGGCAACTCTATTTCGTTATTTTCCGAAAAAAGAGCATTTAATTATTGAAGTTATAAAAGAAGTCATAGAACAACAGGTACCAATTTTTGAGAAAATTATAGAATCTAACAAAACGGGTATAGAAAAAATGGATGACGTGCTAACTGCTTATATTATGTATATAAACGAAGAAAATAGCATATCATCAAAACTTTTGGAAGCTTTCGAAGTTTATATTGCATTTATCCAAATTGAAGTTGGATTGCTAGAAGAAATACATAAGGCCTACGGGAAAATTAGCGGCATAATTTTAAAAATTATTAATGAAGGTAAGAAGGATGGAAGCATACAGCTTTCACAAACCAATGAAGTGATTATAAGTACGATCATGAATATGTTCGGAACTGCTGTAAAGAAATATTCATTATATTCTTTAATACCAGAGGATGTTTTTATCTCTGCTCCTAAAAAGGAAAATTTAATTATAGTAAAGGATATAATTCTATCATACTTACAAAAAGGGAAGTAATAAGGGTTCCGTTATTTGAGATGTATGATTTATTAGTTTTTCTTATAAAATACTGCACAATAAATATTGTCATCATGGTTTCAAACTATGAAAGAAGAAAAAAAGACGCGTAATTTACACGTCTTTTTTTCTATCTTTTTATGATAAACAATCCTAAATAGAACTTTATATATGGGTAGATCGCTTCTATTATTTTTTTACTGTATTAATTTCAAGTAATTTATCTACAATTGCATCTGTTAGTTCCTGTGCTGTCTGTGGAACAAATTTGGTTAGTATTTGATTGACCATTGCACCCATCATACCGCCAGCAGTGATATCAAGATGTCCTGACATTTTAGTTGTCTTTTCGTCAATGACTTCGGCACGGAAATAGCCTCCGCCATTAAAGTTATCAGACAAACCTTTTAGATCAAAAATTACTTCGGATGGTTCATTCCATTCTTTAATATCGATTTGGAGCTTAACTGTCTTTTTCATAAACCCTAAGTCACCCTTGAATGCCCAAGTAGATTGGCGTTCACTTAAAATTTCATGGTCGATATATCCTGGAACAAGTGGAGCCCATTTGTTCATGTCATGAACAAATTCCCAAATTGTTTGAATATCTAATGGTACTTCAACTGTATGTGTTCCTTGTGGCATGATCTGCACCTTCCCGTTTCTGTATGGTTGTTTTATATGGTTATTGACGCAAATGAGTCATTATCTAAGAAAGTCTTTGTTTTTTTATTATGAATTGGCTGCGTGCTGTCCAGCTAAGAAGCCAAATACCATAGCAGGCCCGATTGTTCCGCCGGCACTTGGATAAATTGGGCCAAGTGGATTTCCTGAAGCATTTCCGGCAGCGTATAAACCTTTAATTGGTTCACCATTAAAGTTAACAACTTGTCCATTTTCATTGATTTTTGGTCCGCCATTCGTACCGAGTGCACCTAAATAGATAGGTAATGCGTAAAATGGACCTTTTTCAATTTTGCCTAGGTTTTTCTCAGGACTTCCGCCGCCATTTGTTAAGGCTTCAAACTGTATCGTACCGCGGTGGAAATCAGGGTCTTCACCTTGCTCACAATATTCGTTCCATTTTTGAATCTCCATTTCCAAACCGTCTGGATCAACACCAATTTTTTCAGCTAGCTCGCGAATAGTATCAGCTTGATCTACCCATTCAGGTGCAGGATCACCAGGTGCCATAGTAATAATGAGTTCGCTATCTTTTAGCTGTTGGTCAAAAATCATCCAGTTTGGTCCTTTGTTTGGAAACTCTACTTTTACTGGATCATAATTAAAGAAGGCTCTTGGCATATCGTTATAGGTTGTTCCTTCATGGACGAATCGGCGTCCGTATTTATTCACGATGATAGAGTTTGGACCATTACGGCCACCACCTAGCTGCGCCATTACATTATCTTCATATTCAAATGTTGGATCCACCATTGCTGGATACCACCATGCTTCACTCATATTTTCAAGTGCAGCGCCAGCCTTCATAGCCATTAAGAGTGCGTCTCCTTCATTACCAGGAGGGGTAACTGGATGAGTGAACTCAGCTTTTAAGAAGGCTTTGACTAATTGTTTATTCCATTCAAATCCGCCTGATGCTAGAATTACTCCTTTGCGTGCAGCGAAACGTAAAATTTCTCCATCTTTTGTTTCAGCGACAATTCCGACTACTTGTCCATCCTCGTCCATAATTAGCTCTTTACCAGCTGTTTCGATTAAGGTTTCGACGCCGCGATCCAAGCATGCTTTAAATAAAGAAGCGACTAATGAGCGACCCATAGTAACAATATTATTTTGCATACGCTCAGCCACTAACTGGAAGTCAATTCCTCCAACGGCTCCGCCTTCTTCTAATGTCAGAGGAGGGAAAATTGGGTTTTGACGGACTAATGAACCCCATTCTCCAATTTCATTTAAATCAAATGGAGCAGGGTCTAATGAACGTGTCCCATGTTTTAATGCCTCATCCATACGTGCATAATATTCTGGATAAGATTTTGGAGAAACAAATTTGACAGGAGTATGATCATCTAAAAACTTAATGATTTCATGTCCTTTATCTACAAAAGTTTCAATCATAGAATCTTCTGCTCGGCCAAGTGCTAAGCGTTTTATGAAATTAATAGCATCTTCACGATTATCTTCATACCCTTTTTCTTTCATATAATGATTAAGTGGAATCCAAGGAACTCCACCTGAAAAAGCAGTTGTTCCACCGATTTGATGGGTCTTTTCTAACACAAGAACCTTGGAACCGCTTTCAGAAGCGGCCACAGCAGCTGTCAAAGCGGCGCCACCAGTCCCTAAAACGATTACATCTACTTCTTTGTCCCAATTAGTAGGTATTTTACTAGACAAAAAATCATCCCCTTTGCCATTTTTGATAGTGACACTATCAATAAATTGATTATCACCGATAATTCTAATTATTTCAAGTTATTTGTCCAATTTGTGAAAATAATTAGAATATGACATATATTAAGATGAAAAACTCTAACATTCTCAAAAAGGCATAAGAACATTAGAGCCATTGGAATATATCTTTTTAACTATATGATAAAGGGACTGTAAAAAGGTATTGTGGTATAACTTTTTCAAGTTCCATTGGCGCCATGATAATAATCATGTTTAGTTGTAGATATTTTATTTTACTTTTTCTGACGACAAAGAAACAATGAAGAGATATTTCTGAATATACGTGATTTTTGTGAGTTTTTTGTAACAATATATAAATATTAGGATAATTATTTCCAATATATATATGAATTAGTAGTTACCCTAAACTTGTCATTTGATTCGTATTTTAATATAATTCCTCTGGTAATATATTAAGTAGTGCGGAGGACAACATGAATTTAAAAGGCAAGAAGATTTATTTAGCAAGTGGTTGGTTTAACGATAATCAGGCACAGCGTCTTTCCAAAGCAGAAGAAGTTCTGCGAAATATGGGCTTTGACGTATTTAGTCCAAGAGAGCATCAATTTAAGGAATATGTGTATAATACACAGCCTTGGAGAGATGTAGTTTTTAAGAATGATGTAGACCATGTAAAAGATGCAGATCTCATTTTCGCGATATATGATGAAACGGATTCTGGGACAATGTTTGAGATTGGGTTAGCTTATTCAATTGGTAAACCTATCTTTGTCTTCCACGAGAAAGAAGAATATTGCAACTTAATGATCACAGAATCATTGCAAGCTTATTTTAAAACGTGGGAAGAAGTGCAGAATTATGATTGGACTACATGCCCATTGATTCGTTTTGAAGGGGAAGTAGAATAAGCATTTTTGCTAAGTAGTAAACTATTAATAATATGAATATCATTAAATTAAAAGCCGGTCTAAGACTGGCTTTTTTTTATGAAGCAAAAATATCATTCTCTATTTTTCCAAGACATTTGAAAGAAAGTTGAAACTTATGTCTGCATTATCGTTAATTTTCAGGAAGTAGATGATTATATGGAGTATTAACATGATGTCCTAAAAATAAATTTCAAAAAGATAGAGGGAATAAATCTACAAGTAGATTTATATGAATGAATTATAAATGAAGGAAAGTTTAGAGAGAGGGTGGGTCTTGTTAGATCAGATTCTGAATACACAGCTAATCCAGTTCAAGGATCAATTGAATACATGGGAAGAAGCTATTCAATTAGCGGCTGCTCCCTTGATAGAAAAAGATTCTATTGAACAGACTTATGTAGATAAAATAATCAGTAATACGAAGGAACTAGGTCCTTATTATGTACTTGGCCCAAACATTGCTTTGCCTCATGCAAGACCGGAATTTGGTGTAAAACAGATGGGATTAAGCTTTCTCGTTATGAAAGAACCTGTATGGTTTTCGGATAAGGACCACCATAAGGTTCAGCTGATTATTGTACTGGCAGCAGTGGATAATCAATCACATCTAGAAGCACTATCTGAATTGGCAGCTGTCTTAGGTGAAGAATTGAATGTGAAACAACTAATCCATTCCAAATCCAAAGATGATTTTTTAGAGCAATTATTTTCATTTATACAATAGGAGGCAGCAAGATGAAAATATTAGTTGTATGTGGGAACGGTTTAGGAAGTAGTTTTATTGCAGAAATGAATGTAAAGAAAGCTTTGCGTGAAATGAATCGGGAGGCAGAAGTAGGGCATACCGATTTAACATCCGCCAAAGCGGAGACAGTAGATTACTATATTGGTTCACCTGAAATCATGGAGCAGTTAGAGGGAGATGGAAGGAAAGTCATTCCGCTCATTAATTTATTCAATGTCGAAGAAATCAAAACTGTTTTAGAAAAACATCTGGAGGATATATAACATGGATTTGATAGTAGACATATTAAGTACTCCGGCGATTTTGGTTGGTTTATTCGCTCTGATTGGTTTATTGCTGCAGAAAAGAGCAGCTACTGAGGTTGTATCTGGAACATTAAAGACTATTATGGGCTTCCTGATTATTGGTGCTGGTGCAACTGTCATTACGGGTTCACTCTATTTCTTTGGAAAAATGTTAGAGAAGGGCTTCGATATAGATGGTGTTATCCCGAACAACGAAGCGATCGTTGCGATGGCTCAAAATGCTTTTGGTACTGAAACAGCTTTAATCATGTTGTTAGGTATGATTATTAATATCCTCTTAGCTCGCTTCACTCCATTTAAATATATATTCTTAACAGGACACCATATTATGTTTATGGCTTGTTTGTTAGCAGTCGTATTATCGACAGGCGGACTAGATGGAGCAGCTTTAATTATAATTGGGTCTATTATTCTAGGATTATTAATGGTTTTAAGTCCAGCCCTGCTACAGCCCTTTGTTAGAAGGATTACAGGTAATGATGACATTGCGATCGGTCACTTTGGTTCATTCGGATATTGGGTTGCTGGATTAGTAGGTAAAGGAGCAGGGAATAGAGCTAAGTCAACAGAAGATATTCGGGTGCCAAGAAGTTTAGGGTTCCTTAGAGATACATCCGTAGCAATCTCCTTAACTATGTTAGTTATGTTCTTTATCGTTTCGATTGCTGCTGGTCCAGCTTACATTGAAAATGAGTTGAGCGGCGGTCAAAACTTTATTGTATTTTGCCTTATCCAAGCAATCACGTTCGCTGCAGGTGTTTATATCGTTTTAGCGGGTGTTCGATTATTATTAGCAGAAATCATTCCTGCCTTCAAAGGGGTAGCGGACAAAGTTGTTCCTCATGCTAAACCGGCATTGGATGTACCAGTGGTGTTCCCTTTCGCCCCTAATGCAGTCATTATCGGTTTTATTTTTAGCTTTCTCGGAGGTATTATAAGTATGTTTTTACTTCCGTTATTTGGCTTGAAAGTAATTGTTCCTGGTCTAGTACCACACTTCTTTTGCGGAGCAACAGCTGGTGTATTCGGAAACGCTACCGGCGGCAGAAGAGGAGCTATGTTAGGTGCATTTGTTAACGGTATTCTGATCAGCTTCTTGCCAGCATTATTACTACCGGTCTTAGGAGACTTAGGTTTTGAAGGTACAACATTTGGCGATACCGATTTCGCGATCGTGGGTATTTTCTTAGGATATTTAATGAAACTATTTATGTAGATGCTAGAAAAGCATCGAACAACAGAAGAAGTGATAAATATTTTAGTTTTAAATGAGTTTTAACGCAAAAAAAGCAACTACATCATAATTTGTAGTTGCTTTCTTTAATGTTTTGAATAAAATTTTCTGCGTAGACCCAGGTATTCTGTTGCCGTGATCATCATTTGAGCTTTCTTTGCTTGTTGATGTGCCATTACAATGTTTGAGCATTTCATATAAGCTTGATCTAGTACATTCTTGACCTCTTGCCGTTTATCTTCTGCGATTTCATCTGGGAACCAATCATTTGCGAACCCTGTAATCATATATAATGAAATTACTTTTTCGGGGAATGATGTTGTATCACGATTGTCCAGTTCTTCTATTATCCTTGCTAAATTAGTGTTTGATTTGAGCAGGTTATAATAGCTTGCTGTTGCCTCGTATAAAGCGTCCAGCTCTTGTTTGTGATGTAATGCTTGGAGTGTTGTCACCGCTTCTTCAATCGTATCAAACCAATCATTTATTCCGGAGATTAAAAGGCTGGTTTGCGGGTCTGCTAACCCATATCCATTCATCACTTCGCAATCTGGGTAATGCTTTAACAATTCACTTTTTGTCGTGAAGATATCCCCGTGATAGGTCTCTCCTAAAGTATCATATACTTTATTGGCATAGAGACGAATCAGGTTTCCCTCTTTCATTTCCACTATCACTTCAAGCTTCTCCATCTTGCATTCCTTCTTTCATGTAGGTTTTGGATAGGATAGCAGCTATATTGTAAATTTGTTTTATAAGTATGTATCAAAAAAGAAAGGTTATATATTTACTTTACCTTCTGCTTAATCGTTTTGTATATAGACAAAATATTACTAATAAACTGATTCTTTGAGAGAATCATCAGTGCATAAAAACTAGTTAAGAATCATAGATAAGTAGTAAAATTTAATGTAAATACCTTTAGTATCATGACTCAAATTTTATGTAGTTCCAACTAAAAACTATCGAACTATAAAAATCGTTTTTTTGTTGATTTATATGAAAATATTCCTATTCGTAGTACAGATGGGTTTGGTGAAAAATAGCTAAAAGGTAAGTTGTGTTGAAAGAATATCTCATGCCTTGATACAGCTACTTTTTGGACAAAAAATGCGCAGAAAGTATACATTCGTAATATCATCTTGGATTATCTCTTTCCTTAATTAGACCAATATATCGGTGATGACTCTAATTTATATGTAGGGGAAACTACGAGGGACATTATCTATTTCAGAGCCATATGCAGGATTAGAATCTTCGACAGTAGTAAGTTAGCTGTACAGAAAATTTTTTTGTCTTTTTCTAGTTCTAATTACCTATTTTTGTATTATTATTCTAATATTTGGGACAAAACTCCTTGTTATGGTATATTATTCTAGCAAAGAAAAAATAAGGTTTGGGGGTCGCAAATATGAATGATTTTTTTAAGTTTGACAAGATGATAACTACATCTATTATCAAGTTTGTGTGGGGGATTTCATCCGCTGCCGCTATTGTCATCGGACTTTTCATTATCATAGGTAACTTAGGTACTTACGGTAGTGGAGCAATGGTATTATTCGGTTTAATTCTTATGGTAGGTGGACCATTTTTGGTACGAATTTATTGCGAATTGCTAATTGTGTTATTTAAAATCAACGAAAATATTCAAGCTATTCGTAATGAGGCAATTAAAAAATCAGAAATGTAACTTTAAAAAAGCGATTAACTATTAAATTAATCGCTTTTTTTATGGATTCATCTACTGGAAACTTTATAAATACAATACATAAGAACATTTAAGAAAGATAGTAAAATGGCAGTGTTGCTTGGGAGGAGACCAATACGGATGAAATCTAGTTAACCGAAGGGTATCTTTGTGAATACACAAATGTATGGGAGGATTTCAAGAGGTTTCTCCTTAAGGTAGGATTCTTAGATAAATTAATAGTTAAGCCTCCTTTTGATAAGGAAAAAGTGATACTTATTTCTTAGTATCTGAAACTATTACTTTAGTTTTGTAATAAAATATTGTAAAACAATAGTTCGTTTTACATATATTGTTATATACGGATATCTGATGTGAGTTACAAAGCTGAATAAAAATGTTGAAAAAGTATGAAAGGAAGAGGTGTTGGTGTGGCAAAAAGGTTCATTCCCTTGTTGGTCAATTTAATTCTCTTTTGGGGGTATGGATTCCCAGGGATTAATGATGTATTTGAAATTTTTAAAGTGGAACAAATTACAGTAGGCTATTGGTTTTATTATTCACTTCCATTTTGGTTATTCGGTAAGTGGTACATATTCATATTGATTTTTTACTATTTATATAAAAATGATGCTCCAGAAAGTATATACTTAACTGCCATTATTGGTATTGTGCTGTTTTTGATTCATCAGAGTAAGAAAATAAAATCAAAAACAAATAAAAATGTTGATTCTACTAATCGGAGACGTTCGGCAAGAAGTGAGGCATTCGAGCAAGTGAGTGCATCTGCAGAGTTAAATCCAAAAACACGAAGGCCTGGAAAAAATAAAGACAAATACGCTTTCCAAGATTATGAAGAGTATACCGACCATTCTTCTGATTCTGCACAGAGAGCTAGTGATAATGATTCATCTGATTATTCAAATGCCTATGAGCATTCAGATAACGGGAAGGGTCGAAATACTCAACAAAGTACAAACAACCGTGATGATGAGTATTGGGAGCAAAAAAAACGAGAAGATGACGCCTATTTCTACCGTACTCACGGAGGACCTCGGTGGAAAGTTGATGCTGCAGACGATGATTTAGGTCGTTCTCAAAAGGAAAGAGATTATGAAGATGAACGCTATGAAAAAAGGTGTTCAGGATGTGACGAGCCGGAGTCACACTGTCGTTGTTGCAGGGACTGTAATTCCTACCCTTGCGAATGCTGTAAAGAATGCGGGTATGCGAGCTGTCGTTGTTGCAGGGACTGTAATTCCTACCCTTGTGAATGCTGTAAAGAATGCGGGTATGCGAGCTGTCGTTGTTGCAGAGACTGTAATTCCTACCCTTGCGAATGTTGTAGAGAATGCGGGTATGCGGACTGTCGCTGTTGTAGAGATTGCAATTCTTATCCTTGTGAATGTTGTAGAGATTGTGGTTATGCAAATTGTCGTTGCTGCTATCGTTGCAGTAGTTATCCATGTGAATGTCAATAAAAGAATCGTACTTTAAACTTTTTTTATATTTTAATTGTGTTCTGACAAAACTAGTCAATTCAGAACAAGATTCATAAAACTCATAAAACTCATAAAATTCATGATTTTTAGGACTATTAATGACTATTTTTGTAGATAAAGTTAAATGAGTATTTTAAACAAATTAATCAGAGACAGGGGAAACTATGAAAAAAGCACTGATAACACTTATTTTTTTATGTTCATTATTATTAACGGCTTGTGGAACAGAAATAGGTGATGCCACAAATGAAAAACCAATAAAAGCGGAAGCAGCAAAAACAGAAATAGCAAAAAATGAAACGGTGGAAATAGAATCAACAGATAATAAAAGTTTGGACGTTTATAATTGGTTTGTAGAATCCGGACTTATCAAGCAAGATATGGTTGCAGATGCATATACTGCAGAAGTCTACAAAGATTTAGAAGATATAATTTCCATAGCTGGCGTAATGATAGCCCAAGTTCCTGTCATGCAAATTATAGAATTTGAAACTGTAGAGGCAGCGAAAAAACATTCTGTTGAAGAAGCGGATGAAGAAGCTTATTTCCTTCACGAAAATATTTTTGTTGGAATGTTTGTGAATGTGAAACAAATGGAAAACTATAAAAAAGTGGTAGAAGCAGGTAAACCGTTAGAAAATCTAGAAAGAATTTTTTATTCTGAGGAACAAAAGCAGATAAACCAAGCTTTGAATGAAAATGACTTTGAACTTATGTCCACAATATTTAATTCGATTGAAGACGAAGAAAGCCAAAAAGAAATCTTCCAGGATGAAATGTACATGTCTAAATTTGAGATTGAAACGGTATATGTTAGCCCATATATAATTCATAACAATGATGACCATATTTTCAGTATTAAACCTGATTTATACACTGAACCATATGACCCTGAAGAAAAAAATATCGAGTTCGATAGCAATTATATGTTCGTGAATTCGGCTGATATAAAAACAGAATTAGAATCAGGAGAAAAGTATGTTATAGAAGGCTATATAAAAGACGCAAGTACGTACTTGGATTTAAGTGACCCAGAAGCTAACTATGCTTCGGCAGAAGAAAGTGACGCATGGACAGTGGTTCCTAAAGAAATTAAATAATCGGTTGCCGAGAGGATGAATACATCCTCTCTTTTTTATTTTGAAATACCCTCTCAAGTTGCCTTCAAGTTTTTCAAAAATCTCTTCCATCTTATTTTTATATGATTTTCAATTTACTATCGTAAGGGGGATAAAAGCTAAACTTAAGATAAAAATACATTTAAGTGTAAATACTTGAAAGTTATTGCACCTTATTAGCGACCTTGAATAATAGGGTAAAGGCAATGAATTGGGTGGTGACCTTTTAGGAAGTTTGACTACCAATCAGAAAAAGGTGGCCAACGTATATGAGGCGGCTTCCTCCGAAAAAGTTCAAGAGAACTTAGAAAGAAGCATACAAAAACAAATGCTTTTACTCGATGATTTTTTGGTACGGTTACTATAAAGCTGGTGTTACTTATAAAACATTGAACTACAATTCAAAACAAGATAAGTTTTTCTGGACAGTGCCAACCCTTATGAAGCCATATGATTTCACAGACCATGTAGATTATGAGAGAAACGGATTTAATTAGTAGATGGTAAATTTTAACTAAGCAACAGTAGAAAAAAGAGGCATATGCCTCTCTTTTTATTCTTCTCTTGCGTCTTCTCGTGCTTCAGCTGGGTCGGTATACTCTGTATCATTTATGATATAAGTCTCTAAAAGAACTTTATCTTCATCCCGGTCGTAATAATAATAGTAACGTCCCTTATCCCCTTTTACCGTAATCAATACTAACCAGTTTTTATCACCCTGTAGATTAGCTGTGACTGATTGCATCTCAGTAATATCAGATTCAGAATACCCTTCCTCATTTAAGAGATAGTTTTTAACTTCTTTCCTGGTTACGTAGTGTTTTCCTTGAACATAGGCTACTGCACCAGCTATTATAATAACGATTGCAATCAAGACCCTGATTAAAGTTTTCTTGCTCACAAAACCACCCTTTCCTAATGAAATTAAGCAAAAAAAATTTAGCCTTATTTTACCACAATAGAAAATAATTAGACATTACTATTTTGGTAGGATATTCTAATCAATTACTCTTCTGTGTCGACTTCCACTTCTTTTTTAAAGAAGACTTCTCCTCTGCTGACTGCAACAAATTCCTAGCCACTTTTTCCTTCTTCATTTAGCTTATGTAAGTCTAATGCAGAATAATGTTCTTCTTGCATTTTAAAGAAGGGAACTTTCTTATATTCATACTTTTTCATTAAGTTTCAATCCTTGCTGCTTATTTAGAGAAGGTAGACTTTTAGTAAACATTTTAAGCAGCAGGTACTGTACGCCTTAGTATTGTTTAAAGCGGAAATAAAGAAATGAACTTTGATTAGTAGAACAATAAACTATGTATTGGTAGCAAGGCAGCTAAAGGGAACTCAATTGAATTATAAAAGAGATAGGGATATGGGAAGGTAGTCCATAAGTACTTAAACATATGTTTAAATTTTTTAAGAGAGTAGTATTTAACGGGTGCTACTCCTATTTAAATTAACATGGTATTATTTTCCTGTGTAAATAATAAATATTTATAAACTATATAATCATAAGGTGGGAAATAGATGACTTCATTAATTTTTGATAGAGATTATTTAAAGTCTCTTTTTGCTGGAGATAAAGAAAAGAGGGTTAGTAGAATAGAAGATTCTCTTCAAAGGGAACATGAATATTCTTTTAATAGACAAGATATAATACAAAAAAAATTGAAGTCTATCCCCCAATCTGATAAAGATGAAACAATTATTACACTCTATACCTTCGCAGCCCTTCAAAAGGGTGGGAATAATGGGTGGAAAGATATACTAACAAAATGCTATCCAAGCGAGTCATGGAACATAAATAATACAAAACTATTGTTAGAGCGAGCTATTTCACCTTCAAAGAATATGCAGAATAGATTAAGAAGTCGGGCTCTTTCTAATCCAGTCAGGTATATAAGAGAACAATGTAATTCTGAGAAATTGGTCGAAGGAAAAACTAATTTTGATGCTTTGTTAGAAATCAATAATGATAAGAAGATTTTCTTCGAGTGCAAATATACTTCTGATATATCGTATCAAACAACGTATATAACTGATAGAAACCAAATAGCCAGATGTATTGAAGTAGGCTTGGAAGCTGTTGGCTATAATTTTTATTTTGTATTAGTTACTCCTAAACGTTACAGGGAGTTTCCAGGAAATAGATTGTACTATTTTAAAATGAGGCAATATCAAACTGACCCAATGGTACTTGCTAACGATATACCAACCATTTCAAATTGGTGTCATGAAGAACTAGTCAATCTTATGAAACGTATTAGCTGGATTACATGGGAAGATTGTTTTAGCAGCATTCATAAAATGAAATTCTTAACACCTTTTGAATTTAATTCATTAAGAGTATTCTATAAAGATAGAAGCATACTCCCTTGAAAATGACTATTGTATTTTACTTATTCGGTTATTCATAGTTAAGGGACATTGTACTCGAATAAAATGTTTGAAAAATCTGTTTGTAACTATTTATATTAGGAGAGAGTTACATGGAAAATGAAATTAAACAATTAGAAATGCAATTTCACAAGGATATGTTGGGTATTTATGAAAATGCAAAGAAAATAGGTTACAATGCTTCGAGGTTTAAACAAATGGTTGCTAATCAAGGTGGGTTAAATGTAGCAAAGAAGTTTATTAATAATAATGAACCTTCCGAAGGATTTACAAGTTTATGGGAACTGGGAAGATTAGATTTAACTGTAGAAGTATTAATATTAAATCAAAAATATCATGATTTATTTACTATAGAAGAAAGACGTATTGTGAGGACTAGATTAGAAGAGTATGGTTTTGAGATTAAAGATGAATATAAAGAAAGAGTGCATGAACAGATAGATAAACAAAATCATACTAATACTTGGATATTTCAAGGGAATCCAAAAGTATTTGATGTAGATAATTATGTTCAGAATAATAAGTATATCTGGTGGTCATTAAGACAGAAACATTTTAAAGAAAATATTAAATTAAATGATATTGTTTTCATATGGAGGTCAGATGGCTACGTAAAAGAAAGTGGAGGTATAATAGCTAAAACAAAAGTAGTAGCTCTACCTACAGATGAAACAGATGATGAGGGAGCCAAAGAGTATTGGCATACTGAAGACTGGAAAAATCCCTACCTTTCAGTCAAGTTAGAAGTTATTGAATTTCGCATAGAAAAGGATAAGGGATTTATTAATAGATTATCTCTAAAAGATAATCCTATTCTTTGTGATTTGTTAATATTAAGACTCCGTCAGCAAACAAATTATTTATTATCAGAGGAACAAGCAGCCGAACTAAATAATTTATGGGATTCTAAAAATAAAGCTATACATAGTTTTTCATGGCAAATCACTCCAACTAATATTGCCATAAAACATCTTGATAAGTCAGCGTTTCTCCATAACGGAACGGGTATACCTAAAGAAATAAGAGGCTTTTTTAAGGCGGGCTCCTTAGAAGTCGGTAAGAAGATGGAAATCATTTTAATGTATAAAGAAATGCCTTTTGATGCTCATATAGAAATGGATTTCCATAATAGAACAAGATTGATTTGGAATATGGATTTTTCAAAAATAATAAGAGGGGTATATAAAGAAGTTTATATCAAATTTAAACATAATGAAGAAGTACTAGAAGATGAACGGCCTCAATTGTATTTCGAAAAGAGTATAGATAATCAATATAAGCTAAGCTTTGAAGAACCTCTGTCTTTAAAACAAGTTCAAGAAGATGTAGAGGCAGAAATTCTAGAAGAAGGAAACGATGACAAGTTCCTTAAAGAAGGAAAAGTTATAGAGTACTATGGAAAGCGATATGAGAGAAATCCACAGAACCGCAAAAGAGCTATTGAAATGCACGGTTTAAACTGCACTGTATGCGGATTTAATTTTGAAAAAGTCTATGGGGAACGAGGTAAAGATTTCATTGAAGTCCACCATGTTCATCCTATAAGTACTATTAAAAAAGAAATAGAGATAAATCCAGAAACTGATTTAGTTCCGGTGTGTTCTAACTGTCATAGAATGATACATAGGAAAAAGAATGAAGTACTTTCGATAGAGGAATTGAAAGGTATACTACATCACATTTAAAAGTGATTACAATATTAGTGAAAAAATGTATATGAAGAATTAGGGATATGAGCCAATTATTTATAGTGAATAATGGCCTATTGCTTTTTAGAAGGTGGATAATGTTTTTTGATATCTGTATGATTTAGCAGGTAATCAACACTGACTCCATGGAACTCTGCAATTATATACAAAGCTAAAAGAATAATTTTATGTTCCCCTGTCTCATAGAGACTATATGTTCTTTGATTCACAGATAATTATTTTGCCATGTATGGTTGATTTATATCTTTATCTTCTTGCAATGCTCTAATTCGTGAATGTTGCATGTTTACTCCTCTTCGGATTCATTTTTTTAGTATACGATAGGCCTTTAATACTTATTGGATTTTTAGTCGAAAGAGCCTAAAATTATTATTAGAACATAATGATAATTAGGAGGAGTATATTATGGCTTTAATTAGATGTCCAGAATGCGGTAAGGAGATATCAGATACATCTGAAGTTTGTATCAATTGTGGATATAAGCTACTAAAAAAAGACTCACCACTTAAAAACTTAAAAAAGTTTAATAAAAAAATATTTCTTCTGGTTGCAGCAATATTGGTAGTAGTCGTATTGATTTTAACCTTCTTTTTGCAAAGCAGTGCTAAAGGAGAGTGGTGGACTGAAGGTAATTCAATTTCGGCAAGTCTCACCTTAAATTCAGATGGTACAGCAGATATAGTATATTTACGAGGCGAGGATGAATATGATGGCATTTCCAAAGGGATTGTGCTTGCAGAATCAGCTACTTGGGAGCAAGATGGCGAAAAGGTGACAATTACATATATTCCTACTTGGGAAAAGGATTATGATAATTTTAATGTTCATCTCATATATGGGAAAGATGCCGATGGTGATGAGTGTCTTATTAATAGTGAAACAGGGGATAGATATTATCGTACATATGCTTTAGCTGATACTAAATAAAAACAAAAAATTATTAATAATAAACAGTCTTTTAAGATGACATCGATTCATGTATAATTTCTGTCCAAACGAAAGATTTTTAAATGTGAATAGTTATACCACATATACCATAAAGAGAAACAAATTATAAATGTAAATATGCCCTTATAAAGCTTTATGCCGTAACTGGTATAAGGCTTTTAATATAATACATTATCTTCAACTAGGATTGGCAGTTCGGAGTGTAATATAGATTTTTGGAATCCCCGCAAGCAGATTGTGGATTTTTTTATTTTTAGCGGTATATATTATTGAGAAAATATAAGAAGACTGAAATTCAAATCCTGATTTTCAGTCCTCTTACCTTTTCATCGCATATATGTCTATACATCAACTAACATCATAAGCCATTTCAATGAGTCGTTTAGATTTTTCAAAATCTTCATCTTTAAATATGGTCACCTCTAAATCTCCTGTCCCATAATGTCCTATATTTCGAACATCTCGGGTAAAACCTTGCTCCAAGGTAATACTTTCAGGATTTACTTTAAGGTAAAGTAATATTTTTGCGGTTTGCGGGTGTATCTCAACACACGCAAAATTTTTGATGCGTTTAAAGGCAATGTAATGTTTTAGGACTTTCATCTGTACGTCATCACCAAGAACCATCAAAAAAGTTTTTAGTTTTTCAAATCTATCGGTTAGTTCTGTATCTGCTTGTTCTAAATAGTCGGATACAGTTTTAACTTTAGTGTTCCGATTATATGGAGAAGGTAATGTAGCATGGTCGCTAATTTGTATTGTTTGGGCGGCCGTAGAATTAACTAATTCTAACAATAAAAAACCATCTGGATAATGTTTATATTGATATAGCTCAATGTTCCTATTGATTTGTTGAACAGCGTGTTTATCATATTTAGTAAATCCTCCAGCGATACACAGTAAACGAGGGCTACTCCAATCGATAGAGTCTGAATAATCGCTACCATATTTGCGCATAACCATTAACTCAAATTCAGCTTTATGGTCAAGTAACCAATCTAAATAAAATAAGCCTTGGTTAATAACATTCTCATTAATAGACCGTTTATATTCTATTATAACGGGTGAGTTATTTTCGTCGATTCCTAGGGTATCAATACGTCCTGCATGACGTTTTCCTGTACTATGTTCTGAAGCTAAAAAACGCACTCCTAGAAATGTTTCTAAATGTTTTTCAATGATATGTTGTAATGATTTTTCAATTGTAACGGATTGACCTTGTAATTCTTCTACCGCATTATCATTTAATTTAAATAACTTTATATCCCCCATATTTTTCACACTCCTTACGATGTTTATTATACCATTTTCAAATTTTGAAAATTCATGATGACTAAATTTAATGGATAACGATGGAAAGGTTCTTCTTAACTACATTATTAGCTATGGCTGAGATGGAATGAAACTTAATTGTGAAACGTAGAGACAGGAAGGAAGAGCAGTTGAAAAGAAACTGGATATTTTTCAGAAGGAGACAAATAAAAAACACTATAGTTTAAATACTGTAGCTCTGGAACTTCCAAAGAAGTCGAAGAATTAACTGGGATTAAGAAGCAAAATGAGAGAGGCACTATAGTTCTCATTTACACTTCAGATTTGTACATGCATTCGATAATTTTAATTTAATTATTAAATTTTCTTCACACCCTTTTAAGAGTGTAAAAGTGATATAATATAAACTGGTTAATTTTGGATAAGAGAATAGAGTGAAATGTGTGAAGATAAAATAGTGTGTCTTATGTCGAATTATCATCAAATACTAAAATACCTAATCTTGTGATTGGTTTTTCGCAGGAAGATAATTACAATCGTGATTCAGATTTTATTATTATCCATTTTTGTTGAATGAAGAAAATAGTTATCAGCGTGGTAACAAGCAATTTAATAATAGACATTAATAAGGAGAAACATATGAATAATAGAAAAAAAGTGTCTGATGAAATTGAAAATGAATTATTTTTTAAATCAAAAAGAAGATGTTGCATATGTTATTGGTTAGATAATGATTTGGAAGAAAAACAAGGGCAAATTGCACATCTTGATAAAAATAAAAACAATAATAATATTGATAATCTGGCTTTTCTTTGTTTACCCCATCATGACAAATATGACACTAGGACAAGTCAGTCAAAGAACTATACAAAATCTGAAGTGAAAAAATATAGAGAATTGTTATATGAATATTGGGAGGTACAAAGCAAGGTCATAAATAAAGAAAATTACCAAACATATTTACAAGATACAATTAATTTAAAGAATGAGAATCAGATTATTAATAATGATACTATTATTTTTAAAGTATCTGATTTAGATATAGCGGAACCTCAATACGTAATGTTAGAACTATGGAATGAAGGAAAGTATGAAGTGATAATAAATAAAATTATAATGGAAAACAGAATACCTTTTCATTATAGTGCAAATGATTGGGAAATCGCACCAACAAAAGGAGTGGATAATAGTAATATTCTTTCAGTAATTAGATACAAGTACCGTCATATAAATGATTTTGAACTAGAAGTTCAAAAATATATTTATTTAAAATATATGTTTCCAAAGATTAGAGTTAATGCAGAACAACTTTACTCATTTCAATTTGATTTTAGGATTGAAGTGACAATACCATCCAAAGAATTTCAATATAATATACCTGACATTAAAAGAGAGATAGTGAAAACAATATTTTTTAAACACGAAACTGGAGATTGAGAAAAGAGAAATTTGGCGTTCTTTTTCAGTTTTTGATTATCTTTCTTAATATAATATAGATTTTAATAAATAATTAAGTTACGTAATACACTGATAAAAGCCATCATTTACTTGTTTGTTATATAATATATACATAAAATATACGGAAACGGTGATAACCATGAGAAGCAACTTTTCTTTCTTTCGTGGCAAATGGGATGTCCTGGCTAATTTAGGAGAAACAGCGGAGAAGAATGTATATCATGACCCACATACAACCATTATGAAATTAAGGTTGTTTGCGGAGACAGTGGCGAGATATGTGTTAGCATCTGAAAATATTAGAGAGCTTAATGGAACTACCCAAGTAGACCGTATTAATACTTTACGCAGGGAAGGTTTTGTAGAACCAGAGTTAATTGAAATCTTTGATACCTTAAGGCGTAAAGGAAATTACGCAATGCATGAAGGGGATTATGGAAAGACAGAAGATGCAAAAACATTACTACAATTAACCTTTCGATTATCCATTTGGTTTATGGAGGTATATGGAGACTGGGAATTTGAATCACCAGAATATATAGAACCTATTGAGCAAACAAATGTTGATACGGAAAGTTTGCAAAGGGAATATGATGAAAAGGTTCAGAGATTAGAGCAACAAATGGAATCTATTCGAGCTAAAGCAGAATTAGAGCAAGTAGATGCAAAGGACCAACGTAAAAAGAAATCTAAACAGTTTGTACGTAAAAATAAATTAACTGAGGCTGAAACTCGTTTAATTATTGATGAGAAGTTAAGAAAAGCTGGCTGGTATGCTGATAGTACCGCTATTAATAATCAAAAACATGGAACGATGCCAGAGAAGAACCGAAATATGGCTATTGCAGAATGGAAAGTTAAAGGTGGTAGAGCAGATTATGCTTTATTTATCGGCATGGAATTAGTCGGTATAATTGAAGCTAAGGCCAAGCATAGAACTATTCCTGGGGCGTTAGAAAGTCAAACAAAGACATATGCAAAGAACATTATTAAACTGGGGGAAGAAAATTTCTTACCACCAAATAATGAATATAAAGTACCGTTTTTATATGCGACAAATGGGCGCCCTTATTTAAAGCAGCTGCAAGAAGAGTCAGGTATATGGTTCTGGGATTCACGCAAGCCCACTGAGTATGCACGCCCATTGGAAGGATGGCATTCCCCTGCAGATTTAGAGCTTTTATTAAGCCAAGATGACCAAGATGCTAATAATAAGCTAAAAGAAGAAGATATAACAAAGTTTGGCCTTAGACCTTATCAACAGGAAGCCGTTCTTTCGGCAGAAAAGGGTTTGATGGACGGACAAAGAAGAATGCTTATTGCGATGGCTACTGGCACAGGTAAAACCCGAACAGCAATTGCATTAATGTACCGCTTAATTAAGACAAAAAAATGTAGACGTATCTTGTTTCTTGTAGATAGAAACTCACTAGGGAAACAAACACAGGATGCACTGATAGATACTAAAATTGAAGGATTATCATTTTCTGATATTTATGATATTAAGTCATTGGATGATATTGAACCTGAAGTAGCTACCAAAGTGCATATTGCTACAGTACAAGGCATGGTCCGTAGAATTTTTTATAATAAAGATGATAAAACACCTACTATTGGTCAGTATGATTTTATTATTGTAGATGAAGCACACCGTGGTTATACAAGTGACCGAGAGATGACAGAGGAAGAATTGCTATTTAGAGACCAAAATGAGTATATTAGTCAATATCGTCGGGTCATTGACTATTTTGATGCCTCCTGTCTAGGATTAACCGCTACACCTGCTCTCCATACAACTGAAATTTTTGGGATGCCAATTTTTAAATATTCCTATAGTGAAGCAGTGTTAGAGGGATTCTTAGTAGACCATGAGCCTCCCTATTTATTTAAAACCGAATTAACTCAAATAGGTATTACATTTGAAAAGGATGAAGAGGTAGAGGTATATGACGAAGATGAAGGCGAAGTTGTTTTAGAAAAAATGGAGGATACTATTCATTTTGAGGTAGAGCAATTTAACAAACGAGTAATAACAGAATCTTTTAATCGAGTCGTACTCAATAAATTAGTTGATTATATTGACCCTTCAAGTAAAGAGAAAACGTTAATTTTTGCTGCTACAGATGTACATGCTGATTTGGTTGTTCGCTTACTGAAAGAGGCTTATAAAGAGCGCGGTGATGATATAGAAGACGACGCAATTATGAAAATCACAGGATATATTTATAAGCCTAATGATGCTATTAAGCGCTTTAAAAATGAACGATTACCCAATATTGTTGTAACTGTTGATTTATTAACAACAGGGATAGATGTCCCATCTATAACCAATATCGTATTTCTACGACGTGTTCAATCTCGTATTTTATATGACCAAATGCTTGGTCGTGCAACCCGTCTTTGCCCAGATATAGGGAAAACTCATTTTAATATTTATGATGCTGTTGGTATCTATGATAAATTACAAACATATACGGAGATGAAACCTGTTGTAAAGAATCAAAATACTACAATTGGTGAATTGTATGATTCACTTGTACATGCTAACTCGGAAGAAGAAATAAAATATTATCGTGAACAGTTAGTAGCCAAAATTCAACGAAAAAAACAGAGATTAAATGATGAGGGGAAACAAAAATTCGAGGAGCTATCTAAAGGAAGAACGGTTGATGAATGGGTAAAAGAAGTACAATCCTATACACCTGATAAAGCTAGACAAAGTGATATCTTGTTTGATTACTTTGATGCTTATAGAGTTAAGGGAGGAAAACTCTATATTTCTAACCAGGAAGACACAATTAAGGATGTTACTCGTGGATACGGGGAAGGAAATAAACGACCAGAAGACTATTTAGATGGGTTCATTCAGTTTATTAAGGAAAATATTAATGAAATTCCTTCGCTCCATATTGTATGTACAAGACCAAGGGATTTAACGAAAAAAGATTTAAGAGAGCTTATAGTGATTTTGGAGACAAAAGGATTTAAACAATCTCATTTACAGTCTGCTTGGAAACAAACAAAAAATGAAGAAATCGCTGCAGATATTATAAGTTTTATTCGGCAGGCAGCTTTAGGAGAAGCATTAGTAGACCATGAAACAAGAATTAAACATGCGATGCAAAAGGTTTACTCTCTTCACGATTGGACACCAAGGCAGAAAAAATGGCTAGAACGTATTGAAAAGCAGCTTATAAAAATACCTGTTTTAGCCCCAACTCCACAAGATGCTTTTGCCGAAGAACCATTCCGTAGTCAAGGTGGATATAAAGTGTTAAAACGTGAATTTGGTGAAGAGATTGATAAAATCGTAAAAACAATAAACGACAACTTATACATCAGTTAAAATAATGGCCTCTTATTGAGGCTTTTTTGAGTTATAATATAAAGCGTGACTTTAAATTTTAAGGATGTATTGATAAATAATATTTTACTATTTGGAGGAAGAAAATGAACAACCAAGAAATTGTACAAAGGCTTTGGAACTTGTGTAATGTTCTGCGTGATGACGGGATTACGTATCAACAATATGTTACAGAATTAACTTATATATTATTTCTTAAAATGATGAAAGAACAGGAAACTGAGAGTGTCATTCCTGAGGGATATCGTTGGGATGACCTTACGGTAAAAGAAGGGATAGAATTAAAGAATTACTACCAACGGCTATTATTAGAATTGGGTAATAGTGAAAATGAGCAACTCCGCTTAATTTATCATGATGCAGCAACCAGTATTGATGAACCTAAGAACTTAGAAAAAATCATAAAATCTATTGATGCCCTTGATTGGTATAATGCAAAAGAAGAGGGATTAGGAAATCTTTATGAAGGTTTACTCGAAAAAAATGCGAGTGAAACAAAATCAGGAGCGGGTCAATACTTCACACCTCGTGTACTAATTGATGTTATGGTTCAACTTATTGACCCCCGAGTTGGAGAACGTTGCAATGACCCAGCGGCAGGAACATTTGGTTTTATGATAGCCGCTGACCAATATTTAAAAAATAAAACAGATGAATATTTTAGCATTGACCCTCAACAAGCTGAGTTTCAAAAGAAAGAAGCTTTTAGCGGAATGGAACTTGTAAAGGGAACACATCGTTTGGCGCTTATGAACGCACTCCTTCATAATATTGAAGGTCGACTAGAAAACGGGGATTCTTTATCAGGCAACGGTAAATGGATGAAGAACTTTGATGTGATATTAACAAACCCTCCTTTTGGTACAAAGAAAGGTGGAGAAAGAGTCTCACGTGATGATTTAACATTTGAGACTTCTAACAAACAATTAAACTTTTTACAACTTATTTATAATGCTTTAAAGGATGATGGCAAGGCTAGAGCTGCAGTTGTCGTTCCTGATAATGTTTTATTTGAGGGTGGAGTAGGAGCGCAGATTCGACGTGATTTAATGGATAAGTGTAATTTGCACACTATTCTTCGTTTACCTACAGGAATTTTTTATGCTCCAGGTGTAAAAACAAATGTTTTGTTCTTTACAAGAGGAAAAACAGACCAAGGCAATACAAAAGATGTATGGGTATATGATTTACGAACTAATATGCCATCCTTTGGTAAGAGGAACAGGTTAACGATGGCTCATTTTGAAGACTTCATGAAAGCCTATATTGCAGAAGAGCGTTCTAAGATAGAAGACGAAAGATGGAATAAATTTAAAAGAGAAGAAATTGCTAAGAAATATGATAGTCTAGATATTGGTCTGATTGCTGATGAAGCATTATCCAGCTATGATAATCTTCCTGACCCAATTGAATCTGCTGAAGATGCCATTATGAAACTCCAACAAGCAATGAATTTGTTATATGAGGTTGTTGAAGAATTACGTGAAACACAAGAAGTTAAGGTGAATAGATAATGGGGAAGAAAAAGAAATCAGTAGATGAGTTGTTAGAAGAGGCCTTGGTTCCAAAGGAAGAGCAACCTTACGAAGTGCCTGGAAATTGGGTATGGACAAGAATTGAAAATACTATAAAACCGATGGAAACTAGAGAGCCAAAAAAATTAGATGGAGAAGTCTTTAATTATATAGATGTTGATGCGATTGATAATAAAAAACAAACAGTTAGACAAGTAAAGCAAATAGAAATAACTTTAGCACCCAGTAGAGCAAAAAGAAAAGTTTCTAAAGGTGATGTGATTATTTCACTAGTACGACCATATTTAAAAAATATTGCTCATATAGAGGTAGAGGATAATAAATTGGTAGTGTCTACAGCATTTTATGTTTGTACACCTAAAGAAATATTGAAAGCTAATTATTTATATCGCTATCTATGTACTAATTATGCTACTCAATATTTGATTGACCATACAAGGGGAGATAATTCTCCTTCGGTTCGAAGTACAGACTATGAGAAGATGCCAATTCCTATTCCACCTATATATGAGCAAAAACGCATTGCTGAAAAGTTGGAGCGGCTTATAAATAAAATTGATGAAGCAGAGTGTTTGATTAAAGAAGCAAAAGAATCATTTGAAATTCGGCGAGCGGCTATATTGAATAAGGCTTTTCGTGGGGAGTTAACTAAAGAGTGGAGAAAAGATACAAAGAATACTACCACAATAGATTTAAACTCTATTAGCGAAAAAAAAGATGAGGTGTACAAGGCTTTATTACATGAGGCTAAAATAAAAGGTATAAAGAAGCCTGCAAAACCTAAAAAATTCAAAACTGAATTTAATGATGATTATTATCCCAAAATTCCTTCAAATTGGATTTACTGTACTTTAGGTGAAATTGTTTATGATTTTAAATATGGAACTTCTGAAAAAAGTGATTACCTATATAAAGGCACTCCCGTAATAAGAATACCTAATATTGGCGAAGAGTTTATTAATACTTCTGATTTAAAATATTTGAATAATAATGAAACTATGCATATAAATTCTTCTGTAAAGAAAGATGATATTCTAATAGTACGCTCTAACGGTAGTAAAGACCTTGTAGGAAAATGTTCAATTGTGACAGAAAGTGAATCAGAGTTTGCGTTTGCTTCTTATTTAATAAGATTACGACCTATAATGGTTGATTCAAAATATGTTTTATGGCTTTTAAAATCAGAAAATGTTCGGAATCAATTATTTTCAAAATCAAAATCTTCTGCTGGCATAAATAATATAAACACTGAGGAATTAGCGACCACTGTAATTCCTATACCTTCAATTGAAGAACAGAAAGAGATTGTTAATAAGATTGAAAAATTAGTTGCTCTAGAAAGAGATTCTTTATTAGAACTACAAGTTAAAATTGAAGAAATAAAACAATCCATTCTTACAAGAGCTTTCAAAGGTGAACTTGGCACAAACGACCCCTTGGACGAAAATGCAATTGAATTAATAAAAGACGTTCTTAAAGAACAAGTAAATTAATATCTAAAGGACACTCAATGATTATTGGGTGCCTTTTTTTGTAAGCGATGGATATTACTCGCATTATTCTAATTTCATTAATCAAGACTACAATTGATACTAATGACGGAGAAGCGCTTTGTTTTAAATCATTTTCCCCCTGCAAAATCCACTAATATAACGATTAAATCAGTAAAAGAGAAATCATAATAGCACATGATACTTATAAAGGTGCTATCAGTGTATAAAAGTTCGATTTTTCGTCCAAAATGATATTAAAAGTTCGATAAAATATCCAATATACAATATTTGTAATAAATCAATTGGTTATTACTAAAGTAAAAAGAATAGAAAAAAGACCTTGTTGATATGAGGTCTTTTATTAATTGATAACTAACTTAGTATCATCAATATGTTGTGGATATATGGACTTTATCTATTATATCGAATTCATTATCCTTTGGTTAAGTTAATTGAAGTAATTGGTGGTTATTTATACATGATAATTAATTTAATTCGTCTAAGCCATACATAGAAATGATACGAATTTTGATATTAAAATTCTCTTCATGGCTAATAATATTACATTTTTTTAAATGGTCAGCTATCTCTAACATTCTATAAGTATATTCTGTATGTCCATCTGGTGGAAAGTCTGGTGATTCATCGTCTACTTCATCATATAAAGCTTTAACCTTTTGTTTTAGCATAGTATAAAAATTTTTCCCGTCACGTAGACTTTCAATTTCCTCGAACTTAAAAGAGATAATTGGAATATCAGATTTACAGAGTATTTTTTTTCTTTTACCTTCGCCGAATCTCCATTCATATCCTCCTATACCAAGAATAGAAAAAAAGACACCAAAACGTGCTCCTCTAATTGGTATCAACTCAGCAAGCTTTGTTATCATTCCTACATCAATAGATTTGGACTTATAATTTTTGCATTCACACAAAATTTTAGGTCCAATAAAATCATTCATAAAAGATGGACGTGTTTTTTCTGATAAGGTAGCTTCAATATCTGATTCATTATCAGCTGGACGGTTATTAGAAACCACATTTGTATCCTGAAAACGGTTAAAGATAAATACGGCGAGTTCTTCAAGGACTTTTCCTTTTTTCCAATTTAAATCTTTTTTCCAACTAAACGATTTTTTTACTTCTGAAACATATTGCTCAAATTCGGCAAGTGAGGTTTCATCTGAATTTATTGGCTTCCAAAAAAAATTATCGTCTAATTTATCAATGAAATTTGTTAAATCATCGAAAGTATTTATGTTCATTAATAATTTCCTCTCTTAAAACCAATCTTAACATTTTTAAAATCAAAAACATCCCCACATATAGGACATTTCATTTTAGAATTTGCTTTATAAAAATCATCAAATGAATTAAAAAAATATGGATGGTTATAATCTTCATTGATACAACTCACAACAAGTAGCACATTTAATAATCCCTCATTTGTTAAGTCAGCTAATAATAGCTCTGCAAAATCGTATGTTAAATTAACTTTTATAGCCATTATATTTGTTGTTATGACATCATTAGGTCGAAGAGAAAGTAGTTCCATTTTTACTTTGAATAGGATAGAAGGAGGTAGATTGTATTTGTTTTCTATATTCGTTAAGTTTACGGATGACAATATTAACAACCTCCTCTTCAACAAAAGCGTTTGTACCTCTGATTAAATATGAATCTGAGCCTTGTTCAACTAAAAATCTATAACTTTTTTCTGGGGATTTGTATATTATACCAATCAAATCTAAGTCACCATCAGACCTAGAGCGTCTAGCGGCTTGAGCAGCAGAACCATTCAAGCCATCTTTTCTGGATTCAACATTAATAGTATGAGTGATACCATCTGAACGCTGTCGAAAAAGAATGAAGTTTTCATCGTGGTTAGAACCAAATTTTTCAATTAATTGTGCTTCAAAAGATTGTTGTATATCTTGTATAAATCGTGTTAATAAAGCCTGATTTTTTTCTTGAACAATGTCTATTCCAGATTTTTTAAGAAGATTCTCAGCAAAAGATTCTATTTGACCCTGTAAATCAAATAATTGTTTTGTTATATCGGGGTTATTATGATTAGTAGCATCTTCTGCAAGACTATATTATGCACGGGGTATCCATTTAGGAGCAATAATCGTATGCTTACCAACTAATTTTTTGAACTCATTGAAGAATTGAGTTGCAATAGGAGACCAATCATAGCGTTGTTTACTAACCCCGTTAACATTTAGTAAATTGCTAGTAGGATTAATCACAATTTTCAAATCATTACTATCGTCAAAAAGAACACAATGTGCGAAATAGATTCTTTTATATAGTTTCTTAGTGCCATCTAAAAGTGTACCGGTTATTACACAGGGTGCTATATAAGAAAATATATATTCACCTTTTTCATTGTTACGATGTAAACCTACAAGTAAAATTTTATTCAAATTAGGAAGTACTGTTTCTATATCATCGCTAGTATTATCTATATTGAATTCCGATAGTTTATGGTTTATATGTTTATCCCTATTTAAATATATGTTCTGTAGTAACTCTCTTTTTGGTTTGTTATCTAAATTATAAATAAAAGAATAGTTATTACCATCTATTTGATGAAGAGCAAGCCAATCTTCGAATAATTCATCTGGGATTAATGAACCTACCAAATTGGGTTGTTCTATTTCATTTTGTAAGTAATCTATCATATCATTACGAGATGACTTTTTTGGTAAGTTGTATTTATCGAATAAAATTTGAAAATGCCTAAGCTGTGTATAGTTTTTAAGTATTACTTTCACATTTGCCCAATCCAATAGTTTTGCCTCCTAACACTTTATTCTTTTATAATGATAGTAACATATATTAACATATTTATGTGGTATATGGAAATTGATTTACGCTTATGGATTTTAGTCAATAGATAATGAATCAAAATAAATTTGCGTGATTAGGATGATTTTTTATGAAGGATAGGAAGAGTAGAAAGGCTCCTTTATTAAAAAGTGGGCTTGAATTTGAAGAACTTTGTTATGATATTTTCAAGAGTAAGGGTATAAAAGTTCAGGTTTTTGATACCTTTGGAATAGACTTTATATTAGAAACTAGACAGATTGAGAGAGTAGCAGTATATGTGAAATTTTATTTAACTAAGCAACCGAGTAAAGTAATGTTGAGAAAATCCCTTTTTTCTTTAAAAGAATCAGCTACCAAGATAGGTGTAATTAAAAATATATTTATTGTAGGTTGTCCTTTAGATAAAGAAATAAAGTTTGACTTAACAAAAGAATTTCCAAATACCTCAATTCTTGATAGTAACAATTTACTTTTCTTGATAAACAATGATGTCGAGTTAATTGATAGATTTTATAGATTAATGAATGAAATCCTCTTTGATGTTCGAATAGATAGTGAGAAGCCTTTTGATTGTATCAATGATTTTATATTTAATGATATCCCAAATACTTCCTCTGATTACAAAGAAGCATTATCGCTTGGAAATAAATTATATAGGGACTTAAAAGAGATAAGGGCTGGGCGAAATGAATTTTCTTTATATGAAAAAAAGGGAGAGGAAATTTTAAAGTACCTGTTTGACCAGAATTTAAAAGGGTGGCACCCGCAAGTAACAACAGACGATGGATTAAATAGATATGATTTAGTATGTAGAATTCTTCGTGGAAACGAATTTTGGGAGTATTTAATTAATGATTTCCAATCAAGGTATATTATATTTGAGTTTAAAAATTATTCCCAAAAGATTAAACAGACTGAAATCTATACTACAGAAAAGTATTTATTCCAAACAGCATTAAGAAATGTGTGTTTTATTATTTCACGTAGAGGTTTAAGTGATAGTGCTTTAAAAGCAACTGATGGAATATTAAGGGAAACAGGGAAGTTGATTATTGGTCTTGATGATAAAGATTTAAGAGAACTGCTTAATCTTAAAGATACAGGAAATGAACCCTCAGATTATCTGTTTGAAAAAATTGATAATACATTACTAAGATTGTCAAAGTAGACAGAGAGAACAGTCACAATAACCTAAACTATAGACACTATGACTAACCGCCACTAAACCGCCACTATGGAGCTATATTGTTAATGTTATGTTTAAGAAATAAAAGAAAAAACCCTTGATATATCAAGGGTTTTTGGTATGATCCCGACTGGGTTCGAACCAGCGACCCCCACCCTGTCAAGGTGGTGCTCTCCCAGCTGAGCTACGGAATCAAAATACTATTTAATTAACAATATTTAATATAAAGGGTAAGTCAGTTAAAGTCAAGATGAATTTTTGTTTCAGGATCTTTCTTCCATGTAGGCACAAAAAACGATTTATTAAATTTTGGGAGGTACTTAGCCTCTATCCACACTTACTTAATCCTCATAATCTATCTGAGACACTTCAGAGTAAAGCCTGTAATATTTATCACCATAATCTGTCTAATAATTGGCGATATTGAACGCAAATTTTATCATTCGGTTGGTCTTTTTGTGTATATTAAAAATTATAAAATTTTTCTGTAAATTTGTTTGACATAATTTACTAAAGATGATATTTTTAGGATGCGTTAGTTCTCTATAAAGAACTTGCGACTATTGATCTATGAATTATATATAGAAGTTTGAAAGAACAGATTGTAATTTGGATTATATCTGTGACATATAGATGTAATTCAATACAATAATAGGATGAAAAGGGCTCTGTTTTGCTCTTGTTGTTCTAAATAAAGAACATATACATAAGGGGGTGAAGGAATGAAAATTGAAGAATCAGAATCTCCGTTAGATATCGTCATAAATTATGAAGATTTAGCTGATGAATGGAACTGTGCTGAGGAAAAAGAAAAAGGATACTGGGTTCGAGACAATCGTGTTTTATTCGAAATTGATCAGGTAGCGATTTTTGCAGTTGATTCTGGTAAAACAATCAGCATTTCACCACATCTGGATTCAGATCTATGTGTTGGGGACATGTATGGGAGTTATTTTGATGCAGCATCATTTGTTGCCTTTCCATGGGAGTGCCATCGTACTGGATGGTGAAGCGTATGCAATTGTTGGCGAGTCAGGTGCCGGAAAATCAACACTTGCTTCAGCCTTTATGAGTCAGGGATATAAACTGTTAAGTGATGATGTTATTCCAATATGTTTTACCGGGGATTGACCCATGGTCATTCCATCCTATCCATCTCAAAAGCTATGGCAGGAATCATTGGATCATTTTGGAATGAAATCCTCGAATTATCAACCTTTATATGGAAGAGAAACGAAATTTTCAGTACCTGTTCTGGATGATTTTCTACAAAAATCTGTTCCGCTCGCAGGGGTCATTGTTTAACAGAAGAGTATGACGTTAGCCATGAAGAATGTGAAAGTCAGGTTCGTTCATTCCTGGATATGTTGAAAAAAGAAGAATTAATTGATTAAACCATTACTTCCTAAGGAGTTATGTTTATGAACCTCATTCAGAAAGCTCGAACCTTGCTGTCCTTAGATAGCAACACCTTCATGATGTATGTAGAAGCTTATTGTTCCTTAGGAGTGGCCAGGATACAAAAGAGTTTGCCCTTTTCCAAAATTGCGCCTAAACTAGGAAGGAAAATGGAAGAGACCTCCTTAACGTATGTGCCAGCCCATGCTGAAATCCTGGAGTCAGTATCCAAAAGTTTGGAGACGATGAGCAGATATACACTTTGGGAAAGTAAATGTCTTGTAATGGCGATTGCAGGAATGAGAATGCTTGAGCGGCGTGGAATTGAAAGCACTCTTTATATGGCAACAGCAAGAGATAAGGATGGAAAGATGAAGGCTCATGCCTGGCTGCGGAGTGGATTATATTTTGTAGCTGGAGCCAATGGGAAGGAAGCATACACAGTAGTGGGAACCTTCGCGAAAAGAATGGGGGATCAGAAGGAGGAAAAATGATGGATAGACAACCTTTGCAAGTGACCGGTTTTTCCAAAGAGCTGAACCTGATGCTCGCCTTGATCAAAAATAATAGGGACTCCGTAAAAATTTTATTAAACAGTTTCTGGGACAGCGGCAATTCATTTAGCGCTTTCTTTAATGAATGTGGGCAAAGGTGATATTGTTTTTTGTTCATCACTTACCTTTATTGCCAGTGCCAATCCAGTGATTTATCAGGGTGCTCAGCTTGTCTTTATTGATTCTGAACCGGAGACGTGGAATATGTCCCCGGAGGCTCTTGAATGAGCGCTTGAATTCGCAGCGAAAAGGCATAAACTTCCTAAAGCTGTTATTGTTGTGGATTTATATGGGCAAAGTGCGAAGATGAATGAGATTTGTGAAATATGTTCTAAATACAAAGTGCCAATTCTAGAGGATGCAGCAGAGGCTCTTGAACGGGCAAAATTTTTAGCCACGCAGGCAAAGGAAATTGCCCCCTATTATCAGCATAAGGAAGTCGGATATAATTATCGGCTTAGCAATATATTGGCAGGAATAGGAAGGGCGCAGTTTGAGGTTTTACAGGAAAGAATTGATAGAAAGAGATTAATCTATGAAATGTATCGGTTAGCTTTATCGGAGATTGACGGTCTAAACTTTTTGCCGGAACTAGAACATACCGTCTCGAATCGTTGGTTGACAGTCTTCACACTGGAACATAACGATGCAGTTACCCGTTGCTTGCAGGCGTTTGCAAATGAAAATATTGAAGCCAGACCCATGTGGAAACCATTGCATATGCAGCCGCTGTTCAAAGGTGTAGATTTTTTTACCCACAAGGATGATGTGTCTGTATCTGAACAATTATTCAACAAAGGCATTTGTCTTCCATCAGGTACCCATATGACAGAAGATGATATGGAAAGAGTAATTGACTGTTTGCAGAGGGCCTTAATGAAGTAAATAATCTGAGCTAAAGAGGTAGAAAAATGATAGGAAAAAATATACAGGATTTACGTAAGCGTAAAGGAATGACACTGACCCAGCTAGCTGCCAATGCCGGAATATCAAAATCCTATTTAAGCAATATTGAGAGGGGAGTGAATCAAAATCCTTCAATTGAAGTATTGAAAAGGCTGGCTTTTGTTTTAAATGCAGATTTAAAAACATTATTGCGCGTACAGGAAAGTGATGAAAACGATCAAAATCTGAATCAGGAATTAATCGAACTAATCGAGGAATTAAAGACAGCCGTAATTGATAAAGAGCAAATGGATGAGTACCGTGCATTAATTGAGTATATTAAGTGGAAAAGTAAAGTGTAAAATAGCTGTTTCTATTTGAGAAGCAAAGGATTGAAGTAGGATGTTGAAAACGAAAAAGGTGAGTATCATTGTACCCATTTTCAAAGTGGAGAAGTATTTACCGCGCTGTATTGAAAGTCTGATTGCCCAAACCTATCAAAATATTGAAATCATCCTGGTCAATGATGGATCAAAGGATTCCTGCGGAGAAATTATCGACTATTATGGGGAACGTGATCATAGAATCATTCCGGTTCATAAAGAAAATGGCGGTGTCTCAGACGCGAGAAATACAGGAATGGCCTATTCGAGCGGTGACTACACATTCTTTGTGGATGGAGATGATTGGATTGATTTGACCTTGGTAAAAAGGTTAGTTGAAAGAATAGAACAGGATAACGCTGATATTGTACAAACATCCTATTATTACGCATATAAGGATTATCTACTATATGATGAACGTTTTGAAAAACGGGACGATCCGCCAAACGTGCTGGATAACCAACAAGTAATGAAGGAGCTAGTTGTTAATCAAATCGTGAAAAACTTTGCCTGGGGTAAGCTTTATAAAACAGCATTAATTAGAGATATCCCCTTTCAAAACTCTAAGTCGTATTTTGGTTGTTCCTGATGATACTATTTTTATTAATATGGTTTCTATTTCAGAAATGAATACTGAAATTCAAAAAACCTCCCGGTATAAGACGGGAGGGAGACTTGCGAAAAGCCTATGTCTGGCTGAGTAACCTGGATAAATCGTTCCTAATGATATCGAGCCGACCTTCCATAAGTACCTGTGGAATCTTATAGCCGACAAACAAGGGAGATACAACAAAGCGTGGGATCGCCTTGCAAATAATCAAGTCATGAAAATGGTAAAAGAAAAGGTTATAGCTGGTGCATCCCCTATGGAAACCATCCAAAATATAACGGACCAGGATTTGAAGTTTATCAGCAAAATCATCAATCTCATCTAATGTGTTCAATATTAAATTGAATTCAGTAAAACCGATAACTGGATACTTTGATACATTTAACTCAATACCGGATTTCTTGTAAACCTCTGTGCCTTCAAAATCAATCATTGCCATATTCTTATGGTAATCTACATGTTTCATTCCAATGACTTGCATATGGGCATGCTGAATGCTGCCGCCTGAAAAGGGACCATGATTCTTAAATAAGATAACGGACTCATACTCACCAGTCTTCTCCACTTCAAGCCATTTAGCAATACTGAAGCGAATTAATTCACGCATATGCTTCTGTTCATATCCCCTTATATCTTCGTGACATTGATTGGTTTCAATAATGACCGTTTGATAGGTATCCAGAAGAGTGGGATATTTATTCATCAACCAAATAATATCTCCCTTTGTCTCAAGAATATCGGTAAGCTCATCTCTTTGGCAAAAGGGGCAGGCTGCTGTTTTATTACGGATAGTTTCAGGCTTTTGACTGCCAATTGTACTTGAAAAATATAATTGTTGCTGATCCATACTTGCACCTACCTCGTTAACTGTTAAAACTCGATATGTTTATTATAAATTAAAGATATGTATGATTGTATATTTTTAGCCACATTATAGAAATAAAAAAGTGTAAAAATACATAATAAAATGTCGATAGTAACAATGACATATATCTTTAATTGATTGATTATAAAAACATGGACGGTGAGTAGTGAAATGGATTTCGAGTATAGGGATCAATATGTACAGGGAGAAATAGGTGATGTGATTGTCTTTAAAAGAGGAAATTTATTTATCTTTGGAGAAATTATAATACTGAGGGAAGCTTCGTGTATTGTGGAAATTTCTAAAGAATATGCAGACGAATTGAAACTCAACACAACGAGAACAGTTGTCAGACATGGTAATTATAAAATTATTGAGACCTTAAAAGTTCGCGCAAAAGTAAGTGAGCAACAAATCGATCCATTCAGTACACAGGTTTATCATTAAATTTACAATTCGTAGGGGGTGATTGTAAAAGAACCAATCGTGCAATGAAATCACCATTGAATATGCCTTTAAAGTTTTTTAAACCAATTTTGGAAGGAGAGAAGAAATGAAAATTAAATTATACGTCTTTTTAACATCTACCAAGGATAAAGAAAATAGTAGAAGCGAAATGATGATGAAAACAGTTGAGTCATCTTTCCGTCCGGTAATAGGAGACATTATTGAAGACCCTGGATTTGATCAGGGATTTCACAATGGATATGAGGTTGTGAAGGTGACGGTTAATTATGAGAAGAATGAATGCTATGTATCGCTTAGTCCAATGGCAATTGAATTAGAGGAAATTAGTTTCGATGATTATATAAATAAGCTTACAGCCAATGGATGGGAAATCGTTTCAAAAGAGGATGTATCAATTGGCTAACTCTTAACTAAGATCTTTATACATATTATGACTTCATGTGATTTATATTGGTATGTAAAAGACACCATTAATATTCCTATACCAAAAAGTGAACATGATACATATTCATCCAAAACAAATACTTTTGTTGCAGGAGTAAGTAAGGAAACAGCAGTAGAAAATGATAGAAGAATGATTGTGCCTATTCCTGATCATGAATATTTTGTTTGGGTTGAAAGGCTTGAAAAAGAATAACACTTCCATGCTCTTTCTAAATAAGAAGAAACCAGGTCGGTAAGCCGAGCTCACAGGAGAATAGCTGTTTGTATGTGAAACACTTAAAGATATTCAGTAATAGTAGTTTGCTATCATCCATTAAAGGGGCAATCACATTATGAAAAGAGAATGTGATTGCCCCTCTCTGTGCTATTAGATTAAGCACCAACCTTCACATGGTCGGTGTCAGGCTGATTGGTTAAATCTTTCTTCTGAAGCAGCCACATGAGTCCTGCTGAAATGAATCCGAGGGATCCAATTACCATCCAGGCAGATGTAATCGAGTATGCTGCAATAAAGCTTCCCATAATCATTGGGCTTGTTGCATATCCGGCGCCAATTATCAGTGGGAGAATACTGCTGACTCTGCCTCTGTGCGAAGCTGGTGTTTGATTAGCTATAAAGGTCGAAGCATTGATTGCAATCATGATTTCTCCAATGGTCATGATGAAAATAGATACATAGAAGAAGGGAAGTATCGTGGTGAAGGCGAGCATACCAAAGGCAAAAGCATAGCACAAGGCTCCGGTGGCTATCACTTTTATAGGCCTTATCTTATTTGTCAGTTTCGTAATAATCGGCGTAAACGAGATAACCAATATACCGTTAAATGCGGCAAGTGTTCCGTAATAGGCTGCGCCAGAATCATTAAACAACTCCTCTAAATGCAGCGGTATGGTAAATGCCCATTGAGCGTATTCAAATTCGATACATAATAGAATAAAAGCGAACATAATTAATATTGGTCTTGCCCTCAGCACTTTAAAAACAGATCCTTCTACATGCTCCTCAAGCTTTCTTTCCGTTTTCTCTGTTACTGAAATATGTTTGGTTTTTGTCTCTTTTATAAAAATGAAAATTAATGTTGTTGCTAAGAGCGTAGCAATTCCATCAATGATGAAAACAAGATCTAAATGATTTTTATATAGTAGACCGGCCATGATTGGACCAACCGCAAAACCTAAATTAAAACCCATATAGGTTAATGAATAAGCACCTTTCCGATTCTCGGGGGTAGTTAAATCCGCCAATAGTGCATCGTAGGCAGGTGAGCACAAAGCAAAGAAGAGTGATGATAGCATGAGCAAATAAGCCATGGTCATCGAAGGCTCTATTAAACCTATGGATATAACGGTTATGCCTCCTAGACCTTGCGAAACTACAATAATAAATTTTCTCCCCAAGGTATCAGCCAGCTTTCCGCCTAAAATCATACTTGGTGCAGAAATGACACTGACTAAAGTAACATATAGCCCTGCTTGCGCACTATCCATGCCGATCTTCTGAGTGAGGATTAAAACAAGTAATGGATGTACAAACCCTCCCAGACTATTAATAATTCGAGCAAAAAATATAATATAAATTTCTTTGGGTAACCCCCGATATGGACTAAATAAATTTTTAAAAAACTGCATAATGCCTCCTGATTCCTTTAATTAAATTCCAATAATTTCTATTTTAATAGATAAATAGGTAAAAGAGAATATTTGTTTAAAAAATTTTAAATATTTTGAAATTTTAAAGGAAGGAATTGGTATAATGGTGTGTGAAAGATGATAGCTTCAACCAGAGAGAAGGTAAGCAGATGGAGTTTTTTAATGTATTGATTCCGGTATTTGTTATATTTGCTTTAGGATATATAGGCGAGAAGAAGATAGGATTTGATCCAAAAACGATCTCAACGATGTCCCTTTATTTAATGACACCATTACTGGTGTTTCAAACGTTTTATACTAATGAACTGACGTTAGATTATCTTTATATTGTTATTTACGCGTTTGGGCTTTGTTTAGCACTTATTATCTTTGTATGTTTTATCGCTTTTATAAATAAATACAACATAAAGGAAACCTGTGGGCTCATTCTTGGTTCGGTTTTTATGAACAATGGTAATTATGGAACACCTGTTGCGTTATTATTGTTTGGCGCTGCCGGATTTGATTATGCCATCATCTTAATGGTCACCCAAAGTATCGTGATGGCGACAATTGGGGTATATGTAGCGGCGCGAGGAAGTGATATAGGCGGAGGGATTAGAGATACACTTGCAATTGTATTACGTATGCCTGTTGCATATGGAGCGATTTTTGGACTGTTATTTCAGTACACGGGTATTACCATCAGCCATTCCTTAATGACTACCATTGATTTAGTTGGAAGCGCGGCTATTCCGACAATCATGCTTGTTTTAGGTATGCAATTAGCCAAAATCAGTCTGAAGAATATTGAATATAAAAAGGTTACGTATGCACTAATCATTAAATTGGCAGTGGCGCCCCTTGTAGCGTGGGGAATTTCAGCCCTTTTGCCAATCGATACCTTGCTTAAACAATTAATGATTATCATGGCCGGAATGCCTGCTGCTGCAAATACGACGATGTATGCCATTCAGTTTAATACAAAGCCGGAATTTGTTTCGGTTTGTACATTTATAAGTACAGTACTTAGCTTAATCACTTTACCAATCATTTTTTATTTTGTTTTATAGTGAGAAGGATTTATTAGAAAGTGAAGTACATAAAATGGGATTAAACGAATCAATTTATATGAAATATTAGTTGTTCCGCAGAAAGGATGGTATTGGGAATGAAAAGAAACAAAGTATGGATTCCAGCGCTTTTAATGGGGGTAAGCTTGGTGGTATGTATAATGGCCCTTATCCAATCGATCAACTCAACTCCTCAAAGATATCCATTATTAGGCTTGATCCCCTGTGTTATAGGTGCAGCTTCTTTTCTATATATTAATAAAACCGCCCAAAAAAAGACTTTGTTTCTATGGTTCACTCAGATATTAAATATAGTATTTATGATATTTCCATTGATAACACTTCTATACTTTATGTCCTCTAATTAGATTCTTAATTATTGACCTCTTGATTTTGAGGTCTTTTATTTATGCTATAAATCTTAAAACTATAAAATTATGGTATTTTTTATAATATATTGAAACTTTTTTCTAGGATAAACAGTCTAATAAGTAGAGAGAAAACAGGGGGGAGCCGCATGCATGAAGATGCTTCTTTAGTACAAAGGGCTATAAAAGGGGATGATACAGCATTTTTAACTTTATTAGATCTTCATAAGGAACAGCTGTATCGAATGGCCATTGTCTATTTAAAAAATGAAGGAGAAGCTCTGGAAGCTATCCAGGAAACGTCTTTTCGAGCATACCGTTCAATTAAAAAGCTGCGAGAGCCATCCTATTTCTCTACATGGCTTGTAAGAATTTTATTAAACGTTTGTTCAAATGAATTGAAGGCCAAAAAAATACACCATCATTTCATTGGACAGGAAATGGTCCATACGGATGATTATGGTCAGCTTGAAATAGAAGAGGCGCTCATGTTCCTGGATGAACCATCACGTGAAATCATCGTATTAAAGTATTTACGGGACCTATCCATAAGTGAGATTGCGGATATATGTGAATGCCCACAAAGTACGGTTAAAACAAGACTTTACAAAGGCCTTCGGAAGCTCAAGGAACTAATGAAGGAATCGGGAGGTACCCGCCATGTATGAAAAAGAGAGACAAGAATTATTGGATTTAAAAAAACAAATGGAATATGTGCCTGTACCAAACGAAAAAGTTTCCGCAGCCATTCAGTCAGGCTTTAGTAAAGCCAAACACAAGAAGAGAAAAAGACTTATAAAATATACAGGATTAGCAGCGGCTGCTATTGTACTCCTGTTTTGCATTAGCCTGGTACGAGTGTCACCGTCCTTTGCAAATGCCCTTTCTTCTATACCGGGCGCAGAAAAAATTATCAATCTAATCCGAAACGATAAAGGCTATATGTCTGCAGTGGAGAATGATTTTTTACAGTCAGTTGGACAGACGCAAGAGAAGGATGGGTATAAGGTAACGATTGAATCCTTAATTGTTGATAGGCATAGGATGGTTGTTTTTTATCATATAGAGGGAGCAGGGGATGAAATACAAATAGAATTTCCCGATCTATTGATTGACGGAGACGGTGTCGAGCAATCCATATCCTATTCAGCTCATGAAAATGGGTTCGGCTCCTTAGATTTTAATCTAGTGCATCAGCTTGAAGATAGAGAAGAAATAGAACTAAAAGTCCATCTGAAAAATGACACTAGCTTAATAGGTCCATTTAAGTTCCCTTTGAAAATAGATCATTCCTTGTATAAAGGTCAGCATAAACAGATGGCCATTGATGAAACAGTGACCATAGACAATCAGCGGATTACGTTTGGAAAAGTAGAAATTGATCCACTAAGTGTCAGGGTTGACGTAAAATATGATCCGAATAATACAAAAAAAATATTTCATTTGAATCATGTTAGGCTAATGGATGATAAAGGTGAGATATGGGGATCTACTGGCAGTCATTTTAATGAGGAAGAAAGTGAAATCTATATAGAAAGTAATTATTTTCGGAAACCCGAGAAGCTGTACCTACTATTCGATGGTATTCATGCTCTAGATAAGGATGAGTTAATCATTGAAGTTGATGAAAAAACAGGCAGGCTATTGAAATATCCATCGGATGGATTAGTGAAATCTTCTAAGATAGAAGAAAATAAGGTGTCTATTTTCATGGAAATCCCCAAGAGTAAAGATACTGTTTCTGGCGGTGGAATGATAACTGATGGAACAGGTAAAGAAATTTCAACAGGGGAAGCGGAGTACTGGGAAATAGACGGTTTAGACGCTATAAGCTTCTACTATAAACCAGAAGAAATCATTAAGGGTCCTCTTAATATTGAATTAGACACCTACCCACTTACCCACAAAAAGCAAGTCAAGCTCCAAATAAAATAATGGAACAAAATTGTTCTCAATGATTGTTGGCCGGTTTTATCATAAAAGTCACCTGAGGAGCTTATACATAATAATAGGAACGGAAAGGGGGAAATCGATTGAAAAGGAGTGCCATTATAAAAGGAAATTATCGATATTCCCTAAAGAGGGAATGGGATGATTACAATTTAAGAAAAGCTGTCTTTGTTCTTTTACACCCAAGCGAGGCTGATGACAGAGTGGATGACCGGACGACCATGCGTTGTGTTTCGTTTGCTAAGAAATTAGATTGCGGTTCTGTGGAATTGGTGAATGTATTTGCCTATCGGAGCAGGGAATGGAGAGATCTCAGGAATCTGTCCTTGGAGGAGGCTACAGGTCCTGAAAACCGCTTCTATTTAGAAAATGCCTTACACAGCGGTTCTGAAATTATCGTTGGCTGGGGAGAAAACTGTACCATCCATCACAAAGATTATCAGTTATTATCGGACTGGTTTAAGGGATATGATCCTAACTGCCTGGGTACAACAAGAGAGGGGCATCCCCTGCATCCGTTGTTTGTAAGAAGTGATACGACCGTTCAACCCTATCTCTTTCCAAATGTAAGTTCGTTTAAACCGTCATGACAAAGGAGCTGTCGATTCATTTCGACAGCTCCTTTTTAGATAGATAAGTAGTTTATGAAGCAGGTGGCGGAGTTGGTATTTCAGTTTCGTCTGTGCCATCGTCCACAGGAGGATCAGGTTCTTCTACACCATCATCCGGATTTTCACTGTCTTCTTCCTCTTCTGGTTCAGTTGGTACATAGGATCTGGGGCAGGTTCGATAGCCGGTGTCTCAGCTTCCGGTGTTTCAGGTTCAGCTGCAGGCTGATCGCCCGAAGGTTTGTCCGATTCTTCCTCTTTATTGGTTTCTTCTTTATCTTGCTCCTCTGACTTGTTTGTTTCTTCTTAGTCCCCTCTTGTAAACTCTTAATAATATCCTTTAATTCCTCTTCACTGCTATCTTCCATCTGACCACCTACACCTGAGCAATAGGAGTATACGCCCACCATATAGATAATCAGGAACAAATCATAAACATTCCTGCACTGACACATTATTTGAATAAATTAAAACCAGCAGGAAATGAGCTGCGTAATTTTCAGCCTGTTTTTATAGAGGATGCCACATACGGTTTTCCTGAAAAATTTATTAAGCAATTTAATCTCGTATCCATGTTAATTGTCCCTATTTATGTTCCGGAAGAAGGTAAGGTGATTGGCGGCATTTTACTAGATAAAGGGCCAGAGCGGAAATTTGAGCGAGATAGGAGCTTGGTATCCTGCATTAATGAAATAGGGGCAAATGCAGGAGAGCTGTTGCTTAGGTTTACGAACCCTGAAAATTCTGTAACACAGAATGATTTAAATCGTAAACTATCATTTTCTTCTCATGAAGTTGATATTATTAAGTTATTGGCTGCAGGAGCTTCTACAACAGAGGTAGCTGTTCAGCTTTATTTAAGTGAGTATACGGTCAGAGAATATATTTCAACCATTATGAGAAGGCTGGATGCCAAAAATCGAACAGAAGTAGCTGTAAAGGCTATTAGAATGGGAATTATAGATTAGAAATATGGAAATAAGAGGATTAAAGAAAATACTTAGATAGTTTAGATGTTTTATTCGCCAATAATCACGGGATTTTTAAGTGGATTTTAGCTTAATTTTCTCCTTCTGTTAAAAGTAATTTACAATTATTTTACTAAAAAACTTACTTTTTGTAAGTTTTTTTATAGAATCGAAGTTATTTATGCCCTATTATTACAAATTAAAAACTAGTAACATGTTTTTGAAATATAATTGTAATATTACTATAACTTATTTGTTAAATTAGCATGATATACTTATCCATGTTAGATAAATAGATAAATAGAAATGGTATGAAAGACCCGATAAATTAAAAAACTAGGAAGCAGGTAATACTTTAATGATGAATAAAAGAATTATTGCGCTAAGTACGGCTTTATTGCTTGGGTTCAGCAGTTACATAGGCACTCCATCAGCAAGTGCTGCAAAAGACCCAGCTAGGCAAGCTGAGGTTGATAAAGCTCAAGCTGCTCTAAATGAGGTACAAGTTGAAATTTCTACTCTGAATACTCGTATTGATCAAATCAACCAGGCTGTGAAAGATAATCAGAACATGATTAATAAAACAGAAGATGATATTATCAAAACGGAAAAACAAGTAGAGACTTTAGATAATGAAATTACCGAACTGGAAGAAAAAAATGAAAAACGCCAAGAAATTTTAAAGAAGCGTGCTATTACGTACCAACAAACAAATGGTAACGTCAGCTATTTAGAGGTAATTTTTGGATCTACTAGTTTTGGAGATTTTATTGAACGAATCGGAGCCGTATCAACAATTGTTAAAGCGGACCGTCAATTAATTGATGAAATTCAAGAGGATCAGACCCAACTTGAGGATAAACAAGCAACAGTAGAAGAAAAGCTTACTGGTTTAAAGGATATGAAAACTGAGCTTGTTGGTATGCAGCAGGATATTAAGCAACAACAAGATCAAACAAATTCCTTAAAGGAAGAGCTTAAAGCTAAGGAAAAAGAAAGTCAACGTCAATTAGCAGATGCTAAAGCAAGAAATATCGACATTGTGGTGGAGCCAGTTGTTGTAAAAGAATCTTCCAATGTAAAAGAGAAAATTGAGAAGATTGCTGATACTCAAAAAGAAGAAACAAACTCTTCAACTAAGAATGAAACAACAAATAAAGTGAATTCCAGCTCTAAAGAAGAAGCTGTAAGCACTTCGAAGAACGAACAAACTAGCTCTAAACCAGCTAATTCAAACTCTTCTAATAAGAAGCCAAGTTCTACTAATAGTTCTACCCAAAATAAAAATATTCAAACCGTTATTACTGCAGGCAATAAATATATTGGGAACTCTGTTTATGTATTCGGCGGTGGAAGAACTCAAGCTGATATTGCAGCAGGACGCTTTGATTGCTCCGGTTTTGTTAGCTGGGCATTTAAACAAGGTGGATATTCTGTACCAGCGAGCACAGATGCTCTGAAACATGCTGGAAGACAGATTCCAACAAGCCAAATGCAACCGGGAGATATGGTTTTCTTCGATACGTATAAAAAAGACGGTCACGTCGGCATTTATGTTGGCGGTGGAAAATTCATCGGTTCCCAAAGCTCTACTGGTGTAGCAATTGCCAGCCTTAAAACAGGATACTGGAAACAAAAATTTAACGGACGTGTTGTGCGCGTTCATTAATAATCAATAGAAAATTTTTAAGGAACGCCCATCTAAGGCGTTCCTTTTTGTATTTGAACTAGGTTTGAAATTGTGTGTTAAAAAGCTCAGCTATGGGCTACTTACTTTCTATTGTAATCCATATGGTTGTGATCCCTCTTTTTTTACAGGAATTCGCCACACTTCATTTTTTGAGGATTCAGTAATATACAAGTACCCGTCATGAAAGGCTAGATTAGTTATAAATGTTCCAGCACCGACAGGCAGACGAATAACCCCGTATTTAAATCCATCTGAGTCCTGGACTACAATTTCACCGGCTTGAAAATGAGCTATATATAAATTTCCCTCAGTATCGACTGCTAAGCCATCAGGACCGATTCCGCCCTCAAATTGCCCAAAGATAAAAGCAGTTTCAGGTGAAGAAAGGGCATTTTTGGAAGGGACAGAGAGTACTCTGTTTTTATTAAACTCAGAGATATAAACACGTTGGCGATTTGCGGAGATAGCGATCCCGTTCGGATAAGCTATGTTTTCGGCAAACAGTTGCGCTTCATTGCTATTTGGAGGAAGATAAAAAACGCGACCGACGGGGTGAGTTGCACTAGAACCCATTGGTTCAGTGAAATACAGGCCCCCATCTTCATCAAATACTAAATCATTCAGCCCTTTTAAAGGTTCCCCATTAAAAGAATCTACTGCGACTGTACTTTCATTCGTATTAGGATTATAGGCATGTATAACCCCGGTTAAATCTGTTATAAATAACCTTCCGTCCTTATGGAACTTTGCACCAACAGGACTGGGAAATTGTTTTACTACTTCTATTTTATTTTTTTTTATAGTGAGAAGTTCACCGGTTGTTGGACTGACCAGCCAGATATTTCCTTTGCGGTCGAAATTTATTCCTTCAATAAACCCTTCATCGCCTTTTGCGATTTTTTCCCATTTTGCTTTTGGGGGAATAATTTCAGAAAGTTGATGTCTTTCTCCTTTTGGTACAGGCTTTGTTTCATACCATCCTTTTGCACCTACATAGGTTCCAGTTAGTAACATAATTCCACATAGTACAGATAGAGAGAACCATCTTTTTTTCAAATCTAGAATGCCTCCTTTTTATTGGTTATTAATCATGGTTGTATAACATGCTGTATCAACAAAGATTTTAACTATTAACTAGAAATATACATGGAAGAAGGTGGTAAAACAATATGAAAAATCATTGGTATATTTGTCATTCTCCGTAACTATTTCATCTATACTGGATGTGGGGAATTTGTTAAAATAATGTATTTCACTTGCGATATGGAAAATATCGGGGATATAGAATTAAAAAGAGATTTGAGAACAGGTATATGATGTTTGCTAGTGCTTCATAAAAATTAAAGCCTCAAGTCTTAAAATCACTTGAGGCCATAGTATTTAATATCCTAAGCTTTAAAAATCCGGAATATTTCCTACCCAATAATCATTCCTGCAATTGCAGCACTTAAACAGGATGCCAGTGCACCTGCTATGATCGCTTTAATGCCTAATCGTGCGATATCAGGTCTCCTCTTTGGAGATAACTTTCCAAGTCCTCCAAGTAAGATACCAAGAGAAGAAAGATTTGCAAATCCACAGAGTGCAAAGCTAATAATGACAACGGCTTTATTTGATAAGGAGTCAATCATTGGAGCAAAATTACTATATGCCACAAATTCATTTATAACAAGCTTTTGACCAATGAAGTTCCCAGCTGTCAAGGCTTCATTCCAAGGTACACCAATGACAAAAGCTAATGGAGCAAATATGTAGCTTAATAGTAATTCAATTGATAACTGATCAAATCCAAACCATCCACCAACGAAACTTAACAGACCGTTCAGCAGAGCAATTAAAGCGATAAAGGCAAGCAGCATGGCTCCAACATTCAGTGCTAATTGAAGCCCAGTTGATGCTCCGTTAGCAGCTGCATCTATTACATTGGCTGCCTCTTCATCCTTTTCCATTTCAAAACCTGTCGCATCTTCCTGACTGTGTTCCATCTCAGGTATCATGATCTTAGAAAGTAATAGTCCTGCCGGTGCAGACATAATACTTGCTGCTAGCAAATATTCTAAGGGAACACCTAATAAAGAATATCCTACAAGTACGCTACCTGATACTGAAGCCAACCCACAGACCATAACAGAAAATAATTCGGAATTGGTCAATCTATCTATAAACGGCCTTATAACCAAAGGTGCTTCTGTACACCCAACAAATATATTAGCTGTTGCATTAAATGTCTCGGCTTTTTTTGTGCCTAATAGTCTTGCAAGAGCGCCACCTACATATTTAATGACAAATTGCATAATCCCCAAATAATACAAAACAGAGATTAAAGCAGAGAAGAAAATGATGATTCCTAAAACATTAAATAAGAAAACGGTTGTAATGCCTGATTGTGGTGTATAAAGACCGCCAACCAGGAAGTTTATTCCTTCATTTGCGTAACCGATTATGTTATTCACAACATCGGTTATTTTCTGAAATGCTGCACGTCCAAGTGGCCATTTTAAAACAATAAAAGCAAAAGAAATTTGAATAGCCAATGCTACAACTACAGTTCGAATATTAATATTTCGTTTGTTGGTTGATAGAAGGAAGGCGATTCCTAAAATACAGATAATCCCGAGCATTCCCCATAAGTAATTCATTATGTCACCTCTGGTTAGTATTTTTCTGTCTGAGAATAGTAAAAAAGTTACTTTTACACAAAAACTTAATATATCAATTGGATGCATAATTTGCAAGTGAAGTATATTTTATCCATTGTTTTTATAGTATGGAGTTAAAATAGCCAAAATATTTGTCAAAATGCACTCCTAATTATGTTTTGGTAAGTAGGGGAATAGATGTTAACAGCATTTCAACGATAGGCGATTCAGTATATTGAAGCATACTCAAAAAAACTACAAAAAGATGCAAAACGAACTCTTAATCATGTACTGACGATGTCAAATATATCAACAGAAGTATTTGAGCAAGCGGTTAATAATATGAAGAATAACGCAAGAATTGGCTTGCATTTTCATCCGGATCGGCTCACTCACAACCGGATAAGCGTGGCTGAATCTTTATTCAATGAGGGTGTATACAAGAGTCAATTTGAAACATTCATTTCAAATGGAAGTGTCTCTGCCTATCAAGGGGGTGAGCGTGATCTTTGGGAGACAAGAATGTTTGGAGGAGCTTATCAGTTTAAAGGCACAAGCCATAAAGAACATCCTAAATATGGGGCATTGAATGTTATGTTACATTCTGATGGACCTGCACCACGTTTTGGTTCCTGTTGTTTTCTGCTTTCTCCGAAAGTCTCCTATCGTTCTACCTACACATATATGGACTCACACCTCGAATTAAAGGAAAAAGGGATATATCAAGAATTCGATTTAATTTTGGCAGCGCTTTTAGAAGAGTCATTTTCCAGAGAAATTGTACTTGGCAAATCAGAATTACGACCACCTAAGCTAATAAGTTATTTGGCCAACCTATATAATATACAATCAGACCTTGTGAAACGAAAACCTAATCGCAATCTGGATTATTACATTGAAGCACAAGTACACGGGGAAGTATCGCTTGAAAAGGATGTTGATGCACTTGTGGCTGATGATTCTTTTCAAGCTACTGAAATCGGAAATATGCTAGAGCAGCTTTGCGGACAGTATTCAATCAGCCTATATTGGAGAAAGGGCTTTAAACTTAATAGCAAGGACGTCCCTTCAGATTTCAGAGGAGCGAAAATGCCTCATCTGGCAAAACGAATAACTAATTGTGATTATATTGATGCAAGCGTAATTGGTTCAGCAGCAAAAGACCTGTGCTGTTATCCTGAGAATTGGTCTGATTATGGAACTGTCAAAGAGGTGCTACAGGAGTTAAAGCTCCTTTGGCATGTATTGGTGAGATATTAATCCAAATTTGTTCGCAATCGATGACATGATATAAATTATGTGGAATACTACCCATTCCACCCATGCGTTTTTTTGTCAGTTCTTCTTTGGGTACTGTTACACCAATTAAACCACTCATCTCTAACCTGCCAATTATATAAGAACATATCTAACATGAACAAATCCCTCTTGGTATAACAGTAGTTTCATCTTCTATCAGAATGAATCGAAGCTTTAAAAGACAGATTATTAGGTAAAAATAAAAGGTGCCCTGGGCGACAAGCCAGGGCACCTTTTTGCTTTACTTATTTTTTCACTTTAACCGTTTTTGCTTTGCTCGTATTGCCAGCTTTATCTTTGGCAGTTACAGAAAGAGTCGTACCGGCTTTTTGCTTTTTGATTTTAACGGTATAGTTCCCTTTGCTGTTGGCCGTAGCAGTGCTAAGAGTTTTAGAACCGGCTTTGACCGTTACTTTAGCCCCGGCTTCTGTTTTTCCTGTCACTTTTGTAGAACTTGATTTTACTGGATTAACAGAAGGAGTAGATGGAGCAGTTTTATCTACTACCTTTATTGTTTTTGCTTTGCTCGTATTGCCAGCTTTATCTTTCGCAGTTACAGAAAGGGAAGTGCCAGCTTTTTGTTTTTTGATTTTGACTGTATAGTTTCCTTTGCTATTAGCAGTAGCTGTACCGAGAGTTTTAGAACCAGCCTTAACTGTTACTTTTGCACCAGCTTCCGTTTTACCTGTTACAGTTGTAGACTTGTCTGAAACAGCATTGACAGAAGGAGCGGAAGGAGCTGTTTTATCTGCCACTTTAACTGTTTTCGCTTTGCTTATATTACCTGCTTTGTCTGATGCTGTTACAGAAAGGGAAGTTCCGGCTTTTTGTTTCTTGATTTTTACAGTGTAGTTTCCATTGCTATTGGCAGTAGCTGTACCGAGAGTTTTAGAACCAGCCTTAACTGTTACTTTTGCACCAGCTTCCGTTTTACCTGTTACAGTTGTAGACTTGTCTGAAACAGCATTGACAGAAGGAGCGGAAGGAGCTGTTTTATCCGTTACTGTGATCGTTGTTACTTCGCTCACTAATCCAGTTTTCGGATCTGTAACAGTAGCGTATAATTTAGTACCGGCTTTCAGCTTCGTTTTTAAATCTATCGAGAATTTACCATCATTCGCTGTAGTTGTTAGTGTTAAGTTCTTTTTATCTGTAATGGTTACTTTTGAATCGGTTGGTGCAGTTCCCGTAATTTTTGTGCTGGCATCCGTTACAGCATTTACGGATGGCTTAACAGGAATTGGCACCTTATTAATTTCAATTTTCTTCTTAACTTGGTACCCTGCTATATCCTCAAGCACGAATTCATACTCGTTCACACCTTCCGCTAATGGAAGTTCAATTTCCTGAGTTACAGAGTAAGGTGCGTAAACAGGTAAGTCACCCAAATCATTAAATGTGTTTATTTCTTCATTTCCATTAACGACTAGTCGAAGAGCATTGTAGTTATCACCAACTTTGACCTTAACTTTTTGGCTATCACCTGTGGAGAATGCCTTGTAGTCAACTTCAATTGTTGGCTTTTTAGTATCAATAAAGATTTCTCTGTTGAAATCAATCTTGTTACCGGCTACATCTGCTCCATAGAATCGAATATCATGTTTACCTTCTTTGGAGAACTCAAAAATATCAAAGAAATAAGGCTCCTTAGTTTCTTCATCCAACTCAATTATAAGGTTCTGGCGTTTCCCTTCATATTCAGCCCATACATAATCTATCTCAGAATCGTCAGTTATATATCCGAAGACAAATACTTCAAGTTCATTGTAGATTCCAAGTGGTGCAGGTTCTATGACACTGATATAAGGAATTGTCTTATCCAATAATGATTTAGCACCGCGGTTCCCAGCATAGTCATGGGCAACTACGTTGATATTGTCACCGTTTTTCACTTCTACTGGTGTATCATCGCTATACTTCAGGTCGGATAATTTGACACTGTATGTGTTGGTGCTGTTTGGTGCTACATAATCTTTCAGTGCTTTACCGTTAACGGAAAGCTCGATATATTGAAGTCCTGCGCCTGAATTTGTATCTTCAGCTTTAAATGTAACTGTCTTTGTTGCATCATCATATTTAAGATCAGACACAGTTGGTTCTGTATTATCTACTAGGATTGGCATTTTAAATACTTGAGGTTCCTTGCCCTCGTAATCGATTATTGCCTTGACTTGGTAATAGTACAGTCCTTCTTCAACAGATTTGTTATTTACTTTACCATCCCATTCAGTGAAGTATGGCTCGAATGTTACGATAGAGTCTGCTGCATAGTTCTTTCTTTGGTACTTATCAGTAGTTATTTTACGCAATGTTTTACCATCTGTATCGGTAATACTGTATTCCACCGTTTTGCTGTTTCGTAAAAATGATAGGGCAGGGGCCACTGCATCATAATGACCGTCAGCATTTGGTGAAAAAGCTATTTTAGATGGATCAACAATTTGATTCTTATCGAATGGACTAACTCCTAAAAATTCACCGGTATTAGAATCGGCAAGACCTGTATATCCATAGAATGAATCGACGGAATTATTCATTGGATCGATAATGTTTGGTTTATTCCAGTCACCTTTAAATCCAACAAATGGTATGGATAAAGTAGGTAGAGAGTCTTCGAGATTCTTAGCTTTTAAGAATACGAAGCCTTCAACAAAGTATCCGTTTTTCATCGCTTTTTCTAAATCAGCTTTTGCATTTTTTAAATCAATTGTGATTGTAAAATCTTTAGATTTACCAGCTGCAACAGTAATTTCACTATCGGATGTAACAATTGCTTTTTTGATTTCCTGTGGTGTCAGATCATTGAACGTATATCCACCTGCTTCGTACAGAGCATCGGATAGTACAGTTGTATCAACTGTGTATGTTGCATCTTTCTCACTGAAGTTAGTAGCAGTCAGTGTAAAAGAGAACTTATCGTTGGAAATTTCTTTTAATGTAACTTTTCCATCATCCGTTCCTTTATTTACCACGTAAACTGGGGAAGTAATTGCTGAGTTTAATTTCATAACCCCGGCACCCTGACGACGTGGTGAATAATAGGTTGTACCGAGAGGATCTTTAATAGTTTCAGATGTATTCATTAATAAAGTTTTCGCACGTTGGACTTTATCCTTGCCTTCAAGATTTGGAAAATTTTTCTCTACATATTCCAACACAAGGGCAGATCCGCCTGCTACATGCGGTGCAGCCATGGATGTACCGCTCATAACTCCATACTTATCATCATTTAATGTTGAATAGATTTTTCCACCTGGTGCTGTGATTTCAGGTTTAAAATCTAAGTTTGGTGTTACTCCCCATGAAGTGAAGGTAGACAACTGTCCGGCTGTACCGTTTTCTAGTTGTATCATTTCCCCGGTGAATTTAACTTTACCTACATCACCAGCTGCTTTAATTTTTTCTTCAAACATAGTACCATCGCTTACTCGCAGTGAAACCAATGGGATAGTAGGGCTGTTTAGAGCCATGCTGACAAAATCTCCATGTGCAGGAGTTCCCCTGATAATAACACCGATGGCTCCGGCAGCTTCGGCTTGCTTTTGGATTTCACCGTAGTTTGGAGTAGCAGCTGTTCTGACAGCAAAAACTATTTTACCAGCTACATCCTTTCCTTGATATTGATCTGGATGACCATTACCAACATAAACAACATCTTTTTCAGTTGTACCGAAAACATCTAATGGTAGAGGAGAGGATTGTGTTTTATATCCAGCTGAGTATGTCGTTCCACCAATCGTAAATTCAAATTTATCTACAAATACATGTGTGTTTTCAAGAGAAGCAACTGAGATGGAATCTTTGGAAACACTTGGTGATCCTACAAGCCCGATATCAGGGTTCGTTGCAAAAGGATCTGCGTATCCATCAGAGATCTGAGCAGAGTTACCCGCTGAAATGGCCATTAATACACCGTTATTAACAGCTCTTTCAATCGCCTTTTGCTCAGGATCTTCAGGAGATTGGAATCCTGCAGTTGATCCAAGACTCATATTCAACACATCTGCACCAAGCAAAATGGCATCATCAATTGCTTTAACGTAAATATCGCCCCATGTAGAAGGCATTTCTGAATCATTACCAAATACTTTTAAAGCTAATAATTGTGTTTCAGGAGCAATTCCTTTAATGCCTCCAGCATCTTTGGATCCATTTGCTCCAACCGTTCCACCAACATGCATACCATGCATGGATGCATCAGAGCCAAGATCAAGAATTTCTTGATTCTTATCATAATAGTTGTATCCGTATGGAACCTTCGCTGTATGGTATTTTCCTGGTAATTTATTTTTAGAAATGCTTGCATCTACATCCGATTTTGTTAACTTTGCTTTGCTTTCATCAGTTAGAACCATATCTTTATGGCTGGGATCAATTCCAGTATCAATAATACCAACAACTGTACCTGTACCATTGTATCCTTTGACCCATGTTTCTTCTGCTTCAACGATATCACCACTGGATACCATTTCAGGTTTTACTTCCGGTCGCTTATATTCATTAGCGATATATACAAATGAAACAGTGGAGATACTTTCAATTTTTGATATGTCTGAAGCCTTTACTTCACCACTGACCCCATTTGCGACTACTGTAAAGGAGTTTTCAACGTCGAATTTTACACGTTTTTTATTAATAGATGATAGGAAATCGGATTGTTGGTCTTTAACGTTTGCTTGTAATTCCGATTGTTTTGATTTGGAGAGTTCTTTAAACATAACACCTTGTTTAGTGGCGTAATCAATTGCAGGAGTACCTTCGAGTTCTACAATAACGCGCACCTTTTCATCTGGGTCATATTTACTTACATCCAGTTTCTTTTTTACTGTGTTGCTAAAGGGCTTTAGTTTAGAGTTTTCATATGTATTAGCGCTCGCTGTACCTATACCGATTAATAAGTTAGATAATAGTAATACCAGTGATAGTAAAACAAAAACGACATTCTTAGTATTTTTGAAATGCAAAGCTCCAACCTCCTTTTTATTTGTCAATATCTGAAATCTACAAAATCACCCCTTAATTGAAAATGAAAGTTTAGGTAAATAATTTACTATCTACCACACTATTAATTTACCACCACGATTATAAATAGTCTTTTTAATTTTTTGATTTTTCAAAAAATAGTAAATACGACTTAGCTAATTATGGGGTTTATGCTCGAAAAACAGAGAAGAGTGGGTAGAAACACACAGAAGGAAGATGAGTAGAAAAGTGTGTTTTTTAAGTATACAAGGCCATTTTAACTGGTAAGTAGCAAAAAAGAAGAGATATTGACATTATTAGAAAACTTGAATGACAACCAAAAACTCAGCGTTCTTTGGCTCTGAGTATGTATTCTTTAAAACTATATTAATTTCGATACATCCCGACAGATTGGGGAGCGTTATATTCAAAATCGAATTTCTCATAAAGCTTATCAGCTGGGGAATCAACTATTAAACTTACGTATGCTCCCCGGGGCAGATGGTTATTTAGATAGTCTGTTAGATTTTCCATTATTACTTTACTTAATATATGGTGTGATTCGGCTTCGATTCCTAGTCCCTCGAGGTCATAAGGATAGCCACTACGGTAGGAGAAATCGCCCCTGGCGCGCCTCTTCTTATGCTTATCGGGCCTGTACAGTCGTCTCAGCACTAGCTGTATAGGATTTTCTTCTCCCAGTGCAATACTCGATTCTCTCAATGTTTTTTGCGCTATTTATTGGAAGCAGTACTGTAGAGCTTTTAATAGTCTTAGTTTAGCTACGCCTCAAGACCTAGTTGGAAATCAAGCTCAGGGTCGTTATAAAGAATATTCTTCCAAGCTAAACTAAAGACATAAGGAGGGAATATCAATGAAAAATCTCGGATTGATTTTGATTGTTATGGTGGCTGGTCTAATCGTGATCGGTCATATTGGTCCCATTATTACATTGGCCATTACATTAGCTATTTTGTATTTTGCCGTGAAAGGCTTTATGAAGGCAGATACCAATTTATCGAAAGTGGTTTGGGGAGCAATTGCGGTCATTACATTATTAGCTTCAGTTAGTAATATACCTGCGCTAATCGGCTTGGTTGCTATGTATGTTCTTTATTATCTATATAAGGAACATAAGCAGGAAAAGGACTATGTGAGTCATGATGATCCATTTACAAACTTTGAAAAAGAATGGGAACAATTAAATAAAAATTTTAAATGAGGAGTGTGCAGGGAACATGGCAAATTTATTTACTCGTATGAAAAATTCGGTGGAAGCAGATATTCATGATTTAATCGATAAGCAGGAGGAGAGGAATCCAATTTCAAAATTGAATCAATATTTGAGACAATCCGAAAGAGAGGTAGAACAGGTTCAACAATTAATACAACGTCAATATCGATTGAAAGAGGAAATGAAGCGTGAATTAGCTGTTGCTAAGGAAATGGCTGATAAACGTAAACACCAGGCTCATATTGCAAAGGAAGCAGGCGATGTGAGTGAATTATTCGAATTTGCCATTAAGGAACAGGCGGTTTATGAGGATCGTTCAGCCAAAATTGAACATCTGCTTGTGCAAATTGGCCTTGATTTAAAACAGCTTGAAGAGAAGTTTGCTTTAATGAAGCAAAAGCTGAAAGATATGCATATAAAGAGACTTGAGCTGATGGGACGGGAAAATATTGCAAAGGTTCATCATAAAATGGATAAGTTAATGGAGTCCGGTAAAGAAGCAGTAGAGGGTGAGGGGCAACAATCCTTAGAAATTGATGATTATATGATGCAAATAGAAAATAGAGTGAAATCCAATTATTATGAAGCAACGATTGATACCCGCATTGCAGAAATTGAAAAAGATTTAAAAAGGAAGGAAACAGTGAATTAAAAAATGGTATTCTAGTATGTAGGACGCAGTATTTTGCTGCGTCTGTTTTAGATTAGTAATCAGCAAGTTTCATCTAAGATGAATGACGGATAGGGGGTAGGAATATGCAGAGATATAAAGAAGGCCATTGGGCAGAAAAAATAGTAATTGCTATTTTAATCATTGCTTTAATTGAAATTATCTTTTTTCGCTTTCATCAAATTCTTTTTAGCGTATTATTTTCGGGAATTTGTATTTATTATGGCTATTCCCGTTATTCTAAGCTATTTGGGAAAATGATATTTTGGATGGGTATAATATCAGGTCTTATAGGCTTAATTCATCTATTCATTGTCAGACTCATTTTCTTTATTCTTTTTCTCTATTTTATTTCTCAGCATCTTCAAAAGAGACGTGAACCTATTCAAATCAAACCTAAAGAATCGTTGGAACAGCAGGAAAAACAGAATGGTGAAATATCTAAGCCTGTGATTACCAATAGAATTTTTGGAAGTCAGCAAACTCCTGAGTACGTATACGAATGGAATGATCTGAATGTGATAAGCGTATACGGAGATACTCATATCAATTTGAGCAATACAGTCTTGCCAAAGGAAATATCAGTCATTTCGATTCGCAATGGTATTGGGGACATTGAAATATTTGTACCGTACGATGTGGGTGTGCAAATTTCCCACACTTGTTTATTTGGAACAGTACGTTTATTTGAAGAAAAGGAAAAAGAGCTTAGAAATCAGCAAATTATGTATAGGTCAGAAGGATATAACGAGGCTAGCTATAAAATAAAGGTCGTTACTTCGATCGGTGCTGGCAATTTGGTGGTGAAGTGGATATGAGTATACTAAAACGCCAATTACTGATCTGTATATCAATCTCTCTACTGCTATTTTTAACTATATTCTTATGTTATTATGTAATCTTTTTCTCCTCTGATTGGACTCCTCTATATGAGAAGAAGATCTTTAATGTGCCATTTCTGTTATTTGCGCTAAGTATTTCCCTGTTGTTTGGTGTTTTGTTCGGAATTGCAAGCGGGTTATTCTATAAATCTGAAATTAATCAGTTGAATGATACTTTGCGAAGTGTAAACCTCGGGGAAAATCTTTCGGAAAAAGAGATTAAGACAAGGGAGTTATCTGAATCTGTCGAGAAAGTAAAACAAATCCAAACGGTCCTTCTTGATCAGGCAAAACGTTCTCAGGCACTGGCTACTGAAAATTCAGTGGAACAGGAAAAACGAGTTCAGGCAATGGTTAAAGAGGAGAGAAACAGATTGGCCCGAGAACTCCATGATTCTGTCAGCCAACAGCTTTTTGCTGCTTCTATGCTTATGTCAGCCATCAATGAATCAGGTGGGGATGAAGAGACAAGTGAGAAAAAACAGCTTAGGATGGTTGAAAGTATGATTCAACAGTCCCAATTAGAAATGCGAGCCTTACTTTTACATCTCCGTCCTGTACATTTAAAGGATAAAAGTTTGAAGGAAGGCGTAGATAATCTTTTGAGCGAACTCAAACAAAAAATCCCTTTTACGGTAAAATGGAAGGTAGAAGATCTGGAATTGGAGAAAGGGATTGAGGATCATTTATTTAGAATCCTCCAGGAATCCGTTTCGAATACATTACGGCACGCTAAAGCACAATTATTGGAAGTGTATATTATTCAGCATGAACGTTCTTTAATTATGAGAGTGATTGATGATGGTGTTGGATTTACCGCAGATGAAGCGAAGGCTGGCTCTTACGGGTTACAAAATATGAAAGAGCGGGCGATAGAAATTGGCGGCATTCTAAAGGTGGTTTCGGTACCAAAGCAAGGCACGCGAATCGAAGTAAGAGTACCATTAGTGAATGTAGGTGAGAAAGTATGATAAGAGTATTGTTTGTAGATGACCATGAAATGGTTCGTATAGGTGTTTCTGCTTATTTATCTTCTTTATCCGACATTGAAGTGGTAGGGGAAGCGGAAAATGGACTTAAGGGTGTCGAAATGGCATTGAGCCTAAAGCCTGATGTAATATTGATGGATTTGGTAATGCCTGAAATGGATGGGATTGAGGCAACCAAGCAGATTCTAGCGGAGTGGCCGGAGGCAAAAATAATCATTGTGACGAGTTTTGTTGATGATGAAAAAGTGTACCCGGCTCTTGAAGCAGGTGCAATCAGCTATATGTTAAAAACCTCGAAAGCAAGTGAAATAGCAGATTCGATACGCGAAACCTATAAAGGGCAATCCGTTCTGGTACCGGAAGTGACAGATAAACTCATGTCTAAATTTAGGAACGCAAATAAAAGAGATTTGCACGAAGATTTAACATCACGAGAAATAGAAATTTTATTATTAATGGCGGAAGGAAAGACGAACCAAGAGATAGCAGATCAATTATTTATTGCACTTAAAACGGTTAAAACACATGTGAGCAATATTTTAGGTAAACTTCAAGTTCAGGATCGTACCCAAGCAGTAATTTATGCTTTCCATCATAAATTAACAAAATAGATTACCGATTGAATGAGTATGGTAATCACTTTTGTTAAGATAATTATCATTATAATTTTAATAATAAAGTGAAGCTCAACTCCGACTGTTCTAATTCAAATGGATTTGAGCTCTTTTATTTATGGATATGTTAAACTTAAGTGTTAATTATATCCAATTAATTTAGGAAATCCTATTTATGAAGGATTTTCCCCTTACTACCTTTTATTGAACGTGTTCTACTCCGTTTTCTACATACGATTCTAAAATTACTTCATTTTTATTTTTGTAATAATAGTAGGTTTTATTATCATCTTTTAGTCGAATACTAACCATCCAATTCTTATCTCCTCGTAAATTTGCAATAAATGGTTCACTGGAAATAATGTCATTCTTTGAAATGTTCTCTTCAGTTGTCAGATACTCAATTACACGTTGTTCAACAGTTGACTTTTTATATTGAATATAGCCTAATCCAATTCCGATAAAAGTTAACAAAATTAATACAGTCGCTCCTATTTTTCTCATTTACAACCTCCTAATAAAAATTTATTAATAAATTTAATAGAATAAAGACTACACACTGGACTTTTACAAGCATGAGCTATCATAAGTATCTGTCATTTCAAATAAAAATGATATTATAAAAATTGTTTGATAGTATGCTGGTAGATTCAGATGTGGAACCTTTCAACATTATAGGAAGTTAATTTATAAATACATTTTAAGCAAGTAGTCTTTAATACAGAAAGGTGTAGGATACTATCAAATGGGAATAACAATATATTACTCCCTTGCCTACAAAAGAAGGGATTTTTTGTGTATTTTTTAAATTTCCATAGAAAGATAGTTTCGTATTCGGGTAATATAAATAATGTAAAGGAGCAGAAAGAAGGTATAAAATGATTGATCAAGCACAACAAGGAGTTAAACAAAAAATAAAGAAGGAAAAAATATGGACAAGAGATTTTGTCTTCATTTGTATTACAAACTTCCTGATCTTTTTAGGTTTTCAAATGACCTTGCCGACAATTTCGTTGTACGTTAAACATCTCGGTGGAAGTGACCAGCTAATAGGAGTAGTTGTGGGGATATTTACATTTTCAGCTTTGCTGATTAGGCCCTTTGCCGGCAAGGCATTGGAAACGAAGGGAAGACGAATTGTCTATTTCGGAGGTTTAATTGTTGTTATCCTTACCCTCGGGTCATTTGGTTTTATGGCAAGTATTGCTTTGCTGTTCATGATGCGGATTATTCAAGGATTGGGTTGGGGAGCATTAACTACAGCTACTGGTACGGTTGCTTCAGACTTGGTTCCGGCATCAAGACGGGGTGAAGGAATGGGTTACTTTGGGCTGTCCGGAAATATTGCGATGGCTATTGGGCCATCTCTTGGTCTTGCTTTGGTTGTTATGATACCATTTAATCAGTTTTTCTTAATTTGTGCTATTCTAGGAGTTATTGCTCTTCTGGTAGCAACGCAGATTAAGTTCAAGAAAGCTGAGAAAGTGACTGTGCAGCCAACTGGTAAGAAGATACTGGATCTATATGAAAAAAGCTCGTTAAAACCATCCATACTGGCATTTTTCATCACATTTACTTTTGGGGGAATAGCTACTTTTCTTCCTTTATATACAGCACAAAAGGGAATCGATGGAATCCAGTGGTATTTTGTTATCTATGCATTATCTGTTATGTTGACAAGAACGTTTGCCGGACAATTATATGACCGTAAAGGGCACAAGGCTGTATTTATACCGGGAACATTGTTGGTGTTTATTGCGATGCTATTACTATCCTGGCTGCCTAGCACCAGCATGATGTTATTTGCGGCTTTCCTTTATGGATTTGGATTTGGAAGCGTTCAGCCAGCCTTACAGGCATGGGCAATTGATCAGGCACCCCAAAATCGTAAAGGAATGGCTAATGCTACATTTTACTCGTTCTTTGACTTAGGTATAGGGATAGGAGCTATGATTTTCGGACAGATTGGACATTCATTTGGCTACAGCAGTATTTATATGACAGCGGCTGTGTCCGTATTCATGTCGATGGTTATTTACGTACTTATAACCCGTGAGAAAGCAGTTCGCTAATTGCTTAATTACGTATAAAAAACCAGGTGAGTCATGACTCACCTGGTTTTTTATATAGATTTTCTATTCTCTTTTTTTTACCGGATGAATTGAATGGAAGAGTACATAAATCCCCAATAAAATAACAGCGAATCCAAATCAATTAAAAACCATTTCGTATCGCAAAAAGAGCAGCCTGAGTACGGTCCTGCAGCTCTAGCTTAGACAGGATATTGGATACATGAGTTTTTACCGTTTTTTCGGTTATGTAAAGTGCTGAAGCAATCTCTTTATTGCTTTTGCCGTTGGTGATTTCCTTGAGAACTTCCTTTTCTCTTTGAGTCAATGATTCTAACGAATTCTGCTTGGATTTATTCGTTTGCAGAACTGTCATTAATTCTGCGGTAATTTTGGAATGAATATAGATTTCTCCGTTTACTGCCTTTTTAATAGCTAGGATTAGTTCCTCTGGGTCGCTTTCCTTTAATAGATAGCCACTGGCTCCCGCATCCAAGGCAGGAATGGCATGGTCTTGATCTGACATGCTGGTGAGGATTAAAACTTTCACATTCGGTATGGTTTCCACAATGTGTTTTGTTGCATCGATTCCGTCCATTACAGGCATTAGTAAGTCCATTATCATAATCTCGGGAGTCAGTTTTTTGGCCAGTTCAATTGCTTCCTTACCGTTTGTTCCTTCTCCAATTACGCTCATATCAGGATGGCTATTTAATAATAATGCCAGTCCTTTCCTAACGACATGGTGATCATCCACTAAAACAATTTTTATCGTCATTAAAATTCTCCTTTAGTATGGCAATTCAACCGTTAAACTGGTGCCGGAGTTCTTTTTGCTAATTATGCTTAATTTCCCTTGCAGGGCTGTTACGCGTTCTTCTATACTCTTAAGCCCAAGACTCGGCAATCCCTTTACTGATGAAATATCGAATCCTACTCCGCCATCTTCAACCGACATGATAATATGATTTTGTTTGTATTCAAGAAAAAGTAAGACTTCTTTTTGACCGGAATATTTAATGGCATTATTGAAGGCTTCCTGCCCAATCCTCCATAAATTTCCTTCGATTTTTGAAGGGAGAGATCCTGTCCCTTTCACCTGAACAATAACTTGTAAACCGAGTATTTCAGCATATGATTTGAGGGCACAAACGAGTCCGTTCTTTAGTCCATCTGGCCGTAATTGCCAGATCAATGCCTTCATTTCAGCCTGTGCATACTGTGACATCCTCCCAATATCAGCAAAAATCTGTTTGATTGAATCCTCTTTTGATAGATTGATTCCGGCCTTTGATGTCACATTAATAGAGTAAAGTAATTGATTTACAGAATCATGCAGGTCCCGTGCCAAGCGATTTCGTTCCTCTGCAACTTTCAGTTCCTGCTCCCGTTTTGTTAAATGGATTCGTCTCAGGGCATTGCCGATTTGATAGGCAACGGATTCTAAGAGACCCAACTCTTCTGCTTCGAATCTTTCTTTATTCGTTACGGCTACGTTTAATACGCCGAATTTTTCATCCCCAGCTGATAAGGGAACAGTAGCATGGTAAACAAGGCCATACGTATCGCCCCATTGATTCAATCTTGCATTTTCCAACCGCTTGCATTCCATAATGTTCGAAGCTTTATGTAGATTATCTTTTAAAAATTTATTCACACACCAACAGTCACCTGTACACATGGGTTCATAGTCTGAAATTTTTAAAGCGGGCGGCAGTCCCTCAGAAGCGGCTAATTTGTAATTGCCCCGTTCGTCAATAAGGAAGATCCAGCCGGTTTCCAAAGAGGTTATTTTTAAAAGCTTCTTTAATACCTGAGCCAAAACTTCTGTTAAATCAGTGCCTTCGTTTAATGTTTCAGCGATTTCTTTCAATATATGAATCTCTGAGAGAAAAATTTTACGGACCACCTTTAGTCTCCTTAATAGATGTTTTGTTATTATTATACATTTTTTATGGTGGAGTACTACTAAAGATGTAGCTGAAACTCCATCCATCCTCCGAGGGCATGGCTGTTTTTTTGCAATACGCTATAAGTATAAGTTTCTATAGGAGGTATAAATCATGAAAACAGTTGTGATTACAGGAGCATCTAAAGGATTAGGGAAAGCATTAGCCCTTGCTTTTGCAAAACAAGGATACAATCTCGCAATTTGTGCGCGGGGAGAAGAGCGGTTACAGGAAGTGAAAAGAATGACTGAGGAATTGGGTAGTACAGTTCTGGCAGTAAAAGCGGATGTTACAAATCAGCGTGATGTGGAAGCCTTTATTTCCATGACAGAAAGCAGATTTGGTCAAATTGATGTTTTAATTAATAATGCTGCTGTATTGGGGCCTAGCCCGATGCCACTCTTACTGGATTATTCAGAGGTTGATTTCATGAATGTTATAAAGGCAAACAGCCTAAGTCCATTTATGGTCACAAAACGTGTTCTGCCTGGAATGCTTCAGCGTAATGAAGGCTCTATTATCAATGTGACATCAGAAGCAGGGCAAAAAGGATATGCGGGATGGGGAGCCTATGGAATTTCGAAGTTTGCACTGGAAGGACTGACCGAAACATGGGCAGATGAGCTCTCGGAAACGAATATACGAATCAATATGATTGACCCCGGCAGTATGGATACGGACATGTATGCATTGGCAGACCCTAATCATAATGAGGAGCTGGCTAAACCGGAGGAGGTACTGGGTGCCTTTGTTTATTTAGCCTCGAATCATTCACGGCATATTAACGGTAAACGGTTTGAAGCACAGAAGTTCGAGCTTGAACAGGAGGGATTATAATGGCATTGCCTCTCAGGAAAAAATTTTTTCTGCCTCAAGAATTAAATGCGTCCGAACCTCCCGAGTTCAGAGGTATGAGAAGGGACCAAGTCAAGCTAATGGTGACAGATAAAGGGATTGGAACAATGGAACACACTCAATTTTCCCATCTAGATCGGTATCTGAAGAAAGGTGATATTCTGGTTTTAAATAATAGCAGGACAATTCCTGCCTCAGCAAGGGCAACAATTACTAGAAAAGGGATCGTTAAAGCCGAAGCTGTAGAAATAAGGTTTGCAAAAAAGATTGAGAATAACGCCTGGGAAGTGCTGGCCCTGCATGAAGATATAGAAGTTGGAGATGTGCTCATTTTTTCTGAAGGACAATTGAAAGGAGAGATAAGTGGCAGGGTAGAAGCTACCCCTTTGTGGAGTGTTTGTTTTTCTCAATCAGAGGATCGTATTTTACATTATTTATATCAGAAAGGAGAACCCATTCGGTATGAATATGCGAAACAGGCACTTGATTTAAACTTCTATCAAACGGTCTATGCTTCAGTCCCTGGCTCCGTTGAAATGCCATCTGCTGGCCGAGCCTTTACCTGGGAAATGCTTTTCAATCTTCAAAGAAAGGGAGTTAAGCTTCAGTTTATTCAGCTTCACACAGGCTTGAGCTATTTACTAGATGACTACTGGCCAGTAAAACCGGAAACCAATCCTGAACTCTATGAAATCCCCAGTGAGACAATGGATATGATTCGGCATGCGAAAAAAGAGAGGAGAAGAGTGATTGCTGTCGGAACCACGGTCGTTCGTGCTTTGGAGACGGCTAGACTAACTGAAAAGCTCAAGGGTAGCACCCATTTGTATATAGGACCTGATTACGAAATGAAAGCAGTTGATGGTATCCTAACCGGTTTTCATGAACCTGAGGCGAGCCATTTGGATATGCTCACTGCTTTTATTGATTCGGAGTTCCTTTTTAAAACGTATGAGGAAGCCGTACTAAAGGAGTATTTATGGCATGAGTTTGGAGATGTGAACTTAATTATATGAAAAAGTTGAATATCCATCACGTCGGTTTTGAGGTGAGAAGCCTGGAGCTTACAAGGTTCTTTTTTGAAAAATATCTAGGATTTCGCACTGAACAATACATGGAATTGGATGGAGAAAAGATCGTATTCTTAGTGAATGACCGATTAAGGATTGAATTGATTGAAAATGGAATGATTGATGAAAAAGGATTATACGAGGCACATATATGTTTTGAAACGGATTGTTTACAAATTTTAAATGAAAATGATGTATCTATTTTAGAGGGGCCAATAAGGATGGGAAATGGCTGGACAATTGTTTTTATTGAGGGGAATAATGGTGAAAGAATTGAGTTATTAAAGAGGATTTAGGCTTTCTGCAAGCGAACAACTTACGTATAAGTACAGATGTGGATTAAACATAACGCTGATTGGAATATAGGTATGTTCTTTTAAAACATGTTTTCCAGTCAGTTGAGGTATCCAGCAGATTCTTTATTAACCTACCATTGGCTAATAAAGAAATGGTGACTATTATAAAAGAACTTGGTTCACTGAAACGATTGGTCAGGTATCGATGGAAAAATCACTTCAATAGAATTGGTAATTATTCCTGTTATAATAAGAGGGATTTTATAATTGGTTGGGGGAGGTTTGAGGATATGTATGATGTTATAGTTATTGGAGCAGGACCAAGCGGTGCAAGTGCTGCATTATTCACTGCCAAAGCAGGTAAAAAAACGTTGGTGTTGGATAATGATAAAAGTGTCACAAAACGTGCCTGGATTGAAAATCATTATGGTGTAGAAGAAATCACTGGACCTGACCTTATTGCAATCGGTAAAAAACAGGCAGAGAAATTTGGCGCTGAATTCAAGGTTGCAACCGCTGAAAAAATCGAAGTGGCGAATGATGGAGTAATCATCCAAACGGAAGAATCCAACTATATGGCAAGTGAAGTGATCTTGGCTTCTGGTATGTTAGTTGACCTCGCTGAAGCTTCAGGCATCAAAACAAAGGAAGGTACTGAACCGCGTATTAAAAAAGTGATTGATGTCGATGATTCCGGTAAAACCTATCTTGATCATGTCTGGGCAGCCGGCACAGTTGCAGGTGTGAGCATGCATACAATTATTACAGCAGGGGACGGAGCAAGAGTCGCGATTAATGTAATCAGTTCTCTGAATGGGGAACGGTATGTTGACCACGATATTCTAAAATCTTAAATTAAATGAATAATAGTTGAATGATATCGTTACGGCTCATGAGTGGGTCGTTTTTTTGTTTGACTCTGTTTGTAGATAATGTTCGTTTTTGAATTCCCGTTCTTATTCAACCAAGGCAAAGATTAGTGGAATAAGAGAAGCGATGCTTTTATGTCGTATTTTTGACCAAAATTATGCAGTTAGGGGAGCTAGATTAACAGAGTCATTTATGAATAACAACCCTAGTACCAATTGGAACTCTAGATGATAATTCTAGAACATCATGATTAAACATCCTAATACAACCATGTGAGACATTCTTACCGATTGAAGCTGGGGTATTTGTTCCATGTATACCGTAATGAGGCTTTGACAAACCCATCCAAAGAACTCCGAATTGTCTTCCTGGATTACGTTGTTTATTGATTATCTTGTATGTCCCAGAAGGTGTTGGTGATAATATTTTCCCAACTGCAATTGGGTAAGCTTTTATCAGCCTATTTCCATCAAAAAGTTTTAATTGATGTTTCGATGTTGATATGTCAATCCATCTCGCCATGAATAACAACTCCATTTTTTAAAATATTGTATGAAGTAGCTCAGGCATTTGTTAATTAACAGACATTAGCAGCAATATATACGAACAGAGCCTTTTGTTTAGTTACAATTTGTACAGCTTTCAGGTACTGAGATGGAAGATAACTGCATATAAAAAAGCCAATCTCCTTCTCAAAGATTGGCCTGAATCTATTAATAATTTTCAATTAACTCGGCATCTATTTCTGCCAAAAGCTCGCCGGCTTTACGGTCATTAATCACGAGGTCTGCATAAAAATCAAAATTAGTAGGCTCTAAATTAATAATAACCAGTTTCGCACCATTTTGCTTAGCAATTAAAGGGAACTGATTAGCAGGTGTCACTGATAACGATGATCCGAGAACAATAAACAGGTCTGCTTTTTCACTTTCAGCCTCAGCCATCATGAATGGTTTTTCAGGCAACATTTCACCAAATAAAATGACGGATGGACGAAGCTTGCCGCCACACTCACATTGATAGGATTCATTTAAATACATTTCACTGCCATATTCCTTACCGCATGTTTGGCAATGTACCTTTTGTAAGGTTCCGTGCAACTCTGCTACCCGACTGCTGCCGGCTTCCTGGTGGAAACCATCTACATTTTGCGTAATAATACTTTGAATAATACCTTCACGTTCCCATTTAGCGAGAATAGAATGGCCTTTATGTGGGCCGTGTTCCTTCACTCCTACCACACGCTGGCGATAAAATTCAAAAAACTCTTTGACATTTTGATTAAGTGCATCTGTACTGGCAATAGTGCCTGAATCTTGCTTCTTCCACAATCCGTTATTAGTTGAGCGGAAATCAGGTAACCCGCTTTCAGTCGAAAAACCTGCACCAGTGAAGATAACGGTGTAGTTAGATTCTTTTAATAAAGTTACTAGTTTGGACAAAATACCTGCCTCCTGTTTTAGGGTCCTCTGTACATAATTATTCATCATTATATCACGAGCCGATTAGCTATTCTAAATCATTGGTTTCGCGAAAATCGATGTATTATATGAGAAAATAGAAGAAACTATTCGAATAATCGAGAATCAGCTTCGAACATGGAGCTTCTATTCTCTTTTCATTTTTATGTTATAAAGGAGGATCCCAAAAAATGAGTTTAATTAAAGCGAGCAGGTTTATGAGTTTGATTCTTCGTCACAAACCGGAATCCATTGGAATTACCCTGGATGAGCATGGATGGGCGAATGTCGAGGAATTGATTAAGGGTATTTCTAAAAAATATCCTTTTGATATGAACATCCTAGAGGAAATTGTGCGAACCGATGATAAGCAGAGATACTCTTTTAATGAGGACAAGTCACTTATTCGAGCTAATCAAGGACATTCCATTTCGGTTGATGTAGAACTGGAAATCGTGGATCCACCAGAGTTTTTATGGCATGGTACGGGAGAAAAGTATACAGAATCCATTGAACGTATTGGACTAATTCCAAAGAGTCGTTTATATGTTCATCTATCATCTGATGAAGAAACAGCAATCAATGTAGGGAAACGGCATGGGAGACCGGTTGTGTATCGTGTACGAAGTGGTGAAATGATGAAACAAGGATATGTATTTTATCGTTCAAAAAATCATGTTTGGTTAACAAAAACAGTACCCGTTGAGTTTTTAGAGGTGCAACGGTAAAAATAACAGAGGGATGTAACATTTAGTAGACGTGTTAGCTAGAATTCTTAATAAAATCTCATCAAAATATTTCTTGCCCCGTCGTTCTGCGTGACTCATAAAATAAATAACTCCTTTAGAAATCTGGATTTAATTGTACTTTCTAAAAAGGGGTTTTATTCGATATTGTCGAATGTAGGGAACAAGGAATGCGACTGATTGTAAATTACAAGAAACAATGAGGTGGGAATAAATGAATAAAAATCCACGTGAACTTCTGGATAATGCTATTGCGCTGCGTGAAGATGGTCGTGAGAAACAGGATTCGACTATTTTAAATCATGCACTTAATCTTCTGTTAAATCTATCAGAAAATGATCCGGAAAATGCAGAAATAAATTATCAGATTGGGATTGCCTATGATAATTCTGGGTTATGTAACAAAGCAATTCCTTACTATGTTAAAGCAATTGAACTAGGTCTATCCGGTTCTGATTTACAAAGATGTTTCCTTGGTTTAGGAAGCAGTTACCGCATTTTGGGGCATTATAAAGAGTCTGTTGACGTCCTTCGCCGCGGTGTGACTGAATTTCCTGAACATCGAGCCCTGCAAGTCTTTTATTCTATGGCTTTATATAATACAGGGGAATATAAAAGGGCTATGGAAATTGTCTTAATGAATTTAATGGAAACTACAAATGATGAAATACTTCAGTACTTTAAGCGTGGTATTTCTTACTATGCCCAGCACCTTGATGAAACTTTAGATTTAGACAATCCTTAAATCGGAATTACCTCATCCTGTAGGTTGAATTAGCTAACTGTATATAACCTTTTTACTTAGAAGAAACATTCTATATGAAAGCAATGAAAAAAGGAGGATTCACTCAAAATGTGTATCCTCCTTTTTTGGTGTTTCTTTTTCTCTGGTATAACTGTACGCTTTCAGTAAATCTTACCTCTTTCATAATGTTATTTTAGTATAATAAAATAAAGAACTAGCTAAATTTACATGTAGTACTATGAGAGAAATAGAGGTTCAGTCGAGGGCGTAGTTTCTTTTAATTTTTATATTTATAGAATAAAAAGAAGGGAGAAGAAAAGTGTTAAACTCTTACCAAAAACCCCTTAAAGGAAAAAAAGTTGGTATTGTATTTGGATCATTCGCTCCGCTTCATCGAGGGCATTTGGATCTAATTATGCAAGCAAAAAAAGAAAACGACGGCGGTTGTATTGTCATTGTATGTGGATATGACGGGGACAAAGGTGAACCACTTATGCCTCATAAAATGCGATATCGTTACGTGAGAGAGTTTTTTTCGGATGATGATTTGGTTGCTGTATATGCAATCAATGAAAATGAAATTGGTATTGAAAATTATCCTAATGGTTGGAACGGTTGGCTTAAAGAGTTTGAAACTATTTATCGCAAGGCGGTAGAAATACCTACAGATACCGACAGAATTTGGTATGTCGGGGATAGGAATTACCATGAGGACTTAATCGGAAAGTTTAATGAAACCTCAATCTTGGTTGACCGACTTGCATTAACTCCAATATCAGCAACGATGATAAGGGAAAACCCCATAAAGCATTGGGATAAAATAACGTATCCATTCCGGAGAGTTTTTAGTACAAACATTCTTATATGCGGTACTGCTTCGGAAGGAAAATCAGTATTAACCGCCGACCTGGGCAAATATTTCAATGCGCCATACAGTTATGAGTTTGCAAGAGGCTACATGCAAGAAAGTAATATAGCAGAATGGGAATTAAACGGAACGGACTATATGGCTTTTCTTGAAGGGCAGTATAATCTCAATAAAAAATTAATTAACTCACCCTCCAATCAAGGAATCTTTTTTGCGGACTCCGACTCGATGGTAACAAGAATGTACGCAGAGGGGTATTCCAGAGACAGCCAATGTGACTTAACAGAGGAAGAATTTGAAAAAGTTGCTATAGTGGCCGATGAAATCACAAAAAAATGTCGGTGGGATAAAATTTATTTACTATGTCCTTGCGGCGAGTTTGTGGATGACCACGAGCGATTTATGGCTCATTCTGGAATGGAGGAACGCAATGAGTTATTCAACATACTTTGCAACAATATTAAAAGTTCGGGAAATTGGGACAAGGTAACGGTTCTAAATGGCGGCTATTGGAACAACTTCAAAACTATTGTAAGTGATGTGAAAAGAATCATTGAAAATGGAAAGAATTAAAAATTATCTAAAAAACGAATTTTGGAACGGTTATAATCTCTTTGAAAAAATATTTATGATAAGTATGGTACTGCTTCAAATCATTGTATATTGCTTTGTTCCTGATTCTCCTATCGGTATGATTTGCGGAGTATCAGGTGTAATCTGTGTTGTTTTGACAGCGAAAGGCAAACTGTCGTCTTATATCTTCAACTTTATACAGATTGTAACCTATATGTATATCGTATGGGGGTTGGGGCTGTATCTTGAGTTCTTCGAAAATATTTTCTACTTCGTAACTTGTATTCTCGGTGTATTTATTTGGAAGAAGAATATGACCGAGGAAACAATGCAAGTAAAAGCAAAAAGTCTTAAGTCAGTGCAGATGATCATTACAGCTGTGTTAATTGTTATATGTACTATCGCACTGGGTTATATCGGTAAAAATTATCTCGGTAATACTCTGCCTTACTATGATGCATTTACTAATGTAATGGCAATAGTAGCTCAAATCCTCATGGTATTACGATATAGAGAACAATGGCTCGTATGGATTGTAATTGACCTTGTTTGCTTGGTTATGTTCATTATGCTTGGACAGTGGTCTATGGTTGCCATGTATGTTTCGTGGACAATCAATGCGATTTACGGTTGGTACAATTGGAGTAAATTAAATAAAGAAGAAGTAAAATAATAGTTCCTAAAAAATTCAAGAATTTAAAAAAGGGTCAGTCATAGTGACGGCCCTTTTATTGTTATTGGTACAAGTTATAAAGAATCAAAGATTGAATCAAAATTATGGATTTAACTGATTGATGCTATTGCTTTTCTTGATTTCGTCACGAATATCCTTTAGATATTCATTTTTTTGTTACATTAACTTTAAGATAGTAAGTGCTACATAAATAATAAAAACGATAATCCCTAAATATACCAATATGGAAATTAATCCAAATAAAGATGCCGCCATCATAAGATAACCCTCCAGACTAAATATTATAATTATTTTACCTTGTTTTTCCTCAACGCTCTTTATTTTTAAGAATTATACTTCCAACTTATGTCTATAAATGACAGGTTTACGACATAATCTATTAAAATTTATAATTTATTTATTTTACGGCATCAAAATTTTATCGATAACTAGAATATTTATTACGCCTTCATGAACATCCTGCCATTCTAATTCTTTGGTGAATGAGACTTACTTCCGAAGAATAGAAGTCCCGATGGATATTATTTGAAATTTTTCATATTTTCTCTTGAAACTTTAGCGCTGAGAAGTGATAATAGTTAATATTATCTGAAAATTAAACATAGGGGATATGCAGAATGAAAGTAGTTAAATTTGGGGGAACTTCTCTTGCATCCGGTGAGCAGTTGAATAAAGTTTTTGAGATTGTCGTATCAGATCCACAACGTAAAATAGTGGTAGTATCGGCACCAGGTAAACGATTTTCATCCGATACTAAAGTGACAGACTTGCTCATTGCCTGTGGAGAAAGCTGGTTAAATGGGGCTTGTGATCAATATTTATTTGATATGGTTATTGATCGATACCGATTAATAGCAGAGGATTTATCTATTTCAGGCTCTGTTGTCGAAAGAATTAGAGCTGATTTAATGGAAATTCTTAATGGAGACCTGAGCGATAAGGGTCAGTTTATGGATGCCGTTAAAGCCAGTGGAGAAGACAATAATGCCAAATTGGTAGCTGCTTTTTTCCAAGCCAGAGGTGTAGAGGCTGAATACATGAATCCTCATGAGGCAGGACTAATCGTCAGTGATGAGCCGGGGAATGCTCAGGTTTTAGCAGAATCGTATGCCAATCTGTATCATTTAAGAAATAAAAAAGGAATTGTCATATTTCCAGGATTCTTTGGTTATACAACGGATGGAAAGGTGATGACGTTCCCGCGGAGCGGCTCGGATATTACAGGTGCAATTCTGGCTAATGCAGTTAAAGCTGATTTATACGAAAATTATACAGATGTTGATGCCGTATTTTCGGTTAATCCAACGATTATTAATAAACCTAAGGAAATCAGTGTATTGACGTATCGGGAAATGCGTGAACTTTCCTATGCAGGATTTAGTGTTTTACATGATGAAGCGTTAATTCCCGCCTTTAAAGCAGGGATTCCAGTAAATATTAAAAATACGAATAATCCGTTATCACCTGGTACCATGATTGTGAATAAAAAAGAGCTAACCAATGGTCCGGTTGTCGGTATTGCAAGTGACAATGATTTTTGCAGCATTTATGTCAGCAAATATTTAATGAACAGAGAAATAGGTTTTGGACGTAAACTTCTTCAAATCCTTGAAGATTTAAAGTTGTCCTATGAACATGTTCCTTCGGGAATTGATGATTTGACTGTCATTTTAAGACAGAATCAAATGGACTCTGAGCTTGAAGAGATTATTAGGAACCGGATTATAGAGGAATTAGAGGCTGACGAGGTGAAAATTGAACACAATTTATCCTTGATTATGATTGTGGGAGAGGGAATGCGTTCGAATGTTGGTACAGTTGCGAGGGCATCCAAGGCTTTGGCAAATGCCGGCATTAATATCGAAATGATCAATCAAGGGTCTTCTGAAGTCAGTATGATGTTTGGTGTGAAAGAACTTCAGGAAAACCGAGCAGTGGCTGCTCTTTACAATGAATTTTTTACCAGTGTAAGCGTGTAAGGAAAAGTGGTAAATCGAATAATAGAAATGTTTCATAATGCCATTATCCAAAGAACAAAACTTTTCTATATTAATAGGATCAAACCGGAGCGGTTGATGCTGGGACGGAGGAACCGATATGGTAAAGGCAATCATGTTTGACCTCGATGATACATTGTTATGGGATCAAAAAAGTGTTCAGGAAGCTTTCAGGGTAACCTGCGGGCTGTCTATAAACAAATATCAGATTGACCCAGTGCAGCTAGAAGAATCAGTTAGAAAGGAAGCCACTAAACTGTATAGCTCCTATGAAACATTCGCTTTTACACAAATGATTGGGATAAATCCATTTGAGGGATTATGGGGGGATTTTCAGGACAAACATGAGCAATTTCAAAAGATGGCTCAAATTATGCCGCTCTATCGCAAGGATGCGTGGACGAATGGGTTGAAAGCATTGGGAATAGAGGATGCAGAGTTAGGACAGGAATTAGCGGAAAAGTTTCCTGAAGAAAGAAGAAAACATCCCTTTATTTATGAGGATACCTTTGAAGTGCTGGATCAATTAAAGGGTTGTGTTAAACTTCTTTTACTGACAAATGGCTCCCCGCAATTGCAAACAACAAAGCTGGAAATAACACCTGAAATAGCTCCCTATTTCGATCATATTGTCATTTCAGGGGATTTTGGACAAGGTAAGCCGGCTCCCGAACTCTTTGAACATGCTGTAGGATTATTAGAGGTTGAAAAAAAAGAAGTCCTGATGGTTGGAGATAATCTGATGACGGATATTCTCGGTGCCAATCGTGCAGGAATAAAATCTGTTTGGGTAAACCGCCATCATAAAGTAACGGATCAAGTGAAGCCTACCTATGAGATTAAGAAACTGGCGGATTTACTACCATTGCTGAAGGAAATATAATTATGAATATCTTGTGAAAGAAATTTCAAGAAGTGTCGCGGAGACCAATTCATCCTTAAGGGGTTAAGTACCCCAGGTTGAATTGGTTTTTTATTTTTGACTGTTTTCGTAATGATGATTTGCCTTTACATACAACAATAAGCCTATATTTGAAAATTACCTAGTTTACATTAAAAAAGGTTGAGGGTGAAGATTTGTAATATCCATATTGACCCAATAGCTCCTTGACATGGGGTATATAAATAGCTACCATGAGTACATTATAATTTTACAATTATTGGTGGGTTGATTTAAATATATCTTGAAAAGTCGGTGTATAGCAGTGGGGGAATTAAGAAACAAATGGACTGAGGAAACTAAGTTATTGATAGCTGCGATGGTGTTGTTGATCATTTATTTGGCTCCGATGTTTATACTTGGTGAAGATTCTCATATACGGGTGCATGATAACTTAGATTCCAATATCGCTTGGTACAAGGTTCTGAAGGATAATCAAATGCTGTTTGGACCGATAAATGAGACTATTCCACAAATCATTAATGGTTTGCCGAGGAATTCAATTGGAACTGAATTCAGCGGAATTGAATGGCTCCATTATTTATTACCATCCATGACGGCATATTCAATCAGTCAGGCGATTACTAGAATCTTTGCGTTTATTGGAATGTATCTCTTACTTAAAAAGCATGTTGTTAGAAAAGAGGAACATGGCTTTATACGTGTATTCGTTGCATTGGCCTTTGCTTTGACTCCTTTTTGGCCATCCGGAATGCTTGCCACATTGGGGCATCCATTAGCCTTGTATGCCTTTTTGAATATTAGAGGCAGAGATAGTAAATGGACGGATTGGCTCATTTTAATTCTTCTGCCTTTTTATTCGAGCTTTGTACTGGGGTTCTTTTTCTTCCTGGTGGCTATGGGATTGCTTTGGCTTTATGATTGGATCAAGAAAAAAGACCCTAATTGGAAATTCTTCGGCAGTATTGCTTTAATGACTTTTATTTACCTGTTGATTGAATATCGCTTGGTTTATTCTTTGATATTTCCTGAAGAGCCCAACAGCCGGGATGAATATTTCAGCTCTGCATTAGGATTTGCGCGATCTGTCCGTCTGATATTTAAAAATTACATAATTGGACATAATCATGTATTAACGCTTCATCAATATATTATTTTGCCTGTGTCATTTATAGCTTTATGGTTTATTTATCGGAATAAGCTTTGGAAAAGTGAGAAACGCTATGTTCAGCTGTTTATCTTGAATTTTATTTTATCTGCATGGTATGCGTTTTGGTTTTATGAGGGATGGGCATCCTTGAAAGAACAAATTTCACTTTTAAATAATTTTAATTTTGCCCGTTTTCATTTCCTGAGACCGTTAGTTTTGTACTTATTGTTTGCCCTGTCCTGCCGTATTCTTTGGAAAAATGGAGGGAGATGGAGGCAGTTTTCAAAAGGAGTCATTGTCGCTCAGCTGATTGTCTTATTTATGTACAATCCGGAAGTGTATTATGGAAGACTGGATTCACCGACTTTTAGGGAGTTTTATGCTGTTGACCAATTTACTGAGATAAAAGATTATATTGGAAAACCTCAGGATACGTACAGAGTGGTAAGTATAGGATTACATCCTGCTATTGCTCAATATAATGGCTTTTATACTTTGGATACGTATAACAATTACTATCCATTGGCGTACAAGCATCAGTTCCGAGAAATTATTGAGAAGGAGCTGGATAAGAACGCTCAGCTTAAAAAATATTTTGATAAATGGGGCGGGCGTTGTTATATTTTTGTGGATGAGCTTGGTAAGAAATATGATTACGAAAAAAATTCATCCAAAACAATAAAAAATTTAGAGTTGAATACGAAGGTACTGAAAGAAATGGGCGGTCAATATATAATCTCAGCTGTACCTATTGTGAATGCAGATGAGAATAACCTTGAATTGATGGATGTTTTTGATCATGAAGATTCAGCTTGGAAGATCTATCTATATCATGTCATGTAAAGGAGTTACTCATAATGAATCTGCCTGTATTAACAATCGTTGTGCCTTGTTACAATGAACAGGAGGTATTGTCTAAAACATCTGAAGAGCTTTCATCCATTCTAAAAGAGTTATTGGACTCCCGTGTAATCTCAGAAAGGAGTGCTATTTTATTTGTGGATGATGGCAGTGTTGATGATACCTGGGATTTAATACAAATGGAGAGTGTACAGAATAGTTTAGTCAAGGGGCTAAAATTAGCTGGCAATGTAGGTCATCAAAATGCATTGCTCGCTGGTCTGGCAACAGCCCAAAAGCATTCTGATTGTGTCATCTCCATCGATGCTGATTTACAGGATGACATACAGGTCATTAAAGAGATGGTTGAAAAATACAATCAGGGATATGATATTGTCTATGGAGTCCGAGATCAGCGAAAGAAGGATACTATATTCAAGCGGACTACAGCGCTTAGCTTTTATCGTATGATGGGCAAATTGGGAATCAAACTAATTCCTAATCATGCAGATTTTAGATTAATGAGCAAGCGTGCATTGGGAGAACTTTTAAAATATAAGGAACGGAATTTATTCTTAAGAGGTATGATTCCAATGATTGGATTTTCCTCCGCTGAAGTCTTTTATGATCGGAAGGAAAGAGAAGCGGGAGAGTCTAAATATCCGTTGAAGAAAATGATTTCTTTTGCGCTTGATGGGATTACCTCCTTTAGTGTTGCGCCGATACGCTGTGTTACCTACATTGGCTTTTTGACGCTGTTTATCAGTGTGGTCGCAGGCAGCTATGCTCTGATTCAAAAAACACTGGGGAATACACAATCTGGTTGGACATCCATCATGATTTCTCTGTGGATTATTGGTGGCCTGCAGTTGATTGGTATTGGAATAGTGGGTGAATACATTGGCAAGATTTTTAAAGAGGTTAAACAAAGGCCGATTTATGCCATTGATGTGGACAACTATACTGAAGATCAAAAAGACCAGGCGAACCAGGAAAATCAATATAAATCTCGCTAACAGGGTTATATATGTATCTTGGTTTGAAAACAGGAAGGAAACTACATGACGCTTGATGCTATTACAAATTATATACAGCTGTATGGATACTGGGTGATTATCTTAGTTTTATTTTGCGGGATTGTGGGAATTCCTGCACCTGAAGAAACATTTGTTATTTTTATCGGTGCTGTCATTGCTGAACAAAACCTCAATTTTCTTTGGGCCATCTGCGCTGCACTATTGGGTACTAATGTGGGTATGCTTTTTACCTATATGATTGGAAGGAAGCTTGGGACATCCATCATCAAGAAGTATGGAAATCTAGTGAAAATCACACCGAAACGCTGGATGAGTATGCATAAAAGGTTTGATCAATTTGAAAATAAAATGGTTGTTATAGGATATTTTTTACCGGGACTTAGACAGCTAACTCCCTATATGTCAGGAACACGTGAATTACCATATGCAAAATTTTTCTCGCTCGCGTTTTTAGCAAGCTTACTATGGACAACCTTTTATATGACGATTGGATTTTATTTCGGAAATATGATTGGTCTCAAGTATTTAAGCTTCATTGCGGTCATTTTTTTCTTGATTTTCATCGTAGTACTTTCATGGAAAAATTGGTTCTCTCCTGCGAGAAGTAAAGTTAGCTCTTAAAAAATATTTTACATATTGTTCATTATAATGTAGAGAAAACAGAAGCCCCTGTTAGGATGACCTGACAGGGGCTTCTGTTTTAACATATCTTATATCTTTTTTGTTTTGAAAATCATAACCGCAACAGCGAGGCATATTCCGACTATGCCGGCAGATATTGCAATCGTCGTGACATACTCTCCCGGTTCTTTGAGCCCTGTCAGGAGACTCATGGTTTCAGTTAGCTTCATCGGTGTGAGAGATTCTAGCTTTGGGAAAAGTCCGATGAGATAAACCGCCAGTACAGTACCACCAGTTCCGAGTAAAACAGTGGTATTACTAGAGGATAGTGTAGAAAACAGCACCATAAATGATAACACCCAAAGCCCGAAAAGCCAGTAACACATTGCTGCAAAGCTAGTGTACATGGCGATGCTATTATCCCAATAAAAAGCATTATAAGCATAAGTGATACCAAAGCAAATCCAATAGCAAGCTGTCCACGATATAAATATCATCATGCTTTTTGCGATAACGAATTTCCAGCGAGAAAGACCCTTTGTCAGAACAGGGATGAGTGTTCCTTTTTGATATTCTGAAGTAAAGGATCCACTGCATAGCAGTATAAAAATAATCAGGGCTATTGGCATGTTTTTATAAAACTGAGTCCAGGAGGTCAAGGCATCTACTGTAACCTCTGTAACGACAAGGCCTGATCCCTCCAGAGAGTCTGCCATCATTTCCATCATCCATGGAGTTATCTTTGCTATAGCTGGATTCATAATCCCGAAAAGTACAAATACTAGCAGTAGAATGAGCAATCGTCCTGTTCGACTCCATTCCATCCACTCTTTTTTGAAAAAAGCTAGAAAAGATTTCATTTACTGACGACCTCCATAAACAGAGATTCCAGCGATAGCTCCTGCTTTTCGAAACGGCGGAAAGGAATATGATGTTCCAATATAAAACGTAATACGGCTTCTGTCTGTACCTGATCAGCTCGCTCCAGCAATAGGTGTTTCTCATTGCTTTTTTTGATGCTTGGAAAAGCAGCAAGTAGTTTTGCCGTATCTTCTGGATACTCCAACTCAATTTCATACCCGATGCTTGCATAGTCTCTTTTTAACTTTTCCATTGATTCCTGCAACACGATTTGGCCTTCGTGAAGGAATGCGACCTCATCACATATACGCTCAACATCGGAAAGAATATGCGTGGAAAAGAGAATAGTTGTATGTTCCTTTGCTGCGGTAAGAATATCTAGAATTTCCCTTCTTCCAACAGGATCGAGAGAGGAGGTCGGTTCATCGCAAATCAACAGTCTAGGTCGGTTGAAAAGCGCTTGTGCAATTCCGAGCCGTTGCTTCATGCCGCGTGAAAAACCTTTGATTCGCCGTTTCTCATTGGAGAGTCCCACAAGCTCCAGAAGCTCCGTTGTACGAGCCTTGATACTCGAAGATGACATCCCTGTGAGCTCACCGCAAAAATGCAAATATTCTTTAGGAGCCATAAAAGAATAAAACTCAGGTACATCAGGTAAATATCCAATAAGCCGATTTGTGGGAGTATCGCCGTAGCGAACCTTTTCTCCGCCAACAGTAATCTCCCCGCTGTTTGCCTCCAGCAAGCCAAGAATAATTTTCATAGTCGTAGTTTTCCCAGCGCCATTCTGACCCACAAAACCAAAAACAGTATGCTCCGGTACAGAAAAAGTGACATCCTCTAATACTTTTTTATCTCCAAACCGCTTTTTTACATGAGATAAAGTTAACATATTCATCATTCATCCTCTTTTCCAAGCAGGAAATACAGAATAGGTCCTATGAATTGCATGCCGATTATCACGATAACTAGCCACATGGTACGACTGCCGCGCTTATAGGTATTATGTGTCAAAATATGATGGATGGTATAACCCAGCAATGTAAATTCTGCAATAACCAAAGGAATAATAAAGGGTAAGAATTCTTTAACTTCATTCATAATATTTCACTCCTTCCGTAAGTTCTCTTTGTATTCTCTTAAATTCTAGATTGTCCTGAAGTGCTGTCAATAATGGATGCTTAAAAGACTCCAGTACACTTTTTGCCACAAGGCGCATATTTCGTGGCGGTGATGCTCCTAGGTCAAGTTTGCTAATCCATTCATCCAGCCTGTCAAAATAAGCATCGCCGTGGAGCAACGCGTGCTCATGGGTAAAAAGCACTCGAACTACCTGAACATATTGATTTAGCATTCCCAGCGCCTTTTCTTTTTCTCCATGTGTGATATAGACAAGTGCTGCCTGATAGAAAAATTGTGCTGCGCTATTGGGATGCAGGTTGTTTAAATCATATAGCCGAATCAATCCCTCTGTTTTTTTAATCGTTTTTTCACATACTGCAAGGTCATCCATATGAATGGCTAGGTATTGGACCGCAGTTGTAATCAGCGATATCACATGTAGATACATATTGATTTGTGTATAGCTTTTGGCTTTGTCTAAATCCCCGACGGTCAGATAGGCCTGTGCCAAAATTGAATCACTTTGGTGATAGATGCGAGTTGGATCTGCTATCATCTCCAATGCTTCAATGACTTCTTCAGCTTTACCGAGTTGGAGGTTGAATACAGCTTTCACAGTGATAGCATCATTACAAATATCTATTACTTTACAATTTTCCTCTATATGCTCACAAAGTGTTACAGCTTCGTGCAAAATTCTTTGTTGCTCATCATGGTCCTTTGCAAGAGGAAAATGGTTCAGCCAAAGGATGCAGATCTGGAGTAAAAAGGAATAACAGGAATAATAGCGGCGAACCAGTTCTCGTGATTTATTCATCACTTCATTAAAGGGCAGTCTTGTATAGTCAGAAGCAAGCTCCACATATAGCTTTTGGATTTGTTCCCGACTCAACTGTGCTTCATAGCCCAGCAATTCATCTATACTTACATCTAGAAAAGATGCGAGCTGGGGTAATAGTAAGATGTCCGGCAAGCTCTGTTTATTTTCCCATTTAGATACGGATGCCTTCGTAACACCGATAAAATCCGCTAATTCCTTTTGGGTGAGTTTCTTTTTACGGCGCAGGTTAGCAAGGTTATGTGAAAAATTTAATGAGTACATACAACTACCTCCTATAACTATTGTAACCATAGATGCTGTAAAGCTAAATGGAGCAATACGATATTTTTCGATACAAAATCAACTAACGAGAAACTTTACGTTAAACAGTCAATAATAAATAAGCCTCAGGATCTTGTTATGGTGATCCAATGAATGTCAGTTCACGGCAACTCCAATCATAAATCCAATCTCCAAGTGGCTTACCTATGATATTTTTTTGCCTGTTGATATTAAAAAATCGTTCCTCTAAATCGTTGTTTACTTATGTAAATTAAGGGGGTTATTGTTATTATGAATAAGGGATAGTAAAAGTACTTTTTGTATTCTTTTGAAGAAATGGGTTTTCTAAGATTTCTTATAGCATTAATTGATTGATAATTTAGAAAATAGGTAAGGGCATGTGGATATGTTTTTAGTTATAGAACTGAATAGGACTGATTTATTTTACATACATTTATTTTAGTTGGCTCTTTATTAAGTAGGAATCGCAAAGAAGTTATTAATATTAAAGATTCCTATAAAGAAATGAACCTATAGTTCTCAGCTAATTTATGGATGTTCAATAGAGAATCCTTTATTACATAATCAGGGAGTGAGAAGATGTTAGAACAACTTAAACCAAAACGGATCAAAAAGGGAGATACAGTGGGCGTCATTGCTCCTGCCAGTCCTCCAAAGAAGGAGGCCCTTCAAAAAGCACTGTCTTTTCTGGAACAGGATTTAGGTCTTACCGTAAAAATGGGCAGTCATATCTATAAGGAATATGGCTATCTTGCAGGCGAAGACGCAGAACGGGTGGAAGATCTTGAAGCGATGTTTAAGGACGAAGACGTAAAAGCCATTATCTGTGCTTGTGGGGGATATGGGACGGCGCGAATTGCGGATGCCATTAATTATGAAGTCATTAGGAATAACCCAAAGATTTTCTGGGGATATTCAGATATTACATTTATACATACGGCAATTCGACAAAAGACTGGCTTGGTTACCTTTCACGGTCCTATGCTTGCATCTGATTTAGGAAATGATGATATACATCCTCGCTCTAAGGAATCATTTAAACAGCTTTTTCAATCAGAAGAAGTGAATTATAAAGAGGATATCTCCCCTTTACACCCATTTATTGAGGGAGAAGCGGAGGGTGAATTAGTAGGAGGAAATCTAAGCTTGATCACAACGACCTTGGGGACTCCTTTCGAAATAGATACGAAAGGAAAGCTCCTTTTAATAGAAGATATTTATGAAGAGCCTAGGAATATTGATATCTTCTTAAATCATTTATGGTTGGCTGGAAAGTTAAGTGATATTGCCGGTCTTGTCATCGGTGATTTTGCCGATTGCGAGCCAAAAAGCAGACGGACACTCACCCTTGATGAGGTATTGACTCACTATACAAAACTGATTAATAAGCCAGCTATGGGTGGATTTAAAATTGGTCATTGCAATCCACATATTGGAATACCACTTGGCGTGAAAGCCAAAATCAGCACTGCAGAGAAGACACTTACCATTGAAAGCGGAATTGCAGATGAAAATTAGTAATATCGAAACCTATCGTATACAAGTTCCTTTAATTAAACCATTTAAAACAGCATTAAGGATTGTAAATACAGCTGACTCTGTTTATGTCAAAATTCAATGTGACAATGGTTTGGTTGGATGGGGAGAAGCAACCGCAACTGCTGTTATTACTGGTGATACATTACAATCAATAGAAACAGCTATTCACGACTTTTTTAAACCCAGTTTAATAGGAAAAGATATTTTGTGTTTCGAAGAGATTTTTCATGACCTATCCGCTATTATGACAAGAAATTCAAGCGGAAGAGCGGCAATTGATATGGCTATTTATGATTGTCTGGCCCAAAATAGTAAGCTGCCCCTTTATCAGTATTTAGGTGGCAGAAGCTCTCGGCTTGAAACAGACTTTACGGTAAGTGTGGATATCCCTCACATAATGGGGGAGGAGGCATTGGAATATGTAAAGAGCGGTTTTACAACCTTAAAGGTTAAAGTAGGTCTCGGTAATATAAATGAGGATATTGCGAGAGTGAAAGAAATTAGAAAGTGTGTGGGGAATGAGATTACGATACGTCTGGATGCTAACCAAGGATGGACTGCGAAGGAAGCGATTCAGGCAATCCGCCGTATGGAGGAAATGGGTTTACAAATTGAATTGGTGGAACAACCGGTCAAGGCAGATGATTTGGAAGGGCTCAGACAAGTAACTAATCAGGTAAATACATTTATTATGGCAGATGAAAGTGTATTTACCCCAAGGCAAGCCTTAGAGGTCATTCGTACACGGAGTGCAGACATGATTAATATTAAATTGATGAAAACTGGAGGGATTTTTTACGCCCAGTACATTAACCAATTAGCTGAGGCGGCAGGGATGGAATGCATGATGGGCAGTATGATTGAAACACATTTAGGTTTAACAGCTGCTGCTCACTTTGCTGCAAGTAAACGTAATATTACCCGCTATGATTTTGATGCCCCTCTCATGTTATCCCGCTCCCTGATTGAAGGCGGCATACAATATAAGGGTAGTAAATTTACTTTACCCGAAATAGAAGGCTTAGGTATAAGGAATATTCAGCTCAAGTGAGAGGAGGATCAAAAAGTGGGATTTACTCACAAAATCATGACCGTTAATGTAACTGTAGCGACCGTTTGGACTACAAATCAGTCTTATAGAGAGCTTGATCGTCCAGCCATTAGCCATCCGGTCCGATTGGAGGATTGGCTTCTATTTATGAATGAGGCTGAGCGGCTTGATTTATGCGAATCCAATAGAATCCAGACCCAATTATTATTTGGTGAACAGGTCCTGCTGCTCGAATATAAACATGGATGGGCCCATATCATTGCCATCGAGCAGTCTTCAAAGAAAGATTCCAGAGGATATCCAGGCTGGGTACCTCTATGCCAGCTGGAGAATTATGAACCTGCATCCAATGACACTTTTGCCTTGATTACAAGTCGGAAGGCTTTGCTTACACTGGAAAAAACACAAGATACCCTAGTGCTAAGCTATCAAACGAAGTTATCATACCTTGGTGAAAAAGATGGACGGATACTTGTAGACACCCCCTTAGGTATTGGAAATTTACACAGAGATGATATAGCTTTATTTAACTGTAAAGAGAGAGGGAAGCCAGGGAGTGATATAGACATTGTCACTTCTGGAGAGCAATTCGTCGGCTTACCCTATTTGTGGGGTGGACTGAGCAGTTATGGGTATGATTGCTCAGGATTTACCTATACAATTTATAAGGCAAATGGCTATAGTATTCCACGTGATGCAAGTGAGCAGGCGCAATATGGTACGCCGATTGCGCTGAATGGGGTACAAAGGGGGGACTTGCTTTTCTTTGCATATGATAATGGAAAAGGAGCCATTCATCATGTCGGGATTTATTATGGACAAGGTAAACTTCTTCATTCACCGCATACGGGTAAATCAATTGAAATTATCCCGATTGAAGGCACTATATATGAAAAAGAGTTATGCATGGCAATGAGATGTTTGGAAAAGTAGAATTCAAAGCATGTATGTATTTAATATTGTCCCTATTTTATCGAAAGACTCCAAACATATAGTTTAACTGCTTAATAAGATAGTTTAAATGATTCGTACCAAAAAAGACAAAACCATGATGGAAAGAAAGGTTAGAAGAAACAATGTGGAACCATATTATCGGTATCAATGATTAGTCCTGATCAGAGCTTTTCCATACTGATCGGGACCTTTTTGTATTGAGTGGTTATCTGAATAATGTTAATGGTCATTCCCTATAATGACCCTTTATGCTAATCGATTATTTTAATAGAGGTAATACTCTTGCTACTCAATTTTGTAATAAATAAAGTTGTATAATATACTAGTTTCAAGATAAATTTAAAGTGATCTTAATAGAATTGAAATCCTGTGAGGTAAGAATCTCAAGAATTCGAGGGATAAATTGGAACGTTTCAAGCGATCAATTGGGGGAATATGCATGAGAGACTATTTTATAAAGGGAACAAATATGAAACTTCCAACACTTTTTATGCTGCATGGTACAGGTGGAACAGAGCATGATTTAGTGCCGATTGCTAAATTAATTTCACCTGAGTCCTCCATTTTAAGTGTACGAGGCAACGTTTCGGAAAATGGAATGCCAAGGTTCTTTAAAAGATTGGCTGAAGGTATTTTTGATGTTGAAGATTTAAAGTTTCGTACAAAGGAACTAAACGATTATTTAAACGAAGCCTCAGTCAAGTATGGGTTTGACCGAAACAATGTGTTGGCAATCGGTTATTCAAATGGAGCTAATATAGCTGCCAGTATGCTTTTTCACTACCAACATGTATTAAAAGGAGCTATTTTGCATCATCCTATGGTTCCTTTAAGAGGAATAAAGCTGCCAGAAATGGAACGTCTGCCAATCTTTATAGGTGCCGGCAAAAACGATCCAATTTGTTCACCGGAAGAAACAAAAGAACTGAGTGAAATACTGAAGGCTGCCGGAGCCAAAGTAGAGGTTTATTGGGAACAAAATGGACACCAGCTGACACAATCAGAGGTAGAGGCTGCAGGATTATGGTTTTCTCAGCAATTTAAATAAATTGGAGATGATTAGATGATATCGCTAAATCCAACTGAAATGAGTGAGCGAGAGAATTATACCTTTTTAACAGGGGCAGTCGTTCCTAGACCGATTGCCATTATCTCAACCATTTCTAACGAAGGAATTATGAATATTGCACCTTTTAGTTATTTTACGATCGTTAGTTCAAATCCCCCGCTGATTGCTGTATCAATCCAGCGACGGAATGGCGAAAGAAAGGATACAGCAAGAAATGCAATCGATTCGGGAGAATTTGTCCTCCATATTACAGATGAAGAAAACGTGGAGGGAGCGAATTGGACAGCAGCTGAATTGCCTCCGGACCAAAGTGAACTAGAAGGATCTCCCTTTCAAACAGTAGATAGTGTTCATGTACGAGTCCCAGGGCTTAGCCCTGCGAAGATTCGGATGGAATGTACCGTACATAAAGTAATACCGCTTGGAGGCCATACCGCAGAAGATGCAGGTTGTGATCTACTAATCGGTAATATTGTTTTTTATCATATAGATGAAGCCATCTACAAGGATGGTACAATCAGTACAGAATTACTCAAGCCTGTTTCCCGGCTTGCTGGCCAAAATTTTATGAAGATTGGTGAACAATTTATTCTGGAAAGACCAAAATAATAGAGTACAAAACTTCCCACTTCAAGTAGGGAGGTTTTTTTATGGGTTCTTTTGGTAATAGAAAAGGTCTAAAAGACTATAAAAGATAAGTTTTTCTTTAATTAAGTCATAAGATTTTCTTATTAAAAATTAAAAAAAGGTACAAAATATCTAATTAATTTACAAATTTGTTAAATTACTAGAAGGACTTTCACTAAATATTCAGAATATATAATCAGTATACGAGTGGTTGCGCTTTCATAACCACCTTAATATAGATAAATCAGACAAGTGGGGGTAATGAATGAACGCTTTAGGTAATGGGAATCGGATGTCAGAACTCGGTCGCAGGAGAGGTTTTTGGATCTCATTAATTGCTGTATTATTGGTACCGTTAGTTTATGGATTGATTATGCTAACGCCAAGTTGGGGACCATATGATAATCTTTCAAACTTGCCGGTCGCAGTTGTGAATAATGATTCAGGTACTGTAACAGACGGTAAGGAAGTTAATGTTGGTAGAGATTTGGTAGCGAAACTGAAAGACGGGAATGACCTGGGATGGAGATTTGTCAGTAAGGAACAAGCAAATCGCGGACTTAATGATAATGAATATTATATGGTAATTGAGATTCCTGAAGACTTTTCCCAAAAGGTAGCAACCGTAATGGATGAAAATCCGGAAAAACCGGAACTAAAGTATACGCAGAATGAAGGGTTGCATTTTATAGCTGCAACAGCAACGAAAACAGCTATAGGAACAATTAAAGAGCAGCTTGCTGATACAATCACCGCTACCTATACCAGTACAGTTTTTGCCCAGCTTGGTGATGTAGCAGAAGGATTTAAATCCGGTGCGGATGGTTCAACAAAGCTCCATGAAGGCTCTGTTAAACTGAAGGATGGTACTGGAACTCTTCTGGATTCTTTAACGACAAAATCAGGAGATATTCAAAAACTGGCAGACGGTTCAAAGGAACTTGAACAGGGACTCGGTCAATTGAATGGAACAATGGCTGGAAAATCAGCTGATATCGCAAGATTGGCAAATGGAGCAGCTCAGGTCAGTGATGGGTCGAGCCTTATGCATTCAACAGTAAGTGGTAAGACCGGCGATATCAATACACTTGCAAGTGGGTCGAAGCAGGTTGAGGATGGGTTAGGCCAGTTGAATGGCACAATGGCAGGAAGTTCAGCTAGTATTGCCATGCTGGCTGATGGGGCAGCTGATCTCAGAAACGGCTCAGGTTTAATTTATTCAACCGTTGGCGGTAAGGCCGCTGAAATTCAACAACTAGCAGATGGATCAAAGTCAATTGAAGACGGTTTAGGGACCTTGTCAGGAACATTTAGTGCGAAGGAGAAGGATATTGAGGCTCTTGCAAAAGGATCCAAAGAACTTAAAGATGGATCAGATTATCTTTATTCCCAGCTTGATGGCAATAAAGGTAAGATTGAGGAGTTGGCTAATGGTGGAGCAGCTATTTATGATGGGACTGAAAAGTTGAAAAAAGGTACTTCTGATATGTTGCTTGGTTTACAATCAGCTCAAACAGGAGTCAAACAATTAAATGGTAGTATGCCTGAACTGGAAAATGGAAGCGCTAAAATTTCTGGAGGTTTAAATCAATTAGCAGCGAAAACACCTGACTTAGCAGATGGAGCTGCCAGAGTTGCGGCAGGTATAGAAAAATTAGCTGAGAAAATTCCTGGGATAGAACTTAACCCAGATTATCAAGAGTTATTAAAAGGTGCAAAAGCTGTAGCTGAAGGAACTGCTCTGGTAAATGGAGGTATAAAGGGAGAAAATGGTCTCAATGCAGGTGCAGCTTTATTGGCTTCAGGTATTTCTGAAAAGCTTAAACCAGGTATAGAACAATTAAATGGTGCATTTGAAAATCAAATAATACCGGGTCAAAAGGATATTGTTCAAGGAGCATCAGAATTAACAGTGGGTGCTGAACAAATAAAATCTGGTACGGATTCAGTAAAAACAAATTGGGGAGTAATCACTAATGGTGTTGGTGAAATTAATGGCGGTCTTACCACAGTAGCTGCCGGAAATCAATCAGTTAACGAAGGTTGGAAAACTGCAGTAGACGGATCCAAACGTCTTTATGACGGATCCAAACAAGTAGCAGCAGGCACAGGGTCAGTTAATACTGCATGGGGTACGTTAACAACATCTTTAGACACGCTAAATAAAGGTGCTGCGCAAGTGGCAGACGGTAATGCTACGGTAAACGATGGCTGGAAAACCGCAGTAGCAGGTTCTAAACAGCTTTATGATGGTTCCAAGCAAGTGGCCGATGGAACAGCAACAGTGAATAGCGCATGGGGTACATTATCAACATCTTTGAATACGTTGAAAAATGGTGCTGCTGAAGTGGCTGGTGGTAATGCCACAGTGAATGCAGGCTGGAAAACAGCTGTTGATGGATCTAAGCAGCTATTTGATGGATCTAAGCAAGTAGCCGATGGTAACGCAACGGTTAATACTGGCTGGGGTACGATGAAGGAAGGGGTAACTGAAATTGATAAAGGTGTCGGTCAAATCAAAGATGGTACACTTGAATTATCCAACGGCTTAGGTGACGGAGCTGAAAAAACGGCCGGTATAAATGCTACTGATGAAACGATTAGCATGTTCTCCTCGCCGGTTGAGCTGATCGATTCGAAAATTAATAGTTATCCGTATTATCGTTACGCAAACGCACCATATGTACTATCGTTAGCATTATTTGTGGGTGTTTTATTAATGATGTTAGTTGTTGGGGTTAGAAAACCAATGGATGAAGCTAGTTCAGGCTTCGCATGGTATTCAAAAAGATTTGGTTTGCTTGCTTTATTGGTAGCTGGTCAGGCCATCCTTCTTTCTGGCTTTACCATATTCTTTGTTAATTCAGGATTTGCGAATAGCCTGTTGCTTATCTTGTTTGCTGTATTGGCGAGTATCTCATTTATGTCCATTGTGTTCTTCCTGACTATGCTTGCCGGCAACATTGGTTTGTTTATAGGCGTGGCACTTCTGATTATGCAGCTATCTACTACCGGATCTGCATTGCCAATTGATATGCTGCCTGAATATTTACGTACTCTAAGCAATTTCTTGCCGATGACTTATTCGATTGCAGGCTTCCGAGCATTAGTATCATTGGATGACATCGGTATGATGTTTGCGAATGCAACGATACTAGTTGTGTTCCTGCTCCTGTTTGCTGGACTGTCCGTTGGATTATCCTTTTTCAAAAAAAATGAATCAGGAGGAGATGCAGAAATAGTAAGGTAAATATAATTATATAAATCCCTTTTAGTAGAAGAATGCATAGATTAATTGTATTCTATATTGAAAGGGATTTTTACTTATGAATAAGGGGTCCGAATGGGAGAGATTAGATTGAATCAGAAAATATTACCGGCAGCTTCAACTATGAAGGACTTTGAAAAGTTTTTACAATCAGGATTTAAAACAGGTGTTATTTTAGAGACTCATCTTGGGCAAATCAAACATATTACTCAAATGGCCAAAATGGCAGATAAACAACTGTTTTTTCACGTGGATTTAATCAATGGATTAAAAAATGATGAATATGGTACTCAATATTTATGTCAGGAGTTTAAACCATTTGGTGTCATATCCACAAAATCAGCGGTTATCCAAGAAGCAAAAAAACATCAGGCAATAGCTGTGCAGCGAATCTTTATGATTGATAGCCATGCGCTCGAACGCAGCTATAAGATGGTCAAAAAATCACAGCCTGATTATATTGAAGTACTACCGGGCGCACTTCCTAATATGATTAAAGAAGTTGCAGGGGAAATTCAGCTGCCGATCTTTGCGGGTGGTTTAATCCGAACAGTTGAGGAAGCGAAAGAAGCACTTGAAGCTGGTGCTGTCTCGATAACCTCGTCTAAACGAGAACTTTGGCAGTATTTTGCAGGGGAATGAGTCGAATTCCCTATTTATTTCTTTTTATTTGACAGCGTTTACAAAAAGTTTTACACTGTGTTTAAGTTAATAAGTATGTGGAAAGACATGGAGACACAGGTGGCAGTATTCCTTAATAAGTAGGAATACTTTAGTGCTTGTTTCTTCATTTTTTTTTGAAATTATATGATAGGGAGATGGAAGGAATGACACCATTTTGGGGTGAATTAGTAGGCACGATGATCTTGATTGTTTTTGGAGCAGGAGTGTGTGCTGGAGCCAACTTAACTAAATCTTATGCAAAGGATGCTGGGTGGATTGTTATCACTATAGCTTGGGGGCTTGGTGTTACATTAGGCGTATTTGCAGTCGGCGGCATTAGCGGTGCTCATTTAAATCCTGCTGTTACATTTGGTCTTGCGTTTAGCGGAGATTTTGCTTGGGCAGATGTACCTGGATATATTTTGGCGCAAATGATTGGAGCAATGATTGGGGCAACTCTTATTTATTTACAATACTTACCACATTGGAAGGCGACTGAAGATCCAGGGACAAAATTAGGGGTTTTCGCAACTGGTCCGGCTATTCCTCATACATTTTCAAATTTACTTAGTGAAATTATAGGAACATTTATTTTATTGCTTGGTCTGCAATTTATTGGAGCAAATGATTTTACGGAAGGCCTAAATCCATTCGCAGTCGGTCTTTTAATCGTAGGAATCGGTATGGCTCTTGGGGGAACAACTGGTTACGCCATCAATCCGGCACGTGACTTAGGTCCGCGTATTGCACATGCGATTCTTCCGATAGCGGGGAAAGGCCCATCTAATTGGGGATATGCTTGGATTCCGGTTGTAGGTCCTATTCTCGGCGGATCCTTGGGGGCTTTGTTCCATAAAGCGGTCTTCAATAATACGTTGACAGGCGCTTTCTGGGCAGTATTAGCTGGCACTGTAGTTATCTTGGTAATCGCTTATTTTATGACTAATAAAGATTCAGAACAAGCACTACGACAAGCTAATGATCCAGCAAAAGCAAGGTTATAAGTTACTAACTTTAGAGAAATCGATTATAATATAAAAATTAGTAGATGGGAGATGAAAAAAATGGAGAAATATATTTTATCAATTGATCAGGGGACCACTAGTTCCAGAGCTATTTTATTCAATAAAAAAGGGGAAATTGTACATAGTGCTCAAAAGGAATTTACACAGTACTTTCCAAAGCCGGGCTGGGTGGAGCATAATGCCAACGAAATTTGGGGTTCAGTGCTTGCTGTTATTGCGGGCTGTCTTTCAGAATCAGGTATAGAGGCAACAGATATTGAAGGAATCGGAATTACAAATCAGCGTGAAACAGCGGTGGTTTGGAATAAAGAAACAGGTCAACCTATTTATAATGCGATAGTTTGGCAATCCCGCCAGACAAGAGATATATGCGAGGAATTGAAAAATGCTGGCCACAATGATCTTTTTCATTCCAAAACTGGTTTATTAATAGATGCCTATTTTTCTGGGACAAAAGTTAAGTGGATCCTCGATAATGTAGAAGGTGCGCGTGATTTAGCCAATGAAGGAAAATTGTTATTCGGGACAATTGATACATGGCTAATCTGGAAGCTATCCGGCGGTAAAGCTCACGTAACTGATTATTCCAATGCTTCAAGAACAATGATGTACAATATTTATGACCTGCAATGGGATGATGAATTGCTGGAGATATTAGATGTTCCGAAATCCATGCTTCCAGAAGTGCGTCCTTCATCTGAAGTATATGCACAAACCATTGATTATCACTTCTTTGGTAAGAGTATCCCAATTGCCGGTATTGCTGGTGACCAACAGGCAGCATTGTTTGGCCAGGCATGCTTTGAAAAAGGAATGGCTAAAAACACATATGGAACAGGCTGTTTTATGCTCATGAATACTGGTGAAAAACCGGTTAAATCGGAAAAAGGATTATTGACGACTTTAGCCTGGGGATTAAATGGTAAAGTTGAATATGCATTGGAAGGTAGTATCTTTGTAGCGGGTTCTGCTGTTCAATGGCTCCGAGATGGATTAAGGATGCTTAAGGATGCTGCTGATAGCGAGACATATTGCCGGGCAGTTGACTCTACAGATGGAGTATATGTCGTTCCAGCCTTCGTAGGTCTTGGTACTCCATATTGGGATAGTGATGCAAGAGGAGCGGTCTTCGGTCTGACAAGAGGGACTACAAAAGATCACTTTATCAGAGCAACAGTTGAATCTTTAGCTTACCAAACAAAAGCTGTTATTGATGCAATGGAAGAGGAATCCGGAATTGAATTGAAAACATTGCGTGCCGATGGCGGGGCCGTTAAGAATTCATTCTTAATGGAATTCCAGAGTGATATCTTAAACGTGCCGGTTGAAATACCAAAAATTAATGAAACGACTGCCCTTGGAGCTGCTTATTTAGCTGGGCTGGCTGTTGGATTCTGGGAAAGCCAGGATGAAATTGCTGCCCAATGGATCATTGATAAATCATATGAACCAACTATGGAACAAGAGAAACGTAATGAATTAGTTGATGGTTGGGAAAGAGCTGTGGCAAGTACCAGAACCTTTAAATGATAATTCAATTTTGTATGAGTTTTACTCAAAAAATGATATAATGAAAATAAGTTAATATAAGGTTAGAGATTTTAAGAGACCGCGAGTACATTCCTTTAAATAAGGGTAATGTATTTTGTGGTCTCTTTTTATTATCTCAATAGCACTTATCAACAGAGGAGGAACAAGAGGATGGGTTTAAATAGTTTAAATAGACATGAATATAAAAATAAATTACAAAACACACATTTCGATGTGCTTGTCATTGGTGGAGGAATTACCGGAGCAGGGATTGCTTTAGATGCAGCTACAAGAGGGATGAAGGTGGGCCTAGTTGAAATGCAGGATTTTGCAGCCGGTACATCAAGCCGTTCAACCAAGCTGGTTCACGGTGGATTGCGCTATCTAAAGCAATTGCAAGTAGGAGTAGTTGCAGAGGTTGGGAAAGAAAGGGCTATTGTTTACGAAAATGGTCCTCATGTTACAACACCTGAATGGATGTTATTACCCTTCCATGAAGGCGGTACATTTGGTAAATTTACTACTTCCATTGGCTTACAGATGTATGATTTTCTTGCTGGAGTGAAAAAGGAAGAACGCCGCACTATGCTTACAGTAGATGAAACAATTGAAAAAGCTCCATTGGTTAGAAAAGATGGCTTAAAGGGTGGGGGCTACTATGTTGAATACAGAACCGATGATGCCCGCCTGACGATGGAAGTCATGAAAGAAGCGTTTGAACAAGGAGCAAGCTTACTGAATTATGCCAAGGTCGAGGATTTAATCTATGAAAATGGAAAAATAGTAGGTGTAAATGTTAAGGATATATTGGATGAGGATTCCTTCCAAATTAAAGCTAGGAAGATTATAAATGCAACGGGTCCATGGGTAGACTTTATACGTGAAAAAGACAATTCTAAAAAAGGTAAAGTGCTTCAGCTTACTAAAGGTGCACACATAGTGATTGACCAATCCCGTTTCCCTTTGAAACAAGCGGTTTATTTTGATACCCCTGATGGAAGAATGGTATTCGCGATTCCGCGTGAAGGGAAAGCCTATGTTGGGACAACAGATACATTCTATGGTCAAGATCCAATCAATCCAAAAATGACTGATCAAGACAGAGATTATATATTGGATGCTATTAACTATATGTTCCCTTCAGTAAACGTTACTAAAGAGGATGTGGAATCCAGTTGGGCTGGAGTGCGCCCATTAATCAGCCAGGAGGGGAAAGGTGCTTCTGAGATATCCAGGAAAGATGAAACATGGGTATCTGATTCTGGGTTAATTACGATTGCAGGCGGAAAATTGACAGGATATCGTAAAATGGCTGAAACCGTTTTGGATTTAGTAGCTAAACAATTCAGAGATGAAGGATATAAACATTTCGGTAGCTGCTATACTGAAAAAATGCCGATATCCGGCGGCCGTGTTGGAGGCTCAACGAAATTTAGTTCATATATAAGCAAAACTAAAGAAAAAGCAATCGGAACCGGGTTATCAGATACAGAAGCAAGAGAGATTATTTCAACATATGGATCCAATGCTCCGCTTCTGTTTGAAATAGCCCGAAAAAACAAAGAAAAAGCGAGCGAAATAGGGCTGCCATTACCAGTATTGGCTAAATTGGGCTATGCAATTGAATATGAATTGGCTTATACGCCGCTTGATTTCTTTAATCGCAGAACTGGCATGGTCCTATTTGATATTAAGCATGTTCATGAATACAAAGATCAAGTGATTTCGTATATGAAAAAAGTACTGCATTGGACTGAACAGCAAACAGAAATGTATACTAAAGAGCTTGAAACTGAATTGCATGATGCTGCGTATCCACAATCCGAGCTGGTTACGAATTAATATAAATACGGATAAATGACCCCACTTCCTTGAAATATAGGTTGTGGGTTTTTTTTTAAGATTCAATATCTTTAAAAAGGGGAATAGAAATGAAACAGAAACTATTAGTTTATTTAACACGGGATGGGGGCAGTCAAGATGAATGAAATTCAAGGAAATAAGAAAAATGAATGGATGATTTATACCGGATCTTATGCAGAAGAAACAAGTACGGGTATTCATCTATTCAAATTGAACGTGAAAGAAAAAAAACTTGACTTAGTTGAGAAATATACGGGTATTGAAAATCCTTCCTTTCTTGTTATAAATAAAGCTCAGACCCATTTATACGCGGTAAGTGAAGTTGAGTATGGGATGGTTGTCTCTTATGCAATCAATCGGCAATCCGAACAGATTAGAGAGTTAAATCGCAAATCTACGAATGGGATGGCACCTTGCTATGTCAGTCTTAGTGAAAATGAATCTTGTTTATACATTAGTAATTATGGTGGCACGGTAACTAGGATAGAACTACAAGAGGACGGAACACTTGGAGAACATACGACAACAAATGAACATGTTGGATCAGGGGTTTGGGCAGACAGACAGGATGCACCGCATGCTCACTCAATCGTACCGGTACCGAATTCCTCCGTTGTAGTTGCAGCAGATTTAGGTACTGATAAAATTTATGTATACGATGATAAGGATTTTGCCAATTTGGCTAAAATGTCTACTATTCCTGGATCGGGTCCAAGACATTTTGCCTTTCACCCTACATTGCCAATCATGTATGTCATCCAGGAATTAAGCAATACAATCGCAGTATTTGAATTAAATGACCAACATATACCGGATTCTCTTCTAGGGGTGGTTACTACATTGCCGGATGATTACAAAGAGGAAAATACAGCAGCCGATTTGCATATTTCAGAGGATGGCCAATTCTTATATGCCTCAAATAGAGGGCATGACAGTATTGCAACGTACAAAGTGGCAGAATCAGGTATACCGGAAATTATCGCATTTACACATACGGAAGGAAAGGGACCGAGAAATTTCGAGTTAATAGACGAAGAAAAAGTACTCATTGCAGCAAATGAGCAAAGTGATTCATTAGTTTTATTTGAAATTAATAAAGAAGGTATTCCAACCTTTACAGGGAATACGATTTCTCTTTCGAAACCCGTTTGTGTTCAAGCGATTGCAAGAAATCATGAATGATACAAAAATAGCTGGTTTGGATTCTCCCAAACCAGCTGTTATTTAATTGGATTGTTCTTTTAAAGACTGTGTATAAGCCGTAAAGATACCTAATACAATAATAGCCATTCCGCCGTTTAATAGGGAGTATTGCAAATCCCAATGGCCTGCATATAAATTTTTAATAGACAACACGCTGATTAACACAAGCATTAATGTAATTAAAATATTGTATGCTTTCATTCGTGAATCAACACCCCTTGATTTGTAATTGATTTTTTTCATAGATTTTATTTTACTATGGTTTAGGTATAAAATAAAAAAGTATAATTTTGTCTTTTTTGTTATTTTTTATTGGGTATACTTTGGGTCGCTCCTCAATCAATTGTTTCCATCAGATTTTTTATCGTTTCTTTTTGCAAGGGTCCGATTATTCGCTTTTGTATGATACCGTTGGAGTCAATGAAATAACTGGTTGGGATTGTTATAATTTTATATAATCCTGCAATAGTTCCTGTTTGGTCCAGTAATACAGGATACCTGATCTTATACATATCTTGAAATGCTTGTATGATTTGCTTGTTTTTTTCTGAATAGGTCATATTCACGCTTAATACAGTAATCTTCTCCATACTATGTTCACCATAAAATTCATTGAGGTCTGGTATCTCTTTTTTGCAGGGAGGGCACCAGCTTGCCCAAAAGTTTAATAAAACTTTTTGACCGCGATAATCAGATAATTTTATGCTTTTTCCGTCCTGAGTTTTTAATTCGAAATCAGGTGCAGATTGACCTTCTTTAATTCCTGTTTGAGTCAAAACAGGTATAGTTTCCTCTGTAATAGACTCTTTTTGTGTCTGCGTGTAAATAAATAGAAATATGAATAAAAAGAATGGAGCAAGAATGGCAATTGTTTTATTCTTCAATTTGGATGAGGCCTCCTGATGTCGTTTTTATTTAGTAGAAAGTATTTGCCAGTCGTGAAAAAATTAATCAATGGGCATCAAATTGTGTTAAGTTGTTTATAAAAATATGAATAAAGGTAAGAATCTAGTATTGAGCTTTTAGGGAAGTGAGGGAAGATAGATGTTTTATATAGGAGTTGATATAGGAACCACGAGTACAAAGGCTGTATTATTTTCGGGAGACGCATCTGTGCTCAGCACCTATCATGTAGAGTACCCATTATATAGCCCGACTCCACTTACAGCAGAGCAGAAGCCTGATGAGATCTTTCATGCTGTACTTAATGCAATAAGAGGAGTAATGGTCCAAAGCCAAATAAATCCTGATGAACTGTCGTTAGTATCCTTTAGCTCGGCTATGCACAGCGTAATTGCGGTTGAGGAAAATGGAAATCCATTAACTCAATGCATTACATGGGCTGACAGCCGTTCAAAGAAGTGGTCCGACTATATTAAAAATGAGAGGAATGGACAAGAAATTTATCGGAGAACTGGAACGCCAATCCATCCAATGTCTCCTCTTACAAAAATCACCTGGTTGATGAATGATTATCCCGAATTAGCGGGTAGGACATATAAATTCATTTCCATTAAAGAATATGTTTTTTATAAATTATTTGGGCAATATGTGATTGATTATTCGGTTGCCTCAGCAACAGGAATGTTTCATCTTAAAAATTTAGAATGGGATTCTGAGGCATTGGCAATCGCGGGTATTACAGAGACCCATTTGTCTAAACCAGTACCAACTACATATTATTTATCTGGCATGGACTCCGCCTATGCTGCGGATATGGGGCTGTTGCCGGATACTCCATTTGTAATAGGAGCCAGTGATGGCGTTCTCTCCAATCTGGGTGTCAATGCGATTGATCCAGGGATTGTAGCAGTCACGATTGGAACGAGCGGAGCCATTCGTACGGTAACAGATAGGCCGATTACGGATGAAAAGGGCCGAATTTTTTGTTATGCATTGACGGATAAGCATTGGGTGATTGGCGGACCAGTTAATAATGGAGGTATGACTTTTAGATGGCTAAGAGATGAGCTGGCTTCAGCGGAAGTAGAAACAGCTAAACGCCTCGGAATTGACTCATATGAAGTACTCACCAAGATAGCATCAAAAGTAGCGCCGGGGGCAGATGGACTACTATTCCACCCATATTTAGCTGGAGAGAGAGCGCCCATTTGGAACCCTGATGCCAGAGGATCGTTCTTTGGCTTGGGACTTCATCATAAAAAGGAACATATGGTCAGAGCGGTGCTTGAAGGAGTCATTTTTAATCTCTATACAGTCTTATTAGCTTTGCAGGAATTGATAGGTGTGCCAAGTAAAATCAGGGCAACGGGGGGATTTGCGCGCTCAGAGTTATGGAGGCAAATGCTTGCGGATATTTTTAATCAGGAAGTAGATGTGCCAGAAAGCTTTGAAAGCTCTTGTTTAGGAGCAGTTGTACTCGGCAGATATGCACTCGGTGAAATTGAAGACCTATCCGTTGTATCAAATTATGTGGGAACTACACATGTCCATACGCCGGTTAAAGCAAATGTAGAAAGATACGAGGAATTACTGCCAATTTACATCAATATATACAGAAAATTGGAGACTGAATATAGCAGTATAGCAGCTTTCCAAAACAAATGGATTAATCATAAATAAGTTGATTTGAAAATAACATTGTCGAATAATATTGACAGCATTCGCGTTTTCACTGTATCCTTTATACAGGAATAATTTAATTTAATACAAATCCTCATCGGACTAAAAGATGAGGTAGAGGTCGCAGATTTTATTAGTAAACTAAAAAGAGAGCCGGAAAGCTTGCTGACTTTAGTTGAAAGGAAAATCTGCCGAAGCGCTCTTTTTTTCCGAAGAGAGCAGCTGGGACTGTATCCGAATAGGTGCAGGACTGTCATGGAATATATACATCGCGATATGTATATAGACCATGGAGAACTATCCATTTATTGTCTGGTGTGGCTAATCATAAAATGTTGCACACCTTAACAATAAGGTGTGTTTTTTATTTAGTTTATTTACACAGAAATGGATAATTCAAAAATAGAGAGTAACATGACAGCTTTGGAAGGGGAATTATCGTGCACAATAAGAAGCAACTGGGTTTTTGGATTTTAACGGCATTTGTAGTCGGCAATATGGTTGGGTCTGGTATTTTTATGTTGCCGCGTACGCTGGCAGAAGTAGCTAGTCCTGCCGGAGTAATTATGGCATGGGGATTAACAGGATTGGGTGTACTAACTATTGCGCTGGTTTTTGGGAATCTGGCTGTTCGTAAGCCACATTTAACAGGTGGCCCTCAGATTTATGCTAAGGAATTGTTCAAGGAAAATTCTTTAGCCTCAAGATTATCCGGGTTTATGTCTACATGGGGATACTGGATTGGTAATTTTGCAGGTAATATTGCCATCATTACTACGTTTGCAGGGTATTTATCTACCTTCTTCCCAAGTTTGACCAGTACGGCTGAATTGTTCAGTATAGGGGATTTTAGTCTAAAAGTTGGCAATGCTTTAACATTCCTTGTCTGCACAATCATGCTCTGGGGCGTTCATTTCTTTATTATGCGAGGCATAGAGAATGCTGGTAAATTAAACTTTGTTGCGACTGCGGCAAAAGTACTTGGATTTGGATTATTCATAGTAATTGGGCTATTTGCCTTTGAACAATCTAATATTGTACCGTTTGCGGAAACTCGTATAATTGATGGTGAGAGTCGGGGATTACTCAGCCAGGTAAATTTTGCTGCCGTCTCAACCTTATGGGCTTTTGTAGGGGTTGAATCCGCTGTTGTATTCGCATCAAGGGCGAAGAGAAAGGCAGATGTAAAGAGAGCGACCATTTTAGGGCTATTGATTGCCCTGGCTATCTATATGGGAATCAGTACACTTGTTATGGGATTATTAACACAGGATGCACTTATCCATTCAGAAAAACCATTAATCGATGCAATTGAAACGGTGCTGGGACCTGTTGGTGGGAAAGCATTGGCGGTCATTGGATTGATCAGTTTATTTGGTTCAACAATTGGCTGGATCTTGTTAAGCGCTGAAATCCCGTATCAGGCAGCAAAACAAGGTTTATTTATCCCTAAGTTTTTACAGGTCAATAAGCGTGGGATTCCTAATTTCTCTATGATTGTTTCAAATGGTTTAGGTCAATTATTTATTTTCTCAACTATTTCAAATTCAATTGCTCATGCATTTGACTTTATTATTTATATCGCGACACTTTCTTATTTAGTGCCATATTTAATTTCCTCCTCATTCCAACTGAAATTAGTTTGGACTGGCGAGACATATAAATCTGATGAAATGCGTTCACGAATTATTGATGGTACCATAGCCATATTGGCGACGGCATATTCCATTTGGGTGATCATCAAAGGAACGGCTGATTTAAAAACATTTATTTTCGGTGTTATCCTTCTGGCAAGCGGAATCCTATTCTATCGTTTACTGCCTAAAAATATGGAGGAAGTTAAACAACACGAGAACTATTATTTGAAAAAATCTTTTTAACTGTAATAAGAAGCAAACCCATTGTTAAAAGTGGGTTTGCTTTTTTTGGGTATTATTTAAAAGTAAAACGGTGTTATGAAAACTGTTATCGGGAGCAATGATAGAGTGTAATCATGTGAGTTTGATAAATTGACATACCCAATAGGGTATATTACGATTAGACTAATCGATGAACTAATGGAGGTCTATTAAAATGAAGATTTTAATTGTTGGCGGTGTGGCAGGCGGAGCATCTGCTGCGGCAAGACTGCGCCGTCTAAGCGAAAAAGATGAAATCATCATGTTTGAAAAAGGTGAATATATTTCATTTGCGAATTGTGGTCTTCCATATTATATAGGAGAAGTTATCCAAAACCGTAATAAACTGCTTGTTCAAACAGTTGAAGGAATGGGGCAACGCTATAATTTAGATATACGTAATTGGACAGAAATTATCAAAATCAATCGGGAGCAGAAGACTGTCATAGCCAGAAAAGCAATGACAGGCGAGGAATATGAGGAATCCTACGATGTGCTAATCCTATCTCCGGGTTCAAAACCGGTTAGGCCAGCCATTCCGGGAATCGATGAGGCTAAATCTGTTTATACGCTTCGGAATGTTCCTGATACGGACCGTATCAAAGAAAAGGTAGATCAGGATAAACCTGAGAAGGCTGTTATCATTGGCGGCGGGTTTATTGGGATTGAAATGGCTGAAAATTTACGGGAGCGCGGCATAGATGTAACAGTTATTGAGATGGGAAATCAGGTGATGGCGCCAATTGATTTGGAGATGGCTCAAATGGTCCACACACATTTGCGGGACAATGGAGTTCATTTAATACTTGAGGATGGTGTATCATCTTTTGAAAAGAATGGTCGTATCATTCGCTTGAAAAGCGGCAAAGAAGTAGAAACGGATATGATACTTTTAGCGATTGGTGTTCAACCTGAAAGTACCATTGCGAAAGATGCCGGCCTCGAGCTTGGGGTTCGGAATGCGATAAAAGTCAATGAGCATCTGCAAACATCAGACCCATCTATTTATGCGGTCGGTGATGTCATTGAAGTAAAGGATTATATTAACGGAACGGATACTTATGTGCCGCTCGCTTGGCCTGCCAATCGTCAAGGGCGTTTAGTAGCGGATCATATTCACGGGAAAGAAAGTGTTTATAACGGTACATTGGGCACTTCCATAGCCAAGGTGTTTGAATTGACCGTTGCTTCAACAGGAAGCAATGAAAAGATGCTGAAGCGTTTAGGTATACCATATGAGGTTGTTCATGTTGCACCAAGCAGCCATGCTGGCTATTATCCAGGTGCTTCCCAATTGCATTTGAAACTGATCTTCGATAAGGAAACGGGGAAAATATACGGAGCGCAGGCAGTTGGAAAGGATGGGGTAGATAAACGTATTGATGTTATCGCGACAGCTATCAAAGGTGGCTTAACTGTATTGGATCTTCCGGATATCGAGATTGCCTATGCTCCTCCATATTCCTCAGCTAAAGATCCTGTAAATATGGCTGGTTACGCAGCAACCAATATTATTGAGGGAATGGTCAGCACAGTGCAATGGCATGAAATTGATGAGATTGTGGAAAACGGAGGTTATTTAATTGATGTCCGCTCACCTGCTGAGGTTGCTAAAGGAGCAATTGCCGGCTCGGTCAATATTCCTGTTGATGAACTGAGAGAGCGATTATCAGAGATACCGACTGATAAAGATTTATATCTTACATGCCAGGTAGGTATGAGGGGTTACTTAGCTACCAGAATACTTGAAGGAAACGGCATTAAAGTTAAGAACCTTGATGGCGGATATAATTTGTATTCTAAGGCATTTCCTAAAGAAAAATAATAGTAAATGAGAGTTGGAGCTCCCTTTATGCGATAGTTTAGATTATCGCATAAAGGGGCTTTTTTGAATTGCTGAGACGGTTTGTGTCATGCTTGATTTAGAGCTTGGCTGGATTCAAGGGGCGATCGGCCGGATTCAAGCTCAGATTGGCTGGATTCGAAGAGGAATCGGCTGTATTAAAGCAGTGAATCAGCCGGAATCTAGCCCGATTCGGCTCGAATCGAAGTCGATACAGACAGTAACCAGCTAGAAATTCAATCAGAATCAATTCATTATAGAGGAATCTGCAAGATACGCCTATAATCGAGTAAAAACAATTAGGGGAGTATAAAAATGCCCGGCTGGATATAACCCAAGCCGGGCGATACTTCTTTATCATTAACTTGCCAATTCAGATTCCTTTGGTTCTTTTACTTTTGACATGGCAAGAAAGCTAATTAAGAGCAGTGAAAATCCAGTGATGAGAGGTATATAAAAAGCTGGTATGTAGTCAAGCAAGACACCGAAAAGAATCATCCCAAGCGGTGAGATTGCAGATGCAATCGTTTCAACTAATCCGAAAATACGACCAAGATAGTGGCTCGGGGTTGTACGCTGTATTAATACATGAATAGGAATATTTACAACCATGACGATGGAACCTATCATTCCAAGGACGATGATGTAGTAACTGACATTGGCAATCACAGAAGTCATTTGGAGCATAGGAGGCAAGCCAATCATAATGACAAGTATTGCTAAACCAATTAAGCCCAATCTAATTTTCTTTAATTTATCTTTCATTTCAGGACGTTGTGAAATGATCAATGATGTGATAAGTGCTCCAACAGATACCATCGAAGCAGCAATTCCGTATGATTGAGAAGAAAAATTCAGTGATGTGTTCAGGATGTAGGGGATTGCAACATTTATACCCGCAAAGAAGAAGTTAATCCAAAGTGATACTTTGAGCAGGGAGAATAAAAAATCGTTTTCTTTTAAATAGGAGAAGCCTTCAGCCAAACTCTTCATGAATTGCGTCTTTTCCTGTTGTGCCGCTTTCTCAGTGTACAGGTTGAAAATAATAAATAATTCAATTATACCGGCAAGTATAAAGGTGATTCCAGTTAGCAGAATGATTTCCTCAATTGCTAAGAACCCGTATAAAATACCAGCTATGATTGGACCGAGTATACCGGCAAGCGATGATGCGGATTGATTTAAAGAGCCAGCCTTTTGTATAGATTTATCCCCAGCCATTGAGGGAATGGTTGAAGATGCAGTCACAGAAAAGAAAGTAGAAAAAATCCCTAGCAGTACTTCTGATGTATATAACAATGCAAGTGAGAGCCCCGAAAAGTGAGAATAGGCAATCATAAAAAACATGAGTATTCCGCTAAGAATTTCCGTCAATATAATGATTGTTTTGCGGTTAAAGCGATCTGCAAGGGTTCCGGCAATTGGTCCAAAAATAATTCTGGGAACAGAGGCAAACACAAGAGCAAGTGCAAAACTTGTACCCGAACCGGTAATTTTTAAAATGTATAATCCGATGGCGAATGAATAGATGCTTGCACCAAATAATGAAATAAATTTTCCAATAAAAAACAATAAAATATTCCTTGCGCTTAATCTCTCTTGTTCTGCTTCGGTATAACGTACACTCATGGGCTTTTCTCCTTTAGTTTAAAAGTTTAATGTCATTAAACTTATTATATAAATACTAATTTTTGGAAGTCAACAAAAAGTTTAAAATAATTAAACTTTAATTTGTGGATCAGAATTATTTACCGTATACTTTCCATAAGGAGGGGATAACCATGCTGGGCAATAAAATTAAAACGTTACGGAAAGCTTTAGGGATGACCCAATCCGAGTTGGCTGGAAATCGATTGACAAAAGGAATGCTGAGCCAAATTGAAAACAGTAAAGCAACCCCATCGATGAGCACACTTGAATATCTTGCTCAACAGCTTGGTTGTGAACCTAGTGATCTTCTGAATGAGAAAGAGGATTATCTACCTTTATTAAATGAGATAAAGAATGATAAAAAACAAGAGAATTATTCAGCTATTTACGATAAATTATCCCATGTGGTTTCTGAAAATATGCCTCAGGGAGTAATGGAGGCGAAGTTATACAGCCTTTATGCGGAAGCAGGCCTTTATTTAGATAAACCAAACATGAAGAAATATATCGAATTGGCAGCCTCCTATTTTAAGATGAATTCTTTATTCTTAGACAGTGCTGAAACATTATGGATTTATCATCAGTATCGTTTGTCTCATGGAAATTGGGATGAATCTTTATCCATTTTGAGTGAAATTAGAAAATTCTACTCTGGTAATGGACTTGAAGAAAATACGGTATTTCAATTAAAGCTTTTATTGGATGAAGGAATCGTCTTATTAGCGTTGGAAGAATATAAAGAATCCCATACAAGAATGCAGGAAGCCATCGCATTGTCCAAAGAGACGAATGTCTATTATCGTATGGATGATATATACAGGATTGCTTCCAATTATCCGCTTGTGATGAAGGATGATAAGGAGTTTCTTAGATTAATCAGTAAATCTCGTCAATATGCGATTTTTTCGGAAAATAAGATTGCATTGATGATGTTTCCACTTTTATATGCGGTTTATCATAATGAAATAACAAAAGACTACAAAAAAGCTATTCACTACCTAGAAGAATTTGCGATAAATCCGGAAAAGATAGACGAACTTTATTATCTGGAATATGGGAGAGCACTATATGGTCTGGGAGAAATTGATCGAGCTTTGGAAAATCTGCTTAAATGTCATCTATCCGGTGCGTTGGTGCATCCAATCGATGTAGGAATGGTACAGTCTGCAGGAATCTATATTGCTCTTTGTTTAAATCAACAGGGCCACAAGGATGAAGCCCTGGAGCAAATTAACAAAACATGTGATTTAATAAAGAATATGCCGAAATCTATTTATTATAAAAGGGCTGTTGAGGTTAAAGAAACATTGCTAAATGATAATGGAACTGTACATTGAAATTATGTGTGGCTGTTCATTCAGTTCCTTTATCCATTTGTTTCAAAGATTTAGGTTAACGTTTGTAAACGCTTCACCTAAATATACAATGTCGTTAGGACACAGTGGTGATAATAATGTTGACAGATGGTAGTGGGCTTTTATTTTATATTCCAATCCATTCATATCTGGCATTCAAATGTCTATTAAGATTTTCGGTTAGTTTACTTACCCTATTCGGTCATTGCTTCGCAAGAACTCTTCCTATCCCTCTAATATCTCCCTGGTTACTTCCCCTGCACAAGAATAATCTTCTGCAATAATAGTTGCCTGTAAATTTAACCTATTAAACTTCTATGCTGAAACATATAAAATTCTCCATAAAATAGCTCCTAATACAATATGATGATGGGCTTGATACCTTTATGCTGGAAAATATAATTATTTTTCAAGTAAAATAATTATATAAATTATAATGAATATGATCATACCATCAACTGCTTAAAGTGGAGCAAACGATTGATAGAAAAAGGTGGGTTAATGATGAAAAGGTTACGCATCTTTTTAGTGTTTGTAGCGTTATTGATTATATATGAACCGAGTAGTTTCGCAGAATCAACTCTGCAGCAGCAAATTGACCAAACGCCCATTGGAGGAACATTGATTGTTAAAAGCGGTACCTATGAAGATCCGGTTTCCATTAATAAGCCAATGACCATTAAAGGAACAGAAAATACAGTGCTGAGTTATACAGGAGAGGGATCCTTTATAAACATTTCTGGTGAGGGTGTACAAATATCAAATATTGAAATAGAGGCAACACGCCTACCAATTGAGGAATCTGCAATTGTGCTGGCTGGAAATTATCATAAACTTAACAATCTCACAATCAAGTCAGCTGGGACTGGTATTAAACTGGATAAGGCGAATCATGTAAGTGTGCTAGAAAGTTCATTTACAGGGACATCTGAAGGCCATGCTATTAATCTGTGGGAGTCAAATTACAACACGTTCGGTAAAAATTCAATACGGAATGTTCAGGATGGATTTTATGTAGAATACAGCCACCATAATACATTTAAAAATAATAAAATTTGGGATGCCCATTATGGGGTGCATTTAATGTATTCCAATTCCTGTTTGATTGAAGAAAATGAATCATTCAATAACTTTACCGGCGCCATGATTATGGGGGCTGAAGATGCAATGGTACGTAAGAATACATTCACCGAAAATAATGAAAATGTGAATTCTCAGGGTTTGTTACTATATGACTCTAGGAATGTTACGGTTGAAACAAATGAGATTCACAATAACCGGATTGGCATATTTATTGAAAAGGCCAATGTGAATACCGTTAAGGATAACAGGCTGCAATCAAATTTTGTAGGTATTCAGTTTAAAGAATCAGAGAATAATCGAATCTATCAAAATGATTTTCTGGGTAATGTAAATGACGCTCAGGCTATTGAAAGTGAAGGGAATCAATTGGATGGGAACTACTGGGACGCATCAGCGAAAATAGATTCAGACGGAGATGGTATAAGTAATTTAATCTACCGAGCCGATCCTTATTTTCTGGCTTTGACAGAGGAAGTTCCTGAGTATCAACTCTTTTTTCAGGCACCGGGCATGACAATTCTGCAAAAAATGCTGAAAAGTACCGATGAAGAGCTATTAACGGACTCAGGTCCCTTAATGGACCCTATCCAATCAAACAATCAAAACAATCAAGCTGATCTGCCAGTATGGATAGTCAGCGGATTATTGTATATAGGCAGTTTATTTCTATTCATAAAAGGGAGGAAACAACGATGAAACAATCATTATGGAAAATTGCGTTAATCGGAATTGCAGTTATGCTTATGTCTGCTTGCGGTAATGAATCGACTGAGCCAGTGGAAATTGATTCGAAGACTGACACATGCGCAAACTGTAATATGTCGGTTGCGGATAATCAGCATGCAACAGAAATTATCTTAACTGATGGTAAAACATTTGTTTTTGATGATATCGGTTGCATGTTTAATTGGACAGATGAAAACGAGAATAAGGAAATTGAGAAGACCTTTGTACGTGATTATCATTCTAAAGAATGGATAGAAGTTGAAAAATCCTATTTCGTATATGGAGAAGAAATCAAGACGCCAATGTCATACAATGTAATTTCTTTTGAAGACCAATCAAGTGCTGAAGAATTTGCTGAAGAATCAGGGGGAAGTTTATTATCCTATGAAGATTTACAAAAACATGATTGGAAACAGCATAAAGAGATGAATCATAAGGAAACGGACAGTCATAGCCATAGTTAACAGGTGAAAAAAACAAGGCAGCCGGCATGGTTGCCTTTTATTTAGATGTCGTCACGGGAGGTAAGAAGAATGTGGAACATATGGAGCTCTGAATGGAGAATGACATCACGGGGCCGTTCGTATTATTCAATCGCCATTCTATGGATTGTTGTCATTTCTCTTTTATTGGCATTGGAGCGGACAAATGGAGCAATCTCAGGATATACAAATATTACGGGAACAGTCGTTAATATTATGTTATATATATTGCCATTATTTATGTTGATTTTTGGCTCTTTTTCAATAGCTAATGAAATGGAAAATGGCCAATGGAGATTATTATGTACGTATCCATTAGATATCGTCTCCTACTTCTTTGGTAAACTTGGAGGCCAGTTTACTGCCCAGGCAGTGTGTTTTTCACTGGCGTATTGGTTGAGTATGGTAATTGGGTTGCTGACTGGGATTGATATTTCGTTAACTTGGATGCTTGTGCTTTTTCTATTTAGTATGCTGTTAATCTTGTTTTTCCTGACACTTGGCCTTTTTATAGGATCATTTGTAAGCACGAAATGGCAGGCACTTACTCTATCTGTTGCAGTCTGGTTTCTTCTTATTATGATATGGCCGACTGCGTTAATTGCTATTTTAGGTGCTTTACCTTATTCAATGATAGGAGTGCTTATGAAAATTGCGATGATCATAAATCCAGCAGAATTCTTACGCTTTTTCTTGGTGATTAGATTGGACGGCGGTTCTATCTTCGGCCAAGCCTATGATGGATTGGTTCCGCTATTTAATGAAGGAATTGTATGGGGTGTACTATTCTTATATGCGTTTGTATTTATTGCTGCGTTAGGCTTTATTGCAATTTGGTATTTAAAAAGGAGAAGAGCACAATGACAGGGTTAGAAGTGACTGATATCTCAAAACACTATAAAACCAATACAGCGTTGCAGCCATTTTCGTTGGCAGTGAAGGAAGGGCAATGTGTTTCTTTATGCGGAGGGAATGGTGCTGGAAAAAGTACTATCCTGAATATTTTGGCCAGTATCTCTTCCCCCTCAGCCGGAACCGTTCTGTTGGATGGGGTCAATATGACTGCACAAAATAAAGAATATGTATCATTGATCGGTTATATGCCTGATGAATTTTATGCTCAGGGCGACATGAATGTGGGAGAGTTTATGTCTTTTTATGCAGCTATCCGAGAGATTTCCAATGAACGAGTGAGAGAGGTGATTGATCGTTTGGGATTAACCGACAAGCGGAAAGAGCTCGTAAAAAATCTTTCTAAAGGAATGAGACAAAGGTTGTTATTCGGCCAATCGATTTTAGCTGAACCAAGACTTTTAATTATGGACGAGCCGACCAATGGGCTCGATCCTTACTGGATTAATGAATTTATAGAAATGATTAAAAAGCTTAAAGAAGCAGGCACGATTACGATTTTCTCTACTCATATGATGGATGTTGCCGCAGAACTTGCCGACCGGGTGTTATTCATTGAAAAGGGGCAGCTGGCTCAATCACTTGAAAATGATTTTTCTGATATTGATGGTTTTACGAAAGAGCTATCAACCTTGTACAGACAACGAATATAAAAGGGTGGACTGCAGCCGTGCTCTGTAAGACGTACGGTTGAATTATATTTAAGAATAACAATAGGCATGAGTTCGAAAGATTCCGAAACTCATGCCTATTTTACGATCCATTATATATTCTTAGGTTCAGTCACTTCAGCATCTGGAACATCAAGCATATTTAATAAGAAGATAAAAATAGGAATACCTAAAATCAAGCCCCATATTCCAAGGAAATGTTCACCGAACACCAATACCAGGAATGTGAAAAACGTAGGTAAATGAGTTTTGGCCGACATGAATTTAGGATTTAGTACATAACTTTCCAAAGCATGTATGGCTGCTATTAGAATAACTACATACAGTACATGCATTCCTCCACCTATACTATAGGCAATTGTACAAAGAGGAATTAAGGAAATAATAACGCCCGCAACAGGAATAAGTCCCAGTAGGAAAATCATAAATGCGAGTCCCAATAGCTGTGGAAACCCTAAGAAATAAAGAATAATAATCGATAATATAGCATTAACAAATGCAATTAAAAATTGAACTTCGATAACCTTACCAAATGAATTTACAAATATATTACCTAAATACTCTAATTCAGTGAATAAAACTCCCAGTTTGCTTTTCTTGAATGAACCGGTAAATCGTTTGATTTTTTCCTTTTCCAAAAGAAAGAATAAACTTAGCAGCAAAGCTAAAAATAACTGCAGGCTTAATTTACCGATATTTGCAGCATAACTGTACAGCGCCATTGCATTTTCCTCAATTTCAGAAGGTGATACAAACTTCTGCATTGCACTGATCACAACATCAATTGCTGTGTTATCAGGCGGGTGCTTGTAAAAATCTATAATTACTTTTACAAGGTCGGTTATTTGCATGGTAATGACAGGTATGTATTTATAAATAATCATAACCAAAGAGGAAATTATGATTGTGTAGAGCAGGATAATTATTATTTGTGGCTTGACTCGTATTGGACTGATTTTGGATATGGACGATGAAATGATTCTCTCCAAACCGCCCATTAAGAAAATAAAAATAAAAGTGAATAGAACTAAATTCATCATACCTCTAAGGGCATAGAAAATCCCTATCAAAAATAAGATGGTAAGAAAACGGACGAACCCTCTGCTTTTTATAAATTGGTTGAGTGAAAACATAAACCTGTTGTTTCTCCTTTCGGCAGCACCGCATGCTTGATATGTTAATTATATCTGTTAGTAGTACGGTTTATAAGAGGGTTTGGAAATAATTTTTTAAAAATTGGTGGAATATAGGAAATGTTCTATGAATATATGTATAAACTGTTCAGGCATACGTTTCAATATTGTACTTATTGGATAAATAAGTAGATAAATAGAAATGTGCATGGGAGATGAAACGTATGGCGTTATCTGAAAAATCAAAGGGTAAAGTTGCAATCGTAACTGGTGGAGGTTCTGGGATTGGCGCAGCCACAGCTAAGAAGTTTGCGGACAATGGCATTCGTGTCTGTATTATGGACATAAATATTGATAATGCAGAGAAAATAAAGGAAGAAATCACAAATGCAGGAGGAGAAGCCTGTGTTTATGAGGTTGATATCCGTGATGAAGCTCAAATTCGTGAAGGAATTTCACAGGTCATGAATAAGTGGGAAAGGCTTGATATTCTGTTCAGTAACGCTGGTATAAACGGGACCTTGTCTTCTATTGAAGAATTTGAAATTTCGGACTGGAATGAAGTGATTGAAACGAACCTTAGAAGCACATTCTTGTTTGTTAAATATTGCATTCCTCATATGAAAGAGCAAGGTGGCAGCATCATAATCACAAGCTCAATCAATGGAAATAGACGGTTCGCTGGCTTTGGTATGGCAGCCTATAGTACTTCGAAGGCCGGTCAAATTGGATTTATGAAAATGGCGGCCTTAGAGTTGGCCAGATATAAAATCCGAGTTAATGCCATTTGTCCTGGTGCAATTGAAACAAATATAGATAGCAGCACAACTAAGTCTGAAAGTTTAAAGGAAATCGAAATACCTATCGAATATCCTGAAGGAATGCAGCCATTGGCAGATGGACCAGGATCAGCTGAACAGGTAGCAAATTTGGTTTACTTCCTTGCATCTGACGAGTCAAGTCATGTTTCCGGTACCGAAATATATGTCGATGGAACTGAATCATTACTGTAAGTGAGTTTTTTGTATCTTAGTTAACATCTAGTAAGTAAGATAGGGGCATTTGATAAAACATCCTGTAATTATAGTATTAATCATTTAATAGATAGCACTCAAAAGGTAGCCAAGGCAATGGCTATCTTTTTTGTATCTTTAGCAAGGATTTCTTTTAAACACCGTAATGGATCATATGTTTTGTCTCTTCAGATGCCTCCAAAATTTTTGAAGCCAAGTTACTTAGTTCGTTGGAGGTTTTATAATCCTCTAATGATACTACTGCCTCATAAAATAATGACAACGATTCCGGCGGAATTCATTCACTCGCTGACATATTCTTTGTTTTTATTCCCATACTATAAATATGAAATGTCGAATGCTGTTGCACTATTAGATGGAAGGTGAAAATATGGACCCTATAAAACCCTTTGAGCCGATTTCCGCTGAAGTTATACCAATAGGGGAGGAATGGATCTTCCAGGTTAAATGGGATGGTGTGCGGATGTTAGTTTACAAAATAGATGATGAAGTAGAGCTGGTTAATCGTAATTTAAATAATAGAACAAAGCAATATCCGGAGTTTACGGATTTAGGCAGCTATTGTTCTGCATCCTCTGTAATTTTGGATGGCGAAATTATCGCTATGCAAGATGGAAAGCCATCTTTTCATGAGGTAATGAAGCGGGACCGGATGAACCGATCAGAATTGATTCATCTTTCCATAAAGGAACGACCTGTCATCTATATGATTTTTGATATTCTTTACCTGGATGGAAAATGGGTTATTGATGACGAACTTGCAGAACGTCAAAGATTATTGTCATCTATAATTACGCCAACAGAGAATGTACAGGTTGTAGAAAGCTTTTCGAATGGAGAGGCATTATACGAGGCCATCAAGGAGCAGGGATTAGAGGGTATCGTTGCAAAGGATTTGCGTAAACCCTATAGCTTGAATGGGAAAGACGGTCGGTGGCAGAAGGTGAAATTTTATAAAGACCTCATTGCTATAGTTGGGGGATATGTGACAAAGGGGAGTGAACTGCAATCCTTAGTACTGGGATTGTATGACTCCTCGGGAGGACTCAAGTATATTGGTCGTGCAGGAAAAGGACGCTATAAGCTGGATGAGTGGAAGGTGATTAAAGAATTTATGGAAAAAGCCTTACAAACTGAAAATCCTTTCACCTCAAAAGTGGGAAATACAAAGCAGTATCACTGGATACAACCCATTTATACAGTGAAGGTCTCTTATCTGGAATGGACAGAATCTATGACATTAAGGCAGCCTTTATTAGAATCATTTGTCGACCGTAATCCAAAGGAATGTTTATTGGAGCTTGAGATATGAGATATACAGGTCTATGTTTTTTAACTAAATATGATAGTGAAAATAAAGTCTGTACAGTGGCAGTTCTTCATGAAGAAAAAATCATTGAGGTTGCTGAAGTAAAAGAAGCATTTACTGATGAAGAGCGCGAGGCAATTTTAGGTATTTTACATCAAACTGGGAAAGCACAGCAAAACCAAATTTATAAGGTCCCTCCTGGTATTTGCATTCAAGTGGCATACAAGGCAGTAACAAATTATAAATTAAATTCTCCGGTCTATATAAGCCTGGCGGTGACTGAGAATTGGACAGCCTGTACATGGACGAAATTAGTACTGTCCCAATATGAACAGGTAGCCATTACGAATCCAGGGAAAATCATCTGGACAGAGCAATCAGTGACCAAAGAAATGTATTTGGAATACCTTCTTACTGTCGCAGACTTTATGCTGCCCTTTTTAAAGGACAGGCACTTAACAGTTAAAAGATATCCAGAAGGTGTCGATTCTCAGGGATTCTATCAAAAAGCAACACCTGACTATGCACCTGATTTTGTAAAAACGGATATGAACCATGATATTAACTATACCGTATGTAATAATATCGAAACTCTTTTATGGCTCGGGAATCAGGCAGCCATTGAATTTCATATTCCCTTTAATGATATTAAAAAACAAAATCCGGCAGAAATCGTGTTTGATCTTGATCCACCTGAACTAGGCGATTTACGCTTGGCTGTAAAAGCTGCACTGGAAATGAAACAAATACTCGATCAATTTCAGTTAACGGCTTTCGTGAAGTTATCAGGCAGAAAGGGGATTCAAATTCATCTTCCATTGAAGGGAGCTACAATCAGTTATGCGGAAACACGTATATTTACCGAATTCATTGCTCTCTATCTAATTAATCGTTTTCCGGACAATTTTACAATAGAACGGATGAAAAAAAATAGAGCAAATCGTCTCTATATAGACTATATTCAACATGACAAAGACAAGACGATTATCTGTCCGTATTCACCGAGGGAAACAGCCTTCCCCTCTGTTGCAGCGCCATTGTTTTGGGATGAAGTAAAGAGCGGGTTGCAGACAGAGCATTACTCAATGAAAACTGTTAAGGATAGATTAGTAAAGGGAATGAATCCGTTTGAAAATTACTTTACAGTTGATCAATCGAACCAAATGAAAAAAATCATAGACTTCATTAAAAAAGAACATAAACCATAACATCACCTTGAATAATCATTTTAAAATTAATTAGTTTGGATATAATATACAAAAAAAGGAAGGTGTATTTATGCATACAATTTGGAAGGGAACCATTAGTTTTGGTCTTGTCAGTATACCAATAAAGCTTCATGCGGCAACGGAGAATAAAGATATATCCCTGCGCACCTTACATAATAAATGCCATGCGCCTATCAAATATTCGAAAGTATGTTCAGTTTGCGGAGAAGAGGTGAGCCAAGAGGATATTGTTAAAGCCTATGAGTACGTGAAAGGAAAATATGTTGTGCTCGATGATGAAGAACTGGAAAAATTGAAGAAAGAGCAAGAGGACAAGGCAGTTGAAATTATCGATTTTGTCAAAATAGATGAAATCGATCCTATTTATTTTGATAAGAGTTATTATATGTCACCAAATGAGGGCGGTACAAAAGCTTATTCCCTGTTGAGGAAGGCGTTGGAGGAATCAGGAAAAGTTGGGCTGGCGAAAATTACGATCCGTGCAAAGGAGTCGCTCGCTGTGGTCAGAATCTTAGAAAATACTTTACTAATGGAGACCATTCATTTTCCTGATGAGGTAAGAAAAGCTGCAGATGTACCCAATATCCCCGCTGTTGAAGAAATTGTACAGAAGGAATTGGATACAGCTATTTTATTAATCGATCAGTTGACTACCACATTTGATCCATCTAAATATCATGATGAATACCGGACAGCTTTACTTGAATTGATTGAGCAGAAAAAACAATCCGATACGGTCACACCTACAGCTGGAAAGAAAACAGCATCAAATGTTGTTGATCTTATGGCAGCACTCCAGGCATCTATTGACCAAACAAAACCAGCAACAAAGCCAGCCAGAAAAAGAGCCCCACGCAGGAAAAAAGAGACTTCCTGATTTATTTTGAATAGATAAGCTTGTTTTAGAAGCCGTTTCTGTAAAGAAACAGGCTTTTTATTATTATCCAATAATTCAGAAAATATAAACTTTTGTTTTCCTTTTGAAAGACCAGGTTTATTTCTATGGGTGAAAAGATTCATTTTTAATAGCGAATTGTAGCTTTATTAGCAAAAAGTATGTCGAAATTACTAGAAAAATGGACTTTATTAAATATATTACAAGATCGAAATTCCGCGAAATATAAATGTAATGTTTGAATGGTAGAAAAAAATTGTCAGATTGATATAATAAGGCAGTACCAATCATTGGTTTGATTGGCAATTATATATATGAATTTTTAATAGTCGCTTATTTTAATAGTCACTTATATAGAGAGAAGCAAGATACAAACTAACATGTGAGACATTGAAAGGGGATCATTGCTTGAAGAAGTCATTTATTGCGTTTAACATTGCTTTAGCAGTTGGTGCAGGGTCATTATTATCAGGAGGATATGCTACGGCTGCATCCTTATCAGAATTAGAGAAAAAAGAGAATCAAATTAGAGGCGAAAAAGAGAAAGTAAATCAAGATATTAATCAAACAAACGAATCTATCGGTCATGTAGTAGATCAGCAAACTGATTTAACAGCACAACTTAAAAAGCTGGAATCAGAGATTACTGAAACGAATTCAAAAATTGACAAGATAAATACAAAAATTGATAACACAAAAAAGGATATTGAACAATTAAGAAAAGATATCGTAGTACTTGAAGAGAAGATTGAAGCAAGAACAGAATTATTAAAAGAACGTGCTAGATCCTATCAGGTTACAGGCGGTAAGATGAATTATCTGGAAGTTGTAGTGGGAGCGAGCAGCTTTGGCGACTTTGTTGAACGGGTGAATGCCGTATCTACAATAATGGAAGCTGATAATGATCTAATCGCTGAACAAGAAAAAGATAAAAAGGATTTAGAGAAGAAAAAGCAAGAAGTAGAAACTAAGCTTCAAAGTTTAGAATCTATGAAAAAAGAATTAACAGATTTGAAGGCAAAACAAGAAAATCAGAAGCAAGAAAAAAATAAACTAATGAAAAAGCTTAAACTTGAAGAGAAACACTTGGAAGAGCATAAATTAAGTATGGAAGAAGAATCTTCTATCTTAGCTGGCCAAGAAACAGCTTTAAGCAAAGCGATTGCGCAGGAAAAAGAACGTCAGGCTATAGTTGCCAGACAAAAAGCGGCTGAGGCGGCTGCAGAAAAAAAACGTCAGGCTGAACTTGCAGCACAAAGAGCAGAGGAAGCTAAAAAGAGTGAATCCTCTTCTAGTGCATCTACAGGAAGTTCATCTGTTAAAAAATCTAGTGCACCAAAAGTCAGTGAACCAACATACAGTGCACCAGCTTCAAGCAGCTCATCTGGCATGTTCATGAAACCATCTGCAGGGTATTATACTTCTGGATATGGTCCAAGATGGGGAAAATCACATGGCGGAGTTGATATTGCAACATCTGGTACTGTTCCAATCGTGGCAGCTGCAAGCGGTGTTGTATCTAGAGCTTACAAATCTTCCAGTTATGGTAATGTAGTATTTATCACTCACTATATTAATGGACAACAATACACAACTGTGTATGCGCATATGAGAGACAATAGTATGAGAGTAAGTACTGGACAAACTGTCAGCAAGGGTCAACAGATCGGTTTGATGGGGAATACTGGACGTTCAACAGGCCAGCATTTACACTTTGAGCTTCATAAAGGACCTTGGACACAAAGTAAAGCCAATGCTATAAATCCTACGAATTATATAAATTGATTTTAAAGGAGGCCAATGGCCTCTTTTTTTGTTGCTCTTGAAAAAAAAGAATTTCCATTTTCTAGTATTATAAAAATGATGATAATTAACTAAAGATTGTGGTAGGCTAGTTCGACAATACTACCAATGAAACTTGAATAATGAGTGATAATCCCGAAAAAGGGGGAATGTAGTTGAAAAAACAATATCTGCTTTTGATTACAGTCTTATTTGTTTTACTTACTTCATTTTTACCAGCAAAAGCAATGGCAACTAAATGGTTATATCCGTTTGTGGTTTGGGGCGGGTATGTCTATGAGGTAAGTGAAGAATCTGTGACCGAAATTGGGGATGAAATTGGACAAGTAACAAAGTATTCGGATATGGAACCGCAATCGGGTAATTTTTCTAATGCTTATCCGAAAGGTACTAAATACTTTACTATTAAAGAGGTTAGTACAGAGGAAGCGTTAGTCGTACAAGAATCCGATGGTCAATATGTGAAAGCAGATAGAAGAGAAGAATATGAATTTAAACAAGACTTAAATGAACCACAAGACATCCTTAAAGGGATTATTTTTTCATTGGTGGGGATTTTAGCTGGTATTCTCATTTATAAAATTCTAAAGAATCATCTGGATAAAAGGTAAATACTTCTTTCAACCACTGAGATAGCAAAAAGCTATCTCTTTTTTATATGCTATTAGCAACATCCTTACTTAAATAACTCTTTTTTGTAGTGTTTAGTTGACTGGAATTGCTGTATGTAAATCCTTTTTCAATAAACGGTCTCCCATATTCAAACCTCATTTTAACTTGTATAAAAATAAGCCTAAATATTGATTTACCAAAGGCTCTGAATGAAGTATACTAATAGTGTTTATAATATTTAGAATATTTTGTAAGCGTTTCAATTAAATATTAGAAAGGGGATTAAGATGGAAGAAAAAATGTTATCCAAGGAGGAACAAAAGGGGAAAAGGGATTATTCGGCTATTGTAAAAAGTCCAGAGTTTCAACAACTTTTAAATGAAAAGAAAAAATTTATAATACCCTTAACCTTGTTTTTCCTAATCTTTTATTTTGCACTTCCCATAATGACATCCTATTCATCGGTGCTGAATAATTCTTTCTATGGACATATCACTTGGGCGTGGGTATTTGCATTTGCACAGTTTATTATGACGTGGACGTTATGTATGATCTATTCTAAAAGAGCAACCAGATTTGACCGCTTAAGTGATAAGGTGTTGAAAATAGGGGGTAAACAGTAGATGAATTATACGGCTTTTTTTATGTTTCTCGCTATTGTATTTGTTACTTTGCTCATTACTTATTGGGCTTCTAAAAGAACAAACAATGCGAGTGAGTTTTACACAGCAGGAGGTGGTCTGACCGGTTGGCAAAATGGCTTAGCAATAGCGGGTGATTATATGTCTGCAGCTTCGTTTTTGGGAATAGCCGGTGCAGTCGCTTTAACAGGTTTTGATGGCTTCTTTTATAGTATAGGTTTTTTGGTCGCTTACTTGGTTGTACTTTATTTGGTGGCTGAGCCACTTAGAAATCTGGGCAAATATACATTGGCAGACATGCTGGCAGCAAGGTTTGATGCAAAAAAAATACGTGGTGTAGCTGCTTTTAATACGATGTCTATTTCTATATTTTATATGATTGCTCAGTTGGTAGGGGCAGGAGCACTGATTAAATTATTGCTGGGCTTAGAATATGCCACCTCCGTTTTAATTGTTGGAGCTCTCATGACCATATACGTTATTTTTGGTGGCATGCATGCTACTAGCTGGGTTCAAATTGTCAAAGCTGTATTACTGATGGCAGGGACCTTTATCATTTCATTCATCGTTTTTGCCAAATTTAATTTTAATATTGCAAGTATGTTTGAACAGATGAGTACAGCTACTCCATTAAAGGAGGCGTTCCTGAATCCGGGGGTAAAATACACTGATGGCCTAGATACATTATCGCTAACAATGGGACTTGTTCTTGGAACCGCTGGTTTGCCACATATCCTTGTACGATTCTTTACGGTAAAGGATGCTAAAACAGCGCGAAGCTCAGTTGTATATGCTACCTGGATCATTGGGATTTTTTATGTCATGACCATTTTCCTTGGATTTGGAGCAGCAGCTTTTGTGGGTAATGCTGATATAGTAAACGCGAATGCAGCAGGGAATATGGCAGCACCATTACTAGCCAAGGCTATTGGTGGGGATATATTGTTTGCTTTTATCTCGGCAGTTGCATTTGCGACAATATTGGCCGTTGTTGCTGGTCTTGTATTAACTGGGGCATCTGCGTTTGCCCATGATTTTTATAATGAAATATTGAGAAAAGGAAAGGCAACTGAAAAAGAGCAGGTTAAGATGGCAAGATATGCATCTGTTGGTGTTTCCGTCTTATCGATTCTTTTGGCTTTAGTAGCACAAAATTTAAATGTCGCCTTTCTTGTATCATTAGCCTTTGCCGTGGCTGCCAGTGCAAATTTACCTGTAATTATTTATACAATCTACTGGAAGAAATTTAACACTACTGGTGCTATCAGTGCAATGGTAGTAGGTTTAATCACTTCAGTTGGACTTGTTTTAGTCAGCCCTAACGTGTTTAATCCGGAAGCTGGAGCGGCGATACTGGTTGGTGACCCTTTATTTCCTTTGTCAACACCTGGTCTGGTATCCATTCCGCTAGGGTTTCTGGCTGGATTTGTAGGGACATTATTATCTCGTAAGAAGGAAGATGAAGCGAAGTTCGATGAAATTTTGGTTAAATCTAATACGGGTTTAGATACTATAAAATAGTGGTATGACCTCTTTTAGGTCAAGCATAAATTAGGGAAGGGGCTGTTCGTAGGTTATTTAATGACTTACAGCGGCCTCTTTTTACATGCAATTGAGCCAATGAAAAAGACAGGCAAAGGTACGTACACGTGACTCCTCTGCCTGCTTTATTTATCATTTCCCAAGAAATAACTAAATATTAATCAACTACTAAGATTATTTTTCCTCTCGCATGAGAGGATTCACTTAATTCGTGTGCATTTTTAACACCTTTTTCATTTAAAGGGAAGGTTTCACCAACTACTGGTTTCAATCTTCCCTCGCTAAGAAGCTTAGCCAATTCTTTTAGCTGGTTACCATTTGGGTTTAACCATACAAATTCTTCCGTAATGCCATAACGATTGGCTAATTGTTCGTTTGGCGGGTCTACAATGGATACCAATCTGCCGCCTCGACGTAGGATTTTCATGCTGGCAGTTTGAACGGATGTCCCAATTGTATCTAAAACAGCATCGTATTTTGTCAATTTATCTTCTATATTTTCGGTATGGTAGTCAATGCATAGATCGGCTCCTAATTCCTTTAGAAATCCATGGTTTTTTTTGCTGGCTGTGGTGGCTACATAGGCTCCTTTAAGTTTAGCTAATTGGATTGCGTACGAACCAACACCTCCTGCACCACCATGAATAAGAATTTTCTGTCCTTCCATAATTTCCAATGCATCAAATAAACACTGATATGCCGTCATTCCAGCCAATGGGACGGATGCAGCCTCCTTAAAAGATAAATTATCAGGGATTTTCGCAATTAGTAATTCATCAACAGCTGTGTATTCAGCATAGGCTCCATAACGAGTTGTATCGAGACGTGCAAAAACCCTGTCTCCATTTGTAAAATCAACGACGTGTTTACCAACCTCTTTAACAATTCCTGCAACGTCCAAGCCTAATATAATAGGGAATTCGAATGCATATTGATCAGCAAGATGGCCTTCTCTTAATTTCCAATCAATTGGATTGACGGATGCAGCTTTTACTTCGATTAAGACCTGATTATCTAATAGAGGCGGCTTTTCAACTACTTTTTCTTTTAAAGCATTCTGTCCGCCATACTCTTCTATTACTATTGCTTTCATCTTGGTATTTTGCATATAATTCCTCCTTGACTGGTAATTAAGGCTTTGGAAATCCTTATTATGTTCATTCCCTGTACAAAAGAAGGTAACCGTTTTTAACGTGTAATGAATAAAAAACAGGAAATTTATCCTAAGAGGATTAATTGAGTTTTTATCTTATAAATGGAGGATTGAGTTATCTAATTTTGAGGAAGGTATGGATTACTGCCATAAGTAAGACGGAGGAGAAGGGAGGGATGATCATCCTCTAAAGAAAATGTCTAAAACATTGCTGCTAGCAGAGGACTTTTTATTATAAAACTCCGAATAGCCACAATGATTGCATTAAACTACGAGAAATTGATTATTTTGAATATCAAACATTTTTGACAGACCGGTTCCTGTCATAGAAACTTCTTTTTGGCTGGCATCAAGGCTTCCACATTTAAACATCCTGATTGTGACAAAGCAAATCACTCCTTTTATGAAGATAATTTCCGATATAATTATAACATTAAAAAACATGTCCCAGTTGCCTATATAGGCGTGGGACATGTTTTTTAGGTAGCTGCTTTTTCATCACTCTTTATAAATTTGAGAACAATAAAGAATAAAATCAATGAAATAGCACCAAAGCTATAAAAAAGATAAGATTGATTATGCTTCATAAAATAAGACATGAGTGGAGGACCTGCTGCTACACCAAAAAATCGTGCCGAGCTGTAAAAAGATGTGATTGTTCCTCTTTGTTTTTTATCGATGTTTTCAGTAATAATTGCATCCAGTGACGGTAAAATCGTCCCAAGGCCGGCACCAAAAATCGATAATACTCCGATTAATATATAGATATTATCGAAATAAGTTGTAAAGGTGATGGCAATCGCGCTAACAATGATAGAAGCCAGAATTAGGATTTTCATTAATTTAATATTATCTTTTATTTTTTTTCCGGTGATAAATGAAGCAACACACAAGAAAAATAGGGGAACAGCAAGCACAAGTCCCTTTTTAATTTGATGAATATCATACTTGGATTCAAGTATGGAAGATAAATAAAACTGGATGGCAAACAATATTAACATGACGAATGCCCCTGTCAGGAATACACTGTATAACCATGACCCATCCTTCTTAAATATTTTTTTGGTATCCTTTAAAAATTCTTTTAGTGTAGGAGGTTCTTCTGTTTTCTTTGGCAACTTTATACAAAAAAGAATCATAAAAAATGTGACTAAACTTAAAAAAGAGATAGCAAAGAAAGGAAGAAACCATAGAGAAATGGCTAATGCAGCTCCAAGTACGGGACTTAAAACTTTTCCAAAGGTATTGGATGTTTCCACAATTCCCAGAACAGAGCTTGCTTTATCATCGTCTTTAAAAAGATCGCCAACTAAGGGTAATATGATTGGAAAAGCACCAGATGATCCTATTCCTTGAATGATTCGTCCTATTATAATGACCATAAATGGATTTTCCATTTTCCAAGAGGCAAAGCCTGATACTAGCCCGCCGATAAAAGCTAAAACTAAACTAGGCAGTAAGATCATTTTCCTCCCAAAACGGTCGGATAAATATCCTGCAATCGGTATTAAAAGGATGGAGGCGATTGAATAGCTTGTAATAATCAAACTGGATTGGAAAGAGGAGATTCCAACTCTCTTTTCTAAAATAGGTAGAACAGGGATAAGCATTGAATTACCTAATGTCATTATTAGTGGCACTGCTGCTATACTGGCCAAACACCAAAAACTAATTTTATCGGTATCCGTTTGTGAACTCATTTAATTCCCTCATCTCTCTAAGCAGTTCTATGCAATTACTTTGCCACACAGGATGAGAAATTATGTACATTAAGTGTTCTTAAATGCTTATTATAAATGGATTGGAATATATATACAAAAGAACTGTGAAGGTTATTCACAGTTCTTTTTTGCCTAATCATCCGAAGATAAAATACCAATAAATCTAAGGATAAAAAGGAACAGGTTAACAAAATCAAGATATAAATTGAGTGCAGCCAATGGGATTTCATCTTCAGGTACTCCGTACTGTTTCATACGGTTCACATCATATAATACGTATCCGCTGAATACGAGTATACCTATAAATGAATAGACAAGCATGGCAGTAGAAGATAAAGGTGAAAAAATATTGAAAATCCCAATAACCAGGATGGCGAGCAATGCGGCTAACAGAAATCCGCTTAAAAATGTTAAATCCCGCTTTGTTGTCGCGGCGTAGAGAGAGAGTCCGCCAAATACAACTACTGTAGCAGCCAAGCTCATGATAATGGGCTGCGGTCCTATTGTTACTAAATAGTTTGCGATTACAGGATATAAGGTGATGCCTGATATAAAAGTAAACGCATATAAGAAACTATATGAGAGAATTTTCCTTCTTCTCACAAAAAACGCCGCAATAAGCATACCGAATTCTATAATCATCAGTGGCAAGAACAAGGATGGAGGAACAAAATTACCTACAATAAAGCCAATTAAAGAAATAGCTAATGATAAAGCGAAAGTTCTGATAACGGCTGGAATGTGATATTTATTGGTTTCCGTATATGAATTCATTTATTTACCTCTCCTTTTATTTATCATATATGTATCTACGATTAACTATATCAAAGGTTTCAAGGAATATCCTGATTTTTACATAGAAATAGTAGAGACAAATACAAATGGATTTTATATAATAAAAATAAGAACATTTGTTCTTTTTTTGGTAGGTGTTGTATATAGCTGTGAATATTTGGGAGTGTTAGGTTCAGGGCTCTAGTGTATACCATTTTATGCTATTCTATGATTATGAGGATGAGGAAAGGGGGAGACTTTGTGAACTTTACATTTATCCATGCTGCTGATATCCATTTAGATAGTCCATTAAAAGGTTTATCAAGATATGAAGGAGCACCAGTCGAAAAGTTGCGCAGTGCTACCAGAGATGCATTTAAAAATATGATTGATTTTGCTATTAAAGAAAAAGTGCATTTCATCATTATTGCAGGTGATTTATATGATGGGGATTGGAAGGATTACAATACAGGTCTCTTTTTTGCAAACGAAATGGCAAGGCTAAAAATGCATCAAATCCCTGTTTATATGATTAAAGGGAATCATGATGCAGCAAGTATCATTACTAAAGAAATAAAACTTCCTGATAATGTTTATATTTTTGATGATAAAAAATGCAAAAGTATGTTTATAGATGAACTTGGAGTGGCCCTACATGGTCAAGGATTTTCAACACGTGCTGTAACAGATAATCTTGCTAAAAGCTATCCGCAAAAGGAAGATGGATATTTCAATATTGGGATTTTGCATACATCGGCAGTAGGCCGGGAAGGACATGAGAATTATGCCCCCTGTTCCATAGAGGACATGAAGGGGAAAGAATATGACTATTGGGCTCTTGGGCATATTCATAAACGGGAGTTTTTATGTGAGAAAAACCCAGTCATTCTCTTTCCAGGCAATATTCAAAGCCGGCACAGCAAAGAGACAGGTCCAAAAGGATGTTCCTTGATTAAAGTTAGCGATGGTCAGATACAGGAATTAAATCATATATCACTGGATGTATTACGCTGGGAGATCATTGAGATAGATGCGACCCCCCTTGGTGATTACGATCAATTTCTCCAGAAAATCGAAGAGCAGCTGGAAAATTACCTAGATACTGCAGATGGTAGAATGCTCGCAGCCAGAGTAGTCGTCAGTGGCAATACTTCTTTATATCAGGAGCTTATGAAAAATAAAGAAAAAGTATTAAATGACATTAGATCTGCAGCTTTTGCCGTTGGACATGGGCAAATATGGATAGAGAAAATAAAGAATAAAACGGCTCCACCGTTAGAGTCCAATCATTTCTCTGATGAAAATAACCCAGTGACCTCCATTTTTAACTGGCTTGAGAAAAGTGATATGGATGAATTGCTCGAAGATGTAAGAAAAGAGTTTTCTGCGATTACTAACGTATTACCGACCGATTTAAAAAGAGGAGAGAATATGGTTATTCCTGATTCAGTTGCCATGCTGGAAGAAAAACTGGAGGAAGTTAAACAACTGGTGAGCCTTGAGTTACAAATGGAAGGAGGTAAATAAGGCATGCGTTTTGAAGAGTTAAATCTGACTGCGTTTGGTCATTTTACTGATTACCCGGTTAACTTTCAGCCAAATCAATCTTTACACGTAGTGTATGGAAATAATGAAGCTGGAAAGAGTACTATGCTGCGTTCTATTACTCAACTCTTGTATGGCATTCCGCATAATTCTAAGGATTCATTTTTACATCCCAATTCCAATTTACGTATAAAGGCCCGCCTATCCAATTCATCGGGTAATACTCTGTCCTTCATACGAAGGAAAGGAAAGTCAAAGACCATTCTTAATGAGGCGGGAGAAGCATTACCAGATAATGTTTTATTACCGTATATAAATGTGCTGTCAGAGGAAACATTCCGAAATATGTTTGCACTCAATCATGAAACTTTGCGAGAAGGCGGAGAAGCTTTGCTTGAGTCAAATGGAAGCGTCGGAGAGAGCTTATTTGCTGCAGCTTCAGGGATAAATACAGTAAAGAAAATTATGCAGGAATTTGATTCGGCAAGTAAAGAATTATATAAATCAGGTGGTTCAAAACCAAAAATAAACGAATTATTAAAGAAAGAAAAAGAGTTAACTCGCCGACTTAATGATTCGCAAATGCTCGCCAGACAATGGATGCAGCTGGAGGATGATTATCTTCATGGTAAGAAACAGCTGGATGAATTAAGAGAGCATTACCTCCAGGTAGACGCAACTCTAAAAAAATTATCGAAGTTAAACCAAGCTGCTCCTATTCTTATTGAAAGAGACAGATTAATAGAGCAACAAAAGAGCTTCACTGAAATTCCGGATTTACCCAACGATTTTAATTTACAAAGAGAAAATGTATTAAATGAATTAAAACATGCTGATGAAAATGCCAAAATATCCAATACAGAAATAATGGCGCTTGAAGAGAAGTTAGCCAAACTGGATATCGATGAAAAACTTTTAACATGTGAGTCTAGGATTCAATCTCTTTTCAGCCAAGTTGGTGCATACGAGAAAGAGAATAAAGACTTACATGTAAATGAGGCAAAGGCTGAGCAGGCACTCAATCGGATGAACGATATTCTCCTTAAGCTGGGCTATAGTAGGGTAGATAGTGTCAATATTGAGGATTTTAGAATTGCCATTTCTCGCAAAGAAAAAATCCGTATGCTTTATAAGCAATATGGGATTTTACATGAAACGATAAAAGAAATAAATAAACGACATGAAAGTCTAAAGGAAACTGTTGCTTTAAAGCGTGCGGAATGGGAAGGTTTTGGAGAAGTAAAGAATATTGCCAAGCTTAAACTTGTGCTTGACCATGCCCAGATAGAAGGAAATATTGAAAAAACCATAGATGTTTTATCAGAGGAAATGAAGGATCTTAAAGACAAATCAATGGAAGAGCTAAACTATTTACCACTATGGGATGGTTCGGTAGAGGAGTTTGATTCCTTTTACATTTCCATTTTAGAAGAAACTATTAATCAGTACATCGGGCAACTTGAAAGATTTAATGAAGATAAAACAAATTTAGAGCGCAGTATTAAGGTTGAAAAAACGATTATTTTGGAAGCGGAGAAATCGATTGCTGAATTAGAAGCCTTGTCTGTTATTCCTACAGAAGATGATTTAGAGAGAACCCGTCAGATTCGCGACCATGGTTGGAGCTTAATTAAGAATAAACTTAAAGGTGAAGACATTGATCGTGAAGCAATTAAGGAATACTGCAGTCAGCAAGAGGTAGAAGAAAAATTTGAGCATGATTTAAAAACAACGGATGAACTTTCAGATACTATGTGGAAAGAATCTGCAAAGGTGGGCATGAAGAATAAGTCGTTGCAGGATATAAAGAGATCTGAAACCAAAATTGCAGCTGCAGAGACACAGCTGCAGTTCCTTAAAGATGAGATGAATCTGTTTTTTCAACAGTGGAATGAGCTATGGCAGCCGTTCGGTATTGAGCCATTATCGCCAACTGAAATGAAAGAATGGGTAAGAAAATACACGGTTATTAAGCAGAATCAAGGCGAATATAAAAAGAAACAGAAACTTTGGGATGAGCTGACAGAAAAACGATTGGCTATCAAAAGCCGTTTATACCTTGCCCTGTCAGAAGTAATCGATGATCTAGATACTCAAGTGTCAGAATGGACACTCACAGACTTAATAAGAGAAGCAAATAGAGTAGTCCATTTAGCAACAGAGCGTTTCAATGAGAAGAATTCATTGGAAAAAGAGTGGAAGAGCAAGGCTGCTGATCTTAAACAAATCGAGCAGGAGCTGGCGAGCAAGCAAAGTGAATTAGTCAATTGGAGAGAAGCATGGGAGGATGCTACTAAACCCTTGCAAGTTGAAAGTCAGGCTCCGATTGATTACACAATGGAAAGGCTTGATAAGTACAATGAATTGACTACTACGTATGATGAATGGGCAGATATCAATAGCAAAGCAAAAGCTGGCATGTTATTTGTACAGGATTATGTAGATTATATCAGAATTGTAGCTAACACGTTACAGTTACCTGAACCAATAAATATCCAATCCTTTATCTATGATTTAACGAATCAGTTGCAGGAGCAGAAAAAGTGTAAGCAAAATCAACTCGAATGGCAAGGACAATTGGATAAACGGAAAAAAGAATATCGGTTAGCGAAGGATAAGAAAGAGATGGCGCTTAATCGTCTTGATGAATTGTTACAGACAGCAAGTGTAAAGACCATCGAGGAAATGCAAATTATTGAAGATAAATATCGACAAAAGCAAAAGCTGTCTGCAGAACTGATCAATCTGGAGAAGGTGTTACTTGAGATTGGCAATGGCTTATCGATTCAAGAAATGAAGGATGAAATAGACAAGCTTGATTTAGATTTTATGGAAAGTGAAATGGCAGAATTAAAGGCAGAGCTTGCAGATTTGGAAGAGAAAAGAACGGAACAGAACCAAATCTTTGGTGTATGCAGAAAAGAATATGAAGAAAAGATTAAGGGAAATTCATATGCAGCTGTTCAGGCCGCAGAAGAAAGAGAAAGTATCCTGGCTGAGCTCGCAGAATTGACCGATCAATATGTCCAAAAAAAATTAGCTACATTTGTATTACAGAAGGGAATAGAATATTTCCGTTCCGAAAATCAAAATCCGATTTTAACAAAAGCATCAAAACTGTTTGCAAAATTAACACTGAACTCCTTTGAAGGATTGACTGTTGATTATAATGAAAAGGATGAAGAAGTACTACTGGGTTTAAGAAATAACGAGAAAATTGGAATAGACGCGATGAGTGATGGAACAAAAGATCAATTGTATTTATCCTTAAGAGTTGCAAGCATAGAAAAATATTGTGAGGAAAATGAACCTATTCCATTTATTGTCGATGATATTCTTGTTCACTTTGATAATGAACGTTCAAAAATTACGTTATCTATCTTAAAAGAATTATCGAAAAAAACTCAAGTTATCTTTTTCACTCATCATTATCATTTATTGGATTTGTTGGAGGAAACATTGTCGCATGAGGAGTATCAATTGATTCACATTCATAAAGAGGCCGTCATGAGCTGAAATTAAAAGAAGACCAATTCAAACTTTATGAATTGGTCTTCTTTTTCTTGGTTCACTTTATTATTTTGTATTTTCTTTCTCAGTGATTTCAGAGATTTTATTCATGTTGTCCTGTAATTGAAGCTTTGTGCTTGATTTACTTAAGAACTGATATAACATTCCTACAAATATTGCTCCACCGACAATATTACCCAAAGTAACAGGAATCAAATTGTAGATGGCATTTCCGATTGTAATGGTATCAGGATGTGGTGATACTAATGCAATTGAGAATAATGATAAGTTTGCAATGCTATGTTCAAAGCCTGATGAGAAGAATAAAAATACAACTGCAATCATCATTGCCATTTTAGCTCCGTCACCTTTTACTTGGCTAGGCAAGTAACAAGCTAAACAAACAAGCCAGTTACAAAGGATTCCTTTAAAGAATAAAGCTGAAACAGATCCATGCATTTTATAAGAAACAATTTCGTGCATTAAATGCTCGTTTGGAATGTGGCTGAATATGCCTGTAAGGTAAAATAAAATGGCAAAGAAGATTGCCCCAACAGCATTGCCAAGATAACAAGCGCCCCAGTTTCGGCCTAAATCTCTGAGAGTTACCTCATTACGCATATAAGCGACAGTGAAATAAGCGGTATTACCGGTAAATAGCTCTGCCCCACCGTAAATAATGAGTATTAATGCGATACCAAAGAAAAGTGCCGGGAATAGGTATGCAAAAGGTGAGTCGGCTACCCTGAAATATTCTCCTGTTCTAAAGCAGGTAATGATTACAAACCCTACAAATATTCCTGCCATCATCGCTCTTAAGAAATAATGAAGAGGAAAATGGTCTAACAGCCTTTTCTTTTTCTTTGCAAGGGCAACTAAATACTGTAATCCTTGTTCTTCCATGATGTTAAATTCCTCCTATGCTGAAAAAACGTCTACTAAATAAACTACTATGACTTCTATAATTAATCAATAAGCTTGTGAAATTATTCACTTTTCTGATAGCCTCTTTTATTCAAATAAGGTAAACTTGCGTAAATCTTGTGATTATCTTCCACCGAATACGGGTAAGGTAAGTATAAGGATGGTGATTATCTTGAAAAGTAAAATCTTAAAAAGAGTTATTGCAGCAGCTGCACCTTTCGTGATCAGCTATATTACAAAAAAATTAACCAATAAGAAAAAAGTAGCTTAAAGGACGGGCAATAATGCTCGTTTTTTTTATGTTATCTTACCTTGCCCCAAAGAATTGCGAAATACTTAAACGGACACTAATTGACTGTAATTCACTACATATGAGAAAATATGACTGTTTGATTAAAACTTATGATTCGCCTATTCACATATTATTTTTTTACATGGTATATTTGATAAGATGGATTTTGATTTTAATAAGAATTGTTAAAGTGGTTATTTTCTTTTTACAACATCAAAGTATCATTGGAGATGTAGATCCAAGATGAATAGATTTATGAAGTTTTACTATATATAAAAGGATGGCTTACATGACAAATTTAAAAGAACAGATAGAATCAAGAAGAACCTTTGCAATTATTTCTCACCCTGACGCAGGTAAAACGACGTTAACAGAAAAGTTGCTCTTATTTGGTGGCGCAATCCGTGACGCTGGAACTGTAAAAGGACGTAAAACCGGTAAATATGCGACAAGCGACTGGATGGAAATTGAGAAGCAGCGTGGAATTTCCGTAACCTCTAGTGTTATGCAGTTTGACTATAATGGGACCCGTGTTAATATCCTCGACACACCTGGACACCAAGATTTCAGTGAAGATACGTACCGTACATTAATGGCTGTTGATAGCGCAGTTATGATTATTGATGCTGCCAAAGGGATTGAAGCACAAACATTGAAATTATTTAAGGTTTGTCGCATGAGAGGAATTCCTATTTTCACATTTATTAATAAAATGGATCGCCAAGGTAAATTGCCGCTTGAGCTATTGGCTGAGTTGGAGGAAGTGCTTGGAATAGAATCCTATCCAATGAACTGGCCAATCGGGATGGGTAAAGACTTCTTCGGTATTTATGACCGTTATTATAACCGAATTGAAATGTTTAAGGCTGAAGATGAAGAGAGATACTTAAAATTGAATGAAGAAGGCGAAGTAGAAGATGAAAATCACTCTATTGTTGAGTCTCCTTTATATGAGCAAACATTGGAAGAAGTGTTATTGTTAAATGAAGCAGGAAATGAATTTTCGCGTGAAAAAGTCAGAAATGGTGAATTAATTCCTGTATTCTTTGGAAGTGCCCTTACTAATTTTGGCGTTCAGACATTTTTGGATACGTATTTAGAGTTTGCGCCAAAGCCTCAGCCAAGACCATCATCCGTGGGGCCGGTTGAACCCGTTCAGGATACTTTTTCAGGATTTATATTTAAAATCCAAGCAAATATGAATCCGATGCACCGTGACCGAATTGCCTTTTTGCGCATTTGCTCAGGTAAGTTTGAACGTGGGATGACTGTTCAATTAAGCCGAACAGGCAAGCCTATGAAACTTAATAATTCAACACAATTTCTTGCAGAGGAAAGAAACAATATTGCTGAAGCAGTAGCAGGAGATATTATCGGATTATATGATACAGGAACCTATCAGATTGGTGATACGCTAACTTCAGGAAAAGAAGCATTTTCTTTCGAACGTCTGCCACAATTTACACCTGAAATGTTTGTACGTGTCAGCGCTAAAAATGTATTAAAACAAAAGCATTTTCACAAGGGAATTAATCAGCTTGTACAGGAAGGTGCCATTCAATTATTTAAAACAGTTGGGATTGAATCCTATATTCTTGGAGCAGTCGGACAGTTACAGTTTGAGGTATTTGAGCACCGTATGAAAAATGAGTATAATACAGAAGTTATCATGGAAAGAATGGGTGACAAGATTGCCCGTTGGACAACGAATGAAAAAATCGATGAAAAGCTTTCAAGTTCAAGAAGTCTTTTGGTACGCGATCGCTATGATCAATATGCTTTCTTATTCGAAAATGACTTTGCACTGCGTTGGTTCCAGGAAAAAAATCCTTCTATAGAACTATATAATCCAATGGATCAGCACGAACGTTAACTAAATTTAAGCAGGATTTAGCCTATATAGGGTTAAATCCTGCTTTTTTCTGTTATATAACAATTAACCATTGACATATTTTTCTAAATATTCTTACAATAGTGGAAAGAAGATTAGGAGAGTGAAACAATGAAACATGTCTATTTTTTTACCGGGTTTCCAGGTTTTATTTCAAATCAACTAATAAGAGAGCTAAAAAAACAGGATCAGTTATTTAATAAAGTGATTGCTATTGTACTGCCGTCTGTGTGGCATAAGGCTGTCAGTGAAAGATTAAAAATTATAAACGAGTTCAATTTAGATGAAAATCAGTTTATCCTTATTGAAGGAGACATCACCAAACCCGGTTTAAACATCAGTAAAAAAGAAAGCGGTTTCAAAAAGGGAGAAATTACCCATTTTTTTCACTTAGCTGCGATTTATGATTTAGCTGTTCCAAAAAATATAGCCTATTTGGTGAATGTCGATGGAACACACAATGTAAATGATTATGTATTGACCCTTCCTAACCTATTGAGGTATACCTATTTTAGTACAGCTTATGTAGCTGGAAGACGTGAAGGAAAGCTGTATGAGCATGAATTAATTAAACCAGATAAATTTAAAAATTATTATGAAGAAACCAAATATGAAGCAGAAGTCCTTGTTCGAAAGATTATGGATCATGTTCCTGTTACAGTCATTCGGCCGGGTATCGTAAAAGGAAATACCCTAACTGGAGAAACCATTAAATTTGACGGCCCATATTTTATATTAAATTTCCTCGACAGAATCAGATACCTTCCAATTATCCCTAATATAACTAAGTCAACCTGTGTGATCAATTTGGTTCCTGTTGACTATATAATAAAAGCAACAGCTTATTTAACTTTAAGCCCTAAAGGTGCTGGAAAAACATATCATTTAACGGATCCTAATCCATATACGGTTACAGATATTTATAAGTTGTTTTTGAAAGGGTATAATGGAAAACGACCAATTGGGTATTTGCCGTTCGGGCTGACGAAAATGGCTTTATCAATCAAGCCAATAAGAAAGTTTCTGGGTGTGGAAGTTGAATCACTTGATTATTTCACCTGGAAAGGAGAATTTGATTGTGTACAGGCACAGGCTGATTTAGCTGAAGGGGGCATTTTATGTCCTGATTTTAAGGAAGGTGTAGTGCCAATGGTTGAATATTATAGAGCCAATAAGAACAATCGGGCGTTTCATATAGAGATTACATAATTAGAGGAGGAACAAAGTTGGAAGCCTTAAAAGAAATGGTAAATGTATATGCTCCTGCAACGGGAGAACTGATTATGCAGTATGAGGAGATGCCGGCTAGTCAAGCTGGTGAAATAATGAATAAATCCAAAGGGGCTTTTCTTTCGTGGTCACAATTAGATATAGACGAACGTTTACGCTATCTAAAGCAGTTGCGGCATACGATTGTGAATAGACTTGATGAAATTGTTGAGCTCATTTCAAAGGATACAGGGAAAGTCAAAACAGATGCATTAGTGGCTGATATCATGCCTGCCCTCGATGCTATTAGTCATATTGAAAAACATGCGAAAAAAACATTTAAGGCACAAAAGGTTCGTACACCTTTTTTGTTAATGGGTCATAAATCGAGTATTCATTATATGCCAAGAGGCTCTGTGCTTGTTATCTCACCATGGAATTATCCATTCCTTTTGGCTATGGTTCCTGTTGTATCCGCGCTTGCAGGCGGTAATACGGTTATTTTGAAACCATCAGAAGTTACTCCGGCAGTGGGTAAGTTAATTGAAACATTGTTTAAAGAAGCTGGATTTCCTGATCATGTTTTTCAAGTAGCCCATGGCGGTAAGGAACTTGGTGCCAGTCTTACGAAGCAAAAGCCTGATTATATCTTTTTTACAGGGTCTGTAGGTACGGGACGTATTATTCAGGAAATAGCAGCACGAGATCTTATCCCAACCACTCTTGAGCTCGGTGGAAAGGATCCAATGATTGTGTTTAGTGATGCTGATTATAAGCGTGCAGCAAAGGGGGCTGTTTGGGGAGCATTTACAAATAGCGGTCAAGTTTGTATGAGTGTAGAGAGATTGATTATCCAAAGAGAGGCGCTTGAGCCATTCTTACAGGAGTTACTTCCAATTGTTAATCAATTAAAGCAAGGAAATGGAAAAGAATCAGATATCGGTTCTATGACCTCAATACAGCAAATATCTATTGTAAGAGAGCATATTGAAGATGCCCTATTAAAAGGCGCCACTCTCCTGACTGGTGATCCGCCTTCTGAATGGAATGAAAATTCCATGTTTATTAAGCCGATTGTTTTAACAAATGTTTCAGAGGATATGCTTGTGATGCAGGAGGAAACATTTGGTCCGGTTCTGCCTATACTGACTGTTGAAACAGAAGAAGAAGCTATACGAGCCGCTAATCATTCCAAATACGGATTAAATGCAAGTGTTTGGACAACAAATAAGGAAAAAGGACGGCTGACAGCTAAGAAGCTTTTGTCAGGTGCTGTGTTAATTAATGATGTTTTAATAACAGTTGCCAATAATAATCTTCCATTTGGCGGAGTTAAAGAAAGCGGAATAGGCAGGTATCATGGGGATCAGGGTCTTCGTATATTTTGTCATGAAAAAGCAGTAATGGAAGATATGGGCCTCAAAAAATCGGAGATTCAGTGGTATCCTTATGAAGGGAAATATGAACATTTCCATGCACTGTTAACAGCCTACTTTGGCAAAAGGAAATCGATGATGAAGGTAATCAAGGAATATCTGAAATTAATAAAACTATCAAAATAAATACTATCTATGAGTTAATACTTGCGCTTGTATCCAGAAGCCAATATAATAGGTATACAAACTTCATACAAACCTTTCAAAGGGGAGTAGCGTTAGGGAAACCTAAAACAAAGTCGTCAGTACGTGGTTTTTACCATCGGCTTTGTTGGCATTTTTACAATGTCTAGCAAGACCTTTGTCAAAAAAGAATTACTTTTTTGGCATGGGTCTTTTTTGTTGGTTTGGAAAATAAAAGGAGGTTTACTTATGGATTGGGCAATAATTTTAGAGTACGCCTGGGTATTATTGGTGTTAATTGGACTTGAAGGAATTCTTGCAGCCGATAACGCAGTCGTAATGGCTGTAATGGTTAAACATCTTCCGAAGGAACAACAGAAAAAAGCTTTGTTTTATGGACTAATTGGTGCGTTCGTCTTTAGGATCGGTTCCCTGTTCCTGATTTCATTACTTGTAGATTTATGGCAAATACAAGCAATTGGAGCTGTATATTTGCTCTACATTATGATTAATTATTTAGTGAAACACTATTTCTTGAAATCTGAAGATGAAGCGGTCAAGGAAAAAAAGAAATCCGGTTTCTGGATGACTGTTCTAAAGGTCGAGGTAGCAGACTTGGCATTTGCAGTAGATTCCATGCTTGCAGCTGTTGCTTTAGCTGTAACTCTACCGGCGGTAGGGTCGTTTAATATCGGCGGTATCAATGGTGGGCAATTTATTGTTATGTTCCTTGGAGGATTTATTGGATTAGTTATTATGAGGTTTGCTGCAACACAATTTGTTGTACTATTAAACAAGCGACCATCTCTGGAAACAGCTGCTTTTCTAATTGTCGGCTGGGTGGGGGTTAAGCTGGCTGTCATGACATTAGCACATCCAGGTGTTGGAATTCTTGACCATCATTTCCCAGAGTCTACAACTTGGAAAATCATATTCTGGGGTGTCTTAGTATCGATTGTGGTTATTGGATACCTCGTATCAGGTAAAGATTTGAAAGCTAAAAATCAAATTGACCAGGAAATGTAAAATTACAAAGATATAAATTAATAGATTAAGTGAAGACCCGGGATGCATGATTATGTGCGTTCCGGTTTTTTTATTTTTGCAACCACTTGGATAAAATTTGGTTATAACCCCTATATACGGAAATTTGTGTACGTATGATATAGCATAATAAATAAACCGACCAAGCATTATTTATAACAAATGAAGAGTGAAAACATCCCACAAAGACCATACATTGCAACATATGGTATAATTTGTGCAGGGATGAGGTGAACATAATGCTTGGTATGCTTTTTCCGATTCTGAGAAAAAAGCAGGATTTAACAGAAACCGTACTCTTAATACAAGAAGGGGATCTGGAATTAAGAAATAATTTGCTTAAAAAATACAAACCCTTTATTAAAAAATCTGTTTCATCTGTATGCCGGCGTTATATCCGAGAAACAGATGATGAATTTAGTATTGGTCTAATTGCTTTTAACGATGCAATAGATAAGTTTTCACCTGATAAAGGAAATGGCTTATTGCCATTTGCAGATACGGTAATCCGAAGAAGAGTTATAGATTATATAAGGTCACAATCAAAAAAAATGAATGAACTGTCTTTTGAAATCCAACATGTTTCAGAAGATGAATACATACAAAGTCCATTAGATATAGAAAAATCAATTGAAAACCATCAGAGACAATTAAACTCCGAAAATTTAAAGGATGAGATTATTCGATATACTGAATTATTAAAAATCTTTCATATAACCTTTGACCAATTAGTCAAACATACACCAAAGCATGTGGATGCAAGGAATAATGCCATAAAAATCGCTAAAACAATAGCAGATGAGCCTTTGATGCTTCAATATGTCATAGACAAGAAAAAACTGCCTATCAAAATGATGGAAGAAAAAGTTGAGGTTTCAAGAAAGACAATTGAACGCAACCGCATTTATATAATAGCTATGGTTTTGATTTTAACGGGAGATTATTTGTTCTTAAAGGATTACTTGAAGGGGGTTCTTTCAAATTGAAGTGTGGAATCATTATGCAAATATCATCAACGGAAATTACTGTATTGACCCCTGAAGGCGATTTCATTAAATTGAATAAAGAACGCAAAGACTATCAAATCGGTGAAGAAGTCAGGATTGATGTTACAAACTCAAAACCAATATTCAGCAAGAAGAATGGATGGAAATTAAAAATACTGGTTCCAGCATTAGCAGCAGCTGTTTTTTTAATAGTTTGTTTCTTTCCTGCGTTTTTAACTAATTCAAAGGTATCAGCTTATGTCAGTATGGATGTTAAATCAAGTATCGAACTTGGTATAACAGACGAACTAAAAGTGGTTGAAGTAAAGGGAATTAACGAAGAAGGGAAAGAAATTATAGCAAGACTTAAGGAATGGAAGGGCAGAGATATGGACGATGTTATCAGTGAAATGGTTACTTTAAATCGCAGTGCCGGGCATCTTAAAACCAATTCCAATATCTTGTTCTCCACCGTAATGATTGAAAAGGATAATCGAAATTTTGAATATTCCTTACAGAAAAAATTAACTGATACTCAGGATATCCCGCAAATTGATAATTCCGTGAACATTGAAATGAAAAAGGCCTCTGTTAAAGATAGACAGGAAGCAACAGATAAAGGGATTTCTACGGGTACATACCTAGAGCAAACCAATAAGAAAACCAAGAATCAGCCTTCAACTGGAGTAAAGAAAAATGATAAAATTAAAGTAACAGAAGAAAAAAGCAATCATAAAAGCTCAAGTGTGGAAAAAGTTGAAATAAAACAGCAAACCAGTAACAGTAGTGACCGAACCCAAATTCCGAATAAGTCTGCAGTCATTCAGGAAAATAAGCAAGGATCTGTTGAAGTGCCTAAAAAGGCGGGCACCGTTACAAAAGATGCTAAAGCTATACATACTACAGAAGAGAAGGCTGTAAAACAACAACATAAGGATAACAATTCAAAGCAGAGGCCACCCTCTAAAGACCAGCCTATAAACAAAGAGGTAAGAAAGGATACCATCCAGAAAGAAAGGAAAACCAATCAAAATAAAAGAGATACTGACCGAAACAAACAACAAGTAGATAAGCGAAATAAACCAAATAAGCAACCTTATAAAAGTCGGAAACAAGATCAGGTGGACAAGCGAGATGCGAGGAAGCAAGAGCAGGTGGACAAGCGTGATGTCCGGAAACCGCAGCATCAAAGAGGGAAGCAAGATGAACGTAATCAGAATCAGAAAAGAAAAGGAATGTATCAATAAATTCAGTCATTTACATAACTAATCAGAAAATGTCCGGTAAAATACCGGACATTTTCTTTGCCATATAAGGTTATTTAGTTTTTCCACTCATTTGCGCTTGTGCATGTTTAACGAGCTGTTTGGTTATTTCTCCTCCTACTGATCCGTTCGCTCGTGAGACCGTATCTGACCCTAACGTAACGCCGAATTCAGCGGCTATTTCATATTTATATTGATCAAGCATTTGCTGTACACCTGGTACCAATAATTTATTACTGCTGGACATTTCATTCACCTCACTACATATACTGTGGATTTTTGATTCCTCCACACCATTAATATGGATGAAAAACATGATCTAATGCAGTTTAAAGTATGGAGGAATAGGCATGGTTTCCCTTTTGATAAAGTATGAAATATTGCATGAAATAGATTCCCGAACAAATACTAACCGCATAAAGGAGTGTGTAAAATGAAACGTAAGGCAGAAATGAATGCGGTTAATAAACTGAGTAAAACCCCTAAAAAAAATCTACAGGAAACTGAGTTTTCTGCGGAATTTACACATGGTGAGAACCCAATGAAGGGCGCTAACCGTAATTCTAAGCGTGGTAAACAGGGAGAATAAAAAAATAGAGACTCGACGTTAGTCGAGCTCTATTTCTTATGAAAATACTGCTGAAGGGACATAAAATAGCTTGGACCCACCATGCTTTGGGTGGAAGTATGCAATCAACAAGGTCGGAGCCGTTATTATTTCGCCAGTTTCTAAATAATGATTCATATCAATAGATAGTTCATCAATCAGAACATGCTTGTACAGTTCTTTTTCGTTTAAATTCAGTGCCTTAAATTTCTCACCAACCAGATGAGGATTAGCCAAAACGGCCTGATAGATTGGAGATTTCTCATTTTTTGTCATGGAATATTCCCACCATGGTTTACGTGGTTTAAAGGTAAGTTGTGATAAATAATCCACTTTTAGTAAGGCAATCAGTGTTTTAAGGCTATCGGGATTCGTTACACCGATAAATTCGACGAGGCGCTTAAATAGATCCTCAGGCTGATGTCCAATGCGTGACCATTTTTTTTCTTCCCAATAACTTCCGAATTCTTGGAAGAAATCAAAAGGGGAGCTATAAACAGTGCCTACTATATACTCCATTCCAAGATCCATTCGGTGATCATTCCAATACTTTTCCAGTACATCCTCAACCTGCTTAATTTTAATAATATCGGAAAACGGCATTACATTATTGCTGACAATTTCGTATGGGGCTTGATCCATATATTGATAATCCCATTGTTTAGCCTGAGTTCTCAAGCCTGTGCCGCGAAGCATTTTTAAGAAGCCCAATTGAAGTTCCTCTGGCCGCATTTCAAACACATCATCAAATGTTTTTCGGAAGGAGCTATAATTTTCTTCGGGAAGTCCTGCAATAAGATCAAGATGCTGATCCACTTTCCCGCCATCCTTAATCATGGTGACTGTACGCTTTAATTTATCGAAGTTCTGTTTTCTTTTGACTAGTTCATTAGTATAATCATTGGTTGATTGGACTCCTATCTCGAAGCGAAATAGGCCGGGAGGAGCTTCTTTGTTTAAGTATTCAATTACTTCAGGCTTCATAATATCTGCTGTAATCTCAAATTGAAAAACGCAACCTGGTTCATGCTCTTTAATTAAAAATTCAAATATGTCGAGAGCATAGCTACGACTGATATTAAAAGTACGGTCCATAAATTTAATTGTTTTTGCTCCATTTTTCATCAAGAAACGGATATCTTCTTTAATATCTTCTCTATTAAAGAAACGTACGCCGGTTTCGATGGATGAGAGACAGAATTGACAGTTAAAAGGACAACCGCGGCTTGTTTCAATATACGTGATTCTCTTCGACAAGTTAGGGATATCTTCTTCAAATCTAAATGGTGATGGAATAGACTTTAAATCTACCTTTGGAGCGGCAGGTGTCAGGATAGGTTTTTCACCTTCAAGATACGCAATTCCCTGAACAGTGTGAAAGTCTTTATTGCCATCTATTTCAGCTATAAGATTTTTAAATGTGGCTTCTCCTTCACCTATTACGATGAAATCAGCGCCTGGGATATCTTTGAGCCAGAAAAATGGATCGTATGTTACCTCTGGACCTCCAAGAACAATATAGATGTCCGGATTGATTTTTTTGAGTATGGTAATGACTTTTTTAATTTCTTCCATATTCCATATATAACAGCTAAAGCCGATTACATCTGGCTTTTGGTTATACAAATCTGTAACGATGTTCATAACCGGATCTTTAATGGTGTATTCAATAATTTCTACATTGTACTCGGGTGCTGCATACGCTTTTAAATAACGAAGGGCTAAATTGGTATGAATATATTTGGCATTTAAAGTAGTTCCAATAATTCTCATGTATTTGTCATACTTCCTTTCACCGTTTGCTAACAATTCATATTATCATATTTGAGTATGGGTTTACAGTATTGGCGATATTTTACATGGGTTCTAAGATGGTACGGTTTAATTTTCAGTAGTTAAAAATGAGAGATGACCAAGGGAATAATGGAGTGTATGGGTAAAAGGTTTTGGGAAATATAGCGGTACAAAAAAGTCCTTCGGAATATTCATTATTCCGAAGGACTGCGATTCATGGATTTAGATAAATCATATTTTTGTTTATAAAAATGTAATAAGCCTTTTAATTTATAGAACATCATTTTAGTATGACGGGTGTTAAACTCAATCATTGGCTGTGTAATTGACTTGACTAATGTACTCGACAGGATGATTGTAATAATCAATGAAATTGCTGCTAATAGTATATAGTGTTCTGCAGTAGTGAAATATTCATTTAAACTTGTAAATCTAAAGGTCCGGACAAAAAAGCCATGCAATAAATATACATAAAGGGTTTGAGTGCCCCATCTAGTAAAGAAATAGCTACCTCTAGGTACAAGGGCCATAAAGCTGACGATCATAAGAGAATTAACGATGAAAAATCCAAGGCGCTTAAACATAGAAAGGAACGATACTGTCTCAATTTCCGAATAAGGCTTTGAACCGAGCAGCCACTGGGAGTCTATTTCCGGGAAAAATGAAAACCATATAAAAATTACACCAAAGGATGCCAAAGCGTAAAATTTACTTTTCACTGTTGTTATTTTTTGAAAATGTTCCTTCTGACTGTGATAACCAATCAGGAAAAATGGAAAGAAGACAAATGTTCGGGATAAACTCAGATAAGTAGAGATTGTATCAATATATCCCACAAGTAAAGCAAGCGCTATTGCTAATCCAATCCCTACTAAAGGTTTGAATTTTGTAAAGACGAAAAGCATTAAATTCCAAAAGAATAGACTTAACAGAAACCATAAGGACCAATTGGGTTCCAATGCTTCGAACTTAAGTGTTGATTTATCAAATAGGTAATAATAATAAATCGTATAGATAACCTGAAAAAGTAAATAGGGAAGAATCAGTTTAGTACTTAGCTTTTTTATATAGCCTTTTTTGTTAAAGCCTTTTGCAAAAAAGCCTGATAACAGTATAAAAGCAGGCATATGGAAGGTATAGATTGTAGTGTATAAAGCATAAATCGTTTCATTTTGATCAATATATGTTCGTAAAATATGACCAAAGACAACAAAAAACATTAATATGACTTTTGCGTTGTCAAAATAACTTTCCCTCTGTCTCATAGCTGCCTCCTATTATTTCCGGAAAAATTCTTTCTATTATTCCCCTTTATAATGGTAATCAAACAATTGAGAGATGAATTGGTAAAACCATCCGTTTGAACCATTATTAACAATGTGATAATCGTGTATTTCCGTACTATAATCTATGTATCTGTACTATAAGAATATAGATATCTGTTATATATAGTTTAAATGCAGAATAGCTATTGGTTTCAATATATAAATAATTCCAATTAAAAAACTGTATTCATCAGTATTTAAATAATATTTAAAGATAAACTAAACAAACTTTTTCGTTATGAAATAGGGAGGGAAAATAATGACAATTCTTCCGAAAAAGAATGAGCAAGGTTTTTATGAAATTCGCCTAGAGTCAATCGGAGGACTAGGGGCAAATCTAGCCGGAAAAATGCTGGCTGAATCAGGTGTTCTGGGGCATGGTTTAAATGGATCCAATTTTTCCTCCTATGGTTCGGAAAAAAAGGGATCTCCTGTAAAGAGCTTTGTTCGTTTCTGCGATGCCGAAACTGAAATACGTGATCATAGTCCAATTGAAGAGCCTCATGTTATTGGTGTTTTTCATGAAGCACTTTATAAAATGGTTGATGTGGTGAGTGGTTTACGTCCGGATGGTATCGTTCTTGTTAATTCAACTCGTCAGTTCGATGAAATAAAAAATGACTTAAATCTTCAGTATGGAACGCTTGCAATCGTCGATGCACTTGGTATTGCAGTAGAAGAAAAAACAAAAGTGAACACAGCTATGCTTGGAGCTTTGTTCCGTATATGTGATTTCCTCAATCCCGAGTCCATGAAAGACGTAATTAGAAAAACATTCGAAAAGAAATATCCACATTTAGTTGAGCCAAATATCCGTACGTTTGAACGTGGCTATCATGAAGTGACGTTTAAACATTTTGAGGTACCTCAAGATGCAGAGGGCAAAAGTTTTAAAAGAGCATTACCTTTATTGGGATACGAAACCCAAGTTATTGGCGGCACGATCATTGCTCAGGGTAACAGTATACTTAAAGACTTGTCCGGTTCCAGACAGGGTTTTTTACCTGAATGGGATGCTGAAAAATGTATACATTGTGCTGCCTGTGATACAGCTTGTCCGGATTTTTGTTTTGTCTGGGAAGAGGGAGAAGATAAGCGTGGACGCAAGCAAATGTTTTTAACAGGGATTGATTATCAATACTGTAAAGGCTGCTTGAAATGTATTGAAGCGTGTCCGACTAGCGCCCTTCGGGAAATGCGGGAAATCTTAGGTTTTGCTGAGGAAAATACAGTGAAACAACGTAATCCTTATGTAGCAGGAGGGATGAAATAATGGCGATATCAGAAGTAGAACTAACTGAATTGGTAAAGGATACAATGGCTGAACAAGTGACTACCTTTGAATCAGGTAATGAAATGGCCGCAATGGCTGCAGCACAAATCAATTATCACTTAATGGGGTATTTTCCAATTACCCCATCAACTGAAATAGCTCAGTATTTAGATATTATGAAATCCAGAGGAGAACATGATATTCAATTAATTGCGGCTGATGGAGAACATGGTTCGGCAGGTATTTGTTATGGTGCTGCCGTGACAGGAGCCAGGGTTTTTAATGCCACAAGCGCAAATGGACTTATGTATATGCTAGAGCAGCTACCTGTTCAATCAGGTACAAGATTTCCAATGGTTATGAATCTTGTTACTAGATCAATCAGTGGTCCGCTCGACATTCGGGGCGACCATTCTGATTTATATTTTGCCTTAAATACAGGTTGGATCATTTTGACAGCCAGAACACCTCAAGCTGTTTACGATATGAATATAATGGCGTTGAAAATCTCGGAGCATTCCGATGTACGTTTACCTGTTATAGTCGCTTATGATGGATTCTTTACATCCCATCAAAAGAGAAAAGTAAACTACTTTAAAGATAGAGAGATTGTGCAAAAATTTATTGGTGAAATGCCAACTCATTTTCCGCACGTAGATATTCACAACCCGGTAACGATTGGTGCACATATGAATGGGGATGATTTGATCAATAATCACTATCAGCAGTCTGAAGCGATGTATAAAGCCGGAGAGGTTTTTACTCAGGTAGCTTGTGAATATGCTGAACTGTCAGGTCGCCAATATGGAGTATTGGATCTATATAAGATGGAGGACGCGGAAGTTGCCTTATTCCTGTTAAATTCAGCTGCCGAGACAGCTAAAGATACGGTCGATGATTTAAGAAAACAAGGAATTAAAGCTGGCGTGATCAGTCCTAACATAATTCGTCCGTTCCCGGCAGAAGAAATCAGAAAGGCTCTGAAGAATGTTAAAGTACTGTTGGTTGGCGAGAGAGCAGATTCCTATGGTGCCAATGGTCCCAACCTTACACATGAAGTGAAATCTGCCTTACAGGAAGATCAGGATAATCATACTGCTGTGTTAAGCCGTGTGTTTGGTTTAGGAGGAAAGGATTTTTATCCGGAGGATGCAAGGGCATTTTTTGATATGGCATTGCAAACATTAAATAATGGCCAAATTGAAAAAGTATTTGATTATTACGGTGTCAATCCGGGATTGCCTGAAGCCCAACCACAGCCACTTTTAAAGCCGAATAACGAAGATTTATATAAGACAGGGCTTATTCAGGTAACTCCTGATGAGGAGAGTGGAAAATTAAAGGTACGTATACCTCCTTTACGCTCATTAATGAGCAAACCAAAACGTTTGGCTTCCGGTCATGGAGCATGTCCAGGATGCGGAATTTTTCCAGCATTGGAGCTGTTCTTTAAAGGAATCGAGGGGGATGTTGTTGTTCTGTTCCAAACAGGCTGTGCCTATGTGGTAACAACGGCATATCCATATAGCTCTCACAAACAAACGATGATTCACAACTTATTCCAAAACGGGCCGGCAACTTTATCAGGTACACTTGAAGCATTTTTGGAGAAAAAACGCCGTGGTGAAATCTCTATCAGTGATGATGCGACCTTCGTTATGATCACCGGTGATGGTGGCATGGATATAGGGATGGGTTCAGCTATTGGAACTGCACTGCGCAATCACAAACTCATTATGCTTGAGTATGATAATGAGGGATATATGAATACAGGCTCGCAAATGTCCTACTCTACTCCGCTTGGTCATATGACAAGTACAACAGGTGTAGGAAGAGCACAAAAAGGAAAAGCTTTTCATCATAAGGATACAGCTCAAATCATGGCTGCCACTGGAATACCATATGTATTTACAGGATCGGAAGCTTTCCCGCAGGATTTAATTAAGAAAGCGGTGAAGGCACAATGGTATGCGCAGAATGTAGGTACCGTTTATGGCAAAATATTAATCACCTGTCCTTTGAATTGGAAGGCAGAGGAACGTTATGGTGCTAAGATTATGGAAGCGGCAGTAAACTCATGTTTCTTCCCTCTATACGAAGTTGAGAATGGTGAAACTACCATTACTTATAATCCGGAAACGAGGAAAAAACGTATTCAACTATCTGAATGGTTAACATATATGGGGAAAACAAAGCATCTGCTGCAGGAAGAAAATGCAGGTATGCTTGAGGAATTTGAACAAGAAGTGGATAGAAGATGGAACCGATTGCTGGCTAAGCATGAAAATCCATCCCTTTAATAGTATTTTAAAAGCCTGAAGAGATTCTATAAGATATCTCTTCAGGTTTTTTTATATTTTAATCTATACCATAAGGAGGTATTTAGTCTGATTCTGATTGTTTAAAAAGGTTTTTCCATAATTTTGTAGAATAAGTATCTTATTATGTCACAGGTATTAGGAGGATCCCCTTGGCTGATATGGATTTGAATGATAAGGAAGTAAAGATTATAGAAAAAAATACGGCCTTGAAAACTGATTACGAGACATGGGAGCATTTTTTAAACTCATTTACAAAAGCAATTATTGTTACTGATTTGGAAATGGAAATCATATCTCAGAATGAACAGGCAATCAAGTTATACCATCAGTTAGGGCGAGAGGGTAAACCAGGAAATCTTCGGGACTTTTATATCTCTGTTTCAAAAGAGGTGGTTGATGATCAACTCAGAAACGTGAAACAGCATGGTTTTTCAAATTATATATATTCAGTAAGGAATTCTGATGACACCTGCTCAGTTGAGCTTGAACTTAATGGACTTTTGGATTCATATTCAAAAAAAATTATCTATGTGTTAATCCCATTAAAAACAGAGAGTACAAGGGATCATGTAAAAAAGGATAATTTATATGTAGATATTATTAATGATTTAAAGTGCTATATTGTTATCCATACTAAAGAAGGAATCATCGTGGATGGTAATAAAGCCTTTTGTGGGTTGGTCAAAATTGAGAGATCGAAAATTCTAGGCAAAAGTATTTATCAATTTATTACTGCCGCCGATAAAGATAAATTTGATACTGTTATCAAGCATCTATCATCCGGAAATTCCCGTTTTAATTTATTTCAGCTTTGTCTTGATTCAAAAGAGATTACATATCAATATACTACACAATTTAATTTTTACAGTGGTTTGTACTATACAATTATTTACGATTGTTTTGAAGAATCAGAGCAAAATCACTATTTAATAGAAGGAATTCAAAATGTCTTTTGTCAATCCGTGGATGGAATAATCATGCTGGACTCTAAAGGAATCATCGTACAGGCTAATGAGCAAGCCTGCATATTGTTTGAGAAAACGCAGGTGGAATTAATTAATACGAATATAGAGAAAATTACGGGCGAAAAGATAAATACGCTTTTTATCTTGGAAGAACAAGAGAGTTATGAGCTTATTTTCAGTTCATCGAGTGGGAAAAAGAAGATTATAGAATTAACAAAAAGTCAGATTAGCAGTAGTCCTTATACTCTTTTAATTTGTAAAGATATTAGTGAAAAGTGGGTGATGGAGCAGGAACTTCTTATCTCGGAAAATAAATTCAAGAAAATTTTTGACGGTACCTTTGATGGAATTATGATTTGGGGAGCAGACGGGGAAATATATGATATTAATGAACCTGGTGCTGCAATTATAGGGGCTTCTATTGATCATATCCAAAACAAAAACTTCCATGAAATATTCGAACTGACTGAACATCAGATGAAACATTTACAAAGGCATATTTCCTTGATCAATAAAAATAAGCATCATCATTTTGTGTGTGAGCTTACTTGCAGGGATGGGCAAAATAAACAGCTGGATTTTTCCTCCAGACTGGATGTTATACCGGGTAAGAATCTAACCATTTTTAGAGATGTAACAGATAAGATTCGAATGGAGGAACAATTAAAAAAATCAGATACGTTGAATGTTGTGGGTGAGCTGGCAGCTGGTATTGCTCATGAAATCAGGAATCCTATGACAGCTTTGAAAGGTTTTATTCAATTACTGGAAGGCAGCTTGAATGGCGAATTTTCAACCTATTTCCAGGTTATTTCTTCAGAATTACAAAGAATCGAGACAATCATTACAGATTTTTTAATTCTTGCAAAACCACAGGCAGTTTCCTATCAAATTAAACAGGTAAATAACACAATCGAAAATACGTTGGATCTGCTAAGTGCGCAGGCATCTATGCATAATATTCAATTCCACACACATTTTTCTAAAATACCACCCATCCATTGTGAGAGTAACCAACTTAAACAAGTTTTTATAAATTTAATCAAAAACGCTATAGAGGCTATGCCTACAGGAGGGTTTATTGATATCACAACAGAATTATTTTTTGATAGCCATGTATTAATATCGATACAGGATTATGGAACCGGAATCCCTGAGACTGTTCTTGATAAATTGGGAGAACCATTCTATACAACAAAAGAAAAGGGGACGGGTCTAGGTTTGATGGTTACCTACAAAATCATTGAAGAGCACGCCGGTTGGATTGAAGTTGCCAGTGAAGAAGAGAAAGGAACCCTGTTTCAAATCTATCTGCCTATTAATCATGAGTTCACTTGAGAGAAAAAATTAGAATAGGATGGTAAAATGGAAACTCTTCTGATTTATAAGGGTTTCTTATTTTTGTTTGCTGGAAGTGTTAGACAGATTCTTTAATAAGAAGATGAAATAATTATTATTTTTTGTCTTTTTTTGCGATTGTATTTACATTATTTTAAAATTCTGACATAATACCACTTAATGTTATTTTTTTAGTGAATAAGAAGGAGGAGCTTTTCTTGCAGAATCAAAAAGATTGGCTGGAAACTGCCATAAGAAATAAAAGAGAACAAATGATTAGCCATGCTAAGAACAATGGCCTTCTAGATGAAGGTACATTAAATCTGAGTCGGCAGCTTGACCAGTTAATTCTTGAACATATTAGGATGAAATACTCAATAACTAATTATTAAATAAACAAGGAATGCGTAAAGGTGAAAACTAGGATTTTATGACATAAAACGTATTTACCATTTACTATTTACATATGGTTTGTGGATAAAAGCAAAGTAACAATTTAATACTAGGATAGGTATAATCAGTTCTGAAAAAGATATCTCTACCTGGTCGGCAAGTACATTTTAGCCCAGGTCGATTTATATACTCCTTTAGTATACGCGATTTTAGGCCATATTTATGAATGCATGAATAACCCCTTTTCTAAATGATCACAGTGGAAGGAATAGGTATACCATACACTTCCGTCACCTATCCTCAGGCGAGACCTTCTCCATATTCGTTATAAATCCTATTTTTTCAGGTTAAGTGCGCAGTACTTTTTCTGGGAACTGAAAAGCTCATACTTAAAAAATCCATCAATACAGCACGATTTGGATGACTGAATCTCATCCTACGAATAGATGAAATGATTGTTTGCATCCAGAGGATATTCCTTATATGATGTCTATTTATATAGAGCAATACCTATTAGAAGACATTAGAAGATTCATTTTGTACCTTAGGAAAAATAATCTCCTCGTTTGCATAAGGTTATACATCATCAATAAAGGATTAGTGCTCAAAATATTAGGATGTTCTGCAAAAGAATTGTAAAGTGAAAAATAAATAAAGGTTAAATACTAGGTTATTACTACTATCAGGATGATTATAAAGTTTTACTTTTTAATAGGAAAGAAGTATAATTACGCGGATGATAATAGTGAATTTTATCCGTTAATTGTGGGTGATTAAATATGGAAGAACAAAATCAATCTTTAAAAGTATTTATAGTTCTGTCGAGGGCTTTTCGAGCTATCAGTGACTATACCAACAAATATATCCAAGCCTCAGGTGTAAATCCAACCGAATTTGCTGTCCTTGAGCTACTCTACCATAAAGGTGATCAACCATTGCAGCATATAGGGGATAAAATCCTGCTTGCCAGTGGAAGTATCACGTATGTAGTAGATAAGCTGGAAAAAAAGCAATTATTAAAAAGGATTGCATGTCCCAATGATCGAAGAGTAACATATGCGCAAATTACGGAAAAGGGAAAGAAGTTCCTGGAAGGGATATTCCCGGAGCATCAGGAACGAATTGAGCATTTAATGGATGGGTTAACAGTCGAAGAGAAGGAAACGGTGATTGAGCTTCTGAAAAGAATTGGTAAATCCGTACCGTTAACTAAATAATCCATTAATACCTATATATTAATGAATAAAATGAAATAGAAGAATAAGATGGACTGGCTGTCGTTAACCGGCAGTTATTTTTTTTGTCTAAAAGCTGAGGAGGAAATAAGATGTCACTCGTTCATTAATGAAACAAGGTGGTAAGAAGCAACCGGTATTCACCAGAATAATAATTTGTCATAAAGACAATCAGCCCGCATACAGTGAGTAGTAAGCGGGGAGGGACAAGGGTGAATCGTCAATATGTAAATATTTTTCAAGTTGCAGCTGTTTATGTTGGAACGGTTATTGGAGCGGGTTTTGCAACTGGAAAGGAAATATATGAATTTTTTACCCAATATGGACTTTATGGCCTATTAGGGATTCTTCTTTCGGGATTTATTTTTATTCGGATTGGCAGAAAAATAATGATTGTAGCATTACATAGAAATATTAAAAATTATATGGAATTTAATGATTGGTTATTTGGTAAACGTATATCCTTTTTTGTTAATATCATCTCTATGGGCATGTTGTTTGGGGTTACAGGTGTTATGATGTCAGGAGTTGGCGGTCTATTTGAAGAGCAATTGGGATTTTCTAAAATAGGGGGCATGCTTTTTACTACATTTCTATCAATTGTTGTCATGAGCTGGGGGACTAAAGGTTTATTATCTATTAACACCTTTGTGGTACCTGCAATGATTATGTTTAATTTAATCCTGATGTTTGCTTCATTATTCCATATGAATCCTGTTCAAAATCTGCTAACCATTCCTGATGAAGTAAGCTGGAAGATGGTCTTATCGCCCTTCTCCTATACGGCATTTAACCTTGCTTTGACACAGGCTGTTTTGGTTCCATTGGCTGCCGAAATAAAGGATGAAGATATTATTCGAAAAGGTGCAAATTTAGGAGGATTTATTTTATCCGTTGTTTTGGTAAGCTGCCATATTTCCTTATCCTCCATACCAGGAATTGAACAGATTAACATTCCTACTGCCTATGTAATGAAACAAATAGCACCTTTTTTATATGGGCTCTATTTATTCATTATTTTTGGAGAAATTTTTTCAACCTTAATTGGAAATGCCTTTGGACTCGAAAGGCAACTAAAAAAAGCAACGGAACTGCCTTCCTGGTCGCTATATGTTGGGATTTTTGCCATAAGTTTAATAATTGGCCAAATTGAATATGGTCCTTTGATTTCTATATTGTATCCGATTTTTGGATATATTAGTTTAATCTTTTTGCTGTTAATAACTGTCAAAAAGTAAGTGTCAGCTACGATTTATGCTGTTTCTAGAAAGATTTATAAAAATGACAAAAAGAAAGAGAAGGGATAGTCCCCTCTCTTTATAAGGTCAATGCCGTAGGCACATTATAATGTTAATATAATCGGCTCATTCTTTGTCACTATGATAGTATGTTCACATTGTGCAACCAAGCTTTTGTCACTCGTGATAAATGTCCATCCATCACCGGCTTCTGTAACCATGGTTGCTTTTGTAGAAATAAACGGTTCAACGGCCAATACTGTACCTTCATGAAGAAGCTCTGAATCCCATGGGTCAAAATAGTTTAAAATATGATCTGGTTTTTCATGCAGACTTCTACCTATTCCATGGCCGGTTAAATTTTTGATGACAGTGAATCCATTTTGTTTTGCTGTATTGAAGACAGCTTTACCAATTTGGTTTTTCTTGGAGCCTGCTTTAGCTTTGCTGATTCCCTGATAAAAAGCATCAACTGCGCATTGGCATAATTTTTCTTTTTCACTAGTTGTAGTGCCAACCGGGAACGAAATTCCTGTATCCCCATAATATCCATTTAATACTGCAGAGACGTCGATATTTACCATATCGCCTTCGTTAATTATACGTTTTCCTGGTATTCCATGAGCAACTTCTTCGTTTACACTGATACATGTAAACCCGGGAAAATCATACTCATTTTTAGGTGCAGAAACAGCTCCGGTTTCCTCAAATATTTTCTTTGCGATTAAATCAAGCTCCAGTGTTGTAATACCGGGAACGGTAGCTAATTTCATTGCTTCCCTGACACGTGAAACAACTGCACCTACTGCTTTTAATCCTTCTAAATCTTTTTCGTTTTTTACAATCATGATACTAAACCTGCTTTCTGTAATGCTCTTCATTAGTATAAAAAGTTTAGTGGAAAGGTTCCAGATGGAATCGATTCTCACTATTATATCTAAGTTTTTTACAAATTTAAAGTAAGGGAAATTAATGGGACAAGAAGAGAACGAGGCAAGTAGCCCCGTTCTCGAATTATTCATATATGATTTTATAATTTTTATGGTTAACGACTGTCTTTTCTTCTAATTCAAGATCATGAAAGTTCTCCATTAAAGTTAAATCAACAATCACTGAGTTTTCATTTACTTTTTCTACAATCCCACGCAATCCATCGCGGAATTCAATTATATTGCCTACATCAGCCTTTTTCATCATGTTCACACCTTTTCAGTTTATTAAAGTTATCAACAGATCTTGATTAGTAAACTAATATCCTTGCAATTTCGGGATTCGTAAGTCCGCTTATAAAGAAATTATCCCTACTATTTAGCTTATGCAGAATAATATTGTAATTATAGTATAAATTGTGATTAATTGGAATGTTAAAAGAATAAATAGTCTTTATATTTTCGCTCCTATGGAATACTTGTTTAATGTAGGGGTTTGAGAGTATCATGTTTTGTATATATAGGAGGTTTTACGAATGAATAAAGAAGAGATCCAATCCATATTTGATCAATTAAAAAATGGAGAAATAGATAAACTTGAAGTTGCAAAGCAGGATTTCATGGCGTTTCGATCTGTGCTTGTAGAAAGGGAAGATTTTAAACATTTTCGGGGAACTGCTCATATAGGCGGGGGTGTGACCTATCATTATTTAGAGGAGCCTAGAAGCTGAATAGAAATCAACAAACCCAATTATAAAGTAATTGGGTTTGTTAACATTTTAATCAGTATTGTCCTTATTTGATAAACACATCTGGATGTATTTCAAGGTAATGCTTTAGTTTTTTTAGCGCCATCCGTTTCCAAGATTTCACCGTTGCATACGTTGTATGGTATTCGTATGCGATATCTGTGATGGTTTTACCAAATTGAATGTATTCAGCCAACCAAATATATTGGTTGTTTGTTAAGGAAGTTAGAAAAGGTTTAGGGAAGTACCATTCAAGGAAGGAAACATCTTCTTCAACCTTTAATAAATCCCAATACTCAGGTGATTTTTTTAATTCTCTCCCATTTATTTTAGTGGACTTGCAAAGCTGTATAAGCATTTTACCTTGTATGGACTTATAGGCATAGGAAAGGAACTGTCCTTTTTCAGGGTTGAAATTTTGGCTGGCCTCCCAAAGTGCAATTAATCCTATTTGGTAAAATTCATCCTTTTCACAAATAATATTAAGCTTTCTCATAATATGATGTATTAATGGATTATATTGGTTAACTAATGATTCGAAGTCTTCCATACTCGTAATCCTGCCCTATGAGGAGCGACCTCTATATTCCCGGGTACCTTTAAAGTACGCTTAAAGATTCTTTCTGTAAAAAAAGCAAATTTGAAAATTTGTTGAGTTTTTAGCGAAAAATGAGGATAAATTCTATTAAAATAATCATTATTTTAAAAAATATGGATTCCTATAACAAAATCTAACCATTTAATTTAAAAGAGAGGATTGGATACAATGAATTTTCAGGATCAAGTTGTGTTAGTAACAGGTGCTGCAAATGGGATTGGTAAAGAAATCGCAATACAATATGCAAATAAAGGCGCGAAAGTTGTTTTAACCGATATAGATGTGGAAGCTGGAAAGAAAATTGAAGCTGAACTATTGGCAATGGGAAAAGTTGCTTTATTTGCTGAGGCCGATCTCAGCAAAGAGGATGATTGCCTTCATATAATGGAAATAATTAGAGGTGAATGGGGTAGGTTAAATATTATAGTAAATAATGCAGGCATAAGTGAATTTACTCCATTATTTGAAATGACAACAGAGAATTGGAATCGCATTATCAATACCAATTTACGAAGTGTATTTATTTTGGCAAGAGAAGGAGCTAAGCTGATGACTGGAACGGGTGGTTCTATCATTAATATAGCATCAACCCGAGCCATACAATCTGAACCGAATTCTGAAGCTTATGCTGCATCCAAAGGTGGAATCCTAGCTCTAACGCACGCTCTTGGCGCATCATTAGCCAAAAAAGGTATTCGAGTTAACAGTATTAGCCCTGGCTGGATTCAAACGACTGATTACACTGGTTTACGTGAGATAGATCACGCCCAGCATTTTTCGGGTAGGGTAGGTAAGCCAATAGATATAGCAAAAGCATGTTTATTCCTAAGTGATCCAGAGAACGATTTTATTAATGGAGAGAATCTGGTTATTGATGGTGGAATGACAAGGAAAATGATTTATGAAGATTGAAAATATGAATAAAAAACAGAATAGAAAGGTTCTTCAAATTTGTCATTAGAAATACCTTTGTTGTAAAATCGATAGGAAATACAATATATAGATATTTCTCCAAGCTATGTGAAATTTAGTTGTAGAATTGCTTATCTGTGTGCAAACACTTTACTGAATAAATTCATTGTATATAGGATTCTGGTATATATTAGAAATGAATCTTATATTTATTGAAAGACTATGTTTCAATCAATCTTACAGGTGAGATATATTTATGGTTCTTAATTTATAAAAGCAGTTGAACAATTTTAATTTTTCAGGTACATTTCTCTTATAGGGTTTTACTCTATATTGTGAGAAAAGCTACATAATTTCGACTGTTCATCCTTTTATACATAGGACCGGTTGAAACTGGGTAAAATCATAAGATGTAAGCAGCTAGAATTCGTATAGCTAAAACAAAATAATTATTAATAAAGGAGCTCGATTACTTATGGTACAAAAAACTTTTCATGTAACTGCAGAAACAGGAATTCATGCTCGTCCAGCAACATTGCTTGTACAAGCAGCAGGTAAATTCAACTCTGATATCAACCTCGAATATAAAGAAAAGAAAGTTAATCTTAAATCAATTATGGGCGTTATGTCTTTAGGAATCGGCAGTGGTTCAGATATTACAATTATCGCTGAAGGAAATGACGAACAAGATGCATTAAATGCCATTGAGGAAACATTAACAAAAGAAGGATTGGCTAAGTAATGACAACGATGTTAAACGGGATAGCGGCATCTAATGGAATTGTCATAGCAAAAGCTTATCGTTTAATGGAGCCTGACTTAACTGTAACAAAAAGCACGATTAATGAAGTGGATACCGAATTAACTCGTCTTCAAGAGGCGGTTAATAAGGCTCAGACCGAATTGGAAACAATTCGTGAAAAAGTCAAAACAGAACAAGGTGAAGATAAAGCAGCCATTTTTGATGCTCACATACTTGTTTTGAATGACCCTGAATTGCTTGGTGCTGTACAGGAGAAAGTTAAGTCTGAAAAAATCAACTCTGAATTTGCTATGCGCGAAATTGCTGATATGTTCATCACTATGTTTGAACAAATGGATAATGAATATATGAAAGAAAGAGCAGCTGATATTCGTGATGTAACAAAACGGGTTATCAGTCATCTTCTTGGGGTACAAATACCAAATCCAAGTATGATTGCTGAAGAAGTGATTGTTGTGTCCGAGGATTTAACTCCTTCAGATACAGCTCAATTAAACAGAGAATTTGTTAAAGGCTTTACAACTGATATTGGAGGGCGTACTTCTCACTCCGCAATTATGGCACGCTCGCTTGAAATTCCAGCAGTTGTTGGGACTAAACAGGCAACTGAAACTATTCAAAACGGCGATATGATTATACTTGATGGGCTTAAAGGTGAAGTACATATTAATCCGACACCTGAATTGATTGAAGAATACAAAAAAGCTGCTGATGCTTATGCACAGCAGAAACTTGAATGGGCTAAGCTTGTTAACGAAAAAACGGTAACAGCAGATGGCCATCACATAGAATTAGCAGCGAACATCGGCACTCCTAAAGATCTTGAAGGTGTTAAAGCAAATGGTGCTGAGGCTGTAGGCTTATATAGAACAGAGTTCTTGTATATGGGAAGAGATAATCTTCCTGGAGAAGAAGAACAGTTTGAATCCTATAAAGCTGTACTTGAAGGTATGGAAGGTAAGCCGGTTGTGGTACGCACATTGGATATTGGTGGAGATAAGGAGCTTCCATATCTAGATCTACCGAAAGAAATGAATCCATTCCTTGGATTCCGTGCTATTCGATTATGCCTTGAGGAACTACCGATTTTCAGAACGCAGCTTAGAGCACTTTTACGGGCAAGTGTGTATGGGAATTTAAGAATTATGTTCCCGATGATTGCCACTTTAGATGAATTCAGATCCGCCAAAAAGGTTCTTGAAGAAGAAAAGGCGAAATTAATTGAAGAAGGTATTGAAGTATCAGATTCTATTCAATTGGGAATCATGGTGGAAATCCCTTCAACTGCGGTAATCGCAGATCAATTTGCTAAGGAAGTAGATTTCTTCAGCATTGGTACGAATGACTTGATTCAATATACAATGGCTGCAGATAGAATGAACGAACGTGTATCTTACTTGTACCAACCATATAATCCAGCTATTTTACGTTTAGTAAAAATGGTGATTGAAGCTGCACATAAAGAAGGCAAATGGGCTGGAATGTGTGGAGAAATGGCTGGGGATGAACTGGCGATTCCGTTGCTTGTTGGATTAGGGTTGGATGAGTTTTCAATGAGCGCAACATCTGTTCTGCGTGCACGTTCCCAAATTAAAACACTTACTAGAACCGAAATGCAAGACTTGGCTGAAAAAGCTATACAAATGCAAACATCAGCAGAGATTGTTGAAATGGTTAAAAAAGCTACAGCTCAAAAATAGTTTCAATAAAAATAGATATACAGGTTTATTTATTTGAACGGAGGGGTACATTAAAGGTGGACACAAAACAGCAACATGCTTTTAGTGACCCCCCTTTCTTAATCAACTGGTTTTCCAGTTGATTTTTTTTGCTATTATAGAGGTATAGGAGGGAGCGTTATGATGAATTTACATATTGGTTTTATCGGTATTGGTGTAATGGGTAAAAGTATGGCATTGAATATAATGAAGGCGGGATACCCTGTCAGTGTTTATTCCAGAACAAAGTCCAAATGTGAGCCTTTGCTTTCGGAAGGTGCAGATTGGAAGGAGTCCCCTCGTGCAATCGCTGAGGAAGCCGATGTTATTATTACGATGGTTGGCTATCCTTCTGACGTTGAAGAGATATATCTAGGGGCGGAAGGCTTATTAAAATATGCCAAGCCGGGTACTTATTTAATTGATATGACCACTTCAGCTCCGTCTTTAGCACAAAAGTTATATGCTGCTGGTAAGGAATTAGGATTGCATGTCCTTGATGCACCTGTCTCCGGAGGAGATATTGGTGCACAAAATGCTAATCTTGCCATTATGGTTGGCGGTGATCAATCTGATTTTGAGAGCATGATGCCTGTATTTAAAGCAATGGGGACAAATATTATCCATCAGGGCGATGCTGGCTCGGGCCAACATACTAAACTATGCAATCAGATAGCCATTGCTACGAATATGATTGGTGTATGTGAAGCGATTGTTTATGCCGAAAAATCTGGCCTGGATCCTGAAACAGTTTTGAAAAGCATTTCAACTGGTGCTGCTGGAAGTTTTTCCTTAACCAATTTAGCGCCTAGGATATTAAAAGGTGATTTTGAACCGGGATTTTATATCAAACATTTCTTAAAAGACCTAAAAATTGCATTAGAAGAATCCGAACGGTTAGGTCTTGACTTTCCAGGGCTAACTTTAGCCAAAGCTATGTATGAAAAATTGGCGGATATGGGAGAAGAGAACCGTGGAACACAAGCCTTGTATAAATATTATACTGAGGCATCCAATCAGTAACTTAGTCTCATTAAAAAAAGAAGCATTTCGAAAAGGTATCATGCCTTTAACGAAATGCCTCTTGTTATTTTATCTGCTGAATTAGGAAATGTTCAAGTCTGTTTAATCCTTCTTTAAGCTGCTCCATGGAAACAGCATATGATAATCGGAAATATCCTTCTCCATATTTTGAAAAAGCAGATCCAGGTATAACAGCTACTTTTTCAAATTGAACCAGCTTGAGGGCAAAATCGAGTGAATTTTTAAAGGCATCTGGTATTTTAATGAAAAAGTAAAATGCGCCATCCGGTAATACAGTCTGGAGATTCATCGCCGCAAGTCTATTAAAAACATAATCACGACGGTTTTTATATTCCTCTCTCATAGCAGCTGGATCATGTTCACCGTTCCTCATAGCCTCGAGTGCAGCCATCTGTGAGACAGAGGAGGCACAGGATACGTTATATTGATGAACCTTTATCATATGTTTAATGATTGCTTTTGGTGCCATCAGAAAGCCGATTCTCCAACCGGTCATGGAATGTGACTTTGATAGACCATTTATAGTAATGGTTTGCTCTCTTATAATGGAACCAATCGATGTATGAGTTATGTCCAAAGTTAATTCACTATAGATTTCATCAGCCAGGATAAAAATATTTTTTCCTCTAACAAGGTCAGCAATTTCCTCCAGTTCCTCTCTCGTTAATGATACCCCTGTTGGGTTGGACGGATAGGGAAGAACAATACATTTTGTTTTTTCGGTTAGACTTTCTGTGATTAATTGTGGAGTCAATTTAAAGGAGGTGCTTCTTGTATCAACATGGACTGCTTTTCCCCCTGCTAAGTGAATTAATGGTTCATAACCGGGATAAACAGGGCCAGGCAGAATGACTTCATCTCCAGGTGTTAAAATAGTCCTGAAGGCAATATCAATCGCCTGACTTGCTCCTACAGTAATCAAAATTTCATCATCCGGATTATATTTAAGTGAATAATGGCTATACATAAATTTTGATACTTCTTGCCGGAGATCGAGTAAACCGGCATTGTGGGTGTAGGTGGTACAATCTTTTTGAATGGCGTTTATTGCTTTATCTTTTATATGTAAGGGTGTTGGGAAGTCAGGTAATCCTATTGTAAAGGACAGGACATCATCAATATCAGATACCATATTATAAAACTGCCGAATACCGGATATTTCTATCTCTTTTACATGAGGATTAATTAAGTGTTCCATTCCAGGTCATACCTCCTAATTACAGTTCTTATCTTTATTATTATAAGGTTGCTTTAGGAAAGTGTACACTATCCTACTCTAAATGGTTGTATGCAAGATTGGGTGAATGATGCATACTTGGTTTGGAATACTATGGGTAATTCGTTTTGCTTAGGTGGGGGAAGATAGTGTACCGAATACTTGTTAAGGATCAAACTGATGGTATAAAGGAAATGACTTTGGAGGACTTACAGAAGCGTGATTATAGCCTGGTATGGGTTGATATCCTCGCACCGCAAGAATATGAGGCTAATATACTCCGTACGTATTTTAATTTTCACCCTCTCACTATAGAGGACTGTCTTGATCGAATCAACCAGAGACCTAAAGTGGATTTTTATCAATCCTATATGTTTTTTATCATTCATTCCTTAAATGAAAACTTCGAAAGAAATGAGATTGATATTTACGTAAATGAAAAAGCAATCGTAACCGTTCATGAAGATCATATAGAGGAAATAGATAAAGTATGGGGAGTAACAGATCAATTGGATACTTCTATCCATGTCCTGCATAAAATTATTGATGCAGTAGTAGATGCTTATCTTCCAAAGGCCTATCAAATAGAGGAGCAATTAAATGTCTTGGAAGATCACCTGCAGCATTCTCTTAATAATGATCCAATGAGTCAGTTATACGAAATTCGAACGATGATTTCGCGACTAAGAAGAATTATCTTGCCCATGAATGATTTGATGTACAGGATTATTCATTCTGAGAGAATCAGTGCTCTTTCTGAACATCATCATTACCTTAATGATGTGTATGATCATTTATTGAAATTAAAAGAATTGGTTGATGGCTACAAAGAGTTCTCAACAGATCTGAGAGATAGTTATATGGCGGTCAGTTCAAATAAAATGAATGAAACAATGATGACCTTGACGATTATTACGACTATTTTCATGCCATTAACATTTATTGCAGGTTTATATGGTATGAATTTTTCTGAAATGCCTGGTTTAAGTTTTCGCAATGGTTTTTGGTATGTTCTTCTTTTTATGATCATCATCACAGTTATAATGATGATTCTCTTTATGCTGAAAGGTTGGTTATTCCGAAGGCTGTACAGAAATGAAAAATAAATAGCGGCTTAGCTCTATTGTATTTAGAACTAAAGCCGCTTAGGTCATGTTTACAGGACTGGGTCCTTTATTTATATTAATATCCGTAATCCCAATCGATTTCTTCTGGATGCCACATAGTAAGCTGAGGAGTTGCGTAAGATTCATCAGTTTGGTTATGTGTGTATTTTTCAACTTCGCTAAATTGAATATTCTCTAAACAAGTAATAACATGGTTATCTTCATATAAAATGGCAGTACCTTTCATAAGTCGGACCCCTTCTTTCCAGCATATTGATTTAAGTTATGCTTTTATCTGTATAATAGTCCTCATTTGTTAAAGCGTCTATATCATTGAGCAAAGTTTCACAAAATAAACACGATTATCGATTTAAATTTAAATATTTATAAAAAAACATTAATTTAAGCCGATACTAGAAAGAAGGCTTTATCTTACTGCAATTAATCGTAAGAGATATGGAAAGGCGCTGTTAAAAATGAATGAACAAAAAGGAATCCTGCTAGAGAGCGGAACAAATGAGTTGGAAATCGTGGAATTTGGTATTGGCGAGCATAAATTTGGAATTAATGTTATCAAAGTTAAAGAAATTATTAACCCAGTACGGATTACCGGTGTTCCACAAACACATCATCATGTTGAAGGAATCATTGAACTTCGTGGAGAGATACTCCCTGTAGTAGATATTGCCAGTGCACTGAATCTCCCAGCATCCCAAGCTCCTGAAAAAGATAAATTTATAGTGACTGAGTTTAATAAAATGAAGGTCATTTTTCATGTACATACCGTTACCCAAATCCATAGGATTTCATGGAACCAAATAGAAAAACCATCTGATATGTACCAGGGATTGGATAGTCAGATTACTGGTGTCATTAAAATGAATAATGAAATGCTTTTACTGCTTGATTATGAAAAAATTATTTTGGAAATCAATCCGGAATCAGGAATAACCATTAATCAGATTCAAAAATTAGGAGTTAGAGAACGATCTAATAAGCATTTATTAATTGCTGAGGATTCACCGCTGTTGCGGAAGCTGTTGATGCAGACATTAAAAGAAGCCGGTTATGAACAACTCGATTTCTTTGAAAATGGCAAGGAAGCGCTAACCTTTATAGAGGGAAAGGCACTAGCAGGAACCTTACTGAATGATGTACATTTGGTAATTACAGATATAGAAATGCCACAAATGGATGGTCACCATCTAACCAAACGAATTAAAGAAAATCCTACCTTGTCGGATTTGCCTGTTATCATTTTTTCATCATTAATTACGGACGATTTAAGGCATAAGGGAGAGTTGGTAGGAGCAGATGCACAAATTAGTAAACCTGAAATAGTTGAACTGGTCAAACAGTTAGACAAACTTTTACAAAAGTAAAGCTGCTGAACCCTTTGTTCAGCAGCTTTACTTTTTCCAATTTTGATATGGATAGGATTCACCAAGACGCGTAAAAGTCGGTTTTTGGTATTTCTTTTTATAGTCTTTAGCGCGATCATTATCTGAATTTTCCTTGCATCCTGTATAAGACATCAATAGTTTTTTTGCTTTAGATAAAGAAAGACGTGAAGAGGGGTTTCTTACCTCTTTTGATAAATGACCAAGATGTGTTAATGTTTGAAAGTCGTCCTTTGAGGGCGGAATATGGAATGTATACTTTCCGCATTGTATCAGTACATCTGATTGTTGGAAGCTTAAATGAGGATGGTCTGAATATTGAAGGCCTATTTTCTTTGCCTTTCCTTCTTCAAGCATTTTAATAATCGTTTTTTTCTTTAGATTGTATAGAAATTTAGGGTCTGATGCAGTTTTTGCATGTCTATTCACAGAATAAATCGCTTCTCCCAGGTCATCGGCAGTAAAACAGGCGGGATTAGGAAGATTCCCATTATTTTGATTCATAAATGTTCCTTTCTTCTAAGAATATTTCATGATAATAAGTAAAAGCATATAACTGATTATAACGTGTTCTGCTATGGGATAAAAGGAAAAACGTTTCATATCTTATTTGAACGAATTAATTTTCAAAACAGACTATTGAGAAATTGAAGGTAAAAGAATTATGAAAGTGAGTGTGATACCTTGCAAAAGCTGCTACTTACTGGTTGCGGAGGGGCAATGGGTGCGTTAGCTCGATACGGGATAAGTTTATTGATCCCGTCATCTGGCAGTCCTATTCCGTTTAACACCTTATTCATAAATGGTTTTGGAAGCTTTGTTTTAGCCTATCTCACCTATTCGCTATTTAAAAATGAGGGAAATGAAAGATTAAAATTATTTTTTGGAACTGGTTTATGTGGAGGATTTACAACGATGAGTAGCTTTTCATTGGAAATAACCAATCTCGCAGCAACTTATCCCCTATATAGTCTTATTTATTTTTTTCTGAGTATGATTGCAGGTCTCTTAATGGCATGGTTAGGGTTTATTATGTCTAGTTGGATAAAGAGGGAAGCGCGTTGATTATATTAATTGTATTAGGTGGTTTTCTCGGAGCATGTTTAAGATATGTAATGACTGGCTGGTTAAAAAAATATAATCATTCATTTCCTCTAGCTACTCTTGTTATTAATTTAATTGGTTCGTGTTTAATTGGTATATCGGCCGGGATAGGAATAGAGCGGGGAAGCGGTATGCATATGTTTACTGTGATAGGAAGCTTGGGGGCTTTTACTACATTCTCAACTTTTGCAATTGAAGCCTTGGATTTAATGCTGAGCCGGGAACACCGCAAGTTATTGCTTTATGTAAGTTTTTCTTTGGCAGGAACGTCAGTTTGTTGTATGTTGTGCTATCATCTTATGAAAAATATAGGACATTAACCGCTCGTCTCTATGAAAATTCGACAATGTATTATAAAATAATCGAAAGAAATGTAATTTATTTCAAAAAATGAACTATTAGGTGCACTGACTATGACAACTTTAAAGAGTAACATTAAAAGCTATACAGGTAATAAACAGGTAGATTTTCTGTTAGATATACAATGTGAAAAAGCACAGGGTTTTTATTTTTCAAGACCAATTCCTGCTATTGAAGCTGAAGAGAAGTATCTGAAAAAGAAGAAATAACACATGGCATAAAACAGCCAGAAAATAGGCAAACGGGCAGAATGTAGGGTCTGCTCGTTTGCCTTTATCGTTTTTTTAAGCCTTCTTGGCCTTTCTGCAAATCAATGACCGTGATTTCAGGACGTGAAAATAACCGGTATGGAATTCGGGTTGTACCTAAACCACGATTTACATACAAGGATAAAGGGCCAACTTTATAGGATCCTTCCCTGTATTTTTCTGCAAAAGGAGGAGTCACAATCGCACCCAAAAGAGGAAACTGAATTTGTCCTCCATGACTATGTCCGCTTAATTGTAAATGAACTGGGTAACTGGCGGCATAATCAGCATAATCAGGAGCGTGAGATAGAAGAATGGTAAATAAATCACTGGATTGTACCGGTATACTTACATCCAGGTTGGGCTTGCCGAGCATTGCATCATCTACCCCGCTTATTACGATTTGACGGCCATTCTGCAGGGTTATAAAGTTTGATTCATTTACTAACAGGGTAAATCCATTACTAACCATAGTCTCTTTGTAAATTTCCGTACCATAACCGCCATGGTCATGATTGCCAAAAACGCAATATTTACCAAGAGGTGCCTCCAGCTGACTTAATAATTGATTGAGCTTAGGAGTTATTCTATATTCATTCGGATTATCCATCAGGTCACCTGTAAAACAAATAATATCGGGATTAAGTGAATGAATGGTTTCAACCGTTTTTTCTAAATCTGACAAATTATATTGGAAACCCAAATGAGTATCACTGAATTGGACAATTCTAATATTTTGAAAGGAGTCTGGAATAAGTGGGTGGGAATAGGAAAAACGTGTTATATCAACCCAGGAGGGTTCAATATCTTTCATATAAAATCGCCCTCCTATAAGAGAGCAAAGAATAGTAGCTATATAGGCAAATGATTTTTTTAAAAAGAATCTTCTGGTTATTTTCTTCATTATAAAGTTCCTATCTCATAATAGTCAGTCTAATCCTATCATTCATTAAGAAAATTGTTAAGATGTATGAGTATTACTTTTTGATTACAAAATTTATGTGCTATTTGGTCTATAGATTAACTACCTAAAATAAGGTAAAATTAAAATACAATAGGTATTTAGATTTATAGAAATAATGATTTATATATTTAGTTAACTGAATGGGATGTTTCATTCTGAGGACGAGGGTGTTACAGATGAATAAAGCCAAATCATATGAAATGATCTATCTTCCTGCAAAAATAGGAATGATAAAAGTATATATGTATGGATTCCATAAAAAAGGAGATCCCGGCAGAGTATTTGTTATGCTTAATGATTTAAAAGTAAATGGCAAAGGTACGAATAAAAAGGAAACATTGATTAGTACTCTTTCTAAACTTAATGAACTAATCAATCAATCATAAGTAAAACATATAAAATTTTTAAGGGCGGCCATTAGGCGGCCCTTTTATCATTTAATTTGATTGGCTAAAATTTAAAAATCCCGTTATATCTATATTTTTCATCTATTTTGCTAATTCAGCATTTCTGGATATTATTGACAGAATTTTGTGATATAATAAAAGTGAATAATCATTCATTTTATTTGGAGGGCTCATATGAAGGGAAAAGTAGTGATTGTAACTGGTGGTTCTAGTGGAATGGGAAAGGCTATGGCTCAACGTTTTGCAAATGAGGGGGCTAAAGTAGTCATTACCGGAAGGAATAAAGAAAAACTGGATAACACCATTAAAGAATTTGCAGAAAATCAGGAGAATATACTGGCTGTTCAGATGGATGTTCGAAATGTGGAGGATGTTAAAAGAACCATTGAAGAGACGGTTAACAGATTTGGTACAATCGATTATTTGATTAATAACGCAGCAGGTAATTTTATTTGTCCGGCAGAGGATCTATCACCGAATGGCTGGAAATCTGTCATTGATATTGTTTTGAATGGTACTTTTTACTGCAGCAGCCTCATCGGCAAGTATTGGATAGAAAATGGCATTAAAGGATCAATCATCAATATGGTCGCTACCTATGCGTGGGATGCAGGTCCATATGTCATTCACTCTGCCTCAGCAAAGGCTGGTGTGCTGACAATGACTAGAACTTTGGCTGTGGAATGGGGTAAAAAATATGGAATCCGCGTAAATGCGATAGCTCCCGGGCCGATTGAAAGAACTGGGGGAGCAGATAAGTTATTTCAATCGGAAGAAGCAGCTCAAAGAACGCTTGAAAGTGTTCCGCTTGGAAGATTAGGAACACCGGAGGAAATTGCAGATTTAGCCCTGTATTTACTGTCTGATCGGGCATACTATATTAATGGTGATTGTATTACAATGGATGGCGGTGCTCATCTCAATCAATTTCCGTTTTAGGCATAGGATGGATGAATGGTTTTAATAAGAATTGAAATCTTTAAAGAGCAGTTCAATATGCTGATTTAATTGAACTGTTTTTTGTGCGTTCATTTGACTAGCTGTTTAAGATGATATTTTAGTTTTCACTATCCTTGTATTATTTTTCAGTAAAAAGTGTTTATTCTGGTAAAAAGGGGAATAAGCTAATAAAGGCCTTGAGATATGTACTTAAAAAGGAGGATCATAATGAAAAAGGTTTTAACTTCGTTGTTTATTACCATGCTTGTATTAGCGGTTTCTCCTCTTGTCAAAGTAGATGCTAAAAGTACACTGGATAAACAAGATGCATTTAATCTTTTAGATAGCGCATTTCAATTGCAGGTATCTCTTTCAGAAAAACCAAGATCAATGGACAATATTCGAGATTTATTAAAAAATTCCTTCTCAGAGGAATACACTGAGGATTTTATAAACATGAATGTACAAAAAAGTGTGGATGGTAGTGGCTATCAAACCTATGGTACGGATATAGCCCTTTATTATATTCCTTTTTTTACATATAGTGAACATACTAAACTAGGATATAGTTCTGCTAATGATCAATGGTATGTGTATGAATGGTTTCCAGGCAATACAGATGGACCAGTCAGCTATGAAGGGCATTACGAGGCAATCGGGCTGATGTATGACCATAATAAATGGGTAATTAATGATTACCAAATTGCTTTCGATCCGAAAACACTTGATGACAGTCAAGAAATAGCCCAAAATTCGAGTGTGGATAAGGAGCCATCCAATCCGACTTTCATAAACAGATTGACAGATTATATTAGCTACGGGTTCATTAATCATATGTCTCATTGGTTTGGGATGATTGCTTTCTAGATACTGATGGCATGAATGGAAAAGCTAATCCTGCTTGAATGAGGATTAGCTTTTTTGTATTAATCTCTAATATTTAACAATTCCATAATTCGTTCCTGGTTAAATCCAATGATTACTTGATCACCAATGACAAACGTTGGGGTAGAATATGAATCATATTTGGTCATAAGTATTTTTTTTGCTTTTGCATCCTTCTGAATATCTTTTAAGGTATAGGGAATATTGTGCTCATCAAAATAATTTTTGGCGTAAGCACATGGCGGACAGCCTGGTTGCGTAAAAAAAAGAACTGGTTCCACTTTTTTCTATCCTTTCTTTTGTTTAATTTGTATCTACCAGTATACATGAAACTTTTTTGTTTACTATAGTACAAATTTTAAGTAGGATATCAGGCAGGGCTATCTTTTATCAAATTAAAGAACTAGAAAGAGAAAAAGAATTGCCAACACCAGAGAGATCTTGTCAATTTATTTTGATTGAGTCTGCTTTAAAGTGAAAAATATGGCGCTGGAATTTTTCTTGGAACGTTTTTATGATAAAATGATGAAGTCTCTAAAAAAAGAGATGAAATAAAAGGTGTAACCATCAAATACGTTATAATGAATTTGGGTATACAAATGATGCCTATTCCTCTATTCTGTTACTAATGGCCAGTCCATAAGCGACAATATATTTTATTTGTTGGTAAGTCATGAAAGGAGCATATATTAGATATGTCACGATTACAAGGAATTTTATCACGTTTGAAAAACTTACAGGAGCAAGGGAAAGTATCAGATACAGCACAACGTGTGTTTGAAGTTGAAGGTCAAGTTAAATGTCAAGTATCTTATTTCGATAAAACTGAAACATTCGAATTAGAGATTTTTCAGGATAAAGGAAAAACTATGAAGTATCAATTTGATAATATTGATATGATTGCCATTGAAATTTTTGAGTTAATTTATAGCTAATTTGGAAATTTGAGATGATTTGGTTATGTTCCATTATCATGATGAAGGTATTTGTTCCTAATCATGTAGGTTATGCTTCTGAAAATCTCTAACTTAAATTTTTAAAGTGGGGAAGGGAAGATAATTACTGACAAATCGAACAGTTAAGTCTTCCGAATAAAACCAAAAGTGGATAACCAGGAACTAACTATATAAGGGGTTCTTAACCATGTTAGATATGCAAAAATTAGATGGATTCGAACTGACTGTAAAGGATTTAATGATTTCGTCTGAACGTGTTGCTCATGTACAGCAGGAAAATAATCTCGAACATGCATTATTGGTTCTTACTAGAAGCGGATATACTGCTATACCAGTTCTGGGACATGATTATAAGCTGCATGGATTAATTAGTACACCAAAGATAATGGATGCAATATTGGGCTTGGAGCGAATTGAATTTGAAAAACTGGAAGAGATGAAGGTTGCAGAAGTGATGGATCCCAATCTTCCATGTCTTAAAGAAAATGATTCAATTGAAAAAGCAATGGAACTTCTCATTGATCATCCATTTGTATGTGTGGTAGGTACTGAGGGAGCTTTCGAAGGTATATTGACCAGAAGGCAGGTTATGAAGCATACAAATCGTTTAATAAAAATCATTAAATATAATTAATATCAGTATCTCAATCGATAATGATGAGTGGATTAAAAAATAAACATTTTTTAAAACGCCTGGATAAAGATCCAGGCGTTTTTTACATGGTTTATAAAGTTGTATAACTTAAATTTAAAAGTGACTTTAAACAATGTTATCAATAAAACACTCTAAGACATGCTAATAACTCAACAAAACTTTTAATAGATATAATATTCCAAATTAACTTTATCCAGGATAGGAACTTCGTTAAAATGATAGGGAGGGGCGTGGAAAAATGAATTCAATCGATTCAAGCATAGAAAAAAAGTCTTTCAAAAGGGCAAAGAAGAAGACAAAACGCCCTTTAGTATTAATTTCAATCCTATTGGCTTTATTCATGGGTGCCATCGAGGGTACTATCGTTTCAACTGCAATGCCTGAGATCGTTGGTGATCTGGGAGGCTTCTCCCTGTATAGTTGGGTCTTCTCAGCCTATTTGCTAATGAATACGGTAACGGTATTAATCTATGGGAAGCTATCTGATTTATTTGGCAGAAAACCAGTATTGTTATTTGGGATTACAGTGTTTCTGCTTGGTTCCCTCGGCTCTGGATATGCATGGTCCATGCAAAGCTTAATTTTTTTTCGTTTAATACAGGGTTTTGGAGCTGGAGCCATTACGCCCGTTGCAATGACAATTGTAGGGGATATATATACGAAAGAAGAACGAGCAAAAGTTCAGGGTTATTTATCAAGTGTTTGGGGAATATCGGCTATTTTGGGACCTGCTATTGGCGGATTATTAATCGAGTACATATCATGGAGCTGGATCTTTTGGATTAATATTCCGTTAGGATTTCTCTCTTTAGGAGGTTTGCTATTTTTCTTCCATGAGCAAAAGACGGTTAAAAAACAAAAGGTAGATTATATGGGTTCAGCAATGCTTGCTGTTTCTTTGTCGCTTTTAATGTTTTTATTTGTGCAAGGAGGGATTTCATTTTCCTGGCTTTCTTTAAAAAGTTCGTTGTTAATTATACTCCTGCTAATTTTGGTGTTTTGCTTTGTGAAGCATGAAAACAGAACTGTAGAGCCCGTTATGCCTTTTTCTATCTGGAAGAATCAATCAATATTGTTTGCTAATTTAACCTCTCTTACAACCGGTATTGTTTTAATTGGAGTATCAAGCTATTTACCAACATTTGTACAGGGAGTAATGGAGGAATCCCCAATGATAGCAGGATTTACTCTTACTGCCATGTCTATAGGGTGGCCGATAGCATCCTTTATATCAGGCAATATGATCTTGAAGATAGGGTATCGTACTACTTGTATAACAGGTGGAATCTTTATCATACTGGGTGCACTGGCTTTTACATTTTTGCCCTCCCATGGATATGTGTTTTTGGCCGCTTCTGGATCCTTCTTGCTTGGTGTGGGAATGGGGCTTACAAGCACTGCTTTTATCGTGTCCATCCAATCTACTGTGGATTGGGAACAAAGAGGTGCTGCAACAGCTGCAAACATGTTCATGAGAAATCTGGGAAACACAATCGGTGCCGCATTATTGGGAGGTATATTGAATAATCGTTTAAACGCTTATTATTCACAAAATGAAAATATAGATTTAAATTCGGTAAACGAATTGCTTAACACTGAGATTCGATCTTCTTTAGAGCCGGAAAGATTGGAACAGATCCAAAGTGGATTAACACATTCATTGGGTATTGTGTATTTCATTGTCTTACTACTGGCTATACTGAGCTTGTTCTTGATATTGAAAATGCCAAAAGAGAAATCGTAACAGCCTCATTAAATCTGCTATATTGTAATATTTGCAGTTCAGCAGAATATAAAGGTAAAATAAAATGAATGTCTGATTAAGAAGAGATTGGTTTGTGAGGAGAACAAATGGTTATAACTGATTTTGAATTATTGGATACTCTTGCTGTTGAACTGAATTTACGTAAGACTGCCGAAAGAATGTTTGTCTCTCAGCCGGCACTTTCACAACGTCTTCAATCAATAGAAAGAGAATGGGGAACACCGCTTTTTATTAGATCAGCAAAAGGAATGACGTTGACGGAGGCGGGAGAAATTGTCGTTCAATATGCCAGGGAATCCCTGAAATTAAAAGAAAAAACACGAGAAAAAGTAGATGCTCTCAATCATAATGTACAAGGTACATTAAAAATTGCGAGTGCTTCTATAGTCGGCCAATATTGGCTCCCGATGATTTTAAAGAAATATGTTAACAAATATCCCAATGTTAAGATCTCACTTGTGACAGGCTGGAGCAGTGAAATGATCGAAAATATCTATAATGGAGAGTCTCATATTGGTATATTGAGAGGGGTTCCTGACTGGCATGGTTATAAAAAGCTATTGTTCAGTGATCACTTATACCTTGTGGATACCGAGCTTAACCAATTATCAGATGCGTTAACTACAGAACGCCCATTTATCTTGTTTAAAAGTGATTCGAACTATTATCGAGAGATTCAAAATTGGTGGATCCGCCATTATGGAATTCCACCGACACGTACCATTCTTGTGGATCAAATTGAAACCTGTAAACAAATGGTGATGAATGGAATTGGGTATGCCATATTGCCCGGTATTTCTTTAAGAGAAGGTGAAGCCTCGTATTTTAAACATCCCTTGTATGATTTGGAGGGGCAGTCTGTTGAAAGAAAGACATGGCTTGTAAGCTACGATGCTTCCTTAGAATTAAGACAGGTTAAGGCTTTTGTAAGTTTGATTGAGGAAATGTTAATTGAATAGAAATGAAATCTCTATTCTTGTTTTTCCTACTCTTGTTTGATAAAGTAATAGAAAATTATTTAGGGGAGAGAAATATACTATGAAAATGATGGATGCAAATGAAATTATATCCTTTATCGGAAACAGTGTGAAAAAAACGCCGGTTAAAGTATACATAAAGGGAGAAATCAGTGAGCTGGTATTTAATCCTGAGGTTAAAACATTTATTACCGGTAACACAGGGGTGATTTTTGGAGAATGGTCTGATATTCAACCAACATTAGAGGAAAACAAGGCGAAAATAGAAGATTATGTTATTGAAAATGATTGTCGAAATTCCGCAATTCCAATGCTGGATTTAAAAGGGATTAATGCACGTATTGAGCCGGGGGCGATTATCCGTGATCAGGTTCATATTGGAAATAATGCGGTGATTATGATGGGAGCGTCCATTAATATTGGTGCAAGCATCGGAGATAAGACTATGATTGATATGAATGCCGTGCTTGGCGGACGTGCAACTGTCGGTGAAAATTGCCATATTGGAGCAGGAGCAGTGTTGGCTGGCGTAATAGAGCCTCCATCTGCCAATCCTGTTGTAATCGAAGATAATGTACTTGTTGGTGCTAATGCGGTTATTTTAGAAGGTGTCAGAGTAGGAGAGGGAGCTGTAGTAGCGGCTGGAGCAATTGTAGTAGAAGATGTTCCTGCTCATACAGTAGTTGCTGGAGTTCCGGCTAAAGTAATTAAAACAATTGATGAAAAGACTAAATCCAAAATTGAAATTAAGGATGAGCTTCGTCAGCTATAATAAAAATGGAAGGGGCGTGGAGATGATGATTTCCGCGCCTGTTTTTAAATTGGAGATGAGGTGAGCTGCAATTTGGAAAAGTTAATTTCTATAAGAAGAGATTTGCATAGGATCCCTGAACCTGGTTATAAGGAATTTAAGACGCAACAATATTTGATAGATTACATAAGAAATCTTCCTCAGGATCGTATAGAATGGGAAAAATGGAGAACAGGAATTTTTGTTCGAGTAAAAGGGCTATCTCCTGAGAAAACCATAGGCTACCGTGCTGACATTGATGGTTTGCCGATTCGAGAAGAAACGGAGCTTCCCTTTAAATCCGAGCATGCAGATTATATGCATGCATGCGGCCATGATTTTCATATGACCATCGCCCTTGGTGTATTAACAAATTTAGTGGAAAATCCAATCAATGACCATGTATTATTTATGTTCCAGCCCGCAGAAGAGGGCCCTGGAGGAGCAGAGGAGATGATTGCTGCTGAGCAGTTTTCTAAGTGGAGACCTGATTTGATTTTTGGATTGCATATAGCTCCGGAATATCCGGTAGGAACAATCGCTACCAAAACAGGTTTACTCTTTGCTAATACCTCGGAGATCTTTATAGATTTTAAAGGGGTTGGTGGACATGCTGCTTATCCGCATCTGACGAATGATATGGTGATTGCATCCTGTCAATTTGTTACTCAGCTTCAGACTATTGTAGCAAGAAATATTAATCCACTTGATTCGGCTGTTGTTACAATTGGGAAAATAACAGGAGGGACTGTCCAAAATAGTATTGCTGAAAATGCGCGGATAGAAGGGACGATTCGGACGCTATCTGAGGATTCTATGCTATTGATCCGGAATCGAATACTGGAAATGGCAAAAGGAATGGAAGTGGCTCTTGATTGTAAGATTAATGTTGATTTTGGTTCTTCCTACTATCAAGTATATAACGAATCTAATCTAACAGAAGAGTTTATGAAATTTCTGTATCAGCGGCAGGATACGACATTCGTCAATTGCAAGGAAGCAATGACGGGTGAGGACTTTGGATACATGATTAAGGAGATTCCAGGCTTTATGTTCTGGCTTGGTGTTCAGTCATCGTATGGATTGCACCATGCTAAATTAAATCCTGATGAAAAGGCACTACCCTTTGCTGTATCGGTTATAACAGATTATATTCGAATGAAATCAATATAAAAAGAGAACCCGGCTAAAGAGATAGCAGCCGGGTTCTCTATATTATTCTGTTCCTTCAGCAGCGTATTGAAGCCTTATTTGATCGATGGCTATTTTAATCCTAGAGCGCAGCTGACGTTCAACATGGTATTGCTGTCCATTTGTTGTTCGGGCTACAATTTGAATTGTATAATCAGCTGTACCCATATCCTGGATGCCAAGAATCTCGGGTCCCATTAGGATATCTTCATCTTTTTCGGCCATTGTATGGCATATTTCTTTAATTGATTTTGTGATTTCCTCCAAATTATCTTCTGCTTTAAGTTTAATTTCCACCATAGCTCTCATAGCTCCACGTGAATGATTGCTTAGTATGGCAATTTGTCGATTGGGAATATAGTGGAGGCTTCCGTCATAACCTCTTATTTGGATTGTTTTAAGTCCGACTACTTCTACAACGCCTTTAATAACTCCTATTGTCACTTCATCCCCAACATCAATCTGTTTTTCGAGCAGGATAAAGAAGCCGGTTACTACATCACTCACTAATCCCTGGGCCCCAAAGCCGACCGCTAAACCAACGATTCCGGCACCGGCTAGAATCGCACTAACGTTGATTCCTAACATTTCCAGGATGGTGACTATTAAGATAAATATAAAGACGTACCCAAAAGCGTTTTTCGTTAAGGATTCCAATGTTTTCGTACGGTTCTCAGAAAGATTCTCTTTGGCCTGCATGCGCGAGAAAATCTTTTCAATGATTTTAAAAGTAAACGTGCGTATTACTTTATAGATTAAATAAAATAAAAAGATTTTTAGAACCCAAATTCCAATATCGAAAAGCCAGGTTTCCCACTTGAGATCTGAAAATTTAAAACCCATTATGAACGAATTCTCCATTAAACCAATCCTTTCCTAACAACTTCTTTATTGATATAAACGGAAGTATTCAATTATGATAGATACAATTTTTTTGGTATACTATAACCTTCATCTTGAAGGAAAATGTATGCAGCCTTTTACTATCATAATAGAATAATATAGATATACCATAAAGGAAGTTGAATGATTTGCCAAGTGAAAGGTAAAATGTTTGAAAAGACATAATCATTATTCAACATAAACTGATACAATGATAAAGTTATAGATAATAAAGCTTGCTTTTATCAATTTCTACAAATTTTAAATATTGACCCTTGAGTTATGTTACTGGTGTGTTCATAGCCACTTTTACTATTTTCCCAAAAAGTTTGGTTGAAAATACTGTAAACATTTAACCGGATTATGTATTATTTGCATATGTGATATTTATTTTGGATATATATTGGAATTTTAGGCGAAAAGAGGGTTCGTTGATTGGAAATCAATCGGTGATTAATAGTTCCGTGGGACATTCAAGAAACATGTGAAGAATGAAGAGCGGTTCTCTCTTTCCGGTAAATAGTATGGATAGGTAATAATCACTTTATAAAACTAAAAAGGAGGCGTCGTAACCTTGAATTTTGAACTGCTGACAATAACGGTATTATGGTCCTTCCTTTATGTATATGTCATAATTGCTTCCATTGAGTTTGGGGTTGGTTTTTTTACATATTATGGTCGTTTTAAAGGTAAGCAGGTGGGAATTCCTAAATCGACAGGTCATTATGATCCACGACTCTGGCATATTACGATTATTTTCTTTATATTTTTTGTGGCAGGATTAATTGGATTTTTTCCGGATACATTTAATTATTTTGGCAGAGCATTGGTTCTACCAGGGCTGGTCGTTTTATTACTGGTAGTCATCAGATTTATGGCACATTTTTTGTATAAAAAAGGGAACAAAACAAGCTGGTCATTTTTGTTCGTTTATGTTTCGACTGGGATCCTTATTCCTGCCTCTTTATCCATTGGGCTTACGATATCTGAGGGAGGTTTTATAAAAAAAGAAGGAGAACGAGTGTTTCTCCTGGTAAAAAAATTGTTCCTCAGTCCTTATTCCTGGAGTGTCGTGTTTCTGACAATTGTAAGTGTATTGTTTATAAGCGCCGTATTCTTGCTCTATTATAAGGAAAAGTCTAATGATAAGGAGGCAAGTATGACTGTGCGAGGCTATGCTCTTTTTTGGAGTGTTCCTACGATCATTGCAGTTGCTTTAGCGACTATTTCATTAAGGGGACATAATTTGCGTCATTTTCAAAATGCTCTGGAGATTTGGTGGTTATTTGCGCTTTCTTTAATTAGCTTTATGGCTGCCCTATACTTAATCATTCGAAATAAAAGACATGGTTTAGCATTTATATTTGTATTACTTCAGTTTTTGTTTGCTTTCTACGGATATGGTATTTCACATTTGCCTTTTATACTTGATCCGTTCATTACATTGGACTCGTTTAATGGGAGCCACTTATGGTTAACATTAGGATGCTTATTGGTAATCGGATTATTGCTTCTGACTCCATTTACTCTATTGATCAATAAAATGTTATTCCGAACAAAATGAAAAACGCGAGTACCTGTTAAGGTACTCGCGTTTGTGCTTTTTATACTTCCATGATAATAGGCAGAATCATCGGACGTCTTTTGGTTCTTTCGTATAAGAAAGGTCCGAGTGTGTCTGTAACTTGATTTTTAATTTCAGACCATTGTGTAGTCTTACGTGCCATGATTTTATTTAAATGCTGAGTGATTAGGTTTTGAGCATCGTTAATCAGATCTCCTGATTCACGCATATAGACGAACCCGCGAGAAATGATATCCGGCCCAGCAGCAATTTTGAACTCTTTCATATTGATGCTGACAACAACTATCACAAGACCTTCTTCTGAAAGAATACGACGGTCGCGAAGGACGATATTTCCAATGTCCCCGATTCCGCTTCCATCAATATAGACATTGCCGGAAGGTACCTTGCCAGCAACGGTAGCACTATCCTGAGTAAGTGCCAGCACTTCACCGTTGTCCATGATAAAGCAATTTTCCTCCAAGACACCGCAATCCACAGCTGTTTGTACATGTGTTCGCTGCATGCGGTATTCTCCATGGATTGGCATAAAGAACTTAGGCTTCATCAATCTGAGCATTAATTTTTGTTCTTCCTGTCCACCATGGCCAGATGTATGAATATTACTTAAAGGACCATGAATGACATCGGCTCCAGCACGGAATAACATATTAATGGTGCGTGATACACTAACCGTATTACCTGGTATTGGTGATGATGAGAATACAACTGTATCACCAGGATTAATCTGGATTTGTCTGTGAGTACCGTTTGCAATTCTAGATAAGGCAGCCATCGGTTCACCCTGTGAACCAGTACAAAGAATCGTTACTTCGTTTGCCGGTAATCTATTTAATTGCTGAGTATCAATAAATGTTTCTTTTGGTGCGGTAATATAACCAAGTTGAAGTCCAATTTCGATGGCATTTTCCATACTGCGACCAAAAACGGCTACTTTCCTGTTGTTTTGTACAGCTGCTTCTGTAACTTGCTGCAGGCGATGAATATTCGAAGCAAAGGTTGCGAAAATAATGCGTCCTTCTACTTTTCGGAATATATCATGTATACTTTCGCCAACTTTACGCTCAGACATAGTGAAATTAGGGATTTCACTATTTGTACTGTCTGAGAGAAGGCATAGAACACCTTCTTTACCAATTTCAGCCATTTTAGTTAAATTGGCAGGTTCTCCAACCGGAGTAAAATCGAACTTGAAATCACCGGTATGTACAATATTGCCCTGTGGTGTTTTAACCACAATGCCGTATGCATCCGGGATACTGTGAGTGGTACGATAGAAAGTAACAGATGTTTTCCGGAACTTGATCACATCGTCCTCTTTAATTTCATGGATAATGGCTTGTCTTAGTAAACCGTGTTCTTCTAATTTCTTCTTTACTAATCCAAGTGCCAATTTGCCTCCATAAAGTGGAATATTCACTTGCTTTAGTAAATAAGGTATCCCGCCAATATGATCCTCATGACCATGAGTAATAAACAAACCTTTAATCTTGTCCGCGTTTTTTACGATATAGGAATAATCCGGTATGACATAATCAATGCCAAGTAATTCATCTTCCGGAAACTTTATTCCGGCGTCAATTAGAATAATTTCATCCTGGAATTGAACGCCATATGTGTTTTTGCCGATTTCGCCTAGCCCTCCGAGGGCGAAAACAGCTGTTTGGTCGTTCTTGACAAATTTCATATATTATTTGGTCTCCGTAATATGGAAATCTGGATTCTGTTTTTCAAATTCCAAATATTCATCTTTAAGAACTTGAACAAATTCAATATTGTATGGAAGGCTTTTTAACTTTTGGCGGACATCTCTTTCCGATTCCCCTTCAACGTAAATAGATTTAGTATTTTCGCGAACGGGTGTCTCAGCTGCGTTCTCCTGAAAAAAAACTTTAAAAATCATGTAAATCTCTCCTAACTTACTCTTGTAAAATTTATAAATAAAGAGGTGGCAAGGAGCAACAACCAGGCCACCTTATCTATTGATATTCATCTTAGACTGTCGGTCTAAACAGTTCATCATCTCTATTATAAGAAAATTTCCTAACATTTGCATGTTTAAACAATTTTCTTTAAGGACTGTTATCTACTTTACCGTATAGAATAAGCCCTCCGCAAGGATATTTGAAGGGCTTTTCAAAAAATTATGCAATTGATTTCCTGCCCATCAGGTCTTTCCATTGTTTGAGAAGCTTTTTTCTGAGCTTTTTTAACATGGCTGACCATCTCCTTTATCTATTATTTTAATGGTAATTAAGCGTTTGGTAAATATGCTTGAGGGATATAAGTACCTAAACGTAAAAATAAATTTATCGTCCCACTCATAAATAGTATATGCTTGGATTCAAAAGCTTATATTGTAATTTATTTACAATCGCGTCTGATTCATAATCTAAGTATAACTAATATCTTTAACCGTTACTATTTTTCCTGAAGAGTCAAGATAACTAATCATAGCTGTTTTCCTGTTGTATGAGATTCCTCATGCAGAGGTTTACTATTTATTATGATAGTATGATTGTAGACAATAATACGTTATATATAGTATTGCGCATCTGGGAGGAAATGTTTATGGGTAAAATTGTATTTTTTGACATTGATGGGACACTTCTAAATTCTGAAAAGAAATTACCGGAATCCACTAAGGAAGCAATCCATTTACTTAGAAAAAATGGGACATACGTTGCAATAGCGACAGGTAGGGCACCTTTTATGTTCAGCCATCTTATTCATGAACTGGAAATCGACTCTTTTGTCAGCTTTAATGGTCAATATGTTGTTTTTGAGCATGAGATGATTTATAAAAACCCTCTATCTCAATCACAATTAGAAAAATTAACGAGAGAAGCAAAGGCGAATGGTCACTCCATGATCTATATGAATGAGAAAACAATGAAAGCCAACGTTACACATGATCCCTTTATAGAAGAGAGTATGGGATCTCTTCATTTTCCACATCCCGAGGAAAAGGGAGACTTTTATAAAAACCATGAAATTTACCAAGCTCTTTTATTTTGTGAGGAACATCATACGTCTCTTTATGAAGGAAACTATTCGGATCTGCAATTCATACGCTGGCATCCATATGCAATGGATGTAGTACCAAATGGAGGGTCAAAAGCTAAAGGAATTGAGTATGTGATTGAGCGCAAGGGATTCTCTATGGATGAAATTTATGCATTTGGTGATGGATTAAATGATCTTGAAATGATTAAGGCAGCAGGTACGGGTGTGGTCATGGGAAATGGTGTACCGCTGTTAAAGAAAGAAGCGGACTTTATTACAAAAAGCGTAGATTCAGATGGGATTTATTACGGATTAAAGGAATTAAAGCTTATATAAATTTGTTAGTAATCAGCAACTGACTAGTCATAAAATAGGGCAGAGCGGTTTAGCCACATAGTTTCTATAAATAAGTGAACAAAAAAAGACTGTAGACCAACCTAAATAGGGAAAATGTCTACAGTCACAGCCGGTGATTAATCACCGGTTTTTATTTTTCAATGGCTACCGCATTGTCTAAATGGGCAAATGGATCTTTAGGATTTATATGATCATAGAACATGACTCCATTTAAATGATCAATTTCATGCTGAATAATAATGGCCATCATGCCGCTTAATCTTAAAGTAATCTCTTCCCCCTCAAGCGTATAAGCTTGTACTTTTACTTTATTGTAACGGGGAACATAGCCTGGTATGGCACGATCTACTGATAAACAGCCTTCTCCGGTACTTAAATAAGCCTTCTGAACAGAATGGCTAATAATTTTTGGATTAAAGAGAGAATAGCTATGGAGCTTATTTTTATCGTCTGTAGCGTGAATGGCAATCATTCGTTTTGAAATATTAATTTGAGGAGCTGCCAGCCCAACCCCAGGACGTAGACCGTATTTTTCTGCTTTTACTGGATCCTGGCTGTTTTGTACATATTCCATTAAGCTTTTGAGAATTTCTTGGTCTTCTTTGGAAGGCGGAATTTGTACTTCCCCCGCTCTTTTTCGTAGAGTGGGATGCCCTTCTCTGATAATATCTTGCATTGTAATCATTATTTCACCTCATAAAACTGTCCATTTATACTCTATAGTCTATCAAACCTTGCATAAAAAGTTAATTATGACTTCTGTAATCTTAACAAACATATAAGGGGTCTGTACGCCTTACTTATCTTTACGTAGTAGCGTATTTTAAGTTTAGGAATTAATCAATAGCAATCATACTACAATATATTACCTTATATTTAGATTACTAAGTAATTTCGGGGGTATTACTCCTATTATATATGTTATTTGTTGTCAAAATATTTCCATTTCGTTATAGTAAAGTAGGGATAGATAGGAGTGCTAATCATGGAAAAATACAAAAAAAATATTACACTTACAAGTATGTTAGTAGTAATCCTTGCATTAACAGGATGTCTAAACAATAGCAGTCCAGAAGAGAAAATTTATGATACTCTGGAGGAAGTGGCTGCATTGGAGGAAGACTTCCAAAAACAACAAGAGCCGCTTCAAAAGCTGGAGGAAGAAGATAATGAACTGTATGGAAAGATTATACAATTGGGTATGAAGGAAATAGAAGAAATACAATCATTATCAAATGATGCTATTAAAGGAATAGAAGAAAGACAAGCGTTAATGAAGAAGGAAAAAGAAGCTATCGATAAAGCTAAGGAACAATTTAAGGATTTAAATGGTCATATAAACGATCTTGAAGACTCATCCTTAAAAGCAGAAGCGAATGAATTAAAGGATACAATGACGAAAAGATATGATGAGTATGATGAACTGTATAAACATTATACAAAGAGTCTTACACAGGAGAATGAGTTATACACACTCTTTAAAAAAGAGGATGTGACCAAAGAAGATTTACAAGAACAAATTGAGAAAATCAATGAAACGTATAATTCACTGATGAACTCAAACAAAAAATTTAATGACTTAACGAATGAATATAATGAACAAAAGATTGCTTTCTATAAAAGGGCAAAACTAGATGTTGATACAGAATAAGAAAAAGCCATCAGGAGTGATGGCTTTTTTTATAGAAATTCCAGGTTGTCGATAATCAATTCGATAAGTTTTGGTATGTTTTGTTAAGTAGTAAAACCTAATTGATTTTTGACCAGTATCGAGTATGATTATTTTTATTATAATTTAAAAATGGTTATTAGGTTTTATACATTTAGTATTGCATGTTTAATAAGGTTAGTTATTTTGCCCATATTACTTTAGTTTAGGGGATTATAAATACAGAAAGTTCATCTTTGTAAGCGCTTTTTCCACATTCTGTATTAGTATAAAAAAATATTAATGTATAACAGTTTGTCGTTAAAGAAAGTTTGTGAAAATGTTTACATACTCGAATCATATAAGTTGACGGCAATTATTTAAATCGTGTAAACTTTAACCATTGATACAGTTGTACTACTATTTATCAAGAGAAAACTAATACAGTTATCTAATGGTTTAGGTGTGGAAAACTGGCATTATGATAATTTGAAGATGGATATTTAACCATTTATAGAAAGGAAGATGTGAATCCTATGGCTTCTAAACAACAAAAAGTCCTTTTTGAGGCAGAGAAGCAGTTGGAAAGCGTAAGCGACCAGTTCAAGACGTTGCAAATTTTAAATGAAGAGGGAGAAGTCGTAAATAAATCAGCTATGCCTGATTTAAGCGATGAACAGCTTCAAGAATTAATGAGAAGAATGGTTTACACTCGTATTCTTGATCAACGTTCTATCTCTTTGAATAGACAAGGTCGTCTTGGTTTCTATGCTCCAACAGCTGGACAAGAAGCTTCACAATTGGCATCCCAATTTGCTTTGGAAAAAGAAGATTTCATTTTACCAGGTTACCGAGATGTACCACAAATGATTTGGCATGGTCTTCCGTTGACTCAAGCCTTCTTGTTCTCTCGTGGCCATTTTGCTGGAAATCAAATTCCTGCAGATGTTAATGTGATTTCTCCGCAAATCATCATTGGTGCACAATATATCCAATGTGCAGGTGTAGCTCTTGGTATGAAGAAAAATGGAGCGAAATCTGTTGCAATCACATATACAGGTGACGGCGGTGCTTCCCAAGGTGATTTCTACGAGGGAATCAACTTTGCCGGTGCATTTAAAGCTCCTGCAATCTTTATCGTTCAAAATAACCGTTTTGCGATTTCTACACCGGTTGAAAAACAATCCGCTGCTAAAACAATCGCTCAAAAAGCAGTGGCTGCCGGAATCCCAGGTATTCAGGTAGACGGTATGGATCCATTGGCTGTTTACGCTGCAGTTAAAGAGGCACGCGAAAGAGCAATCAATGGAGAAGGTCCTACTTTAATTGAAACTTTAACTTATCGTTATGGTCCACATACAATGGCTGGTGATGATCCAACACGTTACCGTACAGCTGACCTTGATAACGAGTGGGAGAAAAAAGATCCACTTGTTCGTTTCCGTAAATTCCTAGAAGGAAAAGGACTATGGAGCGAAGAGAAAGAAAATGAAGTAATTGAACAAGCAAAAGAAGATATCAAAGTTGCTATTAAAGAAGCGGATAATACTCCAAAACAAAAAGTAACTGATTTAATTATGAATATGTATGAAGAGCTTCCATACAACCTAGAAGAACAATATGAAATTTACAAAGAAAAGGAGTCGAAATAAGCCATGGCCCAAATGACGATGATTCAAGCCATCACTGATGCATTACGTACTGAAATGCGTAATGATCCTAAAGTTCTCGTATTTGGTGAGGACGTAGGAGTAAACGGTGGTGTCTTCCGTGCTACTGAAGGATTACAAAAGGAGTTTGGAGAAGACCGCATCTTTGATACCCCTTTAGCTGAATCTGGTATTAGTGGATTGGCAATTGGACTTGGATTGCAAGGATTCCGTCCTGTTCCTGAAATCCAATTCTTCGGCTTCGTATTCGAAGTTATGGACTCTATTGCTGGTCAAATGGCTCGTATGAGATATCGCTCCGGTGGTACTTATACTTCACCAATTACAATCCGTTCACCATTTGGCGGTGGTGTACATACACCTGAGATGCACGCAGACAGCCTTGAAGGTTTAATGGCTCAAACACCAGGTGTAAAAGTGGTTATTCCATCTACACCATATGATGCAAAAGGTTTGTTAATCTCTGCTATCCGTGATAACGATCCGGTAATCTTCTTAGAACACATGAAATTATACCGTTCTTTCCGTCAAGAAGTACCTGAAGGGGAATATACAATTCCATTAGGTAAAGCTGACGTGAAACGTGAAGGTACTGATCTTTCTATTATTACTTATGGCGCAATGGTTCAGGAATCACTTAAAGCTGCAGAGCAACTTGAAAAAGAAGGTGTATCTGCAGAAGTAATCGATTTAAGAACAATCAGCCCGCTTGATATGGATACAATTATTGCATCTGTTGAGAAAACTGGACGCGCAATTGTAGTACAAGAAGCACAAAAGCAAGCAGGTATTGCTGCTCAAGTTGTTGCTGAAATCAACGACCGTGCCATTTTAAGCCTGGAAGCACCAGTATTGCGTGTAACTGCACCTGATACAGTATTTGCATTCTCTCAAGCAGAGCCTATATGGTTGCCAAATCATAAAGATGTACTTGAAACTGCAAAAAAAGTTTTAGAATTTTAACATAACAGGAGATGCTTTCGTGGCATTTCCTGACTAACACAACCATAACTTTAAAAACTGAAAAGAAAGAGGAGGAAGAAAAGCCATGGCTTTTAAATTTAAACTCCCGGATATCGGCGAAGGTATACATGAAGGTGAAATAGTAAAATGGTTTATTAAACCAGGTGATAAAGTACAGGAAGATGACGTACTATGTGAAGTGCAAAATGACAAATCTGTTGTTGAAATTCCATCTCCAGTAGAAGGTACTGTTCAAGAAGTATTAGTTGAAGAAGGTACTGTAGCAGTAGTTGGTGATGTACTTGTAACTTTTGATGCACCAGGTTATGAAGATGTACAATTTAAAGGTGATGAGCACGGTGAAGAAAAAACTGAAGCTCAAGTTCAATCTACTTTAGAAAGCGGACAAGACCTTAAGAAAGAAGCAGCAGCTCCAGCAAACTCAGATACTCCAACTGGTGCAGGTTCACAGCCACAAGCAGAAGAAACTGCAAGTGATCGTGTAATCGCTATGCCATCTGTTAGAAAATTTGCTAGAGAAAACGGTGTGGATATTCACAAGGTTAAAGGCACAGGCAAAAATGGCCGTGTATTAAAAGAAGATATCCAAGCATTTATGAATGGTGGACAAGAAAGTGCGCCTGTACAAGAAGCTCCTGCTGCCAAAGAAGATTCTAAACCAGCTGCAGCGGCTATTCCTGCAGGAGAATATCCTGAAACTCGTGAAAAAATGAGTGGAATTCGTAAAGCTATTTCTAAAGCGATGGTTAACTCTAAACATACAGCTCCACACGTTACATTGATGGACGAAGTAGATGTGACTAAATTGGTTGCTCACAGAAAGAAATTCAAAGAAGTTGCAGCTGAAAAAGGAATTAAGCTAACATTCCTTCCTTACGTTGTTAAAGCTTTAACAAGTGCATTAAGAGAGTACCCAGCATTAAATACATCTCTTGATGATGCTACACAAGAAATTATCCATAAACACTATTACAATATCGGTATTGCAGCTGATACTGAAAAAGGACTTCTTGTACCTGTAGTTAAAGATGCAGATCGTAAATCTATGTTTGCTATCTCTAATGAAATCAACACACTTGCCGGAAAAGCTCGTGATGGTAAATTAGCTCCTAATGAAATGAAGGGTGCTTCTTGCACAATTTCAAATATCGGTTCTGCCGGTGGACAATGGTTCACACCAGTTATTAACCACCCAGAAGTTGCGATTCTTGGAATCGGACGTATTGCAGAAAAACCAATCGTTCGTGATGGTGAAATTGTAGCTGCTCCTGTATTATCATTATCTTTAAGCTTTGACCACCGTATGATTGATGGAGCTACTGGTCAAAATGCATTAAATCACATTAAACGTTTATTAAATGACCCAGAATTATTATTGATGGAGGGATAAGACATGGTAGTTGGAGATTTTCCAATTGAAACAGATACTATAGTAATCGGTTCTGGTCCAGGAGGTTACGTGGCTGCAATCCGTGCTGCGCAACTTGGACAAAAAGTAACAATCGTTGAAAAAGGAGACCTTGGTGGCGTATGTTTGAACGTTGGATGTATTCCATCCAAAGCCTTAATTACTGCAGGTCACCGTTATCATGATGCCAAACATTCTGAAGATCTTGGTATCACTGCTGAAAACGTAAAAGTGGACTTCTCTAAAGTTCAAGCCTGGAAAGGTACTGTAGTAGAAAAATTAACAAGTGGTGTTGGCGGATTACTTAAAGGTAACAAAGTAGACATCGTTAAAGGTGAAGCTTACTTTGTAGACGCTAATAACATCCGTGTTATGACTGAAAATAGCGCTCAAACATATACATTTAAAAACGCTATTATCGCAACAGGTTCTAGACCGATTGAATTACCGACATTTAAATATTCTGATCGTGTCATTCATTCCACTGGTGCTTTAAACCTTGATCATATCCCTGCAAGCATGGCTATTATCGGCGGTGGAGTAATTGGAGTTGAGCTTGGTTCTGTATATGCTAACTTTGGTACTAAAGTAACCATTCTAGAAGGTATGGACGAAATCTTGGCTGCTTTCGAAAAACCAATGTCTTCTATCGTTAAACGTAACTTGAAGAAGAAAGATGTAGATATCTTCACTAAAGTTAAAGCTAAAGGCGTGGAAGAAACTGAAAATGGTGTAATTGTTACTTACGAAGAAAAAGGCGAAGAGAAAAAAGTTGAAGCTGAATATCTATTGGTAACGGTTGGAAGAAAACCTAATACTGATGAAATTGGTTTAGAACAAGTCGGTATTGAACTAGATGAAAGAGGCTTCATTAAAACAGATAAGCAATGCCGTACATCTGTAAGTAATATTTTTGCGATTGGTGATATCATCTCTGGCCCTCAATTAGCTCATAAGGCTTCTTATGAAGGTAAAATCGCTGCTGAAGTTATTTCAGGACATGCAGCTGAGATTGATTATCTAGGTATTCCTGCAGTTGTATTCTCCGAACCGGAACTTGCAACAGTTGGTTATACTGAACAACAAGCAAAAGAAGAAGGTTTAGATATCGTTGCTGCTAAATTCCCATTTGCAGCAAACGGACGTGCTTTAGCATTAAATTCTGCAGAAGGATTTATGAAGTTAATTACACGTAAAGAAGACGGATTAGTAATCGGTTCTCAAATTGCTGGACCTGGTGCTTCTGATATGATTGCAGAGCTAGGCCTTGCAATTGAAGCAGGAATGACTGCTGAAGACATCGCTATGACTATTCATGCTCACCCTACATTGGGAGAAATCACAATGGAAGCAGCAGAAGTTGCGATGGGAAGCCCAATCCACATTATTAAATAATTAATTATTTTTTACACCCCTATCCTTTTTGGACAGGGGTGTTTTATTTTGTCGGTAAAGTGGTAAAATATAGGATAAGGTTGTCGAAAGGTGGAATTTCATGAGATATGCTATAGCTTTGCTTACATCTATGGTTCTGTTGCTATCTGGTTGCGGAGAAGAAGAGAAGGCGAAAGAAGATACACCTAATAAAAGTGTAGAACAGACACAATCAAATCAGGGAACAAAGCCTAATAAAGCTGAAATTAACAAAGAGGTACCTAAAGAAACAGCAGCGAAGCCGATAGAGGAGATTTCACAAAACTATCAGGTCAATCTAACAAATTGGAAAATTGAGCCTATAGAAGATGGTGAAAAGAAAGTAGCTCTATTAACCATCGATGATGCACCGGATCGATATAGTTTAGCAATGGCAAAAAAATTAAAAGAAATGAATGCCTCTGCTATATTTTTCGTTAACGGACATTTTTTGGAATCGGATGCGCAAAAAAAGATATTGAAACAAATCTATGATATGGGATTTGAAATCGGTAACCATACATATAGCCATGCCGTCCTGCCAGAATTGGATGAAGAGGCGCAAAAAGAAGAAATTATTAAAGTGAATGATATGGTGGAAACTATAACCGGTGAAAGGCCCAGATTTTTTAGAGCTCCATATGGGCAAAACACAGAGTTCTCAAAACAAATAGCCAAAGAAGAAAAAATGCAGTTAATGAATTGGACAATAGGATACGATTGGGAAAAACAGTACCAAGATAAGGACGCTTTAGTGAAAGTTATGCTTACTAGCAAAGAATTGTATCCGGGAGCAAACCTGCTTATGCATGACCGTAAATGGACTAATGATGCAATGCCAGAATTAGTTGAAGGATTACGTGCAAAGGGTTATAGGGTGATAAATCCTCGTGAAATAAAATCTTTTTAATGGAAGAGTTCTGGCAGCCTCAGTAATTAGGCTGCCTTTTTCAATACTATTTTTAAGTAACTAGTTGAAGAGTGGATGGGTGGGTAATATGTTTGTACAGAAATCCTTTGGTATGGTTAGCGCCTGCTTAAGGGGAAACCTCCGGATTGAGTTAATATGTGTTGGCAAAACTAGATCTGTCCTTGCTCGGTAGATGATTCATGATTTGACGACTTTCTAGATAGCTATTCAACCAGTAGCTTGATCATCACTATTAGGTACATATAGGTTATAAGCCCTCTAAATAAACCAATTTAAAGTATAAAGTATGGCTCTACTTTTTTAGATTAAAATGGATGATTCTCCCGTTAAATAAATGAAGTTCCCCTTTTAATTTCTTTGATAAAAATTTAGCAAACTCATTAGCCTTCGATTTATCACCAATTGTAGAGTGTTGAGATAGACTGATTTGGATATAAGGGACTCTTTGTTTATTTTCATCAGGGGTTTGTATATATTCATAATCCACTCCAATGGCTATCATGTGATAGTCCTTTTCCTCTGAGTATAAATAAAACCAATTATGTTTCCCTTCGTCTGTTACTTTCAAAACATAAGGAAATGCAGTTTTACTATAATCCCATGCTAATTGTTCGGAAGTATGCGAGATTGATTGTCTATACTGATTGATCAATTGTTTAATGTCCTCAATAGTTATGTCATCTTTTATGGATCCCTTCATTTTTATAAACGTTGATAAAGTCATAGGAACCTCCCTGAATTAATTTATTTTAATTAGTTTATCATTACCTGAAAATGGATAACAAGGGTGATAATGAAAACGCTTTTCTTGGTTAAGTGTATTTAATTTCATTAATGAAGGAATTCATGGATAAAATCATTAGAATAATAGCCAATTTAACTGTTTAAATATTGATATTACACTTACTGATACATTTGCAGGATAAGAGTGTCTAATTGTCATATTAATAATATATTATACACAATTTAACGAAAAATATTTTAATGTGTTATACAATTTGGGCTTGAAATATTCAATGAGTTATACTATTATTGATTTATGGAATTAAAACGCTTTCTTGGAAGGCGTTTACATTTAGAAAAGGAGATGAAATGAATGGGTACAATCGTATGTACAGGATGCAACAATACAATCGATCATTTTGAAGACGAAAAAGTAACAGTATTGTATGCAACATGCACTGATTGCCACAGTTGTGAACAAGAATAGTCACTAGACCAAAACCGGTTCATTTCAAAAACTATAATCATTTAATCTTGAAAACTATAAAAAGTTAACATTAGCGATGACAACCTTCAATTTTCCAGGGGTTGTCTTTTTTATTTACTCGCAAGAACACGGTGTATTCTTTACTTATTCTTTATATGATAAATTAATGATACACAAATGATTGGTTTCACTTTTCAATTAAGAAGCGAATCATATATTGCCATTGTGTAAAAGCAATCCTAACGACAAAGGAGGGTGTTTTATGTGGAAAACGCGTGTAACAGAGTTGCTTGGCATAGAGCTGCCAATAATTCAAGGGGGGCTGGCTTATCTAGCCTATGCTGAATTGGCTGCCGCCGTTTCAAACGCTGGTGGACTTGGTCAAATTACAGCTATGTCATTGAGCAGTCCTGAGGATTTAGCTAGTGAAATTGATAAGGTACGTTCTATGACTTCTTCCCCATTCGGAGTTAATTTTGCTATTGGTAACCACGGTAAACCTTATGAAGAATTTGTACAAGTGGTACTCTCCAAAGGAGTAGAAGTTGTTTCTGTTACAGGGGGAAACCCGAAAGAATTTTTAGAGATGTTTAAGGGTACTGGAGTAAAAACACTCGTATTGACTGCAGGGGTAAGGCATGCTATGAAAGCTGAAGAACTTGGAGCAGACGCAGTTATGGTGGTTGGCTATGAAGGTGGAGGCCATATAGGAAGAGATGAGTTGAGTACAATGGTCCTGGTGCCTCAGACAGTTGATCATGTCTCCATTCCTGTTATTGCTGCTGGAGGTATTGGAGATGGAAGAGGTTTAATGGCAGCGCTGGCCCTGGGTGCTGAAGGTATAGAAATGGGTACACGATTCATTACTACGAAAGAATGTATACATGCTCATGCCGCTTATAAGCAAGCAATCATAGATAGCTCTGAAAAGGATACGGTAGTGATTAAAAAGAGCTTAGGTGCTCCAGGACGTGCCATTCATAATCCGCTTACGGATATTATCCTTGGAATGGAGGATAATAATTGTACATATGAGGATTTAAAAGATTATATTAGTGGTGTAAGAAACAAAGCATTTATATATAATGGAGATTCAGAAGCTGGTTTTGGTTGGGCTGGTCAAGTTGTTGGTATAATTAAGGATGAGCCAACAGTAGAGCAATTGTTCAGTAGAATGCTAGCGGAAGCAGCAGCTATAAGAGAACGCTGGAAAGCAATTACAACATAAGAGGTGGTACATATGGATTATCAATATCCGATTGATTATGAATGGTCTACTGATGAGATCGTAAAGGTTATATCTTTTTTTCAAGGAATCGAGAAAGCTTATGAGAACGGGATAGAAAGGGAACAGTTAATGAACCTTTACAATGAGTTTAAGCGAATTGTTCCTTCTAAATCTGAGGAAAAGAAATTGTGCAATGAGTTTGAAGAAGTGAGTGGCTACTCTGCCTATCAAGCAATTAAGCGAGCAAAAAACAGTGCTAATGAAGGATTTATAAAATTAAGCCGATAAAAGACATTAACCCCCTTGGCATAGTGCTAATGGGGGTTAATGTCTTTTTCGAGTTTATTAGACATTGTACAGGGGTATTAAATGTACAAATACATCATGAATAATTTCAACTAATTGATCACCGGAAAGCTGAACAGCTTCCTCGCGTGGAATTTGATAGCCGCATAATAATTCAGCTTTTTTGACTGTTTGTAAACGATTAAACATATCGTTTAAGCCATCGGTTGATAATGTACTGTGAGGAATAACTTCCGGCTTCATGTGATCAATAGACCACACGTAATCAGATGGGATAAGATTTTTTATCGATTCAGTTTGGCTAGCCAAACGTTGTCCCTTTTGCGCTTTGTCTTTGGCTTCATAAATAATTGCATACCAAATAAATAAATGGGTTTCCCACAGACCGATTTGAAAATGTGGCTGCATTTTGTAACCGCGTGGATTGGATGAAAAAGATACCCATGTATCATTCGGCGGGTTAATCGTACGACGAGCATGCTTTGCAATATGGGGATACATTGGATCTTGTGTTAAAACAGATAATTCCTCTGTGAAAATCTGACTTAATGTTTCAAATTTGGGACGTATTAAGGTTTTGATTGCATCCATTCGTTGGTCGAGACCATCTATTGTAAATACATTAAAGTCTTCATTTGTGAAACCTTTTATAACCATATATATTACCTCCTATTCTCTCTTATTTTAGCATAAGAATAGAGAGGCCAAATAATATTATGCATATGTAACTAGGCGCTTGTCTATTTTGGTTGCAATAATCCAGAAAGAACATACTATAGTACAAAGTACAATTAAATTTCTGAATTTTCTTAAAATAAATGCAAGGAGAGGATTTTTATGAAACAGGTAGTTAATCACAAACTGAAAGCTCAAGAAGTCGAGAAACATAGAAAAGTAGTTCTCCGGATGGAACTGGATTATGAATTGGCTACCTTATATGAAGCTATTCAGCAGGATGATGAAAAACAAAAAAATTGTTCAAAACAAAAACTTGAAAGAATAAGAAAAGAACTTCTGCGCTTAAAAGCACTTTAATAGTGGATATTATTATATGATTTTTTGATTGATTAAGACGAACTGCATGTTCTCGTTCATGATGTTCGTCTTTTCTTGTTATTTAATGTCATTCGAATTAAACTGGAATTAATATACATACTATAGAAAAGATTTTAATTGAGGTGGGAAAAATGGCGGAATGGTCCAACATTCACGAGATGGCGGTTCAATGGATTAAAGAAGCAGGGGTAAAGATTATTAACTCATTTGAATCAATTTTAGATATTAACACAAAATCAAATGTAAATGATTTAGTCACTAATATGGATATGGAAATAGAGCAATTCTTTAAAGAAAAAATATCTGAACAATTTCCTACTCATCATATTCTCGGTGAAGAAGGTTCTGGCCATGATTTGCAGTCACTGGATGGAGTAGTTTGGATTATCGATCCTATAGACGGAACAATGAATTTTGTGCACCAGCAAAGAAATTTTGCGATATCAATAGGTATAATAGAAAATGGTATTGGAAAGATTGGGCTAATATATGATGTTGTCCATGATGAACTGTATCACTGTATAAAGGGAAAAGGAGCTTTTCTCAATGATAGCGAGATTCCTAAGATAAAGGAAGTTCCACTTCCCGAATCTATTATAGGTTTAAATCCAATTTGGCTGACGGACAATAAAAAAATTGATAAGAATCTGACGGGCAGACTTGTCAAAGATATAAGAGGGACCAGGTCCTATGGATCTGCTGCCCTTGAAATTGCCTATGTTGCTACTGGGAGAATGAACGCTTATATATCGATGAGATTGGCGCCATGGGATTTTGCGGGGGGAGCCGTGATTATTGAAGAATTGGGTGGAAAAGTGACTGATCTGCAAGGTAACCCGATTCATTATCTAAAGAAGAGCTCATTCCTAGTGTCATCGCCAGCTTTACATGGAGTGATTCTTGAGCAGTATTTATCATCCTGATGGCTATAAAAGAGAAAAAGCATCAGTACTGATGCTTTTTTATTGCTTAAAATATGATATTGCGGTAAAATTATTTAGTTAAAAGAATAGTCTAAAGTTTTTCTCTCCAACGCTTTTTTAGTGTAAAGCCGCTTCCCATAATGCCGATAAAAGCTAACAGGCATAGGACAATGGCCACTACACTTCCTTCAGCGATGGATATAGCAATTCCGCATAAGCTTGTCACAGCGAGAACTGCTAGCAGCATAAATATAAAGTTAATATTCATATGTAATCACCCCAATCTTCATATTCATTGTACACAATACGATAGCAGCTTTCTAGTTTCAGTATGTTATAATGACAAGGTTGGTTTCGATAAGCATAAAATCTGGGAGTTGAAATAGTTTGCAATACAGAAATGACGTCAAAAATATAGCGATTATCGCTCACGTTGACCATGGTAAAACAACTTTGGTCGACCAATTGTTAAAACAAGCAGGTACATTCCGTTCTAATGAACAAGTTGCTGAAAGAGCAATGGATTCCAATGATCTTGAAAGAGAGCGCGGTATTACAATTTTAGCGAAAAATACTGCCGTTAACTATAAAGATACACGTATTAACATATTGGATACACCGGGACACGCAGACTTCGGCGGAGAAGTAGAACGTATCATGAAAATGGTAGACGGTGTTCTCTTAATCGTTGATGCGTATGAGGGTTGTATGCCGCAAACCCGTTTTGTACTAAAAAAAGCATTAGAACAAAAACTTACGCCAATCGTTGTTGTTAACAAAATTGACCGTGACTTTGCTCGCCCTGAGGAAGTAATTGATGAAGTTATTGATTTGTTTATTGAATTGGGTGCTACTGAAGAACAATTGGAATTCCCAGTTGTTTATGCATCAGCAATTAACGGTACCGCTTCTTTAAGCCCTGATGTGGCTGATCAAGAAGAAAATATGGAGTGTTTATTTGAATCAATCGTAGAAAATATTCCATCACCTGTTGACAATCGTGAAGAACCGCTGCAATTCCAGGTTGCTTTGCTGGATTATAGTGATTATTTAGGAAGAATAGGAATTGGCCGTGTTTTCCGTGGCACAATGAAAGTTGGACAACAAGTATCCTTAATGAAACTTGATGGAACTGCGAAAAATTTCCGTGTAACTAAAATATTCGGCTTCCAAGGATTGAAACGTGTGGAAGTAGAAGAAGCCTTACCGGGTGATTTGATTGCTGTCAGCGGTATGGAAGACATTAACGTTGGGGAAACAGTTTGCCCAGTAGATGTTCAGGAGCCGCTTCCAGTTCTGCGTATAGACGAGCCTACATTACAAATGACATTTGTAGTAAACAACAGTCCATTCGCCGGCAGAGAAGGTAAATGGGTAACATCACGTAAAATCGAGGAGCGTTTAATGAGCCAGCTCCAAACAGATGTAAGTTTACGTGTGGATCCTACTGATTCTCCGGATGCCTGGATTGTTTCCGGACGCGGAGAGTTACACTTATCCATTCTTATCGAAAATATGCGCCGTGAAGGATATGAACTTCAAGTGTCTAAGCCTGAAGTAATCATCCGTGTTATTGATGGTGTTAAATGTGAACCTGTGGAACGCGTACAAGTTGATATTCCTGAGGAATACACAGGTGCAATCATGGAATCATTAGGGGAAAGAAAAGGCGAAATGCTGGATATGGTCAATAACGGAAGCGGACAAGTACGTTTAGTGTTTAACGTTCCTTCCCGTGGATTGATCGGGTATACAACTGAATTCTTAACATTAACTCGTGGTTATGGTATTTTGAACCATACATTCGATTCTTATCAACCTATGCAGGCAGGTCAGGTTGGAGGGAGAAGACAAGGTGTTCTTGTATCCATTGAGACAGGTAAAGCTACTCAATACGGTATCATTCAAATTGAAGACCGCGGCGTTATTTTTGTAGAGCCAGGTACTGAAATTTATGAAGGTATGATTGTTGGGGAACATAATCGTGAAAATGACTTAACTGTCAATATTGTTCGTGCTAAACAACAAACAAACGTTCGTTCCGCTACAAAAGATAATACAGTTACTATGAAAAAACCTAGAATCATGTCACTTGAAGAAGCATTGGAATATTTAAATGATGATGAATACTGCGAAGTAACACCAGAATCAATTCGTTTACGTAAGAAGATTTTGGATAAAAACGAACGTGAAAAAGCAGCTAAGAAAAAGAAATTCGCTGAATAACTTTTACCTTTGGGGAGAGGGAGCGTTTTAAAGTGGATATTACAAATAACCTGCCGTTCTTTGCAGACTTGTATCGAATAGGAGACCCACAATATTCACAAATAGGGGTGTGGGCTCTATATTTGACGATTATAGTACTTTGCGGAATAGTGTATAAACTGGGGTTTGCTAGAAAATTAAGTCTTGGAAAAAGCATAGTAGTCTATGCCATTATGGCCTTTGGATGCAGCTTTTTGACCTTTTTGGCACTATTCTTGCCTGTAGCAGAAGTACTGGTAGTGGCTGCTGCTTTTCTGGGAATTTATAAATATAGACTCCGTAAGGAAATGAAAAACGAGGTAAATGCGGAATAAGGAGTGAGCGAATGAACTCTGTTCAGGATACGATCTATAATTGGTTAACGATAAAAGTTGTCATTGATCATCGACCTGAAGATACCGCAGCAAATGAAACAGTCCTCTGGTTCGAAAATACCTTGCAGGAGAAGTTTGGTATATCAGACTATCACTATAAAAAAAGTGGCGGTTGGTATATCGTCACCTATAAAAATGAAGAGTCTGTAAATGAATTCAGGTTTCCGGAGGATATGATTGAGGTTATGCTCAATCAAATACTCCAGAATCCGGATCATTACCGTAATTATCCATCATAAAAAAACAGAGAAGATGAGTATCTCATTCTTCTCTGTTTTTTTGTTTTTATTTGAAGATTACAGGTAAAACAGCCCGATTTCTTTCAGGTATATGTAGTTTACCACGTGTCCTCTTCTTTAGCCGCCCGATATAATCTGAAATTTCCAGTGCTTTTTCGTGCAATTGTTCGTTCTTCGATACGTTTATTGCATTCCTGACACATATATGTATGAATTGGACGATTTCTAAGTCGTTTAGCCATTAACGTTTCATCATCAATTGATTCGATTTTATCACAGATTACACATTTAACTCGCATTACAGGACACCCCAATCTATTGCATGTAAAGTCATTATACCATATAAGGATTTTCCATACATGGTTATGGAATGGTCTGGTTATTTGAAACGGATAAGATGAATGATTAAAATTTTTTTCAAACTTTAAGAATAAAACAATTTAAAGGAAATGGGTTATTTTCTTCTATTTTTGTATGTAAATACATATATTTGAGCATCAGATTTGTCCAGCTATTAAAAACAAAATTCCATCCGGCTTATTTTGATTAAACGTGAAAAATGCAACTCTTGCTTATTAAATGTTGTATTTCAATAAGTCATCAGCGTGTTGTAAAGCTCTGGATAGGTAATGAAATTATGACACAGGAGGATATATTTTGAGCAAAATTTATGTTCTAGATACGAATGTATTATTGCAGGATCCAATGTCTATTTTTTCATTCCAGGATAACGAGGTCATCATCCCGGCAGTAGTATTGGAGGAACTGGATTCAAAAAAACGAAACTTGGACGAAGTAGGGAAAAACGCCCGCTATGTTTCAAGACTTATTGATCAGCTGCGTACAAAAGGTAAGCTTCATCATAAAATCCCATTGTCGAATGGTGGGGTGTTAAAAATAGAGATGAATCATCGCTCACCCCACAATGTCGCAGAATACTTTGCAGAAAAAACAAATGATAATCGTATATTGGCAATTGCCAAAAATTTATCGCTGGAAGAACAGGCAAAAGAAAATGGGCGGAGCGTAATATTAGTAAGTAAAGATATTCTAATGCGGGTAAAAGCGGATGTACTGGGACTTTTAGCAGAGGATTTTTTGAGTGATCGAGTTATACATGAGGATCAGATGTACGCCGGCTTTATCGAGATATTTGTTTCGCGAGCTGATATAAATGAATTCTATTCCAAGGGAGAGATAGCAGCTCCTGCTGATGTAGCAGAGGGGATTCATTTAAATCAATTTGTCATTATGAAATGCACAGAAATAACTTCGCTTTCTGCTTTAGGAATTATTAGCGGACATGAAAAAAGAATAAAAAAGCTTCGATATAATCAGGAGCATGTTTGGGGTATAAAGCCGCGAAATGTGCAGCAGCATATGGCAATCGAATTATTATTAAGAAGTGATATCCAGTTAGTCACATTAACTGGAAAAGCAGGTACAGGGAAAACACTTTTAGCACTCGCATCAGGTTTGCTTCAAACAGAGGATTTGGGGGAGTATAATAAATTACTGGTAGCAAGGCCAATTGTACCAATGGGGAAAGATTTGGGTTTCCTGCCTGGTGAAAAAGAAGAAAAACTGCGTCCATGGATGCAGCCAATCTATGATAATCTTGAATTTTTATTTAACACAAAAAAGCCAGGTGAATTGGACTCTATTTTAGCTGGTATAAATTCTATTGAGGTGGAGGCCTTAACATATATAAGAGGACGCAGCTTACCGGATAGCTTTATTATCATGGATGAAGCTCAGAACCTTACCAAACATGAAGTGAAAACCATACTGACACGTGTAGGTGAGCGCAGTAAGATTATTTTACTGGGGGATCCTGCTCAAATTGATCATCCTTATTTGGATGAATGGAACAATGGGCTGACATATGTTTTGGAAAAGTTTAAGAATGAAGCCATTGCAGGCCATGTGAATTTAGTGAAGGGGGAACGTTCCGGATTAGCTCAATTAGCGGCAGATTTATTATGAGTGAATCTTCTATCTAATTATCCTAACAGGAATGGGTCAGTGTACTTCCTGCTCCAAATCATTTAGAGTGTTTGTGTATTAGTAGCTTGTAGTTATCAGGGGCCATATAGCGTCTATACGGCTCCTGAACTCTTTATTGAATTGTAAAACCTGTTACGTTTTTAATGGGTGCTTGCCTGTTGGAGCCATTGCCGTGGTAAATATGAATGGGTCCACCCTCATCGGCTTTGATTGGTCGCCCTTTAATAGAAAAGCCAGCAACCAGTTGAAGCGCTTCCTCAAAAGAGAATGTGAAATTAGCATTTTCTGTATGTACAATAACAGCTGCAGAAGTACTTTCAGGTTCAGTGTTCAAGAAAAAAGGCTTTAATACAATCCCGAAACTGTTTTCAGTAAGCTGCTGTTTCTTTGTTTTTATTACAGGTTTACTTGGCGGTGGGGATGCCCCTTCAATGATCTCTTTATCCCATTGTGATGATACCTGTTTTAAATAGGTCTCCTGTTCAGGATTTTCTTTCTGATTGTTTTCTGGATGCCAAGCATCAAGATCGAATTTCCTGTCATCAAATATCCAAGTGCCAGGGTCGAGATATATCGGGAATTTTACATTCCCTTTTATTTGTAGAATATCTTTCATAATTGACTCTCCTTTCCAATTTTAATCTTATAGCTGCTGAATGAGTATGTACAGTAATTCGCTGCACGAAGGTTATCTTTTTTTAGAAAAAACTAAACTCCTTGACATTACCTTTTCTTGCAATTTTACGATTTTAAGGGTAGAATTTTATAATAGATTGGTTCATTGGGCCATAATGGGGGGTTGCACATTGACATCTGATATCCTTGTCAATCATCAAGAAAAGGCCTACGCATTGTTAAAGGCTGACGCTGATAAAATATTTAAACTAATAAAGGTGCAAATGGACAATTTGACTATGCCTCAGTGTCCGTTATATGAAGAAGTTTTAGATACCCAAATGTTTGGTCTCTCCAGAGAAATTGACTTTGCCGTTCGATTAGGATTAATAGAAGAGAAAGACGGTAAAGAGCTATTGGGATTCCTTGAACAAGAACTTTCTGCTCTTCATGATGCTTCCTTAAGAAAATAAGTAGCAGTCGAAACTCAAACGATGCCGATGTTGTTTGAGTTTTTTTGTTTTTCTTTATATAATTTTTAAACAAGCATATTTTTTAAAATGAAATTTATTCAAGGAGACCTATATGATAAAACGTATTTTAAAATCGTATGATTTTACCCTCATCGCTGTCATTATCGCTATAAGTATTTTTGGTCTTGTAATGGTCTATAGCGCCAGTATGGTAACGGCTGTGTCAAGATTTGGACTTCCGAGCGATTTTTTCTACATAAAACAATTTAGGCATTTAATCATCGGGTTTATCCTGTTTTTCATTGTAGCTGCTATACCTTATCCGGTTTTTAAAAATAAAAAGTTTTTGGTGATCATCGTACTAGGCTCGATTATCTCTCTCGTTGCTTTAAATTTTATTGGCCACACCGCCGGAAATGCGGAGAGCTGGTTTAAGCTTGGAGCGCTAGGGAGTTTGCAGCCATCAGAGTTTATTAAGTTAGGTATGATTATATACTTATCCGCAGTCTATTCGAATAAACAAAAATATATCAATGTCTTTAATAAGGGTGTAGTACCACCACTATTATTCTTGTTAGTTATCTGTTTATTGATCGTTTTGCAGCCGGATATCGGGACGGCATTCATTCTTTTTATGAGTTCTTGTACTATTATCTTATGCTCTGGTATGAATTTTAAGAGTTTAGGTAAACTGCTATCGATTTTGTTCGGAGCTATCCTTGTTGCGACACCAATCATTTTTCTTTTTAAAGACAAGATCTTTACTCCAAAAAGGCTTGAACGTTTCGTAGGATTTTTAGACCCGTTTTCCAGTGAGAAGTATGAAGGATATCAGTTGGTCAATTCTTATGTGGCAATTGGCAATGGTGGCATTACCGGTGTGGGATTTGGACAAAGCACGCAGAAATATGGTTATCTGCCTGAACCGCACACTGACTTTATAATGTCTGTGATTTCTGAAGAGTTAGGACTTATTGGGGTAGGATTTGTTATTATATGCTTGGCTACGATTGTATTAAAAGGGATTCATACCGCGATAAAATCGAATGATCCATTTGGGAGTATGCTGGCAGTAGGTATTTCCAGTATGATTGGAATTCAAGCTATGGTTAACTTAGGTGGAGTAGCTGGACTAATACCGATTACTGGGGTTACTTTACCATTTATCAGCTATGGTGGTTCTTCCTTAATTATTCTTTTGATATCTGTCGGATTACTGGTCAATGTCTCTATGATGACGAGATATGATGCAGCCTACAAAAAAGAACCAGTTGAAAAAGGGGAGACACTCCAGGGATAAGCTGGCTTAAAATAATGAGTAAGAATAATCTTCTTACTCATTATTTTTACTAAAAAATTACTATATTGTCATAATTTTCAGGAAGCTGTGAGGTGCTCAGGATGAGAAAAATTAAAAAAGTATTGGCTGCCAACCGTGGAGAAATTGCTATCCGTATTTTTCGAGCTTGCAATGAATTGGATATTAAAACTGTTGCTATTTATTCAAAAGAGGATTACAAATCCTATCATCGATATAAAGCAGACGAAGCCTATTTAGTTGGTGCCGGTAAAAAGCCGATTGATGCCTATCTTGATATTGAAGGAATTATTGAGATTGCTAAGATGAGTGATGTAGATGCTATACATCCTGGATATGGTTTGCTCTCTGAAAATATCGAATTTGCAAAACGATGTGAAGAAGAGGGACTTATTTTTATTGGTCCTAAAACAAATCATCTCGATATGTTTGGAGATAAAGTAAAGGCAAAAGAGCAAGCGAAAATGGCAGGTATTCCTATTATTCCAGGAAGTGAAGGACCAGTTTCTGGTTTGGAAGAAGTTACGAAGTTTGGAGAAATCAATGGTTACCCGATTATTATAAAAGCTTCTCTCGGCGGCGGCGGAAGGGGTATGCGCATTGTTCGTAACCCAGAGGAAGTAGAAGAAGCCTATAACCGGGCAAAATCAGAGGCAAAAGCTGCTTTTGGCAATGATGAAGTTTACGTAGAAAAATTTATTGAGAATCCCAAGCATATTGAAGTTCAAATACTGGGTGATCAAAGCGGAAATATTGTCCATTTGTATGAAAGGGACTGCTCTGTGCAACGCCGTCACCAAAAAGTAGTCGAGGTAGCTCCATGTGTGTCACTTACCGATTCCTTACGAGAAAGGATATGTGACGCTGCAGTTCAATTAATGAAGAATGTAGAATATGTAAATGCGGGTACGGTAGAATTCCTTGTTTCTGGAGATGAATTTTTCTTTATCGAGGTAAACCCTCGTGTCCAGGTTGAGCATACAATCACTGAGATGATTACGGGCATTGATATTGTTCAATCTCAAATCAAGATTGCTGAGGGACACAGTTTACACGGTACTTCATTAAACATACCTAAACAAGACAATATACATATCAATGGGTATGCCATTCAGGCAAGGGTGACGACGGAAGATCCCTTAAATAATTTTATGCCGGATACAGGCCGAATTGCAGCTTATCGTTCTAGCGGCGGTTTTGGTGTTCGTCTGGATGCTGGAAATGCTTTTCATGGATCGGTTATTACACCATATTATGATTCCTTGCTTGTTAAAGTATCCACTCATGCTACCAGATTCGATCAGGCAGCTATAAAAATGCTGCGTAATTTAAGAGAATTCCGTGTCAGAGGAATTAAAACAAATATTCCTTTCCTTGAAAATGTGGTAAAGCATAAAAAATTTATTGCAGGAGAATACGATACATCATTCATCGATACAACACCTGAGCTTTTTGTTTTCTCTAACCGACAAGATCGTGGAACCAAAATGCTGAATTATATCGCTAATGTGACTGTCAATGGTTTTCCGGGCATAGGTGTTAAGGAGAAACCGGTTTTCGAAAAACCAAAAGTTCCCCAAACTCACGATTACTTAGCATCTCAGACAGGTACCAAGCAATTATTAGATAAACTGGGACCAGAGGGGCTGGCTCAATGGGTTAAAGAACAAAAAAATGTGTTAATCACAGATACTACATTCAGGGATGCACACCAATCACTTTTAGCTACCAGAGTGAGAACGAAGGATTTACAAGAGATTGCTGCACCAACCTCAAAGCTTATGCCGAATCTGTTTTCACTTGAAATGTGGGGCGGGGCAACATTTGATGTAGCCTACCGGTTCTTAAAGGAAGATCCATGGGAAAGATTATTATTACTTAGACAGGAAATCCCTAATGTATTATTCCAGATGCTCCTGCGCTCATCTAATGCAGTTGGCTATAAGAATTATCCTGATAATGTTATCCGGGAATTTGTTGAAAAATCTGCCTATGCGGGAATAGACGTATTCCGAATTTTTGATAGCCTTAACTGGGTTAAGGGAATGGAGAAGACAATTGATTATGTTCGCCAATCAGGAAAAATTGCCGAGGCAGCGATTTGCTATACAGGTGATATACTCGACCTAAGCAGGCAAAAATATGATGTGCAATACTATAGAAATCTTGCTAAAGAGCTAGAGGCACAGGGAGCACATCTATTAGCTATTAAAGATATGGCAGGCTTATTGAAGCCGGAAGCAGCCTACCGCCTGATTTCAGAGTTAAAAGATGCAGTTGACATACCGATCCAGCTTCATACACATGATACGAGCGGGAATGGTATCTATCAGTACGCACGAGCGATTGATGCCGGTGTGGATATCGTTGATACGGCACTTGGATCAATGGCTGGACTTACCTCACAGCCAAGCTTAAATTCTCTTTATTATGCATTGGAGGGTCATGAGAGGCAGCCGCAATTCGATATTAAGCCAGTCGAAAAGTTATCAGAGTATTGGGAAGGGGTCAGAAGTTACTATGCTGATTTTGAAAGTGGAATGAAGTCCCCCCATACAGAAATCTATGTACATGAAATGCCAGGCGGTCAATACTCCAACCTTCAGCAGCAAGCGAAAGCAGTTGGTTTAGGTGAACGCTGGGATGAAGTAAAAGAAATGTATCATCGAGTAAGTATGATGTTTGGTGATATTATCAAAGTAACACCATCGTCCAAGGTAGTAGGCGATATGGCTTTGTTTATGGTACAAAATGATTTGACAGAAAGTAGTGTGTTGGAGAAAGGCCATTTGATCGATTTCCCTGATTCAGTTATTGAATTGTTCAGCGGATATTTAGGACAGCCATATGGCGGTTTCCCTGAAGAACTTCAAAAGGTAATTCTAAAAAATAGATCTCCTATTACAGTTCGCCCAGGTGAGTTGCTTGAGGACGTGGATTTTGTGAAGATAAAGGAAGAGTTGTTTGAGAAAATCAAACGTCCAGTTACGATGTTTGATGCACTCGCTTATGCACTATATCCAAAAGTCTTCCTTGATTATGTGAACTCGAATAGTGAGTATGGCAATATAACAGAGTTAGATACACCAACGTTCCACTATGGACTTTCCATTGGAGAGGAAATAGAAGTGGAAATCGAAAAGGGAAAAACCTTAATTATTAAACTAATTTCAATTAGTGAGCCACGTATAGATGGCACAAGAATGGTTTATTTTGAACTCAATGGACAGGCTCGAGAAGTGGTAGTTAAGGACGAAAGTGTTAAAACTCTTATTCAGTCGAAACCAAAGCAGGACGTTTCCAATCCAAACCATATTGGTGCAACAATGCCTGGAACCGTGATGAAGGTATTAGTGTCTCATGGACAAAAAGTCAAAAAAGGAGACCATTTAATCATAACGGAGGCAATGAAAATGGAAACAACAGTTCAGGCACCATTTGACGGAGTCATCAAAGAGATTTATGTTAATGATGGAGAAGCCATACAGACGGGCGATTTGTTGATTGTGCTTGATAAATAAAACTAAAACACAATAAAAAGGAGCGTGGGTTTTTAACTCACGTTCCTTTTTATGTATTGGATTATTTCCCTAGTTTGTATAATGTGATGCAAAAGGATGATTTTATACATTCTAATCAGCTTGTTTTCCTAACAGACGGATTCGAGGCTTCTGCAGCTTTGCTTTTCCGTGATCTCGTTACAAGAAGGATAAAATAGGAAAAAACTCCAAATAAACAAGAAATCAATATGGCGTGTAAGAGGGCTACATACAAGTTTAAACGGGTATAAATGATAAAAGCACCTGCTATAACCTGTAAACTGACAAGAATAAGGGAGAGCGTCCATCCCCAGTATAAAACTTTTATATGGCGATAATTGCGCCAAGTATAGACGAAAATATATAAAATCCAGATAAAGATGAGGCCTGCAGCAGCGCGATGCCCCATTTGAATAAACTGATACATATTATGAGGGACTATAGTACCATCATTAAAACAAAGGGGCCACTCAGGACAGACGAGACTTGCTTCTGCGTGACGTACCAGCGCACCGGTATAGATAACAATATAGGAATAAATAAATAGAGCGATAATGTGAATGGACATTTTCCTCGGGATTATCAGCTTTTCCGCATCGAACTTTTTATCAACTTCAAAAATCAGTAGAGTTAAAAGTAGAACGGCGGCAAAAGAGATGAGTGATATCCCAAAATGCAAAGCCAGCACGAAATCAGAATGACTCCAAACGACGGCGGCAGCTCCCAGCAATGCTTGAATGATTAGAAATGCAATAGATAGGAGAGCAAGAAATTTGGTTTCTCTAATATGTCCAATGGCTTTCCATGACCAGATCGCTAATCCAACTACCATGAAGGATCCAAGGCCGGTAAAAAGACGGTGTGCGAATTCAATTAGTAGTGCGGGCGTGATATCCGTGGGAATCAATTCTCCGTTGCAAAGCGGCCAGGAGCGTCCACATCCTAAACCAGAATCTGTTTTTGTGACGAGCGCACCGCCGATTAAGATTACAAGCATGACAAAGGATGTCATAACGGCAAACCATTTCAAAGATTTTTGCATGTAAATCTAACACCTGCTTTGTTTTTATAAAATAGTAAGCTTAAACATTTGTTTCCTAATAACTGGAACCGTATAATGAGGTAAATATTACAAAGTTTGATAATCATTACTAACATATCATAAATAATTTTTACAATAATTACAAAGAAAAGTTTCTAAATAGTCAAAGAAATTATTTATTTAGTGATAATTGAAAATTCATGTAATTGTTTATAGTTGAAACTTAAAGAAGAGTTTGTTAGAAATAGAGAGGGGATTTAATTGGTTAAATAAGGTTTTCATACTTTCAATGTTACAAAAATATATTTACAGGATAAAATTACCACTATATAATGATTAGGTCACACTTATGACAAAAAATGGACAAATTATTTTCACAATAGAAGTGTAATCTGTGTTTAAATATATATTAGGCAAATTTTTCTATATAAATATCACTGTTATAATTTGTGAATATATCGCTTGAAACTAAAAGTTTGGAAATCTACTATTCAGATAGGAGGTAACAGCATGAAACCTAAACCGGCATCGCAGACCTCGTATGAAAACCAGAAGGGACTAGACGTGGAGAAGGATATGAACAGTACAGCATTTAAGGACTTTTTGGTATTAGTAAAGGTAGGCATCGTCAATTCAAATTTAATCACTGTTTTTGCAGGTATTTGGCTCGGTCTTTATTTTACTGACCAGAGTTTCCTAGGGAATCTTGATCTCGTTCTATATGGTGTTATAGGGTCAGCACTGATCATAGCTGGCGCTGGCAGCTTAAACAATTACATAGACCGGGATATCGACGTGTTTATGTCTCGTACAAAGAAGCGTCCGACAGTTACTGGGAAGGTGAACCCTATAAAAGTGTTGTATATGGGCCTGGCACTGGTGGTAACTGGATTATTGATTCTATTAATGGCTACTCCAATGGCAGCTTTTATGGGGTTACTTGGGGTATTGGCCTATGTATTGCTGTATACAATGTGGTCAAAAAGACGGTTTGTCTCAAATACTGTTATCGGCAGTTTTTCTGGTGCTATACCGCCACTAATTGGGTGGGCCGCCGTTGACCCAGGATTACATCCGATTGCCTGGGGATTATTTCTATTAATGTTTGTGTGGCAGCCTCCACATTTCTACGCATTGGCTATGAAGCGGACGGAGGAATACAGAGCGGCTGGAATTCCTATGCTGCCTGTAGTAAAAGGATTTAAAGAAACTAAGATTCATATGCTTATATGGGTAGCTTTATTGTTTCCAATTCCATTTATACTGAAACCAATCGGGGTTTCTTTTGTAGTTTTGGCAACAATTTTAAATATAGGTTGGCTTATATTAACTTTAAAGGGATTCTCATTAAAAAAGGAGTTTTCCAAAGAAGAAGATTTAAAGTGGGCCAATAAGATGTTCATTTATTCATTAAACTATATGACTATTTCTTTTGTGGCAATGGTCATTGTTTCTTTAATTAATCGTTTTTAACATTGGGGGTTCTTTCTTAAAGAAATTCAATATATAAGATGTTCCTTTGGAAAGAAGAAATTTTTTACGAAAGAGGGGTAATTATTTGCTATGAAAAAATGGCGCATTGCATCCTTAATTGCTGTTTTGATGCTAATACTTTCGGGTTGTGGAAAGCCGTATCTATCAGCATTGGATCCAGCAGGTGAGGTAGCGAAGAAACAGTATGATTTAATGATACTCAGTACTGCCATTATGGTATTGGTAATCATTGTTGTTGTTATTCTTTTTGTACTTGCAATTTTAAAATTTCGTCGTAAAAAGGGAGATAATACAATCCCTAAGCAAATTGAGGGTAACCACAAATTAGAAATACTTTGGACGGTTATCCCGATTGTTTTATTAATCATCCTTGCAGTTCCAACGATTTATTATACATTTGATTTTGCAGATGTATCTGCCAAGGATGAAAAGGATAAGGATGGGAATCCTACAGCCTTAACTGTAAATGTAAGGGCTAATTATTACTGGTGGGAGTTTGAATATCCTGGCGAAGGTATCATGACAGGGCAAGAACTTGTTGTTCCAACTGATGAAAAGGTTTACTTTAATTTAACAGCGTCAGATGTAAAGCATTCCTTCTGGATTCCTTCAGCTGGGGGTAAGCTTGATACGAACACAGAGGGAGAAAATAGCTTCTGGCTTGAGTTTGATGATGGAAAAAGTGAAGAAGCCGGCAGGATTTTTTATGGAAAATGTGCTGAATTATGTGGGGCTTCCCATGCATTAATGGATTTCAAAGTGAAAGCTTTGCCAAGGGATGAATTTGACCAATGGGTAGCCAGCATGAAAGAAACAAAGCACACGGAAGTAAAACTTACTGATGCAACAGCAAGTGAAGGCCAGGAAATTTTCAATAAAAGCTGTATCGGATGTCATGCGATCGATTCCAATGATCAGCGACCGGAGCAGGCTCGATTAGCACCTAATCTATCAAATTTTGCTGATCGTGAAGTAGTAGCGGGTTATTTGGAAAATAATGAAGAAAATGTGAAGAAGTGGCTTAAGGATCCGGAGTCAGTTAAAGAAGGAAACAAAATGACTGACACTTACGGAGAGCTTTCTGATTCACAAATCGATGCGCTTACTAAGTACCTGGAAACCTTATCGCAAAAATAAGAGTTTGCTAGTTTTCAAAGGGGAGGTTAAAACGTGAGTACTATTGCTCAAAAAAAGGGGTTTCTTAGTGTCATTTGGGATTATTTAACGACTGTTGACCATAAGAAAATTGCCAAGCTCTATATCTTTGCAGGTGGATTTTTCTTCTTGCTGGGTGGGCTTGAGGCAATGTTTATAAGAATTCAGCTTGTAAAGCCAGAAAATGATTTTATCAGTGGTGGAATGTTTAACCAAATTATTACCATGCATGGAACAACCATGATTTTCCTTGCCGCCATGCCTTTATTGCTTGGATTTATGAATGCGATTATGCCGCTGCAAATCGGGGCTAGAGACGTAGCATTTCCATTTTTAAATTCATTAGGTTTTTGGTTGTTTTTCTTTGGAGGAGTCTTTTTAAACTTATCCTGGTTTATGGGCGGAGCGCCTGATGCCGGATGGACATCTTATGCAACTCTATCATTGGCTTCTGAAGGTCACGGTATAGATTTTTACATACTTGGACTTCAGATATCAGGTATGGGCTCGTTAATAGGGGGAATTAACTTCCTGGCCACAATTATTAATATGAGAGCACCTGGAATGACGTTTATGCGTATGCCGCTTTTCACGTGGACAACATTTGTGGCATCTGCCTTAATTCTATTTGCTTTCCCGCCGCTTACAGTTGGTTTGACACTAATGATGTTTGACCGTATGTTTGGTTCCAGTTTCTTTGTAACGGCTTTGGGTGGAAATACAATTATTTGGGAACATTTATTCTGGATCTTTGGACATCCGGAAGTATATATTTTGGTTCTTCCGGCATTCGGAATATTCTCTGAAATTATTCCAACATTCTCGAGAAAGAGATTATTTGGATACTCATCTATGGTCTTTGCAACCATTTTAATCGGTTTCCTAGGATTCATGGTATGGGCTCACCATATGTTTACGGTTGGTCTTGGGCCAGTCGCAAATGCGATATTCGCAGTAGCAACAATGGCGATAGCTGTTCCGACTGGTATAAAGATCTTCAACTGGATTTTCACGATGTGGGGTGGTCAGATTACGTTTACGACCCCTATGTTATACGCCGTTGCATTTATTCCATCTTTTGTAATGGGTGGAGTAACGGGAATTATGAATGCTGCAGCTCCGGCTGACTATCAGTATCATGATAGCTATTTCGTTGTTGCCCATTTCCACTATGTTATCGTCGGTGGAGTAGTTCTGGCCTTGTTGGCAGGTACACATTTTTACTGGCCAAAAATATTCGGTACAGTATTGAATGAATTCATGGGTAAAATCACATTCTGGTTATTCCTAATCGGATTCCATTTAACATTCTTTGTTCAACATTTCCTAGGATTAATGGGAATGCCTAGACGTGTTTTCACTTATTTGGACGGACAGGGATGGGATAATGGCAACTTAATATCTACTGTCGGTGCATTCATGATGGCTGTAGCAGTCATTATATTATTGGTTAATATCGTAGTTACTTCAGTTAAAAATGTTAAAGTCGGTAATGACCCATGGCAAGATGGACGTACACTTGAGTGGGCAATTTCTTCACCGGCTCCTGAATACAACTTTGAAAGATTACCATTAGTAAGAGGATATGATGCATGGTGGCTTGAAAAAATGGAAGGTAGAAATGCGATGACACCGGCTGAACCTCTTGGTGATATCCATATGCCTAACAATTCAATTCTTCCTGTTATTATTTCTTTTGGATTGTTTGTTGCTGCATTTGGAGCACTTTATAATGCAACGGATAAAGAATGGACAGTCCCGGTAATGGTGATTGGTTTGTTGATTACCTTTATAGCTATGCTCATCCGTTCCGTTAAAGATGATCATGGGTATCATATCCATAAAGAAGATTTGGTATCTTCTAATGCTAAAAGTGATAAGGGGGTTGAGGTGTAATGAATGCAGGGCAAAAATTCACACCAGAAACATGGCCATCTCACCCTGAGAAACATACAGATGACGGAAAGCATAAATTTTTAGGTTTTTGGCTTTTCCTCGCTGCAGAGACAGTGCTTTTTGCTTCATTATTTGCAACATACTTAGCTCTGAAAGATAGTGTACCGCCTAATAAGGAAATGACTCTAGCCAAAGATTTATTTGATATGCCGCTGGCGTTTATTGCTACTATGCTGCTGTTAACCAGCTCATTAACAAGTGTTTATGCGATGTATCATATGAGAAACTACGATTTTAAACAAATGCAGTTTTGGCTGTTAATCACTGTTTTATTAGGGGCTGCTTTCCTGGGCTTAGAAATCTATGAATTTAATCATTATGTGCATGAATATCATCACACATTTACAGGTTCTGCATTTGGATCCGCCTTCTACACATTAGTCGGCTTCCATGGTGCCCATGTAACCTTTGGACTATTGTGGATTATTACGTTAATGCTCCGTAATTCGAAACGTGGCTTAAATCTGTATAATGCTCCGAAATTTTATGTTGCGAGCCTATACTGGCATTTTATCGACGTTGTATGGGTATTCATTTTTACAGTCGTTTACTTAATGGGAATGGTGGGGTGATGATAAATGGAAAATCAACCTAAAACACATCTTAGTAAAGAAGCTCTTAAATATAGACGTAAGAAAAATGCGGAAGATATGAAGATGCAGGTTATTACATTTATTATGATGATCTTTCTAACCTTAATTGCGTTCTTTGCAGTAGGTTATGATGGATTTTCCAAGTGGTTCGTTTTACCATTCATCTTGTTGCTTGCGGTAATCCAAGTCATTTTTCAGCTCTATTATTTCATGCATATGAATAAAGAAGGTCATGGAACGATGGCAGGATTTATGTATACCGGGTTACTGATCGGTGTGACTACTATCCTTGCATTTGTATTAATTGTGTGGATTTAAGATGGAATCGGCTTAACTTGTTAAGCCGATTTTTTTTAGAAACTAAAACTATATGATTTCTGGGTTATTTGATATTTTCTTGTGAATTTCTGGGCAGGAAAACTAATTATGAGGTGAGATAAATGGAATTAGATATATTTGGATTTAGGGCCCTATGGAGTCCTTACCTGTTCCTCGTGACACTATTGATCATAGCCTTCTATTTTTATATCACCTATTTTAAAGCAGGTGACCAATTTAAAAAGAAAGAAGCTGTATACTTCTCGATAGCTATGATTCTTTTATACATGATAAAGGGGTCGCCAATAGATTTATTGGGACATCTTTCTTTTACGGTTCATATGGTTCAAATGGCTTTTTTATTTTTAGTTATTCCACCATTTTTTCTATTGGGATTGCCGGATTGGTTACTAAAAAAGTTCGTATTTAAAAAATGGTTTTTAATGATTACACAACCATTAATAACATTGATTTTCTTTAATGGACTGTTTTCTTTTTACCATGTTCCGTCAATTTTTGATATCGTCAAAGTCAATATGTTGCTTCATGGGCTTTTCACAGTGGTATTGTTTATTTCCTCGCTGTTCATGTGGTGGCATCTAGTTAATAAAATCGAAGAAAGCCAGCGATTATCAGGATTAAAGAAAATTGGCTATATCTTTGCCAATGGTATATTAATTACACCGGCCTGTGCGCTTATCATCTTTTCTAAAGATCCCATGTATGCAACCTATGCAGATCCAGCTGTATGGATGGAGGCGATGAAATTGTGTGTTCCTGCCGGTACCTTATCCACTTTGGACTTAAGCAGTCCTCAAATGTTTATAAATATGCCGGCTGTTGAAGATCAGCAAACAGGCGGTGTAATTATGAAAATAATTCAAGAAATAGTATATGGAATTATCCTGGCTACAACTTTCTTCACTTGGTTTAAAGAAGATACCAAACATGCGGATGCAGAAACAAAACGTTTTATGGAGGCAAATCCGCATTTAGGGAACTAATTAATAATAGTGAAACTTTAGTGAATACTGTAAAATAATTTGAGTTTTCAAATTTAGTATTTTACAATTATAGAGTTAACAGAATAAGTAAAGTGAGGTTCCACCATTATGAGCAGTTCATTACCAGTCCTGCCTACGATCAGCACGGCTTGTATCGTAATCAGCGCAATCCTTGTAGGCTTTGGAGTATGGCAAGTAAAAAAAGGGAATATAAAGGTCCACGAAAAATTAATGTTTTGGGCAGCTGTTTTTGCAGTTGTGTTCTTCATTATTTATGCAAGCAGAACGTTATTTATAGGGAACACGGCATTTGGAGGACCTGAATCAATAAAAATTTACTATACAATCTTTTTAATCTCACATATTACATTGGCTACAATAGGAGCCGTAATGGGGATTATCAGTCTGTATTATGGTTTTAAAGGGAAGATTGAGAAACATCGAAAAATCGCTCCGCCTACAAGCGTCATTTGGATGGTGAACGCGGTTGCTGGTGTCACTGTATATTTATTGCTTTATGTAATATACGAAGGTGGTAAAACAACAAGTGTATTTAAAGCGATTATTGGTTCATAAAAAATAAAAGTTGCATAGGTAAAACGGGTCGTCTCATAGAATTAGAGATGACCTTTTTTCGTTTCTTTCTTTTACATGGCGGCTTAGGAATGGATTTTGTCAGGACTGGCTGATGTTTATCATAGGCTTTATTTAGAGGCAATTAATCGGAGGTGCGGTAATGAAACAAATTAGGACTAATCGCATTCTTATCTTTCCTTGTTCCATCTCATTGGCTAAGTCCCTTATTTTGTACCCGTATGATTTCAAAATGGTATCGCCGGTAATTGTTCCTGAATCTTTCCCATCTGATCGCGTAAAATGTATACTCCCTCTTTTAATAGAATTATATGAATTGGAAGGTGGGGATGTAGGTTGGTGGATCTGTTTTATTATTGATTTGCAAAGCCAAAAATTCATTGGAGAATTGGAGTTGGAGGGAGAAGGTGAAAAATTAACCTTTTCCTTAAGCTTTACAGATGCTCAGACAGAAAAAGAGTTTGTTTCTGAAGTTATGGAGGGTTTTTTCTATTATATTCATAAAATAGGGATTGCCCAAATGATCCAAACAGAAATAGCAGATAAACGTTTTTATTATAAGGAAACCTTAAAAAAGTATGGATTTAAAGCAGTGGGAGTGGAGGGGGATTATTGTTTAATGAGAAAAAAAATAAAATAAGCCTGCGGAGATCATACAATCTGCAGGCTTATTTAATAATCCTTTATTCCACTTCTACAAATATATCCAGTTCAGCTTTAACTGCCGCAAGAACTGTCTCGCATTGTTTTTGAAGAGATGTAGGAAAATGCTCTGTTTCACCATATTCAACACCATGTGGATAATAGTGTTTACCTAGGACTGGTGTCATGAGTTGGATAGTTGCCCGATGTGCACCTACGTCACCTTCAACCGCATAGCCAAAGACACGTAAATAAAAAGTGCCATCCCTTAATTCATATTTCTTATCGTAGGATACGCGTTCGTAATCCCATTGTTCGGCTCTGACTAAACCGTTTTCACTCATAACCTCATCTAGCCTGTTAAGGTTAACTTGGTATTTTTCAAGTCCTGTATTTTCAAATCTCATCTTATTTCCTCCTATCCCCTTTTAGAAAATGCTTTGTTCGGTATGAAACAAGTTTTGGAAATTCTCAATTTTAATTTTAGTATTATTTTACCTTATCTGCAATAAATTGTTCTTTTATAGAGGCAGAAAGGTAAATTCGTTCATTTTGCTATCCAATATGTTTATATTATACTTATTTTTCATTGTTTACATTTAAGTGATAGGTTTGTTTGAATTCTAATGGTATAATAAAAAAATATAAAGTAAGAATGACAGGAGGGACCACCTCTGAAATTGGTCTTTAGGGTTTTCTTTAGTTTAATTTTAATCACCATCTTCGGCATCTATGTAACGGTTAAAGATGATGTCAAAGAAAATACAGCTATCATTGATCAAAATTCCGTTAATGAAAATACAATGGAAACTTCGGATAAGATTAAAGAATTAACAGATAACGAATCCAGACCTGAACAGGGTGTATCTAAATGGATTGGTAAAACCAGTAATCAGTTACTGGATGAATATGGGGAGCCAGACCGTATTGATCCTTCAGCTTATGGATATAACTGGTGGATCTATAATGATACATTAAGTAAGTATATACAATTTGGCGTAAACGAAAAAGATAAAAAAATTGTAACCCTATACAGTTCAGCAGAAGATATTAATTTATATCCATTCTTTATTGATCAAACAGTGGAGTCCTTGTATAAGGAATTGAATATGAATAGTTATATAGAACTGAATTGGAAAGGCACTGAATATCGTTTCGAGTTGTCGGAAGAAGATCTTCATTATCGCCCTCTAATAAAGTTTGGCGATATGTATGCTCAGGTTTATTTGGATAAAATTCTCGGTCAGGTATCAGGTGTGAGGTTTATGGATGCAAAGACATTGATTATGCATAAGCCATATGAGCTGACATACCGTGGAGAATTGGATGAACCTGAAGAGTTAACGGATGAAGAATGGAAGCTGGTTGAAGAAGGAAGTCAGCAGCAAATTCTTGATTTGACAAATATCATACGAACACGTTTTGACTTAGGTACCCTTGAATTTGATGAAAAAATTTCAGCTGTGGCATTTAAACATAGCGAAGACATGATGGTGAATGAGTATTTCGATCATGTATCACCCGATGATAAAGATGTTGGTGATCGTTTGAAGGAAGGCGGTGTTTCTTACTACTCAGCTGGCGAAAACATAGCTGCTCAGTATACAGATGCAATTGCGGCTGTTGAAGGATGGTTAAATAGTAAAGGGCACAGAGATATAATGTTAAATGAAGATTTTACGCGCCTTGGTGTGGGAGTATATAAAAGATACTATACTCAAAACTTTGTTGCGTTATCTGATTAAATGATACAAAAAAGAGCACTGAAGGAAAGTATTTCTCCTCAGTGCTCTTTTTTGTGTGTAAATATTATTTGTATAAAGGAAATCTATGTGCGGAGTTCTTTGGAAATATGCATCACTTTTCTATATATCGAAACATATACTACCCTAGGCGTATGTCATGTGGTGAGGTGAAATTAAATGGATGATTCCAAATTGCATCCTTCTGTTCAGGATTTTAAGCTTTTTCTTAAGAGTAATCCGAAAATCGTAAAAGATGTAAGAATGGGTAAGAAAACATGGCAGGAAATTTATGAAGATTGGTCTTTGCTGGGTGATCAGGATGAAGTGTGGAATGAATATAAAGAGGAAAAAAAGGAAAAGGATGAGACTGAAAAAACAGATAAGGGCGAGTTTATTTCGCAGCTTTTAAATCAACTTAAAAAAATGGACCCTGATCAAATTCAAAAACAAATTGGGAATTTTAGTCAGGTTTTAGGAGTGGTTCAGGGAGTCATCTCTCAATTTCAATCTTCCGGACAATCAGAAAGTGCACCACCTTCCGTCCAGAATAATCATCCTTTCAAATTTCGGCAAGATTAGCTAGGTAGGAGTGAGAGCTTGAGACAAGATATCTATGAATTAATTGAGGCAGATGAAGATTTACTGAGTTTTTTGAGGCAACAACCAATCTGGTACAGACGTTTGTGCAGAAATCCACAGGATTTTTCGAAATTTGATACTGAAGCTAAGTACTTTTTTAAAAAAACGATTCCGGATCGTGTTCATCAGCTTTCAAACAGCGTTCAAATGGCTTCTATGATGGTTTCGATGTTTCAGTCAATGAATACTGGTGAATAACGGTTCCTAAAAAAATGAGGACGTTCTGTAAGAGTAGATGAAGTAAGGGGTGTTTGGCAGCGAATTACTTCTTCTACTTACCAAAGTAATAGGGGACAAGCCATATATCTTTTATAGGTGGATAATATTTCTAAGTTATAGCATCCTTGGATATTACATGGTATGATAAAGTTGGAGGTGAGTATTTTCATGCTTGCTACTATTGAAACGGTTGAAATCATTGACCATGCTGAACAATTGGCTAAAGATATAATGAACTCAGATATAGCTAAGCAATACTTTTTAAGTTTAACTCAGATGTATAAGGATAAAACGGCCCAGAAAAAAATTCAAGCGTTTAATTCTTTAAAGGACGCTTACGAAGAAGTACAGCGTTTCGGAAGATACCATCCGGATTATCGTACTGTCTCTAAAGCAATTCGTGAGGCTAAAAGAGAAATGGACCTTCATCCATCTGTTATTGAATATAAACAGGCTGAAACAAACTTACAGCAATTACTTGATGAAATTAGTATGCTGATTGGTCATTCAGTATCCCCTCATATAAAAGTCCCGACAGGAAATCCGTTTTTTGAATCATCCTGTAGCGGAGGCTGTGGCAGCGGAGGAAGCTGTGGATGTTCCTGATAGGAACGAGAAAAAAAGGCAATCCCAGAACAAATGGGGTTGCCTTTTGGTATATGCCGAAATTAGATTTTGTAGCAACTAATACAAACGTTGAGGTTGTATGATAAACCTATCCGATTCTCCATAGGAAAGTGGGATCGATATCTTTTCTATTATGCAGTTTCATTTAAAGTACTCCTATCATTTTTGATATAAACTCTGATAGTGCAGACCTATCCAAGGAGATAATCGAGTTAGTTGCAATCTCTAGATTTATTCACTAATTCTGCATAGCATTTCTAAATATTGATACATCTTTTAGTAATATGGTACACTAAATATAAATTGCATCCTAAAGGGGTATGTATATGTTTGTAGAAAGGCAAAGCCTGATTGTTTGGCTGCATAGTCTAAAACAAGTGAAAACTCTGCGTAAAACAGGCAATCTGCATTATGTTTCCCGCAAATTAAAATATGCCGTATTATATGTAAATATGGACGAAATAGAAGCAGTTTCAGAAAAATTATCTTCCTATGCTTTTGTCAAAAAAGTTGAATTTTCTCAAAAACCTTTTATTAAAACTGAATTTGAGAGTAAAAAGCATGAAAAAGAAAAGGAAGAATATAGAATAGGCATTTAAAGAAAACCGGATCCTAATGGGTCCGGTTTTTCTTTATTGCCATGGGGGTAAAAAACGGTTCATGCGCAGGATACCTATTAAATACTGATAATAAAGGTCAGGGTCAGCAAAAGTAGATGAATGCCTAACTTCCAACGATATAATTTCTTTACCTTGCTCCTTGGCTGCTTGGTCAAAAAGTTCATAACGCTTGCTTGGCTTATTAACTAAAACAGGTATTCCTTCTCTGCAAATATAAAGTGGGATGAAGTCGCCATAGCTTGATTTTTTCATAACCAATACAAACGACATGACTTTGCCGCTAGGTCCCTCTGACTGTAAGCATAAAAAATAATTGATTCGATATTGATTAGCCTTTGCTAATTCCAATAGCTCATAAAGGTCAGAATATCCGGGGCCTAGTTCTATAAAACGTTGATTCATTCTTGTTTTTCCTCCTGTAAATCGGATATTGATAAGTGTATCATAATCCGGTCTAGTTCATCAGGAATATAAATGTATCCCAATAAAGTGTTCGAATCAACTGTTCTATTAATCAAATTAGTTATTTTTGAAACTGTCCACCTTGTTCACTGTGGAAAAAATGGGTGTCGGTTGATCTGTAGTTAATTCACCTAAAAGAAAAGCCCTGGCACACATAGGCACCAGGGCTTCCTTCTACGCGCTTTTACAAACGCAGAAGGCAAAGGGAGAGGAGAAACCGGAGGAAGAACTTATGGGGAAACGTAAGTCTTCTCCGCGGTTGGCAACAACACCTCTGAAGATGTTGTTGTTAGTAGTATGACCAAATCAACCTGAACTATTCACTGATCGCAGAAATTTGATTTCTATTTGTGAAATCAAGATTTTGTGGTAGGATATTTTAGAAAGTTGAATACATATGAAATTTGGTGACAGATTATGCGAGTCATTTCAGGTACTTGTAAAGGAAGGCCATTAAAGGCTGTTCCAGGCATGACAACCCGGCCAACAACGGACAAAGTAAAAGAATCTTTATTTAATATTGTAGGACCATATTTTGAAGGTGGAGCGGTTCTGGATTTATTTTCAGGAAGCGGATCCCTTGGGCTTGAAGCCTTGAGCAGAGGAATGGAAAAAGGAGTTTTTGTTGATAAGGACTCAAAAGCTATTCAAATTATTAAAACGAATATCAGTTCATGTAAATTCGAAAGTCAATCCGAGGTACATAGGAGTGATGCTTTAAGATCATTAAAAGCTCTTGGAAAGAGAAAAGCTCAATTTGACCTCATTTTTATGGATCCTCCCTATAAAATAGCTAATATGATACCTGTTCTTATTGAAGAAATCGAAAGTGCTGAATTATTGGCAGAAGACGGTATGATAATATGCGAACATGGAGAAGAATTAACGTTGCCTGAAAAGATTGGTAATTTTACTAAGTTCCGTGTTGAAAAGTATGGCATTACGGCTGTGTCCTTTTTTGAGCGTTAAATATTTATAGAAATGGGGGGAGAATAGTGAAGAAAATAGCTGTATGTCCTGGAAGTTTTGATCCTATAACATATGGACATCTTGATATTATTCAAAGAGGAGCAAACATATTTGACGAAATATATGTCGGTGTCCTTCATAATTCTGCTAAAAAATCTCTATTTACTGTGGAGGAGAGAGTGCAAATCATTGAAGAAGCAACTGCCCATATACCAAATGTGAAAGTGGATAGCTTTCAGGGGTTGCTCGTGGATTATGCTAAGGCAAGAAATGCAAATGCAGTCATCCGAGGGTTGAGAGCCGTTTCTGACTTCGAGTATGAGATGCAAATCACCTCTATGAATCGCTTATTAAACGATCAAATTGAAACATTCTTTATCATGACAAATAATCAATATTCTTTTTTGAGCTCATCGATCGTAAAAGAAGTAGCGAAGTACGGTGGAGATGTTTCAGAGCTTGTTCCTGAATGTGTACAAAAACGGCTGAGAATAAAGATGTCTGAATAAAATGTACTCATTTATATTGCTGTTAAAAAGAAGCCAATCCTACTTAAATTAGGGATTGGCTTTTTATATGGATTTCCTATACTGTATGTATAATAAAAGGGTGTAGCCAGCCAAAGAAAGAATAGTAATCAATGCACCGTAATTAAGGAAGAAACTGAAGATAGTGCTGGATAATCCCTGCGTTTCCATTGAAAAAACAAATTCGGTGATTGATGTATTTTCAGAAGTAGATAATCGCAGATATACAGGTTTCCACAAAATCAATGTAAGTATCGCAGCAAAAAATGTATGGATGAGGCGTGCAAGAAAGAATGGTTTAAAGCGTATATCCGTTTCGGCTAAGATGCTGGCAACTTGAGCTTGTATACTGAATCCTCCAAATGCGAGTAAAGCACTGACTATGATTGCTTGTGTCAATAGTGTTGCACCGCCAGCTTGGCTTGTTAATTGCGATCCCAACGTGATTTCAAATAACCCCGAAATAAAAGGGATGCTTAAAGTAGATGGCAGATGAAGCGTGTGGAACAGGCTGCTGAAAATGGATGCAAAGAAGCTGGTAATATGTAAGTGAAACAATAGCTTGTTGATCACGGAAAAAATAATGATAAATCCTCCAATCATCAAAAGGGTTTGTATGGAGGAATTAACTGCGTCTCCTAATATTTTTCCAAATGGCCGCTGGTCATTTAGACGGGTACGGTGCATACTTTTTAAAGCTGTCATGATTGGGAAAATACTTGTATCTTTTTTACTGCGGTTAAGATTTTTTTTCTCTTCATTTCTCCCGTAAAACCTCATTACTAAACCGACGAAAATATTCGCTGCATAATGAGTTAATCCTAAAAGTATTCCAAGTTTAGCATTATTAAAAAAACCGATAGATACAGCACCGAAAATAAATAATGGATTCGATGAGCTGGTAAACGACACTAACCGTTCAGCTTCTATTCTGGATAGCTGACCTTCATCTCTCAGCCTAGCTGTTAGTTTTGCTCCAGAAGGATTACCGGATGCAAGTCCCATTGCCCATACAAATCCTCCTACTCCTGGTACCTTAAACAATGGACGCATTAGTGGCTCTAAAAAGACACCCAGTAGTTTTACGACACCAAATGCAATCAACATTTCTGCAATAATTAAAAAAGGCAATAAGGAAGGAAAGACAATTTCAAGCCATATATTCAACCCTCGAACAGAGGCTTCGAAGGCTTCCTGTGGCATCAAGATCAATGCAGCTGCCATAATAACTGCAATTAACGCAAAAAGCATTGATTTTAAGATTGATTTATCCAATTTATATCCCTTCCCTTATTAAATTTAAGCGTGGTAAATAATCTGGTGCTAAAATATATTTAGTAAAATCAAAAGAAGTTTTGTATATAGCTGGGTTGTCCCCAATAACAAAATATACTCAAAGTAAAATAATTTAGAACTAAGACTCCTATTAAGGGAACATGCCTTAAATCAGTACGGATAAAGGAGAGTCAAAAGAAATGGAACCTAAAATTGGATTAGCGCTTGGCTCTGGTGGTGCAAGGGGATTTGCACATATTGGTTTATTAAAAGTGCTAAATAGTGAAGGTATAAATATCGACTGCATAGCCGGGAGCAGTATGGGAGCTTTAATAGGCAGTTTTTATGCAAGTGGATCAGATTTAGAACTGCTGCAAAAAGTTTCGTTGCAATTTAAAAGAAAATACTTTATGGATCTGACTGTACCCAGATTAGGTTTTGTAGCCGGGAAAAAGATTGAGGAATACATTCGATTATTTACAAAAAATCAAAATATAGAGGATCTTTCAATTCCATTGGCTATAGTGGCAACGGATATAGAAAAAGGAGAGAGAGTTATTTTTACGGAAGGTCCTGTTTATGAAGCGGTAAGAGCAAGTATTTCTATACCAGGCATTTTTGTGCCCAAAAGGATTAATGGGAAATTACTTGTAGATGGAGGATTAATGGATCGGGTCCCTGTATCGGTTGTGAAAGAAATGGGAGCGGATATTGTGATTGCAAGCGATGTCTCTGCAACAAGAGGAGATACGGATATTGAATCTATATACGATGTTATTTTTAAAAGTTTAGATATACTGCAAATGGAAATTGTCAAAATGAAAGGGATTAACGCTGACGTAATGATTCAGCCTGCTGTAGAATCATTTAGTTCATTGGCATTTACAAACATTCTTGAAATTATTATGATTGGGGAGCAAGAAGCAAGAAAAAAACTGCCGGAGATTAAAGAGGCCATACAGCATTGGAAGGAGAAAAAAGATGAAGCATAAGCGTAAACTTAATATAGGCAAAATTGGGGTTGCAGTTCTATTGCTGGCATTTCTGGCTGCATTTTATAAATTGCCTTATTATGTTTCCACCCCTGGGTCGGCGGAGACATTGGAGCAATTTGTAGAGGTTGAAAATGGAAGTGAAGCAGATGGCTCTTTTATGCTGACAACGATCCGAATGGGCAGAGCGAATATTTATACATATGCATGGGCTAAAATAGCAGATTATCATAGGATTTATGAACTGGAACAAATTAGAAGTCAGGATGAAACCGATGAAGAATATACGGTTAGACAATTGAAATTGATGGATGATTCCCAAACATCCGCTATCCTGAACGGGTATAAAAAAGCAGGCTATGAAGCCAAAGTAAAAGTAGAAGGCATATATGTGCTGCAGATTGCCAAGGGTAAACCTGCAGACGGAGTATTGAAACCTGGAGATCGAATTATTAAAGTCGATGGAAGTGAAATTGAGTCAAGTGAATTTTTCATAGACTATATCTCCTCGAAAAAAGCTGGGGACCAAGTGAAATTAGAAATAAAGCGTGATAATAAAAATATTGTTAAGACACTTCAATTGGAGATGCTAGAGGAAACTGGACGAGTTGGCGTTGGCATTACCTTGGTTGAGGATCGAAGTGTTGAAACAGACCGAGATATCGAGATAAACGCAGATAGCATTGGGGGGCCTTCTGCTGGGTTAATGTTTACATTGGAGATCTTTAATCAATTAACGGAAGAGGATTACACGAAAGGGAAGAAAATAGCAGGAACAGGTACCATTTCTGATGATGGAACAGTCGGTCCTATCGGTGGTGTTGATCAGAAAATTGTAGCAGCTGATCGTGCAGATGCGGAAGTGTTTTTTGCACCCAATCAACAAGGTGCTGAGGAATCGGATTATAAAATTGCTGTAAAAACAGCAGAAGAGATTGGAACAGATATGATTATTGTTCCTGTGGACACAGTTGATGATGCACTGGATTATTTAAAAAGCATGAAATAAGAGCTGCTTGATTTAAAGCAGAAGCCATTGATTCGTACGGTGAATCAATGGCTTCGTTTTTTAATCAGTTAATACAATGGGTGACATATATTCACGTTTTTGAGCTTTCATAGAAATAGCTGAGGGAAGAGCGGCAGCATGAACAATGGCAGCCCTCTTATCAATATTTATTAAAGGATTTTTACAGGCTGCTAGGCGTGATACGATCTGATTTCCCTTTTCTTTTTTTATGCTTTTTAAATATTGCTGCCCGGCAGCTGTAAATCCCAATACGCGAATATATGGCGGAGTCAGGTCTTTTGGCATTTCATCTCTTGTGAAATTTAACAGCGTATAGGTTAGTATTCTTTGTAGCCGAGTCCAGGTATAACGCTTTGTTTTAATTAATGACATAAAATCCATGAAATTACTGGCGCGTTCAGCGGCTTCAATTAATCGATTCTCTAAGCCCTCTTTCATTTCGTAAATTTGGGCAAGAGATTCTGCGGGCGTCGTGATTAATTTAACTTTTAAAAATGGCCAATACAACTCCCAATTATGCAAAGTGCGCTGCTCTGTTAGATATGCTTTTAGATGGGCAAATGTTGTATCCGGAACAAAGGAAGAGATAGCATCCAGTTTACCGCTTTCCATTAATTCTTTCCGTATACCAGTTGCACTTGCTATTGTACCTGGCATGAGAGTTGGATCGTGATATCCGGAACCTGTTCGTTTAATGGTTACTGGCTCGATGGATAATTTATGTTTTAAAATCGCGGATACATAGTGATATCCAAGGATATTATTAGGCTGGTCTAAAGAAAGCATAGAAGGATGACGCGCTTGTAGTTCCGAAAAGGCCAGAGAGGCAGCCTTGGGGTAGCTGTATCCCTCCTTGCTATAGTGCTGTATCCATTGATCGATTTCCTTAGAATTTTCCTGAATAATTGAGTATGTATGTATAAAAGGTTCTATTTCTCCTTGCTCGCTGCCAAAACAAACAGACTGACAGCCAACTTCCTCTAATAATAGGATAGATGCTTCGGAGAAATATTCAGCCTTTTGAACAGCATGAACAAATGGAAGTTCGATGATTAGATCAATACCAGCCTTTAAGGCCATGGAAGTCCTTGTCCATTTATCCACCAGGGCTGGTTCCCCCCGCTGAAGGAAATTTCCGCTCATCACGCCTATGGTCACATCAGCATTTGTAATAGCTTTGGCTTGTTGTAAATGATATAAATGTCCATTATGAAAAGGATTATATTCTACTACAAGTCCCAGGGCATTCATATTGTACACCTCCTGATAAATGGTTGTTTTTTTTATAGTATATGATGGAGGAATCAGGAAGCAAGCATTCCCTAAACTTGCACTTGATTAATTCTGTTTTCAAAATGAAACATTTCGGGTAAAATAAATAGATAAGCGCTTAAAATTTGCATAAGGGTATCACATATGGCTGTAAAGAAAAAACATTGACAAATGAATTTACCAAAGCTATAATTACCTTTGTTGCCTTGAGGTGATATAATATGAAATGGACAATTCCACAACTGCAAAAATTTCGCGACAATGGTTTTAATGTAGATGAGACAGCAGATCTTTCTGAACTGAAAAAGGCAGATCCGCAAATTCGTGATATTTCACCAATTCGTGTATTTGGGAAAGCTGACTTGAGTTCCAATCGAGTTACTTTTCATTTGAAAATATCTGGTACATTGACATTACCATGTTCAAGAACCTTAGTTGATGTCCCATTCCCAATCGATGTTCAAACAACAGAGACATACCTTTTTAATCAATATGAAGGTATGGAGACTGAGGATGGAGAATATCATGTGGCTGAGGGTGATGTAGTGGATCTTACGCCGGTAATCAAAGAAATAATTCTCACGGAGATTCCATTGCAGGTATTCTGTGATACGGATCATCCTGTAGGTGCTGCTCCGCTAGCTGGAGATGACTGGGAATTAATCTTAGAGGACCAACAAGTTAAAAAAGTTGACCCAAGACTGGCAAAGTTGGCCCATTTTTTTGACAACAATGATGATAACAGTGAAAAATGAAAGACTACATAAGTCTTCCATAGAACCATCGTTTTTTAAGGAGGTGTAAAACATGGCTGTACCTTTCAGAAGAACTTCGAAAACTAGAAAGAGATTGCGTCGTACGCATTTCAAACTTCAAGTCCCTGGTATGGTTGAATGCCCAAACTGCGGTGAAATGAAATTATCTCACCGTATCTGTAAAGCATGTGGAACATACAAAGGAAAAGAAGTTGTAAATAAATAATCAACTCGAGAGAACACAGGGAAACCTGTGTTCTTTTTTGTTTTTAAGGGGGATTCACGGTGAAAGAAGTGATTGTGGAGAAAAAAGAAGGATATTTGCTTGTTACGCTAAACCGGCCGCATGTTAGGAACGCCATAAATTTTGAGGTTATGGATTTATTGGAAGAGTCCATCGAACAAGTGAAAACGGATGGAAATTGTAAGGCCATGGTGATCACAGGAACTGGTAATGTTTTTTGTTCGGGTGGTGATTTAAAAGTCTTTCATCTTCTTGATAATCAAAAAGATGCTTACCAAATGTTATCGCGTATGGGAGAAATTTTATATAAAATAGCTACTTTGCCGAAGCCTGTTTTTGCTTTTTTAAATGGACCGGCTGTCGGCGGTGGATTGGAACTGGCTACAGCATGTGATTTTCGATATGTAAAAAAAGGATCTTTTATGGGCTTTATTCAAATTCAGCAGGGAATTACCTCCGGTTGGGGCGGTGGAGCTCTTTTACTTGAGAGGGTGGCAGAATCCAAGGGACTGGAATGGCTGATGTCGGGGAGAAAATTTACTGAAGAAGAGGCAAGCTTGTATGGATTTGCAAATGGCGTTGTGTCAAATATAGATGAGAAAACCATAGTAGGGATTATTGAGCCTATTATTAAAAATGATATTAATGCGTTGATGGCGTATAAAAGTATGACTATCCGCAAAAAGAAAGCATCTGATTTGTATAAACGGATGCAAGAAGAGATTAAACGATGTTCAGAGTTATGGGTATTACCATTCCATATGGAGACTGTGGAACGATTTCAGAAAAAGTCTCAATAAGAAGCGATTATCATGTTAATAGAATCTTGTTTATTCTATCTTTCCTACTAGACGCATATGATTGAATATTATGAATGCTTATTGGGGGGAAGAGTGGATGACAGGTTCAAGGCAGGATGGATGGTCGCAGGATGAGGATGTATATTTGGCGGAGGTGGTATTACGTCATATCCGTGAGGGAAGCACACAATTAAAAGCATTTGAAGAGGTTGGTAAAGGGTTGTCGAGAACTCCGGCTGCATGTGGCTTTAGATGGAATTCTTATGTCCGTAAGCAATATTCGGAAGGGATAGAGCTGGCTAAAAAAGTACGTAAAGATCTTAAAAAATCGCTAGGGACTGCGGAATTGGAGGTGGAGCAGCCGCAGTGTGAGGAACAAAAAATCTCGGTCGGAATAGTCGGGGATGCTGAGCTCAATCTTTCTCTAGATACGGTTATTGCCTATTTAACCAACTTAAAGAGTAGGTTGGAAGAACGATCATTCCGCTCGCCTGAAGAATTACTGCTGGAATACTCAGAGTTAAAAAAGCACGCAGATTATTTAGTTCAAGAGAGAGATACAGTAGAAATACGATTTAAGCAGATGGAGAAGGATTACCGTGGATTGCTTGATTTACTGAATCGGGCACGTCAATTATCGGAGGAAAAATGATGATTGCTACAGGAGCATGCCTTTTTAAAAGGTGTGCTTCTATTAATGTTTGATGAAAAGAAAAAGCTTTCTCGCTGGAAAGCTTAAAGTCAATCTATTTATCATTATTAGGCTGCCAAATCAGTGGGTTCTCTCCTAAATCTCTTTCCATATCATACTCTACAGGTTCGAAGCCCTGTTTTTCCCAAAAAGTACGCGAATGGACTCTTGGGTTTGTTTTGATCGGCAGGCCAAGGTCTTTGGAGAATTGGACGAGCATGGAGCCGTATCCCTTTTTTTGATAATCCGGTAAAACTTCAAGCTTCCATATTTCGTAGTAATCCTGTGGAGGGTCAAAATATTTATCAAACCTGGCATCGATTTTATAAAGACTCATCCTGGCCACTAATTTATCCCCAAAATAGATGCCGTAAAAAGGTGATTCGCTATTATCTTCAATAAGATTTGCCTGCAGATCTTCTAGCATGGATAATTCCTGCAAACCATATTCCTTAAATTTCTTGAATTCTTCAAGCGTGCGGTAGTTAACGCGTAATTTTTCAACCTTTACACTCACTTCATAGCCCCCTTAAATGTATGTGAAAAGTTTATACTTATATTTCCATTATAGCTAAATATATAGAAAAATCATAATTTTTAGTCGTCAGGACGGCTACTGAAACACTTGTTGAATGAGGATCGGCCGAATAAGTGTGAATAAGTGTGAAATTCAGCCGAATAAGTAGGTAATCTGGCCAATCGACAAAGAAATAGAGCGGAGTTCATGATTAATCCAGCCACAAGAATGAAGTGGTTGATAAGCGATGGGTAATCCAGCCGTATAAGTTATGCTATTCCTCCAAACTACAAGGAAATAGAGCGGAAGCCATCGATAATTCAGCTAAATGACGATTGACTCAAAACAGGATGAGTTATCTTTTCATCATACATAGCAAATGTTACAATTATTGCAAAAGATCACTTGGAGGAGAACATGAGGATTGGGATAATAGGAGGAGGGGCAATTGGATTATTGGCAGCTTCCAAGCTGAGTGATAACCATCAAATTACGCTATTCACGCACACATCATTACAAGCGGACGAAATCAATAAAAAAGGAATCACCCTGATTGACATGCAGGGTGAGCATAATTATAAAAATATTAATGCGGTATGTATTAATGATTCGGAAGAATTAATTCAAAGACAAGAAATCATCATTCTAACCGTAAAGCAGACCGCTCTCATAAATCTATGGTCTCTACTAGAAGAGAATGCATCTGCAGTTGTCTTTTTACAAAACGGTATGAGCCATTTCGCTCATTTACCTGAATTGCTGGTTTCCACAATCTATACTGGGATTGTTGAGCATGGTGCCATTCGGGAAAATAATCATACGGTTCACCATACAGGAATTGGAATGATAAAAATGGGCTTATATAGAGGAAGGAAGCTGCCGGGTATGGAATATTTGGATACGGATGGTTTTCCGGTGCAATTGCTCCCTGATATCAAATCAATTCATACTGAAAAATTGATTATTAATTCTGTTATAAACCCGTTGACCAGTATATTAGGGGTTCGCAACGGTGAATTAATAAAAAATACATATTACATTAAGCTGTTGAAATCCATCTGTCAGGAGGTTTGTCATTCGTTATTAATTCCGGAAACTGAGCATCAGATTTATTTAGAGAGAGTTATTACAATATGTGGTCGAACAGCTAAGAATACCTCTTCTATGTTAAGGGATCTTCAGTTGGGTAAAAAAACTGAAATAGAGGCAATCCTTGGATATTGTATTCGCGAAGCAGATAAGAATGATATCCCAGCACCTCAATGTAAAATGCTGTTTAATATGGTGCGTGGTATGGAAGAAAGTGAGGAGATGTGAGTGGACAGCTTATTAGCAGGCCTTATCGCTATTTGCGTAATCATGCCAATTATTGTTTATTTGACCGTATATACAATTTCCCGACAGATGCTTAAAAATAACAAAAAGGCAGTCAGGCTTTCTGCCGACGCTACGACGGTTTTTTTGATTATGGCAGTTCATTATGCAATCATCGCTCTTTTTGAACATTCATACTTATGGATTATTTTAATTGTCTTGATTATAATCGCTTCCGCTGTGTTGTTTATGCATTACAAAGTAAGGGAAGAGGTTGACTTGAAAAGAGTTTTCACTGGTTTTTGGAGAGCTTCATTCCTGTTATTCTCTGCCGCCTATTTTTTATTGGCCGCAATTGGGATTCTTGAGAGAATAGTAAAAGTATTTACATAGGCGAGTAGCAATACCTTTTAAAGCTTTCAAAGGGAATGATATACTGTTATATGAATTTGTTCAAAAGGAGACAACCATTGATGATGGAATACATAAAAATGAATCTTCCAGCTATGAATAGTTTTGCATCTGACTATATCAAGGGAAGTATAAATAAATCTTTTGCAGAGTATGATTGGAAGAATGAGAAGCATATTCAAGATCGGGCGGATTGGCTTGATGGTCGAACTTATCCACGAGATGAAATGGCAACCTATATTGAATCCTTCATGAGTAAATATGGAATATCAGAGCAAGTAAAGGAAAATATCGATGCCTTGCGTGAGGATGCTTTAGTAATCGTTGGGGGCCAGCAAGCAGGATTATTGACTGGACCGCTGTATTCTATTCATAAAGTTATCTCGATTATAAAATTGGCAAAGGAACAAAGTGAAAGATTAAATAAAAGGGTAGTCCCAATCTTCTGGATTGCTGGTGAGGATCATGATTACCAAGAGATTAATCATGTTTACGCTGAAGAGGGGCATGAAACTAAAAAAATCGTGTACCCGGAAAAACCTTTATCGAAAAAAATGATATCTGATATTAATATGAATCCGGATATAGCGAAAGATTGGCTGCAGGATGTATTTTCCTTATGGGGAGAGACAGAGCGTACGAACGAATTGCTGGATTGGGCGGAAAAAGCAATTGATCAATCCGAAACCATCACCGATTTTTTCGCTATTCTTATAAATGATCTCTTTAAAATGCATGGTCTCTTAATGGTGGATTCAGGTGACCCAGGCTTTAGGAAGCTGGCTGGGCCTGTCTATCAGCAAATTGCTTATGAAGCAGGAATTAGCAAAGCCGTAATTGAACAGCAAAATCTTTTGAAAAAAAACGGATATAATCCGATTATTGATCTTGATGAACAATGTACGAACTTATTTTACTACGAGCCTTCAACTCTTAACCGGCTGCTGTTGGAACGTGAAGAAGGTTCAAGTGACTTAATTGGGAAGGGAAGCGGAATTAAATTATCACAAATAGAGCTGGATCGTTTACTATCTAAACATCCAGAGTATTTCAGTACAAATGTTGTATCTCGTCCACTTTTACAGGAAAAACTGTTTCCTGTCTTAGGATTTATAGCTGGACCCGGCGAGATTGCCTATTGGAGTGAAATTAAACCTGCGTTTGCCATGACTGGAGAAAAGATGCCACCGATATGGCCTCGACTTTCCTTTACGTTATTGGAAGGAAATATTGAAAGATTATTAGAGGAACTTAATCTTCCCTTGGAAAAAGTTTTGAGAAAAGGTTGTTCAGAGGATAGGGAGTTCTATCTGGAAGAATTGCGTAAACAGGCTCCGGATACATATAGCAGTATAATTAAAAATCTGGAATCTGCTCATCTTACGTGGCAACAAAAAGCGGTTGAATTCGATAAAGGATTGGAACCTCTTTTCGAAAAAAATCGCCACTTGATTAAAGAACAGCTCCTTTTTATGCAGAAAAAGGTGGAGAGCCATTTAGAGAGAAAAAATGAAGAAACGATTGCAAAATACAATCGTGTCGAAAATAGTCTCCATCCGGCAGGCGGCCTGCAGGAAAGAATTCTCAATCCGTTTTACTTTTTCAATCAATATGGGACATTATGGGTCGATTGCCTCTTGGCGGAATCGCTCGAATTTGATGGGTCGCATTATGTCGTAACCATATAAAGATGCTGTAAGAACTTAAGTGGAGATTTGCTTCGTTTGACAATAAATAAAGAGTGAATTATGGAAGCTTTTGTCCAAATAGAACATAAAAAAACAGATAATAATATCTAGAAAAAACTGTCTTAGAAAGGCAGTTTTTTTTGTTTTTCTAGGCTTGGCTGAAATCAATGAATCATAGTCTGAAATTTTATTCAAATATTAAAGTTTTTTTATATAAATTGTGGAGAAAAGTGGGGCGATGTGGTACTCTAAGGTGGAGAAGTGGGGTGAAGGACATGTTCATGGGTGAATACCATCATTCAATTGATTCAAAAGGACGCATAATCATACCTTCTAAATTTCGGGAAAGTTTAGGCGATATGTTTGTAATTACACGCGGCCTTGATCAATGCCTGTTTGGATATCCACTGGATGAATGGTCTCAACTTGAAGAAAAACTAAAAGGCCTTCCACTTACGAAGAAGGATGCAAGAGCATTTACCCGTTTCTTTTTTTCAGGTGCGACTGAATGTGAACTGGATAAACAGGGACGTGTGAACATCCCGGGACCACTTTTAAACTATGGAAAATTGGAAAAAGAATGCGTAGTTTTAGGAGTATCTAACCGGATAGAAATATGGAGTAAATCAATATGGGAAGAATATTTCTCGGAATCAGAAGAATCTTTCTCAGAGATTGCTGAAAATATGATTGGTTTTGATATTTAATGCGCATACTTCCTTTCAGGAAGGTGAAGAAATGTTTAATCATACGACTGTACTATTAAAAGAAGCTGTGGATGGACTGAATATAAAACCTGACGGTATCTATGTTGATTGTACCCTTGGGGGCGCAGGACACAGTGAATTAATTGCGAAGTCTTTATCCGGACAAGGAAGATTAATATCGTTTGACCAGGATGAGACTGCATTAAAGCATGCAGAGAAGAAGCTAGAGCCTTATATGGACAAGGTAACATTAATTAATAGTAATTTTGTTTATTTTGATGAAAAACTCACTGAATTAGGTATTACAAAGATAGACGGTATTCTATACGATCTGGGTGTTTCATCTCCTCAATTTGATACCCCGGAAAGAGGATTCAGCTATAACCATGACGCATTACTTGATATGCGAATGGATCTATCATCTCCTTTAACAGCTTATGATGTAGTGAATAGCTGGACATACGAAGAGTTGGTCCGGATTTTCTTTAGGTACGGTGAGGAAAAGTTTTCGAAACAAATTGCCCGCAAAATCGAACAAGCCAGAGAGATTGGGCCAATTCGTACAACCTTTGATTTGGTAGATATTATTAAGGAAGCTATCCCTGCTCCAGCAAGGCGAAAAGGCGGACATCCCGCTAAGCGAATCTTTCAAGCCATACGAATAGCCGTGAATGATGAACTGAGAGTTTTTGAAGTATCTTTAGAAAAAGTGCTTCCTATGCTCAATAAAGGCGGCAGAATTTCAGTGATTACGTTCCATTCGTTGGAAGATCGGATTTGCAAAAGCTTCTTTAAAGAACATTCGGAATTACCGCCAATGCCACATGGATTGCCGATTATTCCAAAAGAATTCGAGCCGGATTTAAAGTTGATAACCAGAAAACCGATTTTACCGAGTGAAGAAGAAGTGGAAGCGAATAAAAGAGCGCGTTCAGCTAAATTAAGAATAGCAGAAAAGAAATGAATAGATTATGAAAAATTATTTAATGGGAGGGGATAAACTTGAGTAGTTTAGCAAGAAAACTTCAGCAAGAACAGCAACGTCATGTAGGAACAACAACAAAGAAGGTTAAAGTAAAAGGCGGCATTACGATTGGTGAGAAGATTCTATATTTAACGTTCTCATTGTTTATCGCTTTCTTTGCTGTAAAAATCATTTCCGCACAAGCGAATATATACTCAACGAATAATGAAATTATTGCTCTTGAAAGCAAGATAGAGAATCAGGAAAAGCTTAATAAAGATTATGCAGATCAAGTGGCGGAGTTAAGTACATATGACCGAATCTGGCAAAAAGCAAAAGAATTGGGATTAACACTAAAAGATAAAAATGTTAAGGTAGTGCAAGATTAATGAGTAATCGAAAAAGCCGCAATAGGGGAGCAGCACTCTTATTTGTAATATTTGGGCTGCTTTTTTGTGTAGTATTTTTTCGCTTTTTGTATATTCAGTATACTGGTGTTGCCGGTGGACAGGAGCTTGCTGCTAAAGCGCAGGATAAGTATGAAGTCACCCGTACCTTGTCGGCACAAAGAGGAACGATTGTTGACAAAAATGGTGAGGTGCTGGCAAGGGATACGTCAACCTATAAGCTAATTGCCCTCCTTAATTCATCTGTAACTGAAAATCCGAAAAAGCCAAAACATGTTGTAGATAAGGAAGAAACAGCAAGAGTATTGGCTGAGCACATTGATATGGATGAAAGCGAAATATTAAGTCGTTTGAACAAAAAGGGACTTTATCAAACTGAATTTGGTGCTGCTGGACGTGATTTAACCCATCAACAAAAAAATGATATCGAAGGATTAAATTTACCAGGTATTACGTTTGTAAAGGATACGAAGAGATTTTATCCGAATGGAATCTTCTCCTCACATGTAATAGGGTTTGTTGAGAATAATGAAGAAACAGGGAAAACAACTGGAGCGTTAGGGCTAGAAAAAGAATTGGATAAGTATTTACAGGAAGAGGATGGATCTATCAAGTTTGAGGGTGACCTATGGCGAAATATTCTTCCTAATAAAGAGACGGTAGTGAACGAACCTTCGAATGGAGCTTCTGTTCAGCTGACGCTCGATAAAAAAATTCAAATCTTTTTAGAAGACGCAATGTCGGAAGTCAATAAGAAATATAACCCAACTAAAATGATTGGTGTCGTAGCAGATCCAAAGACAGGGAAAATATTGGCTATGTCACAGCGCCCTACTTTTGATTTAAACACAAGGGATGGACTTGCAGATACCTGGCAGAATCTAGCGGTTGAAGAATCTTTTGAGCCAGGTTCTACCATGAAGATTTTTACGTTGGCTGCTGCTGTTGAAGAAGGAGTATTTAATCCTAATGAAAAATATAAATCAGGCATGTTTAAGATTAAAGGTTCTAGACCGATAAGAGACCATAATGGTGGAGCAGGGTGGGGGACGATTAGCTATCTAGAAGGGGTTCAACGTTCTTCAAATGTTGCTTTTGCTAAATTGGCTGATGAAAAAATCGGAACTGAAAAACTTTTAACATACTTTGAAAGCTTTGGTTTTGGTAAAAAAACAGGTATTGATCTCCCGAGTGAAACGACCGGTAAATTTGTTTATAAATATAAATCTGAACAAATCACGACTGCCTTTGGGCAGGGTTCAACTGTTACACCGATCCAAATGATTCAGGCAGCAACTGCCGTCGCAAATGACGGAAAAATGATGAAGCCCTATGTAGTTGAAAAAATTGTGGACTCCAACACGAAAAAAGTATTGAAGGAAACGAAACCTACTGTAGCAGGCAAACCGATTTCCAAGGAAACGGCAGCTGAGGTGCGTGATATATTGGAAACGGTCGTAACCTCTAAACATGGAACCGGTAAGCCATATAAATTGGATGGCTATGATGTTATAGGTAAAACGGGAACGGCTCAGATTCGCAGTCAAACTGGCGCGGGTTACGCTACTGGTCATGAAAATTATTTATTTTCTTTCTTAGGAATGGCACCGAAGGATAATCCTGAGGTTGTAGTATATGTGGCTATTCAACAGCCGAAAATCAGCGCTAGTGAGTCTGGTTCAGCCCCAGTTTCCCAAGTATTTAACTCAGTAATGGAAAATACATTAAAGTACCTAAATATTAAATCAGATAATACAAAGAAAAAATCCACTAGTGAAGTTCCTGAATTAAAAGAAACGAATGTTGAGACTGCTAAGGCGAAGGTTGAAGAGCTTGGCCTGACACCTATTGTTATAGGGAAAGGGATGAGTGTTTCTAAACAATCGCCGAGTGCAGGATCTCAGATTATTCAAGGAGAGAAGGTTCTTCTTCTGACCGATGGCGACTTAACAGTACCTAATTTTTCAGGATGGTCAATTAGGGATGTTATGAAGGCGGCTTCCTTAATGGAGGTGGAGTTAAATACTTCAGGCTCCGGGTATGCTGTTACTCAAAAACCAAAAGCAGGAACAAAATTGAAGGATGATACTTTCCTAGTTGTTCAATTTGAGAATCCTAAAACCATATATGAAAAATCAAAAGAGAATAGTTCAAAAACCAAGGAAGAGGATGTAGAATCCGATTAGATTTATTTCAGAGCCTGATAGCTTTTAAAGCTATCAGGCTCTTTTTTTCTTTTCATAATGTGCATACATAAACCAAAGGGTACAAGCATACAGTGAAAAAGAGTCGTGCATTGGAGGGATGGGCATGAGAGCATCAAATATTACTGTCAGAAAACGATTAATCGCAGCATTGTTGATCGGATTGTTCGTATTTCTGGTAATCATCATCAGACTAGGATATGTTCAGTTTTATTTAGGAGATTTTTTGACGGGCTTAGCTAAAGATTCGTGGAGCAGAAATGTTCCATTTGAGCCAAAACGGGGAGAGATCAAGGACCGTAATGGAGTGGTTTATGCTACTAATAAATCCGCCCCTACTGTTTATATTGTCCCTCGCCAGGTGGTGAATCCAGCGGATACAGCTAAACAAATAGCCTCAGTACTGAATATGAGGACGGATAAAGCTTTTAAACTCATAACCTCAAATACGTCTATCGTAAAGATACCTGAAGGCCGAAAAATCAGCCACAATAAAGCAAAAGAAATTAGAAACTTAGATTTAAAAGGAGTCTATATTGCTGAGGACTCAATTCGTTATTATCCTAAAGGATCTACACTGGCACATGTTCTTGGATTTGCGGGTATCGATAATCAAGGATTGATGGGCCTTGAATTGGCCTATGATGATGAGCTGAAGGGACAAAAAGGGTATGTTAAGTTTTATGCTGATGCAAAAGGAAAACGGATGGAGAATATGGCTGATGACTATAAAGCTCCAGCAAATGGGTATGATTTAAAGCTAACAGTTGACAGCAGAATTCAAACGATTATTGATAGAGAACTGGAAATTGCCGAAGAAACATATAACCCCGATGGTATTGTTGCTATTGCCGTTAATCCTAATACAGGAGAAATACTAGCAATGTCGAGCAGGCCTACATTTGATCCGTCGAATTTTAGAAATGTGGCACCTGAGGTTTATAATCGGAACTTACCTGTATGGAGTACCTATGAGCCAGGTTCTACATTTAAGATTATTACGTTGGCCGCAGCGCTTGAAGAAGGAAAAGTGGATTTGAAAAATGATCATTTTTATGATCCAGGCTATACAAAGGTAGGCGGAGCTAGTTTAAGATGCTGGAAACGGGGGGGACATGGATCTGAAACATTCCTTGAGGTAGTACAGAACTCCTGTAACCCTGGGTTCGTTGAGCTTGGTCAAAGACTCGGAAAAGAAAAATTATTTAATTATATTCATGACTTTGGATTTGGAGAAAAAACGGGTATTGATTTACAGGGAGAGGGGAAAGGGATTTTATTTAATATAAATCGAGTTGGCCCGGTTGAACAGGCAACAACTGCTTTTGGCCAAGGAGTCTCAGTTACACCAATCCAACAGGTGATGGCTGTGTCGGCGGCGATTAACGGCGGAACACTTTATACCCCCTATATCGCAAAAGAAATTGTAAATCCTGTCACAGGTGATACCATCATTAAGAAAACTCCAAAGGCGAAAAGGAATGTTATCTCAAAGGAAACTTCAAAGGAAATTCGTGAAGCTCTTGAAACAGTAGTGGCACAAGGTTCAGGGAAAGGTGCATTTGTTGATGGTTATCGAGTTGGCGGGAAAACCGGTACAGCTCAGAAGGCTCAAAACGGCAGATACCTAGAAAATAATTTCATTGTCTCATTTATCGGGTTTGCACCAGCTGATGATCCGCAATTGGTTGTCTATTTAGCGATTGATAATCCAAAAGGAACGGTTCAATTTGGAGGGGTCGTAGCAGCTCCTATTGTTGGAAGGATCATGAAGGATAGTTTGCCAGCACTTGGTATTGAGCAGCGTAAAAATCAAGTAGAGAAAGAAAAAAACTATTTAGATCCGAGAATGGAAGAAGTTCCTGATTTGATTGGAATGACACTAAAGGATTTGGGTGAGCAATATTCTACCTTCAAAGTAGAAAAGTCTGGGAGCGGAAATCGGATTGTGCAGCAATCACCGCAAGCAGGTGTCAAATTGAAAGAGGGTTCTTCCATCCGAATATATCTGGAAGAGGATGATACAGAGGAATAATAGGTTATAAAAGTGGTGCTGCTTTCAGGATATTTCTGCATAGAATAACAAATTGGCAGCTGATAAAAGTTCTTTTCAGCTGCCTCTTCGTAATCTAAAAAAAGTGTAAGCGGTTATTCTTTTACCTGACTAGAAGATTATATACTTTATTATTTCTAAACGGCTTAAATTACGATACAATAGTGAAGATTGCTTTAAAAAGAAAGGAACAGTTTTATGAAACTCGATGAATTAATCTCTAGAATACCGTTTAAACAGAAACAGGGAGATGGCAACCCTCTTATTTCATCCATTGAGAATGACCACCGCAAGGTAAAGGAAGGCAGCTTGTTTATCTGTATTAAGGGATATACTGTCGACGGCCATGATCTTGCAGAAGAGGCGGTTAGAAATGGAGCAGTCGCTATTGTTGCAGAGAAGCCTCTATCACTCTCTGTACCTGTCGTAATTGTTAAAAGCACACAAAAGTTAATGGCTTTACTGGCTGATTTCTTTTATGGCCACCCTACACAAAAGCTTAATCTAATCGGAATTACCGGAACAAATGGAAAAACAACAATTAGTCATCTGGTAGAAAGAATATTTCAGGATGCAAACTATACAACAGGTTTAATCGGAACCATGTATACGAAGATTGGATCTGAAAAGTTCGAAACAAAAAATACAACACCTGATAGCCTAACCTTACAAAAAACATTTGCAGATATGGTGAACAATCGTGTACATACTGCAGTTATGGAAGTATCTTCGCATGCACTCGATATGGGGCGTGTATTTGGCTGTGATTACGATATTGCTGTTTTTTCAAACTTAACACAGGACCATCTTGATTATCATGGAACAATGGATAATTACCGTTATGCAAAAAGCTTATTATTCTCACGTTTAGGAAATACTTATCAGGATAATAAGCCGAAGTATGCCATTTTAAACGCTGATGATTCAGCATCCATCATGTTTGAAAAATCAACTTCTGCTAGTGTGGTAACATATGGAATTATTCAAAAAGCAGATGTTAGGGCAACTGATATTATTATTACTTCAGAAGGAACAAAATTTACTTTGACAACGCCAGACCATAGCTGTCCAATAACAATCCCGATGATTGGAAAATTCAACGTATACAATTGTCTTGCTGCCATTGCTGTTGGACTTGTTTCAGGTCTTCATATCAAACAGATCTTATCGTCTTTACAGAATATTAAAGGAGTGACGGGGCGTTTTGAGCCGGTCTTCGGAGGACAGGAATTTACAGTTATAGTAGATTATGCACATACACCTGATAGCTTGGAAAATGTTCTGAAGACAATCAATGAGTTTGCTTCTAAAAAAGTATATACGATCGTTGGCTGCGGTGGTGATCGTGATCGTACAAAACGTCCAATTATGGCTCGGGTAGCATGTGAATATAGTTCAAATGCCATATTCACCTCTGATAATCCGAGGAGTGAAGATGCTTTATCCATTCTTTCTGATATGGAAAATGGTGTCGCCGGCTATGATTACAAAGTTATTGCTGATCGTAAGGAAGCAATTTATGATGCCGTGTTTAGTGCTGAACCTGGTGATGTAGTCCTGATTGCAGGAAAAGGTCATGAAAATTATCAAATCATTGGTAAGGAAGTTCTTCATTTTGACGATAAAGAAGTCGCATTAGAAGCAATTGAACAGAAATTAAATTTGAACCGAAGAGACGAAAGGGAGTAGAACCATGCTGGAGCAAGTTTTATTTTTTACTATACTCGTATCATTCTTAATTACGGTTCTTCTCTCCCCTATTTTTATACCGTTCCTAAGACGTTTGAAATTTGGTCAGAGTATTAGAGAAGAAGGACCGAAATCCCATCAGAAAAAAACAGGTACACCTACGATGGGAGGGGTTGTATTCTTACTGTCAATCCTTGTTACAACCCTTGTAATGACTGGTAAATTTAGAGATCCGGGTACTGAAACCTATTTACTGCTATTTGTAACCATCGGTTTTGGTTTACTTGGTTTCCTGGATGATTTTATTAAAATCGTCATGAAGAGAAATCTTGGATTAACATCTAGACAAAAATTGCTTGGGCAAATAGTTATATCTTGTATCTTTTATTTCATTATGAGACAGAGCAATATGTCTACTGAAATTAGTATTCCATTGACTGATTACAGCATTGATTTTGGATGGTTTTACATCTTTATTATTATTTTCTGGTTAGTCGGTTTTTCGAATGCTGTCAATTTAACTGATGGTCTTGATGGGTTGGTATCTGGGGCTTCTGCTATCGCGTTTGGAGCATTTGCTGTATTAGCCTGGGATTTAAAAGAATATGATATTGCTTTATTCTGTGTAGCTGTTGTCGGGGCTGTGTTGGGATTCCTAGTTTTTAACGCTCATCCTGCGAAGGTGTTTATGGGTGATACGGGATCACTTGCCTTAGGTGGAGCTATTGCGACAGTGGCGATATTGCTAAAATTAGAATTACTTCTTGTTATTATTGGCGGTGTTTTTGTTATTGAGACTTTATCCGTTATTATTCAGGTAGCTTCTTTTAAAACGACAGGTAAGCGTGTATTTAAAATGAGTCCATTACACCATCATTATGAATTAAGCGGATGGTCAGAGTGGCGTGTAGTTGTAACGTTTTGGACGGTTGGCTTACTTTTCGCTATTTTAGGAATCTACTTAGAGGTGTGGTTATAATATGAAGCAAATAAATGATTATTTAAGAAAAAAAGTGCTTGTCCTCGGGCTGGCAAAGAGCGGGGTAAGTGCGGCTTCACTTTTGCATAAACTTGGTGCTTTTGTAACTGTAAATGATTTTAAGCCTTTGAATGAAAACCCAGAAGCTCAAGGTTTACTGGAAGAAGGTATTAAGGTCGTTTGCGGTAGCCACCCGATTGAATTATTGGATGAAGGGTTCGAGTTAATCGTAAAAAACCCCGGGATTCCGTATACAAATCCGATGATACAGGAAGCGCTGAAAAAGAATATAGAAATTATTACTGAAGTAGAGCTTGCTTATCGAATATCTGAGGCTCCTTTTATTGGAATAACAGGTACGAATGGAAAAACAACTACGACTACATTGATCTATGAGATGCTTGAACGCGGAGGGAAAAAGCCGCTTATAGCCGGGAATATAGGAACGGTAGCAAGCGGAGTGGCTCAGGAAGCAACGGCGGAGAATGTTATAGTAATTGAATTGTCCTCGTTTCAGTTGATGGGTATTCAAACGTTCAGACCTTATATTTCAGTCTATTTAAATCTATTTGATGCCCATTTGGATTATCATGGGACGAAAGAAGAATATGCATTCGCTAAAGCACAAATAACCAAAAACCAAAAGGATACTGATTTCATAGTGTATAATGCCAGTCAGGCGCCTACCAAAGAGGCGGCAGAGCGTTCAGCTGCTATTTCAGTTCCGTTCAGCACTGAATCCGTGGATGAAACAGGTGCTTACACGAATGACGGATTTATTTGGTTCAGAGATGAAAAGATTATTGCTATAGATGAGGTAGTATTGCCTGGTAAGCATAATCTCGAAAATATTTTGTCCGCTGTTGCTGCTGTTAAATTATATGGTGTAGCAAATGAAGCGATTCAATATGTACTAAAAACATTCAGCGGTGTTAAACATCGTACTCAATTTGTTGCAGAAATAAATGGACGAAAATTTTATAACGATTCCAAAGCAACAAATATTTTGGCTGCGTCAGCCGCTATATCCTCGTTTAAAAGTCCATTAATCCTGTTAGCTGGAGGCTTGGATCGAGGAAATGAATTTGATGAATTAATTCCGCTTCTCACTCATGTTAAGGCAATGATTGTTTTTGGAGAAACAGCTGAAAAATTAACGAAAACTGCACAGGAAGCAGGGATATCTATAATCAAACATGTCGATAATGTAGCTATAGCCGCCAATGAAGCATATAAACTTTCAGAAAGTGGCGATACTATTTTACTTTCACCGGCATGTGCAAGTTGGGATCAATATAAAACTTTTGAAGCCCGGGGAGACATGTTTATGGATGCCGTGCATAAGTTAAAATAGGGAGCTTGTTCAAGAGTCAGTATTTCTCATGAAAGGCACTGCCTAAATGCAATAGAGACGATTTTGAAGTCGTCTCTTTTTGTTAGCATTTATCACGCCCAGGAATACTTCCCTAATTTAAAACAAAGAGGTGCATGGAAGTGCCTGCAAAAAAAACCACTCCTGACTTTATTTTGATCATCGCAATGTTTTCCTTGCTTTCAATAGGGCTAATCATGGTATACAGCGCCAGTGCAATATGGGCTACCTATAAATTTGATGACACCTTTTTCTTTGCAAAGAGACAATTATTATTTGCAGGTGTAGGAATTGTAGCTATGCTGGTTATTATGAATATTGATTATTGGAATTGGAGAAGATGGGCAAAACCTTTAATCATCATTTGTTTTATTTTATTGTTGGTGGTGCTCATCCCGGGAATAGGAACATTAAGAAATGGTTCGAGGAGTTGGATTGGAGTAGGAGCTTTTTCCATTCAGCCTTCTGAATTTATGAAGCTGGCAATGATCGTCTTCCTCGCTAAATTCTTATCTGAAAGACAAAAGTACATAACTTCTTTTAAGAAAGGTTTAGCACCCTCGTTAGGTCTTGTCTTTTTAGCATTTGGGTTAATTATGATGCAGCCTGATCTTGGAACAGGAACTGTAATGGTAGGAACATGTATAGCGATGATTTTTATTGCAGGTGCCAGGATAAGTCACTTCGTCGGTCTTGGAATGCTTGGGGTGGCAGGCTTTGTCGCACTTGTTATATCTGCACCTTACCGGATGAAGAGAATCACATCATTTCTTGACCCTTGGCAGGACCCTCTCGGGAGCGGATTTCAAATCATTCAGTCACTCTATGCTATTGGACCTGGCGGGTTGTTTGGGCTCGGACTGGGCCAAAGCAGACAAAAGTTCTTCTATTTGCCTGAACCGCAAACAGATTTCATCTTTGCGATTCTCTCCGAAGAACTGGGTTTTATAGGTGGTTCACTTGTAATACTTTTATTCTCTCTCCTGTTATGGAGAGGTATCAGAATCGCCCTTGGAGCACCTGATTTATTTGGAGCCTTTTTAGCAGTTGGAATCATCATTATGATTGCCATACAGGTGATGATTAATATTGGTGTTGTGACAGGACTTATGCCGGTTACTGGGATTACATTGCCGTTTTTAAGCTATGGAGGTTCTTCATTGACCTTGATGTTAATGGCGGTTGGTGTATTGCTCAATATAAGCAGGTATTCTAATTATTAGAGTGAAATGAAGCTGATCCATTTAGCTTCTTTTTTTTTACAGATTATCATTATTTAAGTATAATGGTATTTTTAAGTAATATATATAATGAAGAACCTATGTAAACCTGGTTTAGAGTGTAGTAGAATATGGGTAAATCATATAGTTAGTAACATGTATGTTAAGTGAAAGGTGAATCAATCATGAAAATAGTATTAAGTGGTGGAGGTACAGGAGGACATATATACCCTGCACTGGCCATGGCAAGAGAAATTAAGAAGTTAAATCCGGAGGCATCTTTTTTATATATAGGTACCGAAAAAGGATTAGAAAAAGACCTCGTTAGTCGAGAAGGTCTTGATTTTAAAGCTATTGAGATTACAGGATTTAAACGATCTTTAAGCTTAGAAAATGTTAAAACAATATGGCGCTTCTTAAAAGGTGTTTCAAACAGCAAAAAACTATTAAAAGAGTTTAAGCCGGATGTCGTCATCGGGACCGGTGGATATGTATGTGGACCGGTTGTTTATGCAGCGTCCAAAATGAAGATTCCAACGATTATACATGAACAAAATAGTGTGCCAGGTTTAACAAATAAATTTTTAAGTCGATATGTTAATAAAGTGGCTATAAGCTTTGAAGAGGCTCGGCAATATTTCCCGAAGGAAAAAGTGGTCTTTACTGGAAATCCGAGGGGCTCAGAGGTTGTATCACATATTGGCTCAAATGCAATTCAGCAATTGGGCATTAAGAAAGGCATTCCTTCTGTGCTCATATTCGGAGGAAGCCGCGGAGCAAAAGCAATTAATGAAGCTGTTTTAAAAAATGTTGAAGTATTAAAGGATAAACCATACCAAGTGATATATATAACTGGTGACGTTCATTATCAATCTGTAAAAGAAGAGCTTGATTTAGTTGGAACTCCAGATAATGTCATTGTAAAACCATTTATACACAATATGCCGGAAATATTGCCTTCGGTTGATTTGGTTGTATCGCGAGCGGGAGCGACCACTTTGGCTGAATTAACAGCATTGGGAATAGCCAGTATCTTGATTCCAAGTCCTTATGTAACGAATAATCATCAGGAAAAGAATGCACAGGCTTTAGTACAAAAAGGGGCAGCAACCATGATAAAAGAAAGTGAATTGAATGGTAGCACCTTAATTAAAGCGATTGATGAAATAATGCTCGATACAGACAGGATTGAATCTATGAAGAAGTCAGCGAAGCAAATGGGTATACCTGATTCGGCTGAGCGTTTATTAAAAATGATGCAGGATCTGCAGTAAATAAATAGGACTAAATGAAATCAAAGAGGAATAAAAATCTTGATTCTAAAGATATCAAGCAGGACTTACGGTTAATGACTTATACTTATGTTCTTTTCTATTGTGATTAAAGGACTCATTAGATATGTTGGTTTTACCTTCTGATGGCCTGCTATGAAAAATGAATACCTCGTCCCTTCCGATTCATGATAATCCAATCCTCCTGTTTTTTAACCGTTGGGATCGGAAGTGGATTTCTTGATTCATTCCTTTAAAAAAGCAGAAAAAAATAAGAGATTATATGTTATAATTTTCTCATAATTGATGCGTTATCTATCAATTTTTGGTAAATGAGTTCTTTGAAATTTAAAAATAAAATCTTCACCCATCGATATAATTTTGCAATAATACCTATATATCATGGTGAGAATATTTTATTATGTATATGTAAAACGACGAGGGTATGCAGATTCTTAGTTGTTGGTTAAATGAGGTGTTTGTATTGGATAAGAATTTGGTATCTCTTGAAGATCGAATTCCTAAATTGAAACAGATGAGAAAAAAGAAAGCAAATAGGCGCCTAATTGGGCTGTTGACGATTTTCTTTTTACTTATATTCAGTATTATCTATTTGCAATCTCCATTGAGTCGAATCCAATCTATACAGGTCGAAGGCAATGCGTATTTGACAGATAAAGAAATCATTGAGCAAAGCGGTTTGGAAGTAGAGGATAATATTTGGGAGATTAAAGGTGACAAAATTGAAACGATGATTAAAAAACATCCCGAGATTGAGGATGTTAAATTAAAAAAAGGATTTCCCAACCATATAACATTGGAAGTCAGTGAATATAAATACACCGCCTATGTACAAAAGGGAAAGGAATATTATCCAATATTATCGAATGGTAAGATATTGGACAAGAAGTTAAGCCATATTCCTGATTCAGGGCCTTTACTTGTTTCATTTAAAGAGGGGAAACCATTGTCAATCGTTATTGGTCAGCTTGAAGAAATGTCCGAGGATGTGATGAACTCAATATCTGAGATTCACCACAATCCATCTAAGACTGATAAAACGAAAGTCACTCTTTACATGAATGACGGTTTTGAAGTAACTGCGAGTGGAGAAACTCTTGCTGAGAAGCTGGTGCATTATGCTGCAATTGTGAGTCAATTGGAGGAAGGCAGCAAAGGGGTTATCGATCTCGAAGTTGGTTCATATTTTCATTCTTATTAGTCAGATTCAAGGAGTGAAAAATGAAGGTAATTCCAAAAATTGTATTTAGGAACATAAAAAGAATCTTTGAACGTAATTTTAAGTCAACTGATATAGAAAATGAATTTTTAGGACATAGCGTATTATTTTAGTAGCTTAATTTTCTGAAATAAAACAGAATGAATTGGTTAGATGTGAGAAAATTCTTTTTTTATATGATATATGCTACAAATTTGACTTTTCTAGGCGTTCATATTGGTGTAGACTTGTAGTTAATAAGGTAATATGAAATAACAAATTGTTTTTCTAAAATATTTCTTATCATTAAAAAACAGACATTCTTTATACATTCTGATATTTTACAGGAAATAACAGGATAATAAAGGGTTTTGGCGAATAGTTGTTTTGTAGGGTTTCAAAAAGCTCAAACATAATATAGATAGCTATTAAAGGAGGTGCCAAAGGGTGCACAACAATGAAATTTATGTTAGCCTTGACATCGGTACATCCACTGTGAAAGTGATAATAGGAGAAATGGAAAATGACTCCTTGAACATAATCGGTGTGGGGAATGCAGCATCTGAAGGCTTGAAAAAAGGTCAGATTGTTGATATAGATGAAACTGTCAAATCCATTCGAAAAGCAGTTGAACAAGCTGAAAGAATGGTAGGTATGGAGATTCGTAAAGTGATTGTCGGAATCAGCGCCAATCATATTATGCTTCAGCCATGCCATGGGGTAGTCGCTGTATCCAATGACAATCGAGAGATTACAGAAGAGGATAAAACTCGTGTTAGAGAACAGGCGGAATTAGTTACAATTCCTTCTGATCGAGAAATTATTGATGTTATTCCTGTTCATTACAAAGTGGATGAAATAGATGAAATCAGCGACCCAAAAGGTATGACTGGAGTTCGCCTTGAAATGAGGGGCGTATTAATTACCGGACTCAGAACCATTTTACATAATACCCTTCGCGCTGTAGAACGTGCAGGTTTAGAAATAACTGATATTGCATTGCAGCCTATGGCGGCCGGCTCACTTGTTTTATCCAAGGATGAGCGTAATCTTGGAATAGCCCTAGTTGATATAGGTGGCGGTTCTACACAAGTCGCTGTATTTGAAGATGGGGAGTTAAAAGGAGCTACAGTTATCCCGCTTGGCGGAAATAATATTACAAAAGATATCAGCATTGTGTTAAAAACACCAACTGATGTTTCCGAACAAATTAAAGTTAGACATGGTCATGCATTTATTGATGATGATGCGGAAGAAGAAACATTCACAGTACCGGTGATTGGCAGCGAAAAACAACAGACCTGCAATCAATTTATCGTATCTGATATTATGGAAGATAGATTAACAGAAATCTTTGAAATGGTAGAAGATGCTATAGTGAATATGGGTGTAACTGATTTGCTTGGGGGGTATGTTCTCACTGGTGGAGTAGTAAAAACCCCTGGTATACTGGATTTAGCACAGAATATCTTGCAAAATCGCGTTCGTGGAGCGGAACCAAATTACATAGGTGTCAGAGAACCTCAGTACACAACTTCTGTTGGTCTTATCACATATGCATGTAACAAAGCCAGATCGCAAGGCTTGAAGTTAGGAGCGCATACTGTTGCTGCTACCAGAGAAACAACAGAAAAGCGTCCGGCTCAAAAACCAGCTCCAAAAGAAAAAGCACCAAAAAATCCAGAAGATAAAGTGAGTACAAAAATGAAAAAATTCTTCGGAGTATTTTTCGAATAAGGGAAACACTTTACCGAAAATAATAGGAGGACTTTCCATGCTAGAATTTGATACAAATATTGATTCGTTAGCAACGATAAAAGTAATCGGAGTAGGGGGCGGCGGAAATAACGCCGTTAACCGAATGATTGAACATGGCTTACAAGGGGTAGAATTTATTGCGGTTAACACAGATGCCCAAGCTTTGAATCTATCAAAAGCTGAAATAAAAATGCAAATAGGCGGTAAATTGACACGAGGACTTGGTGCAGGCGCCAATCCGGATGTTGGAAAAAAAGCTGCTGAAGAAAGTAAAGAACAAATTGAGCAAGCCCTTCAAGGAGCAGATATGGTATTTGTTACAGCTGGTATGGGCGGTGGTACCGGAACAGGAGCTGCTCCAGTTGTAGCTCAGATTGCCCGTGAGTTGGGTGCCCTGACTGTTGGTGTAGTGACAAGACCATTTACATTCGAAGGCCGTAAGCGTTCCACGCAGGCTCAGGGTGGAATTGCGGCTATGAAAGAATCTGTTGATACATTAATTGTTATTCCAAATGATCGATTATTGGAAATCGTTGATAAAAGTACACCAATGCTTGAAGCTTTCCGTGAAGCAGATAATGTTTTAAGACAAGGTGTACAAGGTATTTCTGATTTAATCGCAGTGCCAGGATTAATTAACCTGGACTTTGCAGATGTGAAAACAATTATGTCCAATAAAGGATCCGCTTTAATGGGAATCGGGGTTGCATCAGGTGAAAGCCGTGCTGCTGAAGCGGCTAAAAAAGCTATCTCCAGTCCATTGCTTGAAACATCCATTGACGGTGCTCAAGGTGTGTTAATGAACATCACTGGAGGAACGAACTTAAGCTTATTCGAAGTTCAGGAAGCTGCCGATATTGTAGCATCAGCCTCCGATCAGGAAGTAAATATGATTTTTGGTTCTGTTATTAATGAGAATCTGAAAGATGAAATTGTAGTAACTGTGATTGCGACTGGCTTCAATGAAATTGAACAACAACGTCCGGCGGCAAGACCGAACTTTGGCCAATCACGCCCTGCTCCTCAAACGAATCCAATCAAGCGCGAAGTACCTAAGCGTGAGGAATCTTATACTTCAGAACCTAGCAGAAATAATCAAGTGAGCAGCAATACTGATGATACACTTGATATTCCAACATTCTTAAGAAATCGTAATCGTCGTAGATAATATATTTCATAGAGGAAGATGATGATGTAATAGTAAATTACATCATCATCTTTTTTTGTTTTTGTAGATTCCCGCTGCAGGGTTTATAGCTCATTCTATGGATTTAGTCCGATAGTTCTATTTCAAACATTTTAATTAAGAATCTGATTGATTATCTCAATTCCTTTTTTCACCCCGATAGTTCTAATAGTTCAAATTAAATATGATTGGGGAAATTTTGCAGTAAACCATCGACAAATACTGATGAAAATATAAATAAAAAACGGTTGCACTCTTTACATGAAGTGACAACCTTTTGGATTATGTCAGGTTATAATTTCTCATATGTTCTATTAAAAAAAGTATGGGGAAACAATATGACTATTTATATTGATGCCATTTGGTTTCTCAATTGGGTCTTTGATACAAGTATATTAGTGTGGACTGCGGTTTTACTAAAAAACCAAATAAAATGGATTAGAATGCTAGCTGGAGGATTAGTGGGATCTATGGTTGTTTGGCTATATATCACTCCCTTTTCCTATTTAGCTGATCAAATTTGGCTGAAAAGCATGGTTTCTATTTTGATGGTTTTAACCGCATTTGGTTTTAGAAGTATCCGAGCATTTTTTAAAAGAGTTGTAACTTTATATGCTGTAACCTTTACAATTGGTGGAATCCTCTTAGGCAGTCACTATTTTTTTAGCTTTGAAGTGACTGAATATTTCAACGGATTCACAAGTGGAGCAGGCAGCTTCGGTGACCCGGTCAGTTGGATTTTTGTCATGATTGGATTTCCATTGGCATGGCATTTTTCAAAAAAACACATTAACATCCTTGATCTAGCCAAGTGGAATAAAGAGCAGAGGGTTACCATGATTGTTGAAATTAATGGCGTTTCATTTGAATCAGAAGGGCTTGTTGACACAGGGAATCAATTACTCGATCCATTATCCGGTTCTCCTGTAGCAATTATTTCACTCTATGGAAGGGAAACAATGATACCTGCGTCTGTATCCAAGTTAATTGACAAAGGGATCCAGAATTTGCATGGCGATTTTGCTGATTTCCCTGATGAGTGGCAAGAAAAAATGAGAATTATTCCGTGTAAGGTTGTTGGGAATGACAGTCAATTGTTAATTGCATTTAAACCAGATGTCCTATTCATTAAAGTAGCCAATGAATGTCGTGAGGTTCAAAAATGTTTAATTTCTTTTACCATGCAGCAATTATCAGGAGAAGGGCTTTTCGATTCCATTGTTCATCCAAAAATGGTACCGGCCGGTGATTCAGCATCTGCCTCTTAATGTAATAATCACTATACTCATTTCAGGAAGAAAATAGACGTTGAGGATTAGGAAAGGGGTTAAACAATTGAGAAATTTCCGCTTTAGACTATCCTATTATTGGACAAAAGTTTTAGTTAAATTAAAGCTTAAGTCAGATGAAGTGTATTATATTGGCGGCAGTGAGGCTCTTCCACCGCCACTCAGTAAGGAAGAGGAAGAAATATTAATTCATAAACTGCCTGCTGGAGATGAAACAGCAAGATCTATGCTAATTGAACGAAATCTTCGTTTAGTTGTATACATAGCACGTAAATTTGAGAATACAGGTATTAACATTGAAGATTTAATCAGTATTGGCACAATCGGCCTTATTAAAGCAGTAAATACCTTTAATCCTGAAAAGAAAATAAAGCTGGCAACATATGCATCAAGATGTATAGAAAACGAAATTTTAATGTATTTACGACGGAATAGTAAAACACGTTCCGAAGTCTCATTCGATGAACCGCTGAATATTGATTGGGATGGGAATGAATTGCTTTTATCAGATGTATTGGGCACAGATGATGATATCATCACAAAAAACTTAGAGACAAGTATTGATAAAAAACTTTTGGCTAAAGCACTGGAACAATTGAATGATCGGGAAAAGCAGATTATGGAACTAAGATTTGGCTTGGTTGGAGGGGAGGAAAAAACACAAAAGGATGTTGCTGATTTACTGGGGATATCGCAATCCTATATCTCCCGTCTTGAGAAGCGAATTATAAAAAGGCTTAGAAAAGAATTTAATAAAATGGTTTAAGGAAGGTGTAAAAAATATTTAGTCGTATAAAAGCTTTATGAAATCAGGGATTTTTCATTTAGTCACTATACGGAAATAATTTTCATATGCATATAATTCCCTCCCGCGGAGATACTTTACTTTGTACAGCAGCTCCTGCTAGGAGGGAATGGATTGACACGAAACAAAGTAGAAATATGTGGTGTGGATACATCAAAATTACCTGTTTTAAAAAATGATGAAATGCGAGAGTTGTTTAAACAGATGCAATCTGGAGAATCATCATCAGCACGGGAGAAGTTGGTTAACGGTAATCTTAGACTTGTCCTAAGTGTCATTCAGCGCTTTAATAACAGAGGTGAGTATGTTGATGACCTCTTCCAGGTTGGATGCATTGGTTTAATGAAATCGATTGACAACTTTGACTTAAGTCAGAATGTAAAATTTTCTACGTATGCTGTTCCAATGATTATTGGGGAAATTCGCCGTTATTTACGGGATAATAACCCGATTAGGGTTTCCAGATCGTTGAGAGATATTGCATACAAGGCTTTACAGGTCAGAGAGAGACTGATGAGTGAAACATCGAGAGAACCGACATCTGAAGAAATTGCAAAAGCTCTTGATGTTACGTATGAAGAGGTAGTATTCGCACTAGATGCAATCCAGGACCCAGTGTCATTATTTGAACCTATCTACAATGATGGAGGCGATCCAATTTTTGTAATGGATCAGCTCAGTGATGAGAAGAGTAAAGATAGCACATGGATTAATGAGATTGCATTAAAAGATGGCATGCGCAGGTTAAATGAGCGTGAGAAAATGATCCTTAAGAAACGTTTCTTCCAAGGGAAAACGCAAATGGAAGTTGCTGAGGAAATCGGAATTTCACAGGCACAGGTATCCCGCTTGGAAAAAGCGGCTATTCGCCAAATGAATAAAAATATCTAGCTGCTGATTAATGAACTTATAATTAAATATGTATTGCCCTTAAGCTATCCTCATTTGCAGGATAGTTTTTATTTATATTAGGCCAATTTATTATAGCAGAGTCTTCATTCCTATTTAAAAGAGGGGAACTCAAAATTCTTGCATCACCAGCATCTGTTTTTTATGGTTTTGTAGATAGCCAGATATGAAAGAAACTAAATCCTTTTCTTATAACGTTCAAGATTTGATGGATAGGAGGGCGTTCCAGAGAGAAGTTCTTTATTGTTCTTTCCATTCATATAATGCCTGTAACTACAGATCCCGAGTGGAGGAGATAGAGTATGATTAAAATTTCTGAGTTACAAGTCAAAGATATCGTAAATACATTCGACGGAAAACGATTGGGAAATGTTGAAGATATTGAAATTAATCTAAGTACTGGGAAAATAGAAAGTATAACGGTAGCAAACAGTAAAATGCTTTCGTTTTTAAATAAAGAGGAAGACACTGTCATTCCGTGGTATAAAATTAAAATGATTGGAGAAGATGTGATTCTTGTGGAATACAAGGGATACGGAAGTTTTAATGATTAGAAGAAGAAAATTATGCGGGATTGTGATAAAATGAAAGAAAAATCGAGGGGTATTAGCTTGGAACCATTTGTTCAGTTTTCCGAATCATTTATGTCGATAAAAGGTTGGAAGGATTGGCATCCGAATTTATTGGCGGGATTTACTACGAAGAACGGAGGCATCAGCGATTTTCCGTTTCAGTCGATGAATACAGCTTTTCACGTCTTTGATTTAGATGGAAAAGTAATAGAAAACAGGCGTATTCTAGCTGACCAGCTCCATTTTCCTGTTGAAAGATGGGTTGGAGCTGAGCAGACGCATGAAGCGTCTATTTTGAAAATTGACAAAAGTCATGCCGGGCTTGGTGCTATAGATTATAAAACAGCATTAAAAGCAACGGATGGTTTATATACAAAAGAAAGCGGAATATTATTGACGCTTTGTTTTGCAGATTGTGTACCCGTATATTTTATGGCGCCTAACCATCATTTGATTGGGATTGTACATGCAGGCTGGAAGGGGACGGTTGCTGGCATAGGTTCATCTATGATTGATATCTGGAGACAGGATGAAGGTGTTCAGCCTGAAGAGATATATGCTGCAATAGGGCCATCTATTTGCCAAAACTGTTATACGGTCGACAAAAAAGTAATTAACTATTTAGAGGTTATACTAGAAGAACAGACAAAAACCGCTTATAATCAAATTACGGAGAATCAATATCAGCTTGATTTAAAGCTGGCGAATGCTTTAATTCTTCAGAAAGCCGGTATTTTACCAGAGAATATTATGACAACTGGTTTTTGTACAAGTTGTGATGATTCTTACTTTTTTTCTCACCGACGTGATGAGGGGAAAACTGGTCGAATGTTGGGGTTAATCGGCTGGAAGGAGGAGTAGGATATTGGAAGTGACGGAAAACCTGCAAATCATTCATGAAAAAATCGAGAGTGCTGCAAAACGTGCAGGTCGTAATCCACAAGATATACAAATAATTGCTGTTACAAAATATGTTTCAACAAAACGTGCTCTAGAAGCCTATAAAGCCGGAATTAAAAACTTTGGTGAAAACCGCTCGGAAGGATTAATAGCCAAGCAAGAGGGTATAAAAGAACGACCAGTTTGGCATTTTATCGGTTCGCTTCAAACGAGAAAGGTAAAAACGATCATAAATCGTGTGGACGTTCTACATTCTCTTGATCGCTTATCATTGGCTGAAGAAATAGAAAAGAGAGCCACGCGCCCGATTGACTGTTTTGTTCAGATAAATGTAAGCGGAGAAGATACTAAACATGGAATACAGCCTCAGATTGCAATTGAGTTTGTACAACAGCTTGCTGAATTTGAAAAAATTAGGGTAATGGGACTTATGACGATGGCTCCTTTCACAGATGATGAAGAAGAAATACGTACTTGTTTCCGTAAACTCAAAGAATTGCAAGTAGTGATACAAAATATGAAGTTGCCCAATGCCCCATGCACAGAACTCTCAATGGGCATGTCTAATGACTATGAAATCGCCATTGAAGAGGGTGCAACCATGGTTAGAATCGGAACTGCCTTGGTAGGGAATGAATAAAAGAGAGGTGTAAATGATGTCAATCGTATCAAAAATGAAAACGTTCTTTGCACTCGAGGATGAAGAATATGAGTATGAGGAACAATATGTTGAAGAAGAAAAAGTTCCGGCAAAAGTGAATAAACATGATCAGCAGCAAAAACAACAAAATATAGTGAGTCTTCAAAGCATACAGAAATCTTCTAAGTTAGTATTGCTGGAACCAAGAGCGTATGCAGATGCTCAGGAGATTGCCGACCATTTAAAAAATCGCCGTGGGGTTGTTGTGAATTTACAAAGGATTTCACCAGACCAGGCTAGAAGAATTGTTGACTTTTTAAGTGGGACAGTCTATGCAATCGGTGGGGATATTCAGCGTATCGGGTCAAATATATTCTTATGTACCCCTGATAATGTTGATGTTTCAGGTTCCATCTCTGGATATGCTCAAGAAGATGAACTGGAGGATATAAGGTGGTAAGTAAATAATGGATATATTTTTTTATATACTTTATAAAGCAGTAGATATATATTCCTGGGCCTTAATTATTTACATATTAATGTCGTGGTTTCCAAATGCAAGGGATACAGGAATTGGAATGTTTTTAGCACGCATATGTGAGCCGTTTTTGGAACCATTCAGGAGAATTGTACCTTCGCTCGGCATGATTGATATTTCTCCAATTATAGCGATTCTTGTGTTAAATATGGCACGAGTAGGAATCTCCGCGTTGGCAGGCATTTTTTAAGAAGAATGTTAGCTCCCTTTCAAAACAGGGAGCTTTTATATTTTAGCTGGAGGATGTAAATGGATATTTATCAGCATTTTCGTCAGGAAGAAAGAGAATTTATCGATCAGGTGCTTGGATGGATTGATCAAGTGCAGGAGCAATATGCCCCTAAACTGACAGATTTTCTTGACCCCAGAGAATCAGAGATTGTAAGGATGCTAATTGGTACAAATGGAGATGTACATGTTTCCTTTTTTGGAGGAAGCGAAGCGGCCGAGCGGCAAAGAGCGCTCCTCTATCCGGACTATTATGAACCGCAAATCGAGGATTACGAACTGACCATTTATGAATTATTTTATTCTGCAAAATTTACGACACTGAAACATAGGCAGATTCTTGGCACGTTAATGTCTGTTGGCTTAAAGAGAGAAAAATTTGGTGATATATGGATTGAAGGCGAGCGAGTACAATTCGTTGTTGCAAAAGATGTAGCATCCTATCTGGAGATGAATATATCTAAAATGGGCAATGCGGGTGTAAAGTTTCAGGAAATACCTGCTGATCAGGCTATGACTGTTACGGAACAATGGAAGGAATGCCAAGTGACAGTTTCCTCCATGAGAATTGATACGATATTGTCGGCTATCGCCAATATTTCGAGGCAAAAGAGCCAAACACTCGTACAGCAGGGGCGTGTTAAGGTAAACTGGAAACAAGTCGATAATCCATCATATGAAATCAGAGAAAGTGATGTGTTATCCACTCGTGGGATAGGAAGAATGAAGATATTTTCCATTGAAGGAAAAACAAAGAAAGATAAATGGAAAATAAAGTGTGGTATACAAAAATAATCAGGAATTTAGAAGGAATATCACCATTACTGTCGAAAGCATAGTATAATAATTAAGAGAAGAATCAGTATTCGGAGGTGCAGTCTATGCCATTATCACCGCTAGACATACATAACAAGGAATTCGGCAGAGGATTCCGCGGTTACGATGAAGATGAAGTAAATGAGTTTCTTGACCAAATAATTAAAGATTACGAGTTGGTCCTTCGAGATAAGAAAGATCTTGAAGCCAAAGTGGAAGAGTTGGAACAACGCCTTGAGCATTTCTCCAGCATTGAGGAAACGTTGAATAAATCAATCGTCATTGCTCAGGAAGCCGGAGAAGATGTCAAACGAAATTCTCAAAAAGAGGCTAAATTGATTATGAAGGAAGCAGAAAAAAATGCTGACCGAATTGTCAATGAGGCATTATCTAAAGCAAGAAAAATTGCTATTGAAATTGAAGACCTTAAAAAGCAATCTAAAGTATTCAGAATGCGTTTTAAAATGCTTGTTGAAGCCCAGCTTGATTTATTAAACAGTGAAGATTGGGATAAACTTCTTAAATATGACGTGGATGCCACTGAATTTGATATCGACCTGAATGAAGAAGAAATGTAAGGTCTTGACTTTATCGTAAGTTATTGAATATAATATTTTAACAAATCTATTCAAAAAATGTTAAAACGAAGACGGGAACAGTACATCAGATCATACTTTTTGTAGCGAGCCGGGGAAGGTGGGAGTCCGGTAAAAGAATCTGGATGGAAGATCATCCCTGAGTCTGCTTTTGAACCCAGCTTGGCTGGCAGTAAATAGCGGCGAGTCATTCACGTTACGAATACCAAGAGGAATATTGTCAGGCAATATTCTAAAAGGGTGGTACCGCGGAAATATAGCCTTTTCGTCCCTTTACCGGGATGAAAAGGCTTTTTTGTATTTATTTATGAGGAAGTTTAAGGAGTGAATGGAATGGAATTTAAAGACACATTATTGATGCCTAAAACAGAATTTCCAATGCGTGGGAATTTACCAAAAAGAGAACCGGAAGTTCAAGCAGGTTGGGAAGAAAAAAATATTTACAAATTAGTACAGGAGCGTACAAAGGACCTTCCTAAATTTGTGCTGCATGACGGACCTCCTTATGCGAATGGAAACATTCATATCGGGCATGCGATGAATAAAATCTTAAAGGATTTTATTGTTCGCTTTAAATCAATGAATGGTTATAATGCGCCATATGTACCAGGTTGGGATACTCATGGTTTACCAATTGAAACAGCGCTAACTAAAAACAAAAAAGTAAATCGTAAGGAAATGACAATCGCTGACTTCCGTAAACTTTGTGAGGAATATGCTTATACACAAATTGATCAGCAGCGCACTCAATTTAAACGTTTAGGTGTAAGAGGGGACTGGGAAAATCCTTACATCACACTGAAACCTGAATATGAAGCTGAGCAAATCAAAGTTTTCGGTGATATGGCGAAAAAAGGCTATATCTATAAAGGATTAAAACCGGTTTATTGGTCTCCTTCCAGTGAATCTGCACTAGCTGAAGCGGAAATCGAATACCACGACAAGAAATCAGCATCTATCTTTGTTGCATTTGATGTGAAGGACGGCAAAGGAGTAGTGGAAGAGGGAGCGAAGTTCATTATTTGGACAACGACACCTTGGACTATTCCAGCTAACCTTGGAATTGCTGTTCACCCACGCCTTGATTATGTACTTGTGAATGTTGATGGTACAAAATATATTGTGGCTGAAACACTATTGCCTTCCGTTAAAGAAACACTTGGATGGGAGAATGCTGAAGTTGAGAAGACTGTTAAAGGTGCTGAACTGGAATATGTAGTCACTAAACATCCATTGTATGACCGTGACTCACTTGTTATTTTAGGAGAGCATGTAACCACTGATGCAGGTACAGGCTGTGTTCATACTGCGCCAGGACATGGTGAAGATGACTTTATCGTAGGTCAGAAATATAATCTTGGAGTACTCTGCCCAGTGGATGGAAAAGGCCATATGACTTCTGATGCTCCTGGATTTGAAGGATTATTCTATGATAAAGCAAACAAAGAAATCACGGATAAACTCGAGGAAGTCGGTGCTCTGTTAAAACTTGATTTCATTACACACTCTTATCCGCATGATTGGAGAACGAAAAAGCCAACAATTTTCCGTGCAACCGATCAATGGTTTGCTTCTGTTGATGATATCCGTGAAGACCTATTGCAGCAGATCAAAGAAACTAAATGGGTACCTGCATGGGGTGAAACGAGATTATTTAACATGATTCGTGATCGTGGAGACTGGTGTATTTCCCGTCAGCGTGCATGGGGCGTACCGATTCCGGTGTTTTATGCAGAAAATGGTGAAGCAATCATTACAGATGAAACGATTAAGCATGTATCTGATTTATTCCGACAATACGGTTCCACTGTTTGGTTTGAGAAAGACGCAAAAGATCTTCTCCCAGAAGGCTTTACACATGAAGGCAGCCCGAATGGCTTATTTACGAAAGAAACAGATATTATGGACGTATGGTTTGATTCTGGTTCCTCCCATCAATCAGTTCTTGAAGCAAGAGAAGATTTGAGAAGACCAGCTGACCTTTACCTCGAGGGTTCAGACCAATATCGTGGATGGTTTAACTCCTCTTTGATCACGTCAGTTGCTGTTACTGGTAAAGCTCCTTACAAGGAAGTATTAAGCCACGGATTTACACTTGATGGAGAAGGCCGTAAAATGAGTAAATCCCTAGGAAACACAATTGACCCATTAAAAGTTATCAATCAAATGGGTGCAGATATTCTGCGTCTTTGGGTTGCGAGTGTCGATTACCAGGCTGATGTACGTGTTTCTGATAATATCCTGAAACAAGTATCCGAAGTATATCGTAAAATTCGTAACACATTCAGATTCCTGCTTGGAAACCTGAGCGGATTTAACGCAGAGCATGATGCTGTTTCTTACGAGAATCTTCGTGAAGTGGATCAATATATGCTCATTAAGTTAAATGATTTGGTTGATCAGGTAAAACAATCCTATGACAATTATGAATTTGCTGATATCTATAATGGTATCAATAATTTCTGTACACAGGATTTAAGTTCCTTCTATCTGGATTATGCAAAGGATATTCTATACTGCGATGCGGAAAACAGTGATGGCCGCCGTGCAATTCAAACTGTACTGCATGAATGCGTTATGAAGCTAGTTAAATTGATTGCTCCTATTCTGCCGCATACAGCTGATGAAGTTTGGACTTTTATCGATGATGCTGATGCAGAGAGCGTACAATTAACAGATATGCCGTCGGTTGAAAATTATCCAAATAGTACAGCTGTTAAAGCTAAATGGGATCTGTTCATGAATTTGCGTGATGATGTCCTTAAAGCGCTTGAAGAAGCAAGAAATGCAAAAGTAATTGGTAAATCATTAAATGCGAAAGTAGCATTGTATGTAAGTGAAGAAACAAAAGATTTGCTTGAAAGCATTGAAGAAAGCCTTGAACAATTATTTATCGTTTCTTCAGTGGAAGTTGCCGGATACATTTACGATGCACCGGAAGAAGCTATTAAGTTAGAGCATGCGGCAATTTTAGTCACAAAAGCAAATGGAGAAACTTGTGAACGTTGCTGGAATATTAGTGAAGAGGTTGGTACAATTGAGAAACATCCAACTTTATGTGAACGCTGCTCTACAGTGGTAGATAACGAATATCCAGAACTCGGATAAGGTTATTTAAAATGATAGAGAACCGATTTCCTGAGTGCTTAAGCAATCAGCGAAAAGTGAGGCATACTCTCATTTGAAGTGTTAGATAAGTTTTATGTGTGGGCAGTAGAGGTGATAGACCAACCTGTCCAAAATACTGGGATGCTATTCCTTCTATAGGCCCTTTCATTTATTCGAAAGGGCCTGTATTTTTGTTAAAGTTCTAAAACATTTGTTAGATAGATATGCTACAATTTGTTAAGCAGTGTGTACATTTTAAGCAGGCAGGGGGCAAGCTTATGTTATATATGTATTATTTGATTGCGTTGCTCATTATCATGATTGACCAATTTACAAAATGGTTGGTCGTTAAGTATATGACCTTAGGGGAGAGTATACCAATCATTGAAAACTTTCTATACATCACCTCGCACAGAAACCGAGGGGCGGCATGGGGAATTCTTCAGGGACAAATGTGGTTTTTTTACATCGTAACAACCGTGGTTATTATTGGAATTGTCTTTTACATAAGAAAATTCAGTACCGATAAGTTGACGGGGATATCCCTTGGACTTATTCTTGGGGGAGCGATTGGTAATTTTATTGATCGGATTTTCCGCAATGAAGTGGTTGATTTTGTGCATACGTATATATTCTCATACAGTTTTCCTGTCTTTAATGTGGCAGATTCTGCTCTTTGTATAGGAGTTGGATTATTGGTTATTGCTATGTTTATGGAGGAAAAAAGAGCTAAGGAGCTAAAGAATGGATAGTCAAAGACTGATAGTAACAGAAGAACAAAAAGGTGAAAGGCTTGATAAAGTCCTTTCCGTTTTAAATGAAGAATGGTCACGTTCTCAAGTCCAGCAGTGGATAAAAGAAGGGAATATTCTGGTGAATGACAAACAGATAAAGGCAAATTATAAATGTCAGCCTGGTGACTCTATTGAAATCACACCATCAGAGCCAGAGGAACTTGATGTTGTAGCTGAGAACATTCCTCTTGATATTTATTATGAGGATGCGGATGTCATTGTTGTCAATAAACCAAAAGGCATGGTTGTACATCCGGCAGCAGGACATGGATCAGGTACACTTGTAAATGCTTTAATGTACCATTGCAAGGATTTATCAGGGATCAATGGTGTGATGCGTCCAGGTATCGTCCATCGTATCGATAAGGATACTTCAGGATTGCTCATGGTCGCTAAAAATGATTATGCGCATGAGAGACTTGTAAAGCAATTAACTGAAAAAACAGTTACCCGGAAGTATAAGGCACTTGTCCACGGTATCATTCCACATGATGCAGGAACGGTAGATGCGCCGATAGGCCGTGATAAACGAGATCGTCAAAGCATGACAGTAACAGACGATAATTCTAGGCATGCAGTTACACATTTTCATGTACTGGAAAGATTTAAAGACTTTACTTTTATTGAATGTCAGCTTGAAACAGGACGCACTCATCAAATTCGTGTCCATATGAAATATATTGGTTATCCTCTTGCTGGTGACCCTAAGTATGGACCAAGAAAAACTCCTGATTTAAATGGACAGGCTTTACATGCAGCAGTTCTGGGATTTGTCCATCCTAGAACAGAGGAATATTTGGAATTTGAAGCTCCATTACCAGCATATTTTGTCGATTATTTGGAAACTTTAAGAATTGACTGTTGACAAGGATAACAATCCTAAAGTAATATAGATACAACTGAATAGGGTCCTTTAAATACAGTCCCGTGAGGCTGAAAAGGTACGTGAAAACTAATGGAAGATGTGTGTCTTTTTCTATGGTTTATTATATCCTTTTGCCTACACGGCAAAAGGATTTTTTACGTTTTTTAGGAAAGGGACGATGATATGTTAGAGAAAGCAATCTTGCTTGATGAAAAGGCAATCTCAAGAGCGTTAACAAGGATTTCTCATGAAATTATCGAGAAAAATAAGGGTGTGAGTGATTGTGTGTTGATCGGTATTCGTACCCGTGGTATTTTTCTTGCTAAACGTCTGGGAGAAAGAATTCACGAAATTGAAGGAGCGGAAATTCCTGTTGGTGAACTGGATATTACCTTGTACCGGGATGATTTAAGCACAAAGACAAAAAGCGGGGATCCACAGGTAAATGGATCAGATGTATCATTTAGCTTAAAAGATAAGAAAGTCATTCTGGTTGATGATGTTTTATATACTGGCAGAACGGCGAGAGCAGCTCTTGATGCTCTTATAGATATTGGCAGACCGGCTCAAATCCAATTAGCTGTCCTGATCGACAGAGGGCACAGAGAGCTTCCAATCCGAGCTGATTATGTAGGCAAGAATATACCTACTGCAAAAAATGAAAAGATTGTCGTCAAATTAAAAGAAATGGATGATGGTGAACAAGTCTCCATTTTTGAATAAAAAAACCTTTTTAATTCAGTCCTGTGAGGCTGAAAAGGGGAGCATGCGATATTTGCTTATGCAAATAATCATCTCCCTTCGAAACCTATTAATTTCATCAGGGAGGCAATAATTATGACTTCTATAGAAATAGCAAACAATCCTCAAATAAGGTACGATGTCAATGAAAAACCTACTCCGAAGCAATGGTTTATATTAAGCCTGCAGCATTTATTTGCGATGTTTGGTTCAACCATTCTTGTACCGATTCTAACAGGGCTGGATCCTGGAATTGCCCTATTGACAAGCGGTATAGGTACACTGGTTTACATTCTGATCACCAAAGGGCAAATACCTGCTTATCTTGGTTCATCCTTTGCCTTTATCTATCCGATTACTTTACTAAATGAAAGCAGCGGTGTTGGTTCTGCTTTAGTAGGCGGCTTTTTGATTGGACTTGTTTATGCACTCGTTGCTTTATTAGTTAAAAAACTAGGCACTAAAACCATCCTAAACTTTTTACCGCCTGTAGTCGTAGGTCCTATCATTATGGTAATTGGTCTTGGTCTTGCCTCAACAGCAGTCAATATGGCCATGTATGAAAATCCGAATGCAGAAGTGCTTGTTTACAGCACAAAACATATTACGGTTGCCTTAATTACACTTGCCATCACAATCACATGCAGTGTTGTCTTTAAAAACTTTTTTTCACTGATTCCAGTATTAATCGGTATTATTGGTGGTTATATTACCGCCTGCTTCTTTGGAATTGTAGATTTCACTCCGGTAAAAGAAGCAGCCTGGTTCCAGCTTCCAAATTTCACGGTGCCATTCGTAGATTATACACCGGCTTTAACATGGGAAATTATTCTGATCATGATTCCAATTGCCATCGTTCCAATATCAGAACATATTGGCGATCAATTAGTTCTTGGTAAACTTGCTGGACGCAATTTTGTTGAGAAACCGGGTCTACATCGTTCGTTATTTGGCGATGGAGTTTCCATTATGATTGCATCTTGCCTGGGTGGTCCTCCGAATACAACCTATGGAGAAAATATTGGTGTTATGGGTCTTACAAGAGTATTCAGTGTTTATGTAATAGGCGGAGCAGCGGTATTCGCAATCTTGTTCGGATTTATTGGAAAAATTTCAGCCCTTATTCAATCCATTCCATCAGCTGTGATGGGTGGGGTGTCCATTCTTCTGTTCGGCATCATAGCTTCAAGCGGTTTACGGATGTTGATCGACAGCAAAATCGATTTATCTAAAAATAGAAACTTAGTCATATCCTCTGTTATTTTAATCATTGGTGTTGGTGGTGCAATGCTCAAAATTACCGATCATGCCTCCATTTCTGGAATGGCATTGGCCGCCATTGTAGGTGTCATCTTAAATCTTGTACTTCCCGGTAAGGAAACCAGTGAAAGTCAGGGTTGAAAGTAGATCCAACAAGTAAAATACAGGGGTTAGATTAAGTGCGATAATTCCAGTATGCGATATTGGGATGAATCGACTAAATAAACTAAAACCCTGATTCGTAAAAAACGAATTAGGGTTTTTTTTAGAATATGGGAGGCTGATTGATCGTGAAACATTTGCTTACGATGACAGATTTATCGATTGAGGAAATTACAGGCTTGCTATCAGATGCTGAGGCATTTGCCAATGGGGAAACCTGGATGCCTGCAAAAAGACACTTTGTAGCAAATTTATTTTTTGAAGCGAGCACGCGTACTAAAATCAGCTTTGAAATGGCACAGCGAAAGCTTGGGTTGGATGTAATCCCTTTTGAAGTGCAAGCATCAAGTGTATTAAAAGGTGAAACCCTATCCGATACAGTGAAGACATTAGAAGCGATTGGAGTGGAAACCGTAGTAATTCGTCATACAGAAGATAATTATTTTGCAAATTTAATACAAAGTGGTGTATATTTATCCATAATGAATGCTGGTGATGGATGCGGGCATCATCCTACGCAATGTTTATTGGACTTGATGACCATTAAACAGGAATTTCAAACGTTTCGAGGTTTAAAAGTGGCAATCATAGGAGATATCAGGCATAGCCGCGTAGCGCGATCAAATGCGGAAACACTGACCAGATTAGGTGCAAAGGTTGTATTCTCTGGCCCACAAGCTTGGGCGAATCTCTCGGGAAGCAATGTGGCCTATGAACCAATTGATGACGCCATCGAAAACGCAGATGTAGTTATGTTGCTTCGAATCCAGCATGAACGTCATTCAGTGGAAATGCCAATGAGAAAAATGGAATATTTGAACAGTTATGGATTGACGATTGAAAGGGAGAGACGTCTTAGGAGTAATTGTATAATTATGCATCCTGCGCCAGTAAATAGAGGTGTGGAAATTGATGATTCATTAGTTGAATGCGCTCGTTCGCGAATATTTAAACAAATGGCCAACGGAGTATATGTGAGAATGGCTGCTTTAAAAAATAGTATCGAGCAAAGGGGAGGAGCGGCAAATCATGAATACAATTATAAAAAGTGCGCAATTTTTAACTGATGATGGAACACTGGCCACCAAAGATATCTTAATTCAGAGCGGAGTAATCTCCGATATCCAAGATGAATTGCCCAATCAGCAGGCAAACATCATTCATGCTAAAGGATTTTTGCTGGCGCCTGGTTTTATAGATTTGCATGTTCACTTAAGAGAGCCCGGCGGCGAGCATAAAGAAACGATTGAAACAGGGACACAGGCTGCTGCAAAAGGTGGATTTACTACTGTAGCTGCTATGCCGAATACACGACCTGTTCCGGATACTGCCGAACAATTACGTTCGTTAAATAATAGAATTAGAGAAAAGGCGAGCACAAGGGTATTGCCCTATGCCTCAATTACTATCAGGGAGCTTGGAAAGGAATTAACTGATTTTGAATCTCTGAAAAAATCCGGAGCATTTGCCTTTACAGATGACGGCGTCGGCATCCAGTCAGCTGGTATGATGCTTGAAGCTATGAAAAAAGCTGCAAAACTGAATATGGCCATTGTCGCTCACTGTGAGGATAATACATTAATTCAAAGTGGATGTGTGCATGAAGGAATCTATTCGAGAAAACATGAATTACCTGGTATCCCTTCAGTATGTGAAGCGGTCCATATTGCTAGGGATGTATTACTGGCTGAGACAGCAGGTTGCCATTATCATGTTTGTCATATCAGCACGAAGGAGTCTGTAAGAACGGTTCGTGATGCCAAGAAAGCAGGCATTCATGTAACAGCAGAGGTAACCCCCCATCATTTGTTACTGTCCGAAATGGACATTAAGGAGCTGGATACTAATTTTAAAATGAATCCGCCTTTAAGAGGTGAGGATGACAAAAAAGCATTGCTAGAAGGCCTGTTAGACGGGACGATTGATTTTATCGCTACAGATCATGCTCCCCATTCAGTAGAGGAAAAATCACAAAATATCAGACTTGCGCCGTTTGGCATAGTTGGATTAGAAACAGCCTTTCCGCTGTTGTATACATATTTGGTAAAAAAGGGAGCGATGACCCTGAAACAATTAATTGATTTCTTGACGATTAAACCAGCGCAAGCATTTGAACTTAACTACGGAAAAATAGAAATAGGGATGCCTGCGGATCTCGTCCTGCTTGATTTAGAAGAAGAACAAGTGATTAATCCTGATACCTTCCTTTCCAAAGGAAAAAACACGCCATTTGCTGGCCTGAGCTGTCAAGGATGGCCGGTCATGACGATTGTGGAAGGAAAAGTAGTTTGGCAGAAAGGAAGTCTAACTGAATGAAGAGACAATTGATTTTAGAAGATGGAACAATTTTTATTGGCGAAGCATTTGGAGGAGAAAGCGATAAAATTGGTGAGGTTGTATTTAATACGGGGATGACCGGTTATCAGGAGATTTTATCTGACCCTTCTTATTGCGGTCAAATTATTACGATGACTTATCCTTTAATCGGTAACTATGGAATCAATAGGGATGATTTTGAGTCAATCGCTCCGAGCCTAAGTGGCCTAATTGTAAAAGAAGTGGCTGATTTTCCTTCGAATTGGAGAAGTGATTTTTCTCTTGATGAATATATGAAAATAAAGAATATCCCTGGCATTGCAGGGATTGATACTCGGAAGTTGACAAGAATGATTCGTGAAAGAGGTACAGTAAAAGGTGTGATTTGTTCAATAACTAAAGATGCTGAAACGATGCTCCATCAAGTGAAAGCAACTGTGCTGCCTCGTAATCAGGTTCAAAAGGTATCTACAAAAAAAGCATATCCGAGTCCAGGACGCGGTTATCGGGTAGTTGTAGTAGATTTTGGAATGAAGCATGGAATATTAAGAGAATTAAACAATCGAGGCTGTGATGTAATCGTTGTGCCTTATAATACTACCTTTGAAGAAATTATGACACTTCGTCCAGATGGTATCATGCTGACAAATGGACCGGGAGACCCTGAAAATGTACCGGAAGCGATTGAAATGATAAGAAAAATTATCGGAAAAGTGCCAATGTTCGGCATTTGTCTTGGGCACCAGTTGTTTGCTCTAGCATGTAATGCAGAAACTGAAAAAATGAAATTTGGGCATCGCGGTTCCAATCACCCAGTTAAAGATTTAAAAACAGGCAAAATTGCACTGACCTCGCAAAACCATGGATACACAGTGAAATATGACTCTATTGAACAAACAGACTTGGAAGTTACGCATATTGCATTAAATGACGGAACGATTGAGGGATTAAGACATAAATACTACGATGCTTTCACCGTCCAATATCACCCGGAATCATCGCCTGGCCCGGAGGACGCAAATTATTTATTTGATCAATTCATTAGCATGATTGAGAGATCCAAACTGAAGGAGGCAGTAAAATGAGTAAACGTACAGATATTAAATCCATCCTGGTTATTGGATCCGGACCGATTGTAATCGGCCAGGCAGCAGAATTTGATTATGCGGGTACACAAGCTTGTCTGGCATTAAAAGAAGAAGGGTATCGTGTTGTCTTGGTTAATTCCAACCCGGCTACAATTATGACAGACACGGAAATTGCAGATGCGGTTTATATTGAGCCATTAACGTTAGAGTTTGTCAGTAAAATTATCCGTAAAGAACGCCCTGATGCTCTATTGCCGACTCTTGGAGGGCAGACTGGATTAAATCTGGCTGTAGAACTGTCCAAATCTGGAGTGCTCGAGGAATGCGGTGTTGAAATTCTGGGAACAAAGCTATCGGCAATTGAGCAGGCTGAGGACCGTGATCTATTCCGAAGCTTAATGAACGAATTGAGTGAACCGGTTCCTGACAGTGCGATCATTCATAATCTGGAAGAAGCCGAGGCTTTTATTCAGACTGTAGGATACCCTGTAATTGTACGACCGGCTTATACACTTGGAGGGACAGGCGGCGGAATCTGTTCAAACGAAGAGGAATTACGCGAGATTGTAGCCGGTGGTCTCAAGAGCAGTCCTGTCACCCAATGCTTGCTGGAAAAAAGCATTGCAGGGTTCAAGGAAATTGAATATGAGGTCATGAGAGATTCGAATGATAATGCAATCGTAGTTTGTAACATGGAAAATATCGATCCTGTCGGAATACATACGGGAGATTCGATTGTAGTGGCACCGAGCCAAACATTGAGTGACCGGGAATACCAATTATTGCGCAATGCGTCGTTGAAAATTATACGTTCTTTAAAAATAGAAGGAGGCTGCAATGTTCAGCTTGCTCTTGATCCAGATAGCTTCAATTACTACATTATCGAGGTTAACCCAAGGGTGAGCCGTTCGTCTGCCCTTGCTTCTAAAGCAACCGGTTATCCTATCGCAAAGCTTGCAGCTAAAATTGCAGTTGGTTTGACACTCGATGAGATGATCAATCCCGTAACTGGAAAAACTTATGCGAGCTTTGAACCGGCACTTGATTATGTCGTAACCAAAATACCACGCTGGCCTTTTGATAAATTTGAGGAAGGGAACAGAACCCTCGGAACGCAAATGAAAGCAACTGGTGAGGTTATGGCAATCGGCAGAACGTTCGAGGAATCTCTATTAAAAGCAATTCGCTCCCTAGAGGTTGGAATCTTGCACTTTGAACTGCCTAAGGCTGAGATGATCACAGATGAAGAGATAGAAAAACAAATTAAAATAGCAACAGACGAACGACTATTTTATATTGCTGAAGGGTTAAAGCGCGGATTAACGATTCAGTTAATCCATGAATGGTCTCGGATTGATTTATTCTTTCTGCATAAATTTGCAAAGATTGTTGAGATGGAAGCTAAACTGTTAGAAGCCCCCTTCCATCCGAGATATACATTAATAGCCAAAAAACTTGGTTTCTCTGATTATATCTTAGCAAAGCTTTGGAAAAGCTCTGAATTGGAAGTGTATCAGTGGCGCATGGACAATCAAATCAAACCGGTATTTAAAATGGTCGATACCTGTGCTGCGGAGTTTGAATCTGAAACACCATATTTTTACTCCACTTATGAGGATGAGAATGAATCAATCGTAACGCCAAAGAGGAGTGTCGTTGTACTTGGTTCCGGACCCATTCGAATCGGGCAGGGAGTTGAGTTTGATTACGCAACTGTTCATTCTGTCTGGGCGATTAAAGAAGCCGGCTATGAAGCGATTATTATAAACAGCAATCCGGAAACGGTCTCAACAGATTTTAGCATTTCAGACAAACTATATTTTGAGCCCTTAACGATTGAAGATGTGATGAATGTCATTGATTTAGAAAAACCAGAAGGGGTTATTGTACAATTTGGCGGTCAGACAGCCATTAATCTTGCCTCAGCCCTTGTAGAAAGAGGAGTTAAGATACTGGGTACGTCTTTAGAGGATGTGGATCGATCTGAAAATCGCGATATGTTTGAGCAAGCCTTAACAGAATTGAATATCCCGCAGCCTAAAGGGAAAACAGCCTTGTCAGTGGAGGAAGCAGTCGAAGTGGCTGATGAGATTGGATACCCTATTTTGGTAAGACCGTCCTATGTTCTTGGTGGAAGGGCAATGGAGATCGTGGATGATCAGGAGGATTTGCTTCATTATATGAAAAATGCCGTGAAGATAAATCCGAAGCATCCTGTATTAATCGATCGTTATTTAACAGGGAAAGAAATTGAAGTAGATGCAATTTCTGATGGTGAAACAGTTGTTATTCCGGGTATCATGGAGCATATTGAACGTGCTGGAGTCCATTCTGGTGATTCTATAGCAGTCTACCCTCCACAGAATCTGTCAGAAAATACGAAAGAAAAAATTATAGATTATACGATTAAACTAGCAAAGGGTTTGAATATAATTGGTCTGTTTAATATCCAATATGTAGTCTCTAATAATGAAGTGTTTGTAATTGAAGTTAATCCCCGTTCAAGCAGGACGGTACCGTTCTTAAGCAAAATCACTAATGTTCCAATGGCGAATTTGGCCACTAAGGTCATTTTGGGACAAAAGCTTAAGGATTATGGTCTTGAAAATGGCCTTGTCCCTGAAAAGGCGGGTGTGTTCGTAAAAGTACCAGTATTTTCATTTGCAAAGCTTCGCCAGGTTGAAATTACGCTCGGACCAGAAATGAAATCAACGGGTGAAGTACTGGGAAAAGACGATACATTGCAAAAGGCTTTGTATAAAGGGTTGATTGCTTCAGGAATTCAAATTAAGCAATATGGAACTGTCCTCTTGACTGTTGCGGATAAGGACAAAGAAGAAGCCGTTTTACTTGCAGAACGTTTCAATGAAATTGGTTATCAAATCATCGCTACCGAGGGTACGGCTCAAGCGTTAGATCAAGCGAATATTCCATGCCAAATTGTTGGCAAAATTGGCAGTGAAGAGCCGAATTTATTGGATATGATTCATAATGGAAAAGCACAGCTGGTGATTAATACGTTAACCAAAGGAAAACAGCCTGAACGTGATGGTTTTAGAATTCGCCGTGAATCGGTTGAAAATGGGATTCCTTGTATGACTTCCTTGGATACGGCCAATGCAATTTTAACAGTACTGGAATCGCTAACGTTTTCGACAACTAAAATGAACCATATGCAAACGGCCAAGGAGGCAATCAGTTTATGATTCAAAAAGAGATGATGACCGTCGTCAGCCATCGAATGATTGCACCGAATATATTTGAAATGACTATGGAGGGGACACTTGTCTCCTCCATGGCAATGCCTGGGCAATTTGTACATATCAAAGTATCGAACGGAATAGATCCTTTGCTGCGCAGGCCAATCAGTATATGTAAAATTGACCCTGAGCAATCTCGTTTTACAATCGTTTACAGAGCGGAAGGGAAAGGAACCAGGATTCTTTCTGAAAAAAAAACAGGGGAAAAAGTCGATGTGCTTGGGCCGCTTGGCAACGGGTTTACGGTTGAGGATGTGAACCCGGGAGGAAAAGCGCTTTTGATAGGCGGAGGAATTGGAATACCACCTTTATTGCAGCTATCAAGAGATTTAACGGCTAAAGGTGTATCTGTGATTCATATTTTGGGCCTCCGTACCGCAGCAGATATTTTTTATGAAAACGAATTTGCTGAGCTTGGGGAGACCATTATCACAACTGAAGACGGGACTTACGGAATAAAAGGCTATGTAACAAATGCTTCAGTTCCAATGGACATTGATGTGGTCTATACATGTGGGCCAACACCAATGCTAAAGGCCGTTAAGGATAAATATAAAGGGAAAAAGGTGTTTATTTCGCTTGAAGAGAGAATGGGCTGCGGAATAGGTGCGTGCTTTGCCTGTGTGTGCCGTACCCCGGGAAATGGATACCGGAAGATATGTATCGATGGCCCGGTATTTCGTTCAGAGGAGGTCGTCATATGAATAATCCATTAAGCATGCAGCTGCCTGGATTAGCGTTGAAAAATCCGATTATGCCGGCGTCTGGTTGTTTCGGCTTTGGCATGGAATACAGTCAGTTTTATGATCTCGATAAGCTGGGTGCCGTCATCATTAAATCAACGACACTTGAACCGCGTATTGGAAATCCGACCCCAAGGGTTGCGGAAACAAATGCAGGGATGCTAAATGCCATTGGACTTCAAAACCCTGGCTTGGAGCATGTGATGAATGAGGAGCTTCCATGGCTTGATACGTACGATGTACCGATTATTGCTAATGTGGCAGGAACCATGATGGAGGATTACGTGGAGACGGCGAAACGGATCAGTACAGCTCCGAATGTGCATGCTCTTGAACTGAATATTTCCTGTCCGAATGTAAAATGCGGAGGTATTCAATTTGGTACCGATCCGTCTGTGGCTAAAGAATTAACTAAAGCGGTAAAAGAAGTATCTTCAGTGCCAGTCTATGTTAAATTGTCTCCGAATGTCAGCGATATAGTATCCATTGCGAAGGCAGTTGAAGATGGTGGTGCTGATGGACTGACGATGATTAATACACTAATAGGAATGCGTATTGATCTCAAAACAGCCCAGCCGATTTTAGCTAATCGGACAGGCGGTTTATCAGGGCCGGCCATTAAACCGGTTGCGATTCGAATGATTCATGATGTTAGCTCGCAGGTTTCGATTCCTATCATTGGCATGGGCGGCATTGAAACAGCAGAGGATGTTATTGAATTCCTTTATGCAGGTGCGAGTGCGGTTGCGGTTGGAACAGCCAATTTTATTAATCCGTTTGTTATGCCTGAGATTATTGACGCTCTGCCAGACCTAATTTTATCACTCGGGTTTGATCATATATCAGAATGTGTTGGAAGGAGCTGGAATAGGAATGCGGAATACACCGGTCATCGCACTTGATTTTCCTAATAGAGAGCTAACCTTGCGATTTTTACATAAATTTAATGAGGAAAAATTGGCTGTTAAAGTAGGTATGGAGCTTTATTACGGAGAAGGTCCTTCTATCATCACTGCAATTAAAGGATTGGGACATGACATTTTTTTGGACTTGAAATTGCACGATATTCCTAATACGGTTGGAAAAGCAATGGAGACAGTGGCAAGACTGGGAGTCGATATGGTTAATGTTCATGCAGCAGGCGGAAGAAAGATGATGGAATATGCGCTTGATGGTCTTGAAAAGGGTACCCCTCCTGGAGAAAAAAGACCGCTATGTATAGCGGTTACGCAATTGACAAGCACAAGTGAAGAGCAGATGCAAAGAGAGCAATTCATTCAGACAACCCTGGCTGAAAGTGTCATTCATTATAGTCAATTAGCAAAAGAATCAGGTCTTGATGGAGTAGTTTGCTCCGTACATGAAGTACAGCAAATTAAAAATCAGGTTGGTCGAAATTTCGTAACAGTTACTCCGGGAATTCGTCTGGCCAGTGATGCAGCAGGAGACCAACAAAGGGTGGCTACACCGTTTATGGCTAGTAGGCAGGGCAGTGATTTTATCGTTGTGGGAAGAAGTATTACAACGGCAGAGAATCCAATAGAGGCCTATTATAAGATAGTTGAAGAATGGGAGAGACCGATATGAAAAGAAAAATAGCAGAGCATTTATTATCTATTCAAGCTGTAGCCTTACAGCCAAGCAATCCATTTACTTGGTCATCAGGTATCAAATCCCCGATTTATTGTGATAATCGATTAACGATGTCTTACCCGGAGGTACGGCGGGATGTAGCGAGAGGCCTAGCTCAATTAATAAAAGAAAAATTTCCTGAAGCTGAGATTATTGCAGGAACAGCTACAGCAGGCATTCCGCATGCTGCCTGGGTAAGTGAACAGCTAGATTTGCCGATGATTTATGTTCGTTCCAGTTCAAAAGGGCATGGAAAAGGAAATCAAATTGAAGGGAAAGCGGAAAAGAATGATAAAGTAGTCATCGTGGAGGATTTGATTTCAACAGGAGGAAGTTCGATCACATGTGCCAAGGCATTACGTGAAGTCGGTTGTGATGTACTAGGGGTTGTATCAATCTTTACATATGAAATGGATAAAGCAAGAATTGCATTTGCTGATAGCGAGGTTCCATACTACTCCTTAAGCGATTATTCAACTCTTATCGAAGTTGCGGAAGAACATCAGTACGTGACAAAGGAGGAGCTGAATAAGCTCCGCAAATGGAAGCAAAACCCTTATGATGAGAGCTGGGTTAACTAAAAACATAAAGAATCAGTGGGATAAAATCTGAAATAGTTGGATTTTATCTCTTTTTATTTGTGTCTGTTAAACTTAGATGTTGATAAATATATAATCTGATTGACCGATTGCTAGAATTAGAGAAAGAGTATGCAGCAAGCTGCCAACAAGAAATATCATAATGAAAAAGACTGAGTGGTTATATTCAGCCTTTTTGTTCGTTCGGTTCTTCGGAATAGTCTCCGATGAGGTAAATTTGCATAAAAGGGGGAATGGAGAATGGCAGAGTTACCCGAAATCTATCAATTAAGTACCCAGATGAATGACTCTCTCTCGGGCAAACAAATCGAACGGGTGGAAATAAAGCAGGAAAAGTGCTGCAATGTTTCGGGGTTGGTATTTTCATCACGAGTAATAGGATCAACGGTTAAAGCGGTTCAAAATAAAGGGAAATGGATCATCGTTTCCCTATCGAATGGAGAAAACATGTTAATTTCGCTCGGGATGGGAGGGGATTTGCTTTATTTTGAACCTATTTCATCCAATCCCGTTCAGGAAAAATATCAATTCCTCATCCAATTTCAAGATGGGACAGGGTTTTCCATCCGATTTTGGTGGTTTGGAAAAGTGTATATCGCCAATGATCAAGAAATCAAAGAAGAAAAAATAATCAAAGCTATTGCCTTCACCCCATTCGATAAGGAATTTACCTATGACTATTTCAGACAGTTGGTTAACGGGAAAAAAGCGGGAATTAAATCCTTCTTGTTGAATCAAAAAAACGTCGGCGGAATCGGCAATATGTATATTCACGATATCTTGTTTGAAAGCGGAATCCATCCTCAGAAGAAAGTATCCGACCTATCGGAAGAAGAGGTCAAAAACCTCTATAACAATATGCAGAAACAATTGCACCATTCTTTATCCAAGGGGAGTTTTTCTCTTGAAAAGGATTTTTACGGACATAACGGTGAGTACTTGACGAGTGATTTTCAAATTGCGTATAAAAAAGGGGAACCTTGCCCTAGATGCGGGGAGACCATTCAATCAATCAAAACAGGAAGCACCACTTCATACATTTGCCCTGCGTGTCAGCGGTTATCAAAGACGGAATGAAATATTCTGTCTTTTTCTTGATCGTATTCATCCAGGGAACATCCGTTTTAGTTAGACAATCCCACTTAAAAATGCTTGGAAATACCAAAAATTGGGTAAGGGTGTGAGTGTGAATGTGAATAAAAAGGAGGAAAGATTATGGGGAGACTGGATGGAAAAGTGGCAATTATCACGGGTGCATCACGAGGAATGGGTTCTGAACACGTTAGAGAGTTTGTCAAAGAAGGAGCTAAAGTAGTGATTACGGATATACTCGAAGCGGAAGGAAGGACGTTATCGAAAGAGCTCGGGGAGAACACACTATTTGTGAAACACGATGTTACCAATCCAGACGATTGGAAACATGTCATAAACCAAGCGGTTGAAGCCTTTGGCCCTGTTACGGTTTTGGTGAATAATGCTGGATATGCTGGTCCTGTGTCTTTGCTGACCGATTTGGCAGATGAAGACTACCTCAAAATCATAAGTATAGACCAACATGGAACATTCTATGGGATGAAAGCGTTAATTCCGCATATGATTGAGGCGGGGGGAGGCTCAATTGTGAATATTTCATCTACCGCAGGATTAAGACATGTCAATGGGACCCCCAATGTGGCGTATACGGCAGCCAAACATGCGGTTAACGGGTTGACGAAAGCAGCAGCCGTAGAATACGCCGACAAGAATATTCGAATCAATGTGATATGTCCAGGGGGTGTATTAACCCCACTGCTAAAAGAAACCTATACGCAAGAACAACTGGATATGTATGCTACATCTCCGATAGGACGATTATCAGACCCACAAGAAATCTCTAAACCAGTCTTGTTTTTAGCCTCTGACGACGCCTCCTATATAACGGGAGCGGAATATGTCGTGGATGGGGGACTATTAGCTAGATAGCTCAATCGGGGACAGGTGAAAATCAACCGACTGGCCGTCTTCAGAGGCTCAAAAAAATATCAGGGAAGATCCCTGATATTTTTTTATTGGCAGTCTTTTTCTCCCCCCACTTTAGCAAGTGTGTATAAGGAGGAAATTTAAGAAGATAACAAAACAGGTTAATATAACTGTGGATATACTTTGATACTGTTCGTAATATGCAGCGAGCGGGAACTGATTTTTTTGTTGGGATACGAACGCCCTGGACACTCAGCAATGATGAAGTATCTTATTTCCTATTTAGAGTAATAACAAAAGAATAATAATATAATAAAAACGCAGCGGAAAATTAAAACCGCTGCGTTTATCTATGCTTTTAAGGATAAAACCACTTCTTCATCCGGGGTAACATAGTAGGTTGTTTGATTATCATAGGTTACAAAGCCTGGTTTTGCTCCAGCTGGTTTTTTGACATGCCTGATTAGTGTAGAGTCTACCGGAACTTGGCTCGACTGCCTGGCTTTACTGAAATAGGCAGCCAGAATGGCGGCTTCTTTTATCGTTTGTTCGGTAGGGTTTGCATCGCGGATGACAACATGGGATCCCGGAATATCCTTCGTATGGAACCAAAGCTGATTTTTAGCCGCTAAGCGATTGGTTAAATATTCATTCTGCTTATTGTTTTTACCTACCAAAATTTCCATGCCATCACTGGACAAATAGGAATCAAGGACAGGTTTTAAATCTTTTTTCTTACCTTGCTTTTTGGTATATCTTTTTTTCACATATCCGCCTTCTTCAAGCTCTTCACGGATTTCCTGCAAATCTCTTGGTGAGGCAGTGTTCATTTGGTGGATTAAATTATCGAGATATTGAATTTCGTCATTTGTTTTTTCGATTTGATCGATTACAAAGGATTTGGCGTTCTTTGCCTTTTGGTATTTAGAAAAATACCATTGAGCATTTTCAGAAGGGGTTTTTCGGACATCGAGCTCAATCAAAAGAGTAGGTTGATTTTCATCATAATAATCAATTACTTCAGCACTCTTCATTCCTTTGTTCAAAGCGTAAATATGACCAGTTATCAGTTCCCCGTATTTCTTGAATATTTCTGCCTTCTCTGAATCCTGCAGAGTCTCTTCTAATTTTATTAGTTTCTTTTCATTTTTTTCTTTTTCATTTGAGAGAATTCTCTCCAGGTCATGCGCTTGCTGCTTGACACGATCCCGATCCGCTTTTTGATAATAAAAGCGATCTAACAATAAGCTTAGCGAAGGAAATTCCTTCTTATCACCTTTCAAATGCTGAAGTGGGATGAGGTAAAAAGCTTCCTTATCTCCTGTAACCAATGTTGGCTGATAATTATGTGATTTTAATTGCTCCATTATTGTATTGAAGCTCTCTGGAACGGTCTCCCTGTTTACAAGTCCAGCCCTGTAGGTTATTTCTTTCGCAAGAAGAGGAGAGATACCAGCAAACTGTGTGACCAATTGTTTATCAATTTTGCCAGCAAAATAATCAATATGTGTCAAGCCTTTATCTATATCTGATAGCGGATTGATTTTATTCTGAGCTGGCGGCAAAACGTAGGAATGACCTGGCAATAATGTCCTGTAGCTGTTTAAAGCAGACGGTACATGCTTGATACAGTCTATAATCATATTTCTTTCTTTATCAACAAGAATAATATTGCTGTGTTTGCCCATTATCTCTATGATTAATAATTTTTGAGTTATGTCGCCGATTTCATTGCGCCCTCTAATCTCAAATTTAATGATTCTTTCCAATTCAGGCTGTTCGATTTTCTCTATAAAATAGCCTTCCAAATGTTTACGAAGCAGCATGCAAAACATGGGTGCTTCTGAAGGGTTATCCGTGTTTTCTTCTGTTAGTTGTACACGAGCATAGCTGGGATGTGCAGACAACAGAAGCTTATGATTGGTTCTGCCTGCGCGAATGACTAGCAGTAATTCATTTCTATAGGGCTGATGAATTTTTGTTATTCGTCCACCAGTTAACGTCTCTGATAATTCTTCGGTCATTGCTCTTGTAAAAAAACCGTCAAAGGACATATATGTGACACCTTCTTTAGTAAGTATTCGAATTATAAATCTCCATTCAAACAAGTATAGCATTTTTTAGGACAACTCTGAATAAACATGTATCAAAGAAAGTTATTCGGATTGTTAAGGAGGTTGTATCCGTCACATGAAACTTGCAGAAATGGACAAAGAAAAGCTACAATCCGCTTTTGGAGTACATACAAAAAAAGGGTTAAGTCATCAGGAAGCAAAAAAAAGGTTAAACCAATACGGAGAAAATGAATTAGCAGAAGGAGAAAAGCAATCTGCTTTAATTCTGTTTTTTCAGCAGTTTAAAGATTTTATGGTCCTTATCCTGCTTGCGGCTACTCTCGTTTCAGGTTTGCTGGGAGAGTATATTGATGCAATTGCCATTATCATGATCGTATTGATTAATGGTTTATTAGGGTTCTTTCAGGAAAGGAAAGCAGAAAAATCGCTGTCGGCTTTAAAGGAAATGGCTGCACCTCAAATGATTGTATTACGTGATGGGTTATGGTCGAAAATTCCGGCTAAAGAATGTGTTCCGGGAGATATAGTAAAGTTTTCAAGTGGCGACCGTATTGGTGCAGATGTGAGGATTTTCCAGCAGTATAATCTTGAAATAGAAGAATCTGCATTGACAGGTGAATCGCTCCCTGTTGCTAAAACGGAAGAACCAAAAAGAGATGGGCAAGACGGAATCGGCGATCAGGTTAATATGGCATTTATGGGAACGATGGTAACACGTGGGTCAGGTGAGGGTATAGTTGTTGCGACAGGAATGAAAACGGCAATGGGCCAAATTGCAGATCTGCTGCAAAATGCCAATACGCAACAGACGCCTTTGCAGCTTCGCCTGGAACAACTGGGAAAGATACTCATTGTTGTTGCATTACTGCTGACTTTATTGGTTGTAGGAATTGGTGTTTTACAAGGAAATAACTTATACACCATGGTTCTTGCGGGAGTATCTTTAGCCGTGGCTGCTATTCCGGAAGGTTTACCGGCTATTGTTACGGTAGCCTTATCCCTGGGAGTCCAGCGAATGATTCGACAGAAAGCAATCGTAAGGAAACTGCCTGCTGTAGAAACATTGGGCTGTGCATCAGTCATTTGTTCTGATAAAACAGGGACGATGACTGAGAATAAGATGATGGTGACTAAGGTTTGGGTTTCAGGGCAGCAGTGGTCAGTGTCTGGGAAGGGGTTTGATCCAACCGGTAAGTTTGAATGTGTGAGCGGTCATCAGGATGATACAGAGCTGAAGCAATTGCTAACCTATGGTATCCTCTGTAACAACTCTGAGCTTAAGCTTAAAAAGAAAAAGTATTATATAGATGGGGATCCGACTGAAGGAGCTATGCTTGTTGCCGCTATGAAGAAGGGAATTGACCGCCAGCTTTTATTCGAAAAGTATAAGATTTTAAAGGAGTTTCCTTTTGAATCAGAACGTAAATTAATGAGTGTATTGGTAAAGGATCATAACGGAAGGCAATTTGTCATTACTAAAGGGGCACCTGATGTTTTACTTGGGAAATGTACAACGGTTATGTCCAATGGAAGAGTGAAGCATATGGATGAGCAACTTCGTGAGTCCATAGGGAATACAACTGAACATATGGCTGAACAAGCATTAAGGACAATTGCGGTTGCCTACAAAAGTGTACCAGCCAATCAAGCAATTCTTGACCAAACGGATGCTGAAAATGAATTGATATTCCTTGGCCTTGAAGGAATGATGGATCCACCGCGTCCAGAAGTAAGGAAAGCGGTGCTGGAATGTCGCGATGCCGGTATTAAAACGGTGATGATAACCGGCGATCACTTAATAACAGCAAAGGCTATCGGTAAACAATTGGAGATATTCTGCGAAGGAGACCGTGTGCTGACCGGTAAAGATTTAGATGCGATGTCTGTGGATGATTTGGAAAATATCGTTGATGAGACGACTGTTTTTGCCCGTGTTTCACCAGAGCATAAATTAAAAATAGTCAGTGCCTTTCAACGAGTAGGACATATAGTGGCTATGACAGGAGACGGAGTGAATGATGCACCTGCTATAAAGGCTGCAGATATTGGAATAGCGATGGGTATATCCGGTACAGATGTGGCCAAAGAAACATCTTCTTTAATTTTATTGGACGATAATTTTGCAACCATAAAATCGGCCATAAGAGAAGGCAGAAATATTTACGAAAATATTCGTAAATTCGTACGCTATTTATTAGCATCAAATGTAGGAGAGATTTTAGTTATGCTATTTGCGATGGTCATGGGATTGCCCTTGCCTTTATTGCCAATCCAGATTTTATGGGTAAACCTGGTTACCGATGGATTGCCGGCTATGGCACTGGGACTCGATCAACCTGAAGAAAATGTGATGAAGCGGGGTCCGCGTCATCCAAAAGAAGGCGTATTCGCTAGGGGATTGGGGTGGAAAATCATATCAAGAGGATTCTTGATTGGTATCGCCACATTGCTTGCGTTTATAACTGTATATAAATCAAACCCTGATAATTTACAATATGCTCAGACCGTAGCCTTTGTAACTTTGGTTCTTGCACAATTAATCCATGTATTTGACTGCAGAAGTGAAAAATCAATCTTTTCAAGAAACCCATTTGGCAATATGTATCTTGTATGGGCAGTCGTATCTTCTTTAATTCTTATGCTGATTGCCTTGTACTATCCACCTTTACAAACCGTTTTCCATACGGTGCCGATTGCCCCTCGTGATTGGCTATTAATTGTCGGAATGGCGTCTATTCCAACTTTTTTATTGGCGGGTACATTTTATGTAAGTAAATCTAAATAAATTGTGATATAATTTTTAAGGTAGTAGAGTGAGCTCTATTACCTTTTTATTTTATATTAGCGTGTATAATGTTACTGATTGGAGCTGGGGCCGGATGATTTTAAGCATGACAGGGTATGGAAGAGCGAAGACAGAAAACGATTCTTTATCCATAACCATTGAGATGAAAAGTGTGAATCATCGTTTTTTTGAATGCAGTATCCGATCACCTCGTCAACTGCTCATGTATGAAGACAGGATTAAAAAGATTATTCAGCAAAAGCTGCATAGAGGTAGAATAGAAGTATTTATCAGCCTTCAGGGTGAAGGAACCGTTAAAAGAACGATGACACCTAATTGGGATTTAATTGACCAATTCATGAATATATCTACTGAATTCAATAATAAGTACAGTGCGTTTGCAGAACCGGAGATGACTGATTTGCTTCATCTCGAACATATTATCTCTATTGATGAGAAGGAAGAAGTTAATGCCGATCTTGAGAAAATGCTGCTTGGTACGGTAGAAAAAGCTGCTTCTCGCTTGTCAAATATGCGGGAAACAGAAGGTGAGTTCCTAAAGAGCGATTTAACTGAGCATATTAAAAAATTTGATGCAGAGGTTGAGGATGTCAGGGAGCGTGCACCGGAAGTTGTTAAGCAATATAGCAGCCGGCTCAAACAAAAGCTTGAAGAAGCAGTTGGAGATATCTTTGATCCAAACAGGCTGTTAACAGAAATAGCTTTATTTACAGATAAAGCAGATATACATGAAGAAGTTTCAAGGTTGAAAAGCCATATTGCACAATTTCTAGAATCATTGGAGGCAAGCGGTCCGATTGGCAGAAAGCTTGATTTTCTCATCCAGGAGATGAATCGGGAAACAAATACAATCGGCTCTAAAGCAAACGATGCAATAATTGCAAGAAAAGTTGTCGAGATGAAAACAATTCTTGAGAAAATGAAGGAACAGGTTCAAAATGTAGAATAATACAGTTTATGACAGTACATACAAGCATACACTAGGTAAGAGGGATGGAGGCTGCTTCAATGTCCATAAAGTTGATTAATATTGGATTTGGGAATATAGTTTCTGCTAATCGCATTGTTACCATTGTAAGTCCTGAATCTGCACCTATTAAAAGGATTATTCAGGATGCCAGGGACAAGGGTTCGCTTATAGATGCTACATATGGAAGAAGAACACGCGCAGTGATTATAACCGATAGTGACCATGTGGTTCTTTCAGCGGTACAGCCGGAGACCGTGGCTGCGAGGTTACATGACCGTGATGAGAGCGTGTTGGAAGGATAGGTGATTGTTTTGGAGGAAAAAGGGTTATTAATAGTTTTATCAGGTCCATCTGGAGTGGGGAAAGGTACAGTCAGAAAGGCGATTTTTTCTCAGCCGGATGTTGATTTTCAATATTCAATTTCAGCAACTTCCAGAAAACCTCGTGAGGGAGAAGTTGATGGGGTGGATTATTTCTTTAAATCAAAGGAACAATTTGAAGATATGATTGCCAATGATGAACTTTTGGAGCATGCTGAATATGTGGGAAATTATTATGGAACACCAATTGAATACGTTCGCCAAACGTTAAATGAGGGCAAGGATGTATTTCTTGAAATAGAAGTACAAGGAGCGCGTCAGGTTCGTGAGAAGTTTCCTGACGGTTTATTTATTTTCCTTGCTCCGCCAAGCCTTAAGGAGCTTGAAAATCGAATCGTAACAAGAGGCACGGAAACAGATGAGTTAATCCGTAACCGAATGAAAGCGGCTCGGGAAGAAATCGAAATGATGAATCTTTACGATTATGTAGTTGAAAATGATCGTGTAGAGCATGCGTGCGAGCGCATCAATGCAATCGTGGTGGCTGAACATCTACGCCGTGAACGAGTAGAAAAAAGATACAAAAAATTATTGGAGGATGATAAATAATATGTTATACCCATCTATTGACTCACTATTAACAAAAATTGATTCTAAATATTCTTTGGTATCCGTTGCAGCTAAACGTGCACGTTATATGCAGGAATCTGGAGAAAGCACAAAAATTGCAAAGCCGGTATCTCATAAATATGTTGGAAAAGCGCTTGAGGAAATCCATTCTGGTGACTTAACGTATCGAGTGGTAACTGAAGGTCGTCAAGACTTTTAATAGGCAATGCTTTCGAAAAAACAACCTTACGATTGATAATAAGGTTGTTTTTTTTTGCTGGCTGATGATATGTTTTCGAATTATAGTAAAACATATTAGTGCAAATTTAATAGATAATATATGATATAAAAGATGTATATAAAGGAATTCTCAAGAATACCAGTTATGGAGTGATTAGATGCTTGATAATAAGAAGATACTTGTTTGTGTAACAGGAGGTATTGCTGTATACAAATCGGCCGCCTTAACAAGCAAACTTGTTCAGGCGGGTGCACAAGTAAAGGTAATAATGAGTGAATCAGCAACTAAATTCGTGATGCCGCTAACTTTTCAGGCTTTATCCAAAAACGATGTTTATATAGATACATTCGACGAGAAAATCCCTGGTAAAATCGCACATATTGAGCTTGCTGACTGGGCGGATGTCATTCTGGTTGCACCTGCTACAGCCAATATTATAGGGAAATTGGCAAATGGAATTGCCGATGATATGATTTCAACTACCTTGCTGGCAGCAACGGCGCCTGTTATGATTGCTCCGGCTATGAATGTCCATATGTATCACCATAAAGCTGTGCAGCGAAATATGGCGCAGCTACGAGAAGATGGCTATTTATTTATGGAGCCTTCAGAAGGCTATTTAGCCTGTGGGTATGTTGGAAAGGGAAGGCTGGAGGAACCCGAAACAATTGTTGATAATTTAGAAGATTATTTTGCTGAAGAAAAGAAATCATTAAGTGGCAGAAAAGTCCTGATTACAGCTGGTCCAACCCGTGAACGAATCGACCCGGTACGTTATATATCCAATTTTTCGAGCGGTAAAATGGGATATGCTTTAGCGGAGGTGGCAAGAAGCATGGGAGCTGAGGTTACATTGGTGTCAGGCCCGGTGTCATTGGACGCTCCTGCAGGTGTCAAAGTAATTAAAGTAGAAAGTGCTTCCGAAATGTATGAAGCGGTAATGGATGTAATGGATGAGCAGCATATTATTATTGGTACAGCTGCTGTAGCTGATTATAAACCAGCTGTTTATGAGAATCAAAAGGTGAAGAAACAAGCAGGCGACAGTACGCTTGAACTGACTCGTACAAAGGATATTCTCCGAGAGGTTGGTAAGAGAAAAACAAACCAAATCTTGATAGGCTTTGCAGCTGAAACGAATGATTTGGATGAGTATGCAAAGAAAAAGCTGGTTAAGAAAAATGCTGATATGATTGTCGCTAATAATGTGACCCATGAAGGTGCCGGGTTCGGAACGGATACCAATATTGTTACCTTATATAAAAAGGATGGCAGTTTCAGAGAACTTCCTTTACTAAGTAAAGCTGAAGTTGCCAAAGAAATATTGAAAGAAATAGAATCCCTTCAAGTAAATGAGGATCACTCTTTATGATAGCAGAAGTAATCGTAGATGTACCGGCCCAGCAAACGGACCGTCCATTCGATTATAAAATCCCGGAAAAATGGGCCGGCATTATTCGTGAGGGAATGCGAGTGACAGTTCCTTTTGGCCCAAGGAAATTGCTTGGCTTCGTCGTAAGACTAAAGGAGCATACAGAAGTAAAGGGCTTAAAATCAATCAGCAGTTTATTGGATATTGAACCAGCGCTAAATAACGAATTGTTGGATGTAGGACATTGGCTCGCGGATGAGACGATGTGTTTTAAAATATCAGCATTCCAGGCAATGCTTCCGGCAGCATTGAAAGCAAAGTATGAAAAACAAATCCGGCTTGCTCCAGGTAAGCAGACAAATGATCTCCCAAAACAAATCCAGTATTTGTTCAGTAAAGCGGAAGCCGTCAGCTGGATTAAGATTCAAAATGACGAGCTTTTGTCCTGTATAAAGACTGAAATTGACAATGGAAATCTTGAAATTACTGTTCAGGTATCTGATAAAACAAAAATAAAAAAGCAAAAATATATAGCGTCATTGCTAACAAGGAACGAGTTGCTTGAACAATTAGACCACTTAAATGCGAATGCCAGCAATCAGAAAAAACTAGTATCCTATCTGGTAGAACATCCTGGGGAGCAATTGCTGGCAAAAGTGCTGGAAGAAACAAATATTAACAGTTCCTCTGCCATCAAACCTCTTGTTTCAAAAGGAATCGTTCAGATTACTGAGAAAGAGGAATATCGTAATCCTTATGCGGAAGGCCAATTTACAAAGGATCAATGCCTGAAGTTAACAGATAACCAACAGGCAGCTATTAATCCGATTAAGTTAGCTATAAAGGAAAATCGGAATGAAAATTTCCTATTATATGGTGTAACGGGAAGCGGCAAAACAGAAATCTATTTACAATCCATCAAGCAAATCGTAGATAAAGGGAAGGAAGCCATTGTTTTGGTGCCTGAAATTTCTTTAACACCCATGATGGTGACTAGATTTAAGCGACGATTTGGAGATTTGGTAGCCGTATTACATAGCGGCCTGTCTCATGGTGAAAAATATGATGAATGGCGCAAAATACAACGCGGAGAAGTTAAGGTTGTAGTTGGTGCCCGTTCCGCTGTATTTGCACCGTTTACTAATTTAGGTCTGATTATTATTGATGAGGAGCATGAGGGTAGTTATAAACAGGAAGAAACACCTCGTTATCATGCACGCGATGTAGCACTTAAACGGGCGGCCTATCACAATTGTCCGGTTGTCCTCGGCAGTGCTACACCGTCTCTGGAGAGTTTTGCAAGAGCGAAAAAAGGTGTATATACGTTGTTAACATTAAATAGCAGAGTAAACGATCAGGCTTTACCAGCTGTTTCAGTCGTTGATATGAGGGATGAAATGAGAGGGGGAAACCGCTCGATGTTCTCCGGCCTATTATTTGAAAAGCTGAAGGATCGTGTAGACAAAGGGGAACAGACTGTTCTCTTGTTAAATAAAAGAGGACATTCATCCTTTGTGATGTGCCGAAACTGCGGACTAGTAGTTACATGTCCAAATTGTGATATATCAATGACATATCATCGTGTTCAAGCGCTTATGAAATGCCATTATTGCGGTCTTGAAGAACGGGTTCCAGAGGTTTGTCCTGACTGCGGCAGTGACCATATCCGTTTTTTTGGTACAGGAACTCAAAAGGTTGAGGAAGAGCTGGGGAAATTGCTGCCGCATGCCAGAGTCATTCGAATGGATGTGGATACAACCAGACGCAAAGGAGCACATGAAGCGTTGCTGAAAAAATTCGAAGATGGACAAGCAGATATTCTTCTTGGTACGCAGATGATTGCCAAAGGCCTCGACTTTCCAAGAGTGACTTTGGTAGGGGTTCTTACTGCAGATACAATGCTGCACTTACCTGACTTCCGCTCATCAGAACGTACCTTTCAGCTACTAACGCAGGTCAGTGGGCGTGCCGGAAGACATGAATTGCCAGGCGAAGTGGTAATTCAAACCTATACTCCTGAACATTACAGCATTCAACTGGCATCAGAGCAGGATTATGACGGTTTCTTTATGAGAGAGATGTTCTTACGGAAACAAAATGACTATCCTCCCTATTATTATATCGCGCTTTTAACAATTTCTCATGAAGATGTGATGAAAACGGTGGAAGCAGCCGAGAAAATAGCAGCATTTATTAAGCGGCAGGTAGGGCCGGAAACGGTTGTATTTGGACCATCTGCTTCCCCAATGTCTCGAATCAACAATAGATATAGGTACCAATGTCTGATAAAATACAAGCGGGAACCTAATCTAAGTACAATTTTAAAAAAATTGAATGAAACATATGGACGTAATGCCACCCAATCAGGGTTACAATTATCGATTGATGTCAATCCGTTCATTATGATGTAAATAGAAAGGCGGAAAAGAATAAGTGGCAGTATTACCTATAGTAAAACATCCGGATAAAATTCTTGAAACTCCCTGTAAAAAGGTTGAAGTTTTTGATCGTAAATTAGCGAAGTTACTTGATGATATGTACGACACAATGATAGACGCGGATGGCGTGGGATTGGCTGCGCCGCAAATCGGCAAAAATATTAGAGTAGCGATTGTTGATGTAGATGATGAGTCTGGAACATTTGAATTAATTAATCCGACAATTCTTTCCACGAAGGGTAAGGATCGTGATGTGGAGGGCTGTTTAAGTTTTCCCAATCTGTATGGAGAGGTTGAACGACCTGCATATGTTAAGATACAAGCACAGGATCGTCAGGGACGAACGTATATTTTAGAAGCTGAGGATTACTTGGCCAGAGCTATTCAACATGAAATGGATCATTTGGAAGGAATCTTATTTACTTCAAAAGTTGTGCGTTATATAAGTGAAGAAGAGTTAGAAGGGTATGAAGTAGAATGACTAGAATAATATTTATGGGAACACCTGATTTTTCTGTCGGTGTATTAGAACGTTTAATAAATGATGGATATGAAATCGTTGGTGTCGTAACCCAGCCTGACCGTCCGGTTGGACGGAAACGCATTTTGACACCACCTCCTGTAAAGGTGACAGCCGAGAAACATGGTATTCCAGTTCTCCAGCCAGAAAAAATTCGTGTGGATTCAGAAGTTGACAAGGTACTTGCTTTAAATCCAGACTTAATTGTTACCGCGGCATTTGGACAAATCCTGCCGAATCGTTTATTAGAGGCTCCAAAGTATGGTTGTATAAACGTTCATGCCTCCTTACTGCCTGAATTACGTGGTGGTGCACCTATTCACTATGCAATCATGCAAGGGAAAGAAAAAACAGGTGTAACCATTATGTACATGGTAGAAAAGCTGGATGCAGGTGACATGCTGTCAAAAGTAGAAGTTCCAATTGAGGAAACTGACCATACAGGCAGTTTACATGATAAATTGAGTAAAGCTGGTGCACAACTGGTTTCTGAGACCATTCCAAAATTATTGAATGGAGAAATCACTCCAATTAAACAAAATGAGGAAGATGCTACCTTCGCTTTCAATATTAAAAGAGAACAGGAATTAATCGATTGGGCACAAGGCGGAGAAGAGGTTTATAACCATATCCGCGGTTTACATCCATGGCCTGTAGCCTATACTTTGTTAAATGGAACAGTTTTAAAGGTTTGGTGGGGCGAAAAAGTGAAGACCGCCAAGCAAGGTAGTGCCGGTGAAGTGCTTGATATCGAAAAAGATGGTTTCGTTGTGAAGACAGGAAATGATACAGCAATCAAAATTACTGATTTACAACTAGCTGGTAAAAAGAGAATGACTGCTGAACAGATGCTCCGAGGTACTGCAATCATATCAACAGGAATGAAATTGGGAGAATAAAGAATGCCACAAAAAAAGAATGTAAGAGAAGTTGCGCTTGATATTCTGGTGTCTGTCGAAAAAAGCCAGGCATACAGTAATCTATCATTAAACCATGCCATAAAAGAAAATGAACTCTCCCCACAGGATGTAGGGTTGTTGACCGAGCTGACGTATGGAACGATACAACGGAAAATGACATTGGAATACTATGTTAAACCGTTTATCAAAAACCCTAAAAAGCTTCAATCCTGGGTGTTATTGCTCATTGAAATGACAGTTTTTCAAATGTTTTATCTTGATCGGGTTCCTGATCGGGCTGCTATCCATGAAGCAGTGGAAATTGCAAAAAAACGCGGCCATCGCGGAATTGCCTCATTGGTTAATGGTGTACTGAGGTCTATCCAACGTGAAGGAGTTCCATCATTGGATGACATAAAAGATCCCCTGGAAAAAATCTCAGTCTCAACAAGCCATCCATTATGGCTTGTAAGAAAGTGGGCAGAGGGATTTGGAGTGGCTAAAACCAAGGAAATGTGTGAGGAGAACTTGCACGCTCCTGTTCAAACCGGCAGAGTAAACCTGACGAAAATCAGCAGGGAAGAATTGATGGAAAAGCTGAAAAGCGAAGGATACATGGTTGAACCAAGTCTTTTAATAGAAGAAGGAATTCGCTGCCTCAAAGGTAATATGGCTTTGTCAGCAAGCTTTAAAGAAGGGCTTTTTAGTATTCAGGATGAGAGCTCCATGCTTGTGGCTTATGCTTTAGCACCGAAAGAAAATGATACGATTCTTGATAGCTGTGCGGCTCCAGGCGGGAAAACCATGCATATGGCAGAAAAGATGAACGATACCGGGCAAATTTACGCACTTGACCTTCATGCACATAAAACTAAATTAATTGATATGCAGGCAAAACGTCTTGGTTTATCGAATATTGTAACCAAACAAATGGATGCCAGAAAAACTCAAGAATTTTTTGAAACAGAGATGTTTGATAAAGTCCTTGTGGATGCTCCTTGTTCAGGACTAGGAGTGTTAAAGCGTAAACCGGATGCCAAGTATACAAAAAGCGAGAACGATTTGAGCGCGCTTGCGAAAATTCAATTTGATATTTTACATCAAGTATCCCAATTGGTAAAAAAAGGCGGTACAATAGTTTATAGTACTTGTACTGTTGGCAATGATGAAAATAATGATGTGATTGATGCGTTTATACAGGCGCATCCTGAGTTTGAAAAGGATCTTACCCTAAAGGAAAGAATGCCGGAACCGGTAAGACCTTATATAATGGATAATAGTTTGCAAGTACTACCTCAATATTTTGGAAGCGACGGATTTTTTATTGCTTCTATTCGAAAGAAGGCATAAGGAATGGAACAAACAACAGCTAAGGAAGTAAAGAAACAGGAGCAACTCCCATCTATATATTCCTTACAATTAGATCAACTGAAAGAATGGCTTGAAGAAAACGGAGAAAAAGCATTCCGGGCAACACAAATTTTTGAATGGTTATATGAAAAAAGGGTTTCTACTTATGAAGATATGACGAACCTTTCCAAAAATTTACGTACAAAATTGGAAGAATCATTTACATTAACCACTTTAAATACACTAATCAAGCAAACATCAAAAGACGGCACGATTAAATTCTTATTTGAATTGAAGGATGGTTATTCAATCGAGACCGTATTAATGCGCCATGATTATGGAAACTCAGTCTGTGTAACCACACAGGTTGGCTGCAGAATAGGCTGTACATTCTGTGCATCCACTCTGGGCGGGTTAAAGCGAAATCTTGAAGCAGGTGAAATTGTTGCACAGGTTGTAAAAGTGCAGCAGGCCCTTGATGAAACTAATGAGCGTGTTAGTTCCGTAGTAATCATGGGTATCGGGGAACCATTCGATAACTATGATAATATGATGGGATTCTTACGAATCATTAACCATGATAAAGGGTTAAATATCGGAGCGCGTCATATAACGGTTTCAACTAGCGGAATCATTCCTAAAATATATAAATTTGCAGATGAAAAATTACAAATTAATTTTGCGATTTCCCTGCATGCGCCAAACACTGAGCTTCGCAGTAAGCTTATGCCTATTAACAGAGCCTACAAGCTTCCGCAGTTAATGGAAGCTGTTAAGTATTATGTTGAAAAAACGGGCAGAAGGATTACATTTGAATATGGTCTCTTTGGTGGTGAAAATGACCAAGTAGAGCATGCGCTTGAACTTGCGGCACTTATCAAGGATATAAAATGCCATGTGAATTTAATACCGGTCAACTATGTTCCAGAACGGGATTATGTCCGGACACCAAGAGAGCAAATCGATCTGTTTGAAAAAACATTGAAGGATCAAGGCGTTAATGTTACTACGAGAAGAGAGCAAGGGCATGATATTGATGCGGCTTGCGGACAACTAAGAGCAAAAGAGAGGAAAGAAGAGACGAGGTGATGGGATGAAGGCAGTTTTTAGGACAGACCGGGGCAAGGTGAGAATCCATAATGAGGATCAGGGCGGTATATTTTACAAGGAAAATTCTCAAATGGTTTTTGCTGTCATTGCCGATGGAATGGGTGGTCACAAAGCTGGTGATGTAGCAAGTGAAATGGCTGTTTCCAAACTAAAAGAAGCATGGGAAACCGAGTTGCAGTCTGATTCACCAAGTTCAATCGAATTGTTTTTGGAGGAGCAGGTTAAAAGGGTTAACCATGAAATTTTTGAGCACTCCATGGCACACGAGGAATGTGAAGGAATGGGGACAACAATAGTTGGCGTAGTTTGTACAGACAAATCAGCCACCATTGTGAATGTTGGAGATTCGAGATGTTATCTGCTGAATGATAGTGGGTTTAAACAAGTAACTGAAGACCATTCCCTGGTTAATGAGCTTGTCCGTTCCGGTCAAATATCTAAAGAAGACGCCGCACATCATCCTAGAAAAAATGTCATCCTTCGCGCTCTTGGAACAGAAAATAGTGTGGATGTAGATATTAAAACAATCAGTTTTGAGGAAGGGGACCGTCTGTTATTATGCTCAGACGGCCTCTCTGATAAACTATCTGAAACTGAAATAGAAACCATTATTACAGGCAATGATTCTTTAGACCATATTGCAGATACATTTATTCAAAAAGCTAATGAAAACGGAGGAGAAGATAATATAACTCTAGTAATCCTTCTGCACAGCTTTGAAAGTGAAAGAGGGTGAGTTATATGTTGACCGGCAAACGAATTAGCGATAGATATAAAATCCTCCGTATGATTGGCGGAGGCGGTATGGCTAATGTTTATCTGGCAAGAGATATGATTCTTGATCGTGATGTAGCATTAAAAATTCTTCGTATGGACTTTTCCAACGATGAGGAATTTATCAGGCGCTTTCATAGGGAGGCACAATCAGCCACAAGCCTGACTCACCCAAACATTGTTAGTATTTATGATGTTGGAGAAGAAGGCGATATATATTATATTGTGATGGAATTTGTCGATGGTATGACCTTAAAGCAATATATCCAAGCCTATTCGCCAATTCCGGTTGAGAAAGCCTTGGATATTATGAAACAAATTACATCAGCGGTCACACATGCCCATCAGAACCATATTGTACATAGAGACATTAAGCCGCATAATGTATTAATTGATCATGACGGCAATGTGAAAATCACTGACTTTGGGATTGCAATGGCTCTTAGTGCAACGTCCATAACTCAAACGAACTCTGTTCTTGGGTCGGTTCATTATTTGTCTCCTGAACAAGCAAGAGGCGGTATGGCGAATAAAAAGTCCGATATCTATTCTTTGGGGATAGTGATGTTTGAATTACTTACAGGCCGATTGCCTTTTTCCGGTGAGTCTGCTGTTTCGATTGCCCTGAAGCATCTGCAATCAGAGACACCGTCTCCAAGACGATGGAATCCAGCTATACCTCAAAGTGTGGAAAATATTATCCTAAAGGCAACCGCAAAGGATTCATTTCACCGATATTCGAGTGTGGAGGAAATGGAACAAGACATAGAAACGGCCTTGAATCCAGACAGATTAAATGAAAGCAAATTTATCATCCCAAGTGATGATGACGCGACAAAAGCGATTCCGATTATTACAAACGATGAAATGTTTGGAAATCATGATGAGACGAAAATCCTGACTCTGGACGAAGATACCGTGATGATGGAACCAGCGGAACAATCAAGCGGTAAAAAGGGATTGTTAAAAAACAAAAAGCAAAAACAAAAGCAAAAGAAAGATAAAACAAAAAAGCAAAAGCAACAGCCTAAGAAAAAGAAAAAATGGCCTAAAATAATTGGGGTTATTTTAGCCAGTCTAATTTTGATTGCTGTTCTGGCTGTCTTGTTTTTGCCGGGAATGCTCGCAGCAAAGGATGTTAAAGTACCTGATGTAAGGGATGAACAATTGGAAAACGCTCTGTCGACTCTAATTGAGCAAGGTTTTGAAATCGGTGAGACGGTTGAAAAGCCTGATGAAGAAATCGCCGCGGGAAATGTTATAAACACTGATCCTGAAGCAGGTGATACCGTTAAGGAAGGTTCAGTTATTAATGTATTTTTCAGCAGTGGCAAAGAGCAGGTAGAAGTTCTCGATTATGAGGATCGGAATTATGAAGATATTAAATCACTCATTGAGGGTTTCGGATTCAAAGATATTGAGATAGAGCGGGTAAATGATGATTCAGAAGTAGGGACTGTACTTGAACAGGATCCTAGGCAAGGGGATGAGGTCATCCCATCGGAAACCATTTTGAAATTAACGCTAAGCAGCGGCCCAGCCAAAATCACCCTGAAAGATTTAACGGATTACAACCAGAGAGCACTGGATGATTATGAGGCTGATACCGGGTTAAAGATTACAATCGCAAAAGAGGAGTACAGTTCGAAAATTAAAGAGGGACAAGTCATTTCCCAGGAACCGGCTGCCGGCACTGCTGTTGAGATTGGGTCGGAAGTCAAAGTAACAGTTTCAAAAGGAGAAGAAGAAATTCCTCCTAAGGTTATGAGTAAAGAGGTTACCATAACGTATGATGAAGAATTAGCCGGTGTGCCACAAACCGTGACCATCCTAATTGAGGACTTAAATAACAATATGACAGAACCTGTTGAAACGTTTGAAATGACTTCAACTGTCAAAAAAACGTTGCAATTTACTATCCCGCATGATGGAAAAGCAGGGTATAAGATTATAAAGGATAACAGTGTTTATGATGAGGGCGTTATTAGTTATTCGGATAGTTAACTTTGAAGGAGGGAATATATGCCTGAAGGAAAAATTATTAAAGCACTGAGCGGCTTTTATTATGTAGCGGATGAAGGTCAAATCATTCAATGCAGAGGCCGAGGTGTTTTCAGAAAACAAAAGGTAACTCCGCTTGTTGGAGATACAGTTATTTATCAAGCGGAAAATCCAACAGATGGATATATAATGGAAATTAAAGAACGCCAAAATGAATTGGTACGTCCTCCTATTTCAAATGTGGATCAAGCGATTCTCGTATTTTCCGCTGCAGAACCGGATTTCAGTACGAGTTTATTGGATCGATTTTTAGTTTTGGTTGAATCGAAGAATATTGCTCCAATTATTTGTATCAGTAAAATGGATTTACTGGAACCTGAAGATGAAAAAAGGATTCATGAATATGCCGATCAGTACAGGGCAATTGGCTATGATGTTATATTAACGTCTTCCTTGGAAGAAGCAGGAGTATCAGAGTTAATGCCTTTCTTGAGGGGGAAAATCTCAGTATTTGCAGGACAATCCGGAGTAGGCAAGTCTTCTTTGTTGAATGTGCTTGATCCTTCTCTTAATTTGAAAACTAATATCATTTCCTCCCATTTGGGCAGGGGGAAGCATACAACAAGACATGTGGAGCTTATTGACCTTGGTGATGGGTTATTAGCTGACACACCTGGTTTTAGTTCGCTTGAATTTACTGAAATTGAAGCAGAGGAGCTGCCAGGCTGTTTCCCTGAAATCAGGGAAAGAAGCTCAGAATGCAAATTTAGAGGCTGCTTGCATGTAAAAGAGCCAAAATGTGCTGTAAAGCATGGTGTTGAAATTGGGGAAATCCAGAAATATAGATACGAGCATTATTTGCAGTTTCTGGAGGAAATAAAAGATAGAAAGCCGAGGTATTAACGATGGTTAAAATTGCTCCATCCATATTATCAGCTGATTTTTCGAAATTGGGAGAGGAAATACGGGATGTAGAAAGAGGGGGAGCAGATTGGATTCATATCGATGTTATGGATGGTCATTTTGTTCCTAATATAACGATTGGTCCACTTATTGTTGATTCTGTACGCCCCATCACTAAATTAACGCTTGATGTTCATCTCATGATTGAAAATCCTGACCAATATATTGAAGCATTTGCAAAGGCCGGTGCTGACTATATAACAGTTCATGCGGAAGCCTGTACACACTTGCATCGTACGATCCAATTAATTAAATCCTATGGGGTTAAGGCAGGGGTAGTATTAAATCCAGGGACGTCACCTGCCGTTTTGGAATATATTTTGGATGATCTTGATATGGTCCTCTTAATGTCGGTCAATCCTGGCTTTGGTGGACAAGCCTTTATTCCAAGTGTCCTTGATAAAATCGAGCAGGTGGATAAAATGATCAAAGAAAAAGGCTTGTCTATCGAAATTGAGATTGATGGCGGTGTAAATGAGGAAACTGCCAAGTTGTGCATTGAAAAAGGTGCAACAGTTCTTGTGGCAGGTTCGGCTATATATAATAAGGATGATAGAAAGAAAGCAATCGCTGCCATTCGTGGGGAATAATTTTGTGTGAGTTTTTTCCTTGTTATAAATTCAGTTAGAAGAGCAGTTTATGTGGTCTATAAATGATTCTAAGTCTATTAGCCAGATCATTGTAAGTATAAAAGAAGTGAGCAGGATTTGTATACCAGGGGGAAACCGATCTGGTATCTGAATTAGTAAAGAATCATATAATAAAAAAGTAAAGGGTTGTCCATTCGCTAAAAGAGGATAACCCTTTTTTTGTGAAAATAAGTAAAGGAGCTGACTTTATGGAAATAAATATCGTCGCAGGCGGTCCTGATATATATATTCCGGATTTAAGGAAGTTAAATAGCAAAGAGATGATTTGGGTTGGTGTTGATCGGGGCTCGCTACAAATTTTAGAGGCGGGTATTCATCTACATAGTGTGTTTGGTGATTTCGATTCAATCTCTAAGGATGAGCTCAACCGTGTACGAGAGCACAGTGAACACTTTTATGAGTATCCTCCTGAAAAAGATGCTACCGACCTGGAATTAGCTCTTGAATGGGCTTATAAGCAAGTGCCGGACAGAATCACGATTTATGGGGCAACGGGCGGCAGAATGGACCATACATTGGCCAATATCATGATGCTTGCAGATGAGAAGCATATGAAAGAAGGAATTCCTACAAGAATAGTGGATCGTAACAATGAGATCAGACTTTTTAAACCTGGTTCCTATGTATTGGATGAGACTGAGTTTAAATACATATCGTTTATACCAATAACAGAAGAAATAGAGGGAATCACCCTTGTAAACTTTAAATATCCATTATCAAATGTCACTCTTTACCGTGGCCGGACATTATCGGTTAGCAATGAATTAAATTTTAAAACTGGTACTTTTTCGTTTTTGAAAGGCATATTATTGGTGGTAAGAAGCAGAGATTGATTTATGTGTTGGAATTTTTACTATATAAATGAAAATGTATAATGAGAACCGGGCAGAGCTAAGGAGGGACACAATGAAATTTTATACAATTAAATTGCCCCGCTTTTTGGGAGGAATCGTCAAGGCGATGTTGGGAGCTTTTAAGAAAGGATAATTAAATATATGGCACCCTGTAAAAGGGTGTTTTTCTTATGTTTAATTTAATTCTTTATAAAATTTCTTGTCTTAGGCTAAGTCCTGGAAATTATAAAAATTTTCCTTCGGTGGTTTTATTTTCATAAAAATATTCAAGAACACAAGACTAAACAGGGGTTATGATGGGAAAAATAAACAAGCATCCTTTAAAAGGATGCTTGTTTTCGTTTATTATACGCGTTCAACTTTACCAGATTTTAACGCTCTTGTAGAAACGTATACTCTTTTCGGTTTTCCGTTAACAAGAATACGAACTTTTTGAACGTTAGCTTTCCATGTACGTTTGTTAGCGTTCATGGCATGAGAACGATGGTTTCCGGAAGTTGTTTTTCTGCCGGTAATAACACATTTGCGTGACATAGCCCAATTCCCTCCTTACTGCCTATATTAATCATTTCTTTTTTAGTCGGTCTCTTCAAAAGATACTTTAATAATTTAACATACCTATCGCTATAATGCAATACAATTGAAAGGGTCTTTCAAGAAAAAAACCTTGACATACTATTTTATCTTTGATTAATTGGAAAAGGATAAAGGCTTTCCATTCAAAAGTGATTATAGTAAAATGGATTCTAGCTATGGTTACTATAAAGGGGGAACAAACATGTCCATTGAAATGAGTACAAAATACGGACAAATAGATATTTCTAATGATGTATTAGCAATCATTGCTGGTGGAGCAGCCGTAGATTGTTACGGGATCGTCGGTATGGCTTCAAAACATCAGATTAAAGACGGAATCAGTGAGATACTGCGTAAAGAGAACTTTTCCAAAGGAGTCGTAGTCAGACAGGTTGAAGATGAATTACATATTGATATGTATATCATTGTAAGCTACGGAACAAAAATTTCCGAAATAGCTCATAATGTTCAATCTAAGGTTAAATATACATTAAGCCAAACTGTTGGACTTTCGGTAGAATCCGTTAATATCTTTGTTCAAGGGGTTCGTGTTACGAATCCGTAATTTAAGGAGGAAATTTGAGTGGCTATAACATCTATTGACGGCAAAAGATTCGCCGAAATGGTCATACAGGGTGCGAACAGGCTGTCTGCCAACGCTAAATTAGTTGATTCATTAAACGTATTTCCTGTGCCTGATGGTGATACAGGAACAAATATGAATCTTTCCATGACATCAGGTGCTAAAGAAGTGAAAAATAATGTACAGGACCATATTGGTAAGGTTGGTTCTTCTTTAGCTAAAGGATTGTTGATGGGAGCGCGTGGAAACTCAGGCGTTATTTTATCCCAATTATTCAGGGGATTTGCAAAAAATATTGAGCCAAAAGCGACCATTGATGGTAAAGAATTTGCTTTGGCATTTGAAGCTGGTGTAGAAACTGCCTACAAAGCGGTTATGAAACCTGTTGAAGGAACGATCCTGACGGTTGCTAGAGAAGCATCAAAAGCAGGCCTTGCAGCTTCTGAAACGGAAACAAATATCATTGCAATTATGGAAGCTATTTTGAAAGAAGCTAAAGCTTCATTAAAACGTACTCCAGATTTATTGCCAGTGCTTAAAGAAGTAGGCGTAGTAGATAGTGGTGGTCAGGGATTAGTTTTCGTTTATGAAGGATTTCTGGCTGAATTAAAAGGTGAAAAGCTTGCTGAAACACCTGAATCCATGCCTAAGATGGATGAGCTTGTAAAAGCAGAGCATCATATCAATGTTCAGGGACATATGAAAACAGAAGATATCGAATTTGGATATTGCACAGAGTTCATGGTCCGTTTTGAACCTGAAAAGATTGCTGAGAATCCTTTCAATGAAGAGCAGTTCAGAAATGACTTGAGCCAGTACGGTGATTCCCTGCTTGTCATTGCAGATGATGATATCGTAAAAGTCCATGTTCATGCAGAAAATCCTGGGAACTGTTTAAATTACGCTCAACAATACGGCAGCTTGATTAAAATCAAAATCGAGAATATGCGTGAACAGCATTCAACGATTTTAAATGAAACTGCGAATGACTTACGAGAAACTGCACCTGTAAAAACAGAGAAGAAAGATTTTGGTGTAGTAGCGATTGCTATGGGCGAAGGAATTGCTGATTTGTTCAGAAGCATCGGTGCAGATGTGGTGATTGAAGGCGGACAAACTATGAACCCTTCAACTGAAGATATCGTAAAAGCAATTGAATCTGTTAATGCAGATCATGTATACATCCTTCCAAATAATAAAAATATTATTATGGCAGCTGAACAGGCTTCCGATGTAATGGAAAAGGCTGTTACAGTGATTCCAAGTAAGACGATACCTCAAGGGTTAACTGCCTTGTTGTCCTTTAATCCTGCTGCTTCAGCAAGCGAGAATGAAGGTATAATGAAAGACGCGCTGGAGAGTGTTATAACAGGACAAGTTACGTTTGCGGTACGTGACACAAACATTGAAGGTCTTGAAATCGAGAAAAACGACTATATGGGCCTAATTGATGGTAAGATAAAAGTGAAAAACAAGGATAGAGTGGAAGCGGCTAAACAGGTGCTTGAAAACATTCTGGATGATGCTGAAATCTTAACGATTCTTTATGGTGAAGAGAGCTCACAGGATGAAGTGGACCGTCTAGTTCAATACTGTGCGGATAGCTACCCAGAAGTAGAAGTTGAAGTGCATAACGGAAAACAGCCGTTGTACTCCTATATTTTTGCTGCTGAATAAAAAGCATATATAAATCATCACATTAATAGAAGGGGGATACCCCTTCTATTTCAGTATGTAAAGATTTTTTTGATTTTACTGGGAGAGGATAAGAAATGAAATATAAAAGTGGATTTGATATAATCGGCCCAATAATGGTTGGTCCTTCCAGTTCTCATACGGCTGGGGCTGCACGAATAGGACGGGTGGCGAGAAGCCTGTTTAATAGAAAGCCTAAATGGGCGATTATTTCATTTTATGGTTCATTTGCCAAAACGTACAAGGGACATGGAACCGATGTCGCCATTGTGGCTGGGTTATTAGATTTCGATACTTCGGATACACGTCTTATTCAATCTCTTGACATAGCAAAAGAGCAGAACATAGAAATCACATTTGTAGAAGAAGATGCTGTAACTGATCATCCAAATACAGCCAGAATTAGAATGGGCGATGATACCGGAGAAATGGAATTAGTCGGCATTTCGATAGGCGGTGGAAAAATAGAAATACTTGAACTGAATGGGTTTGAATTACGTTTATCAGGCCATCACCCGGCCATTTTAGTTGTACACGACGATCGTTTCGGAGCTATAGCAAGTGTTTCTAATGTCCTAGCCAAGCATGAAATTAATATTGGTCATATGGAAGTATCGCGAAAAGATGTAGGAAAAATGGCTCTAATGACAATTGAGGTCGATCAAAATATCGGTGATGATATAGTAGAGGAAATTTCATTGCTGAATCATGTGACACAAGTTACAAAAGTTTCAGATTAAAAGCAGACTACCCTTTATTAGGAGGTTACTGTATGTTTCGCCATGTTGCCGAATTAGTTAAACTTGCTGAAAATAAAGGTGAGAAGATATTTGACATGATTCAGCAGGGAATGAAGTGCATCGTCATATCAAAGGAAACACTTATCAGGCAGATGAATCAAATTCTAGCCGTTTTGGAACAAGCTATCGAAAGAGGATGGGATGACATTCGTTCTCATATACGGTTTAGCATCCTCTGTGATGAAAGAATTAAAGCAATGGTTAACATCATACAAATGTTGCCGATATCATTGCATGAAACAGCTCAAGGTGGATTAGCTGCTACACCAACGGGCAAAGAAATAAATGAAAAATACTTAGGATTTCAAAGGATATAAAATGAGTAGACTAAATGATTTATCAGTAGATACAGTAAAGGGGATAGGACCTGAATCCGCTCTGCAGCTTAATAATCTTGGCATTTATACAGTTGCGGATTTGCTTGAATATTTTCCGTATCGCTATGAAGATTTTCGAATTAAAGATATCGTGGAAGCAGCCCATGATGAACGTCTAACGATTGAGGGTGTTATTCAATCAGCCCCAAATTTAACCTATTTCGGACGAAAAAAATCCCGCTTAAATGTTAAACTTTTAACGGGACGCCACATTATTACTGTTACATTCTTCAATCAACCCTATATGAAAAACAAATTAAAACTGAATGAAACGATAACGGTAACAGGGAAATGGGATAAAAACCGTTTAACCCTGACGGCATCTGAATATAAACTGGGTTCAGAGGCGAGGGAACAGGAATTTGAACCAGTTTATCATACAAAAGGTGATATCTCTGTCAAATCACTGCGCAAATGGATTAAAAATGCGTATCTTGCTCATAGAGAAGATCTTGTAGAAATTTTACCTGAACATTATCTTACCCAATATAAATTACCGGAAAGAGGTCTTGCTTTACGTTACTTGCATTTTCCTCAGAACGCCGCTGAAGTAAAGCATGCACACAGGAGATTTGTCTACGAGGAATTTTTATTGTTTCAAATTAAAATGCAGGCCCTTAGGAAAGTTAAAAGGGAAAATTCAAATGGACAGTCTCATATGTACGATAATACGAAATTGAAGAAGTTTATCGCTTCTTTACCATTTGAGCTGACAGATGCTCAAAAAAAGGTCGTAAATGAAATTGCGCAGGATTTACGGTCTCCTTATCGTATGAATCGACTGCTCCAGGGGGATGTTGGTTCTGGAAAAACGGTAGTGGCAGCAATCCTTCTTTATGCTGTAGTGACTGCCGGGTATCAAGGCGCCTTAATGGTACCGACTGAAATTTTGGCAGAGCAGCATGCCAATTCCCTGTTTGAACTTCTGCAGCCCTTTGGTGTAAATGTAGCTCTGCTAACATCGAGTGTGAAGGGAAAACGCCGGAGAGAAATGATGGAGATGCTTGAACAAGGTGAAATCGATATATTAATAGGAACACATGCTTTAATACAAAAGGATGTTAATTTCAAAAACCTCGGCCTTGTCATTACAGATGAACAACATCGGTTTGGTGTGGAGCAACGTCGTATATTGAGGGAAAAAGGGGAGAGTCCCGATGTATTATTCATGACCGCTACGCCTATTCCCAGAACTCTTGCGATAACGGTGTTTGGTGAAATGGATGTATCAATCATTGATCAAATGCCATCTGGAAGGAAAAAGATAGAAACGTATTGGGCCAAGCATAATATGTTAGACAGAATTCTGGCATTTATGAGCAAGGAATTGGACAATGGACGGCAGGCATATGTGATTTGTCCACTGATTGAGGAATCAGAAAAGCTGGATTTGCAAAATGTATTGGATGTTCATACGGCTATGACACAGTATTTTAGCCCGAAATATTCTGTTGGGCTTATGCATGGTAAGCTCCATTCAGATGAAAAGGATGAAATCATGCGCGGTTTCGGAAATAATGATATTCAAGTCCTCGTATCAACGACCGTCGTGGAAGTGGGGGTGAATGTGCCTAATGCGACTGTGATGGTGATTTATGATGCCGAAAGATTTGGTTTGTCGCAGCTTCATCAATTAAGAGGCCGTGTAGGACGGGGTGCAGAACAATCCTATTGTATCTTAATAGCAGACCCAAAAACAGAGGTGGGAATTGAACGGTTGAATGCAATGTGCGATACAACTGATGGTTTCGCATTGAGTGAGAAGGATTTAGAGTTAAGAGGACCAGGGGACTTTTTTGGCAGAAAGCAGAGTGGGGTACCTGAATTTAAGATAGCAGACATGGTGCATGACTACCGCGCGCTTGAAACGGCCAGGAAGGATGCTGAAGAATTAATTTCCGGAAATGAATTCTGGACTGACGAAAAGTATAAATATCTAAGAGATTATCTGGCTGGCTCTGGGGTTCTAGAGGGAGAGAAATTAGATTGATTAACAGATTGCATGATAACCCGAAAAATTCTTGCAATCTGGTTTTTTAAATTATATACTACTATTAGTACCTAGTCATAATACTTCGGAAGGTGAAGGTTTTTGAAAAGAAACAAGAAGGATAGACAAGCTATATTAAAGGATATGATACAGGATAATCCTTTTATTACCGATGAGGAATTGGCTGAACAATTAAAGGTTAGTATCCAAACGATTCGTCTGGATCGCCTCGAACTATCCATCCCGGAATTGAGAGAAAGAATAAAGTCTGTCGCCGAGAAAAGAATGACAGACGAGATTAAATCTTTACCTGTTGATGAAATAATCGGGGATATTATTGATCTTGATTTAGATAACAGTGCTATTTCCTTGTTGGATATAAAACCTGAACATGTATTTAAGAGAAATAAAATAGCCAGAGGGCATCATTTATTCGCACAAGCCAATTCATTGGCCGTTGCGGTAACTAATGAGGAACTGGCGTTAACAGCAAAAGCTGCCATCCACTTCACAAAATCTGTGTATGAAGGCGATCGTGTGATTGCCAAAGCCAAGGTTATTGAAGTGGATAACGATAAAGGAAGATCCCTGATTACTGTGCATAGCTATGTAGGTAAGGAGCTTGTATTTAAAGGGGAGTTTTCCATGTACCGAACGACTACAGAGAAAAAGGATGAACAAGAATGAAAATTGCATTAGATGCTATGGGTGGAGACCACGGACCAAAAGAGTCTGTGAAAGGCGCAGAAAAAGCGATTAAATCTTTCCCGGAACTAGAAATTATGCTTATTGGCGATGAAGCTGAAATTAAAAAGCATTTAACTTCAGATGAACGGATAACCATTATCCATACGAATGAGGTTATAACTGGTGATGATGAACCGGTAAGAGCCGTGCGAAGAAAGAAAAATGCCTCTATGGTACTTGCTGCTCAGTATGTAAAAGATGGACAGGCCGATGCGTGCATCTCAGCAGGAAATACGGGAGCTCTAATGGCCGCAGGTCTCTTTGTGGTTGGAAGAATTGATGGAATTGATCGACCTGCACTAAGCCCAACATTACCGACAATTGATGGAAAAGGATTTGTTCTGTTGGATGTGGGAGCCAATGCTGATGCGAAGCCGGAGCATCTTTACCAATATGGCTTGATGGGGTCTGTTTATGCTGAGAAGGTCCGCAATATTGAAAAACCGCGAGTTGGTTTATTGAATATTGGTACCGAGGATAAAAAAGGAAATGAGCTTACCAAGCAGGCATTTGCTTTATTGAAGGATGCTGACTTTAATTTTATCGGTAATGTGGAAGCTCGGGATTTGTTAAATGGAGTAGCTGATGTTGTCGTAACCGACGGGTTTACCGGAAACATGGTTTTAAAAACAACTGAAGGTACGGCTTCTGCTTTATTTAAAATGTTAAAAGAAGCGATGATGGTCGATCTAAAGAGCAAACTGGCCGCAGCTGTTTTAAAGCCAGGGTTTAAAGAACTGAAAAATAAGCTGGATTACTCTGAATACGGTGGTGCAGGTCTATTTGGATTAAAAGCTCCTGTCATAAAAGCACATGGTTCCTCAGATGCAAATGCATTCTATAATGCCATTCGTCAGGCGAAAATTATGGTAGAACATCATGTTGCAGAAACGATTCATGAGGCAATAAAATAAACGAAGAAAAGGGAACGAATGTAAGGGGACGAATAGTAAGGGGGATATGATGACTAAATTTGCTTTTATTTTTCCGGGTCAGGGCTCACAAACTGTAGGTATGGGAAAAGATGCTTACGACAATTATCAAAATGTGAAAAATCTCTTTTTAAAAGCAGATGAATGCTTGGCTGAAGAGTTCAGTAAGCTTATTTTCGAAGGACCGCAAGAGAAATTGACACGTACATACAATGCTCAGCCGAGTCTGTTAATTACAAGTTTAGCGCTTCTTAGCGTATTTCGTGAAATGTCTGATTTAAAACCTGATTATATGGCAGGTCACAGCCTGGGTGAATATACGGCTTATGCTGCAGCTGGGTCCATTCAATACGAGGATGCGGTAAAACTCGTACGAAATCGAGGCTTATATATGGAGCAGGCTGTTCCATCTGGGATAGGCACGATGAGTGCTATTCTTGGTATGGATGAGTCAAGTCTAGAAGAAGTAACGAAAACGATAACGAATCAAGGTGAACCTGTACAATTAGCAAACTTAAATTCCCCTGGCCAAATTATTATCTCTGGAACAATGGATGGGGTAAGATTGGCAGGAGAGCTTGCAAAGGAAAAAGGAGCAAAGAGAGTGCTTCCCCTGGAAGTCAGCGGTCCTTTTCACTCTTCGTTGATGAAACCCGCAGCGAGTAAGCTTGCGGATACACTCAATACAATAGAAATTAGGACTCCTGATTATCCAATCATATCGAACTATACGGGAACCCTAGCTGGAACAGGTGATGAAATAAAAGACAGTCTGGTCAAACAGCTGTATTCTCCAGTGAAATGGCAGCAATCTGTTGAGTATATGATTCATGAAGGTGTGACAACCTTTATCGAATTTGGTCCTGGAACTGTTCTTTCAGGCCTAGTTAAGAAAATCAACCGCGGTGTTAAAGTATACTCAGTCAAAGATATTGAATCATGTAAAAATGTGGTCAGTTCACTTGATGCGGAGGTTAAAGCAAATGGGTAAATTGGATGGGAAAATTGCGCTTGTGACGGGCGCATCTAGAGGAATCGGTCGTGCCATTGCTATTGCTCTGGCAAAAGAAGGGGCTTCAGTTGCTGTTAATTATGCCGGGAACAGCGAAAAAGCTGAAAATGTTGTTAAAGAAATAACGGAGATTGGCAGAGAAGCAATATCCATCCAGGGGGATGTGACAAATGCTGAGTCTGTTACTGATATGGTGAAAATTGTAACTGAAAAATTTGGCAAGATTGATATTTTGATAAATAATGCAGGAATCACACGTGACAATTTGTTGATCCGTATGAAGGAAGATGATTGGGATTCTGTCATCAATACAAACTTAAAAGGTGTTTTCCTTTGTACAAAAGCTGTATCCAGGCAAATGATGAAGCAAAGGCAGGGACGGATTATTAATATTTCGTCTGTGGTGGGTGTGAGCGGAAATGCCGGTCAGGCCAATTATGTAGCTGCTAAATCAGGAGTCATAGGGTTAACCAAAACATCGGCTAAAGAATTGGCAACACGTGGGATTACTGTAAATGCGATTGCCCCTGGATTTATTGAAACAGATATGACCAATGCATTAACGGAGAATGTTGGAGAGCAAATGTTGAAGCAAATACCATTGGGCCGATTTGGTAAGCCGGAGGACGTGGCTAAAACAGCTGTTTTCCTGGCTGCGGAAGATTCCGGATATATTACTGGCCAAACGATTCATGTCGATGGCGGAATGGTTATGTAATAACTCAAAGATTGAATATGTCGATTAACCCTTGTACAATATACTAGATGCAATCTTGAAGGGAGGTGAAGTTGTGTCAGACGTATTAGAGAAAGTATCTAAAATAATCGTAGATCGCCTTGGTGTAGATGAATCCGAAGTAACACTTGAAGCTTCTTTTAAAGATGATCTTGGTGCTGATTCCCTTGATGTTGTGGAATTGGTTATGGAACTTGAAGATGAATTCGGTATGGAAATTTCAGATGATGATGCTGAAAAAATTTCAACAGTTGGCGATGCTGTGAACTACATAAAAAGCCAAAACTAATTAGTTCTTATGAAAAGCTCCGTATAAATACGGGGCTTTTCATGCTATTATAATAAAAGTCTGTATATATCAAAGAATTTCGTTATCAATTTGTACCTTTTCCAATTCTTTGGATTTATATATACTAAAATGTGAGAAACTTTTTAGTCAGATTTAGCAGGGGGTCAATATGCAGAAGAGTAAAAGAAAGATAAACAATGATGCAGATTTTATCGCATTTCAGGATCGGCTTGGTGTTTCATTTGAAAACATCAATTTATTAAAACAAGCATTTACACATTCATCCTATGTGAATGAGCATCGTCGCAAGCCATATGAAGATAACGAACGATTGGAATTTTTGGGGGATGCGGTATTGGAATTGACTGTATCACAATTTTTATACAAAAAATTCAATACGATGAGTGAAGGAGAATTAACAAAGCTTAGAGCTGCTATCGTTTGTGAGCCTTCACTTGTTAAGTTTGCCACTGAATATTCCTTTGGTCCTTTAATATTACTTGGAAAAGGGGAAGAAATGACTGGAGGAAGGGAACGTCCGGCTCTTCTGGCAGATGTCTTTGAGGCTTTTATCGGGGCATTATATTTAGACCAGGGGTTAGATGTCGTAATTGAGTTCCTCAAAAAATCAGTCTATCCAAAAATAGATAACGGTGCTTTTTCTCATGTGATGGATTTTAAGAGCCAGTTACAGGAATTGGTTCAGAAAGACGGAATTGGTACATTGGAATACAAAATTCTTAATGAAAAAGGTCCTGCACACAACAGAGAATTTATCGCCAGAGTATCCTTGAATGGGAAGGAATTTGGAGCAGGTAAGGGCAAATCGAAAAAAGAAGCAGAACAACATGCTGCGCAGCAAGCATTGATGCACTTGCAGAAAAGCAGTAAATAAATGATTAAAAGGCAGTTGGGTACCATGTCAGAAGATAAACAATTGTTTTTGAAACGATTGGATATAGTAGGTTTCAAATCTTTTGCTGAACGCATTTCCGTTGAATTTGTTTCGGGTGTAACTGCTGTAGTAGGTCCGAATGGAAGCGGGAAAAGCAATATCACAGATTCAATCCGTTGGGTGTTGGGTGAACAATCTGCAAAATCGTTGAGGGGCTCCAAAATGGAGGATATTATTTTTGCTGGAAGTGACTCCAGAAAGGCTCTTAACTTTGCAGAGGTTACACTTACATTAAATAATGAAAGTCAGTTCCTTCCGATTGATTTCCATGAAGTTAGTGTCACAAGAAGGGTGACCCGTTCTGGTGACAGTGACTTTTTCATTAATAAAAAACCATGTCGTTTGAAAGACATCGTTGATTTATTCATGGATTCAGGACTTGGGAAGGAAGCTTTTTCAATTATAAGCCAAGGGAAAGTAGAAGAGATTTTAAGCAGTAAAGCGGAGGAACGCCGCACTATATTTGAAGAAGCAGCTGGTGTATTAAAATATAAAACAAGGAAGAAGAAAGCGGAGGTTAAGCTTGAGGAAACAAGGGCTAACCTGAACCGTGTTCATGATATTTTACATGAACTGGAGGGACAGGTGGAGCCACTCAAGATACAGGCATCCATTGCCCGCGATTATCTTCAGCAAAAAGAGGAACTTGAGGAATTTGAAGCTGCCTTGCTTGTATATGAAATTGAAGTCCTTCACGAAAAATGGACTTCATTATCAAAGCAGCTTGAAGAGCATCAAATAAAGGATTCTGAATTCAGTTTATTAATTCAGAAAAAGGAATCCGCAGTAGAAGCGACTCGCTTGCAGTTGACTGAGCTAGATAATCGTATTCAGTCTTTACAGTCTACTTTGTTATCTGTCAGTGAAGAACTTGAAAAGGTAGAAGGCCGTAAACAAGTTTTAATTGAAAGAATGAAGAATGCAAGCCAAAACAAGCAGCATCTTGAAAAAAGTCTGCAAAACTGGCGAGATAAATTGATTCAGGTCTCACGTATCCGAGATGAAAAAGTGGGTACATTGCATCTTCTTCAGGCAGAAACGAAAAACTTTAAACAAAAATTACAGGAAAAACAAAATTTGCTTAGTAACTTTGCGGGAGACCTGGAAGCTAAAATTGATGCTCTGAAAAGTGAGTATATTGAACAGTTAAACCAACAGGCTGCGGCGAAACATGAGCTGACCTATTTAGAACAGCAATTAAGCCAACAGCAAAGTAAGCATGCAAAATTAAATCTTGATAATGGGAAATTATTGTCTTCTAGGGAACAGGTGACGGCTCGCTTGAAAGAAACGGAAATCCGACTCCATGCCGTTCAGCAGGATCTAGAGAATCAAATTTATCGTTATCGTGAATTACAGCATTCGCATGAAAATTTAAAAACCCAATATGAAAAACAGGAAAAAACTCTTTATCAGGCATATCAATATTTGCAAAAAGCAAAATCAAGAAAAGAAATGCTTGAAGAAATGGAAGAGGATTACTCCGGATTTTTCCAGGGTGTAAAAGAAATTCTTAAAGAAAAGAATAAAAACTTACATGGAATTGAAGGCGCTATTGCTGAATTACTTAATGTGCCGAAGGATTATGCGGTTGCCATTGAGACTGCTCTGGGTGGAGCCCTGCAAAATATTGTGGTGGAAGAAGAACATCATGCACGTACAGCGATTGCTTTCTTAAAACGCAATCGACTTGGAAGAGCTACGTTCTTGCCTTTATCCACAATAAAAGGTAAGTCTGTCCTATCTCAGGTTTTACAGACTGCTGGGTCTCATCAGGCTTTTATTGGGCTTGCTTCTAATCTTGTTCAGTATGATGAGAAGTATAAAGAAGTCATGACAAGTCTTTTGGGAAATGTTTTTATTGTTCAGGATTTGGTCGGAGCTAATGAAATCGCAAAGCTTACAGGATATCGATATAGAATTGTTACCCTGGAAGGGGATATTGTCAGTCCAGGTGGAGCAATGACAGGTGGAGCGAACAGACAGTCGGGTTCATCTATTCTTTCACGTAAGGGAGAAAAAGAGGAGCTTGTTGAAAAAATCGCCCAAATGGACGAGCAGACAGCCAAGCTGGAAGCTCATGTAAAGAAAATAAAAGCAGATTTGGCTGATTCTGAGAAACAAGTCACCCGTCTTCGTGAAGCTGGTGAAACGCTTCGTTTGAATGAAGAATCTATTAAAGGGCAAATAAGAGAGCTGCAGCTTGAAGAACGCAATGTCAATGAACGATTAACGATTTATGATATGGAAAAATCGTCACTTGATGAAGAACGCCATATGAAAGAAAGTCGTATAAAGGAATTGGTAAACAGTCTCTCCTCCTATGAACAATCCATTAAACAAATGGATGCTGATATTAGCAGGTATACCGAGCAAAAGCAGATGGATCAATCGAGCAAGGATTCCCTCGTAGAGGAATTGAATGAATTAAAGATTCAATTAGCATCAAAAACCGAACAGCTTCAGCATCAGCAAAATGAAGTAGAGCGGTTGACATCAGAATTAAATGAGGTAAAACAAAACATTCGTGATAATGAAGAAGACCTTTCCCTGTTAAATGGTGAAATGTCATCAAGCTCCACAGGTGAAACTAATCTGGAACAAACTGCAGCAGAGAAGCTGGAACAAAAGGAACAAGCGGTTCGTGAAATTGAAGCTTCACGAGCAAAGCGACAGGAACTATTAGAGCTTGTTGAAGAAAATGAAATGGAACTAAAAGAGTGGAAACGCCAGCATAGAGGACTATCAGAAACATTAAAAGATGAAGAGATTAAACTCAATCGTTTAGATGTGGAAATGGACACCCGTTTGGATACGCTTCGGGAGGAATATGCACTTACCTTTGAGGCAGCTAAAGAACAATATCCACTTACGGTTGAACCTGAAGAAGCAAAACGGAAAGTGAAATTAATTAAGCTTTCTATCGAAGAGCTTGGTACAGTGAATATTGGAGCGATTGAAGAATATGATCGCGTTTCAGAGCGATATGAATTTTTAACAGCTCAAAGAGATGATTTGCAGGAAGCAAAAGATACATTGTTTGATGTGATTGATGAAATGGATGAAGAAATGAAGCGCCGTTTCGAGATTACCTTCAATGCAATTAAGAAAGAATTCAATTTGGTGTTCCCTTCACTGTTTGGCGGAGGTCGAGCAGAGCTCAAGTTGACAGATCCAGAGGACATACTAAATACCGGTGTGGATATCATTGCGCAGCCTCCTGGTAAAAAGCTGCAAAATCTCAGTTTATTATCAGGTGGGGAACGTGCGCTAACAGCCATCGCTCTTTTGTTCGCTATTTTACGCGTAAGACCGGTTCCGTTTTGTATATTGGATGAAGTGGAAGCGGCGCTTGATGAAGCGAACGTGTACCGTTTCAGCCAATACTTAAAGCAATTTAGTAAAGAAACGCAATTTATCGTAATCACGCACCGCAAGGGAACAATGGAAGAAGCGGACGTCCTGTATGGTGTTACCATGCAGGAATCAGGAGTTTCGAAGCTTGTTTCTGTCCGGTTAGAGGAATCAAAGGAATTAATTGAATCAACTTAAAGGTGGTAAATACATGAGTTTTTTTAAGAAGCTAAAAGAAAAATTTAGTGAACAAACAACTAGTACATCTGAAAAGTTTAAACAGGGATTGACTAAAACAAGAAATTCATTTTCCGAAAAGGTCAATGATTTAGTTGCCCGCTACAGAGAAGTGGATGAAGACTTTTTTGAAGAGCTTGAAGATGTCATGATTCAGGCGGATATCGGTGTTGAAACCGTAATGGAATTGATTGATAAGCTGAAATTTGAAGTGAAACGCCGCAATATAAAAGATACAAAAGATGTACGAAGCGTTATTTCTGAGAAGCTTGTTGAAATTTATCAGGCTGGTGAGGAGAAATCCAATGCTGTAAACATCCAGAACGATCAACTGACAGTTATCTTGTTTGTTGGTGTGAATGGTGTCGGTAAAACGACAACGATTGGAAAACTTGCTCATAAATATAAGAGTGAGGGTAAAAAGGTCCTTTTGGCAGCAGGAGATACTTTCCGTGCCGGTGCGATTGAACAATTAGAAGTATGGGGCCACCGGGTTGGTGTAGAGGTCATTAAGCAGGGAGCAGGTTCAGATCCGGCTGCTGTTATGTTTGATGCTGTACAGGCTGCTAAATCACGTAAAGCGGATATCCTTCTATGTGACACAGCGGGAAGACTTCAAAATAAGGTTAACCTTATGAAAGAGCTTGAAAAGGTTAAGAAGGTTATTGAACGGGAAGTACCGGGTGCACCGCATGAAGTGTTGTTGGTTCTCGATGCCACCACTGGACAGAATGCGTTAATTCAAACCAAAACATTTAAGGAAGCAACTGATGTTTCCGGGATTGTATTAACAAAGCTAGATGGAACAGCGAAAGGCGGAATTGTCATCGCCATTCGAAATGAGCTCGGCATTCCAGTTAAATTCGCTGGCCTGGGTGAGCAAATGGATGATTTACAGGAATTCGATGCAGAACAATTTGTATATGGATTATTTGCCGAGTTAGTAGATGAAGCAGAAGAGTAAACAATTATTTTGAAGGGAAGAGCCAGTGTTTATACGGGCTCTTTTCTCTTTTACGGAGCCTATGTCGTAATTTTAGAGGATTTTTAGACAGGGATAATCATTCGGGAAAAGGCAGTTGGTTCGAAAGGAGCAAGGATAGAAGAGATTTGACCATTGGTGTCACCTTGGATTAATCTATCTTTTTAAATAAAAACTGCGCTCTTTTGCATGTGTTTTTAAAACTGAAATATGACAGTAAAGCATTGGTAATACAAGCCTTGCCTCTTCAGGAAAGGGTTCTTGACATTCTTTGATTTTCCGATTAAACTTGTATATTGTAAAGGTATTTCACTTAACAGAGTTGGAGGGTCAGTAATGCTCGAGAAAACAATGCGGATGAATTACCTATATGACTTCTATCAATCATTGCTGACACCAAAGCAAAAAAGTTATATGTCTCTTTATTATCTGGACGATTATTCCCTGGGTGAAATTGCCGATGAATATGAGGTGAGCCGCCAGGCCGTTTATGATAATATTAAGCGAACAGAAGCGATGCTTGAAGAATACGAGGCTAAGCTTTTACTGTTTTATAAATCACAGGAACGCAGCCTTTTGCTCAATAAGTTAGGAAGTTTAACAGAACAGATGAATGAAAATGATGTTAAAGAACAACTGATTGAGATTATAGCATCTCTTGAAAAGTTAGATTAGGAGGCGGCATAATGGCATTTGAAGGTTTAGCCGACCGACTGCAGGGCACTTTGCAAAGAATCCGAGGCAAGGGTAAAGTGACGGAAGCTGATGTAAAAGAAATGATGAGAGAAGTAAAGCTCGCACTTCTTGAAGCAGACGTTAACTTTAAAGTAGTTAAGGATTTTATCAAACGTGTCAATGAAAGGGCTATTGGTCAAGAAGTTTTAAAGAGCTTGACACCTGGTCAACAGGTAATCAAGGTCGTTAAGGAAGAATTGACGGAATTAATGGGTGGCGAACAAAGCAAGATTGCTGTTTCAAATCGTCCTCCAACTGTTATCCTTATGGTTGGTTTACAGGGTGCCGGTAAAACAACAACCACAGGTAAACTGGCTAATCTGCTCCGCAAGAAATATAATCGTAAACCAATGCTAGTTGCAGCCGATATTTATCGTCCCGCAGCAATTAAGCAGCTTGAAACTTTAGGCGGTCAGCTCTCTATGCCTGTCTTTTCTTTGGGAGATCAAGTGAGTCCTGTAGAAATTGCCAAGCAAGGGGTTGCCAAAGCTAAAGAAGAGCATTGCGATTATGTTTTAGTCGATACAGCAGGGCGTTTGCATATTGATGAAAATCTGATGGGCGAATTGGCTGAAATTAAAGAAGCTGTAAAACCAGATGAGATTTTCTTAGTTGTAGATGCCATGACAGGACAGGATGCGGTCACTGTAGCTAAAAGCTTTAACGACCAACTCGAAATCACCGGTGTTATTTTAACCAAATTGGATGGAGATACACGTGGTGGTGCAGCATTATCAATTCGTTCAGTAGCTGAAAAACCGATTAAGTTTGTCGGTATGGGTGAAAAGATGGATGCATTAGAGCCATTCCACCCGGAACGAATGGCTTCAAGGATTCTAGGGATGGGCGATGTTCTCACGCTGATTGAGAAGGCCCAAACTGATGTTGATGAGGAGAAAGCACGCGAACTCGAGAAGAAGATGCGTACAAACTCTTTCACATTTGATGATTTCCTCGAACAGCTAGCACAGGTCAAAAAAATGGGACCGCTGGATGACATTTTAAAAATGCTTCCAGGTGCAAACAAAATTAAAGGGATGAACAATCTTTCCATTGATGATAAGCAAATTGCTCATGTTGAGGCAATCATTCAATCAATGACGAAGAAAGAGAAGGATCAGCCTGAAATTATTAATGCCAGCAGACGTAAACGGATTGCTAAAGGAAGCGGAAGACCGATTCAGGAAGTAAACCGACTTCTAAAGCAATTTGAAGACATGAAGAAGTTGATGAAGCAAATGACTGGCATGCAGCAAAAAGGTAAGAAAAAAGGCGGCTTTAAGCTACCTTTTATGTAAAAAAATATGGGTGTTAAGAAAAAACACTTTACAAGGGTATATTGATTTGGTAATATACTATCTTGTGTGATACTATTCGGAGGTGCAAGTATAAAATGGCAGTAAAAATTCGTTTAAAACGTATGGGAGCTAAAAAGACTCCTTTCTATCGTATTGTAGTAGCAGATTCTCGTTCTCCTCGTGACGGTCGTTTCATTGAGACAGTTGGAACTTACAACCCAGTTGCAAACCCAGCTGAAGTGAAAATTGACGAGGAACTTACTTTACAATGGCTTCAAAATGGTGCTAAACCATCTGACACAGTTCGTAACTTGTTGTCAAAAGAAGGCATCATGGAAAAATTCCACAACGCGAAGCAAAGCAAGTAATATAAAGGTCCGTTATGATAGAATTGATTGAAACAATCGTAAAGCCTCTTGTCGATCATCCGGATGACGTGACCGTAGCAATGGATGAACAAGCCAATAAGATTGTCTTTACCCTGTCGGTCAATAAGAAAGACATGGGGAAGGTAATCGGCAAACAGGGGCGTGTAGCTAAAGCTATTCGAACAGTAGTGTATACTGCTGCATCCAAGAATGACAAAAAAGTCTATCTGGAAATACGCGATTGAAAAAAGGAGGGAGCAATCCCTCCTTTTTCTTATATATTCATGCATACTCACTAAGGGCTGAGCAAGAGGGCAAGGAGATGAGGTAACGAAGATGTTGCCACAGGATGTGGCGTTTTTAGTCTTCGTTCCTTGAATTAGGCCCTTCAGCTTTTGGTTGTCATCCAGCTTCATGAGCTAGGAGTTCGGGACATAAGCATAGCCTCTACAGGAGGGCAACAGGATGTTGGACACAAAGACGTTGCGACACGATGTGGCGTTCTTAGTCTTTGTACCTTATCCCCCCTTCTGAGCCTCTGTCTTATGCTCCTCACTCCTGGGTGAGCTCTTTCAGCTTTTGGTTGTCATCTAGCTTCGACGGCTAGAAGCTCAGGACATAAGCATGGTCTCTTCGGGAGGGGAGAGCGCCTCCCTCCGAACCCCTGTCTTATGCTCCTCGCTTCTGGACGAGCCGTCTCAGCTTTTGGTTGTCATCTAGCTTCGGCTCCTAGACCCTCGAGACATAAGTGTAGCCACTGCGGGAGGAAAGGACGCCTCCCTACGTGCCTCCTCTTATGCTTGTCGGGTCTGAACAGTCGCATCAGCTTTTGGTTGTCATTTATTGTGGTTCGGGATAGTATTAAGTTATGAATTATGAGGGTTTTGGGTTGGTTAAAGTGTGAAGTGTATAATCCATACATAGTACCGTTATTTGAAAGTAGCTATAATGATGATGAGTTGATAAGTTTCAGGATTTCTTCAGTACCGTAATACAATTGGTGGATTGGTATGTATGAAAGAGGTGCCATAATGAAAATACTTCAAAATGTTATAGTGAAACAGGTATTAACTGAGAAGAGTAAAATACAGCTGTTGGAGCAGTTTGAATATAAAAAAAGCGTTTTGAATAAAGAATGTGATCAATTGCGCTTTGAATTAAAGAAGCTGGAAAAAACAAAGAAATTCCAACCCGCAAGCTTAAAAACGCATTTTGAGAAAGAAATCGATATGCGTAAGGAAAAAGTGAAGCTGCTGGACTTTCAAATTCAACAGCTTGATATTCTCCCCTATGGGAGTGAATTAAAGGAACGAGAAGTTCAGGCAATAATTGATGTTGAAGTCGGGCAAAATTGGGAAGAAGTTGTACAAACTAAAACCATCATTATTAAAGATGGAATCATTGATGAATTTAAATAGAGGTGAACAGAAAGAAATGCAAAAATGGTTTAAAGTTGGCAAAATTGTTAATACCCACGGAATAAAAGGCGAGGTCAGGGTTATTTCAAGCACTGATTTCCCGGAAGAACGATATAAAAATGGGAGCACTTTATATATCTTTAAAAAGAGCTCAAATGAGCCTGTTGAAGTCACTGTTCAATCTTCAAGACAACACAAAAACTTTTATTTATTGACGTTTGAAGGGCATGGCACGATAGAATCAGTGGAGTCTTATAAAGAAGGCGTATTAAAGATATCAGAGGAACAAATGGGCAGCCTTGATGAAGGGGAATATTATTACCATGAAATCATCGGATGCACAGTACGTACAGCAGATGGTGCCGAATTGGGTGTGGTAAAAGAAATCCTTTCACCTGGAGCAAATGATGTATGGGTCATCAGCGGGAAAAACGGTAAAGAAGTATTGATTCCTTATATTGATGATGTTGTTAAAGAAATTGATGTAGATGCAAAAATGATCTCGATTGATCCGATGGAAGGACTGCTTGATTAATGAGAATCGATATCCTAACCTTATTTCCTGAAATGTTCAGCGGAGTGTTTGGATCCTCCATCCTTAAGAAGGCTGCTGAAAAACAGGCAGTTGAATACCATACCCATAATTTCCGGGAGTATTCAGATAACAAGCATCAATCTGTCGATGATTACCCATATGGCGGTGGGGCAGGAATGGTACTGAAACCTCAGCCGATTTTTGATTGCTTGGAGCAAATCACTCCAAAAGAGCAGAAGAAAAAGCCTCGGGTCATCCTTTTATGTCCACAGGGGGAACGCTATAACCAAGCTAAAGCAGAGGAACTGGCAAAGGAAGATCAGCTTATTTTCGTGTGCGGGCATTACGAAGGGTATGACGAAAGGATACGCGAACATGCGGTAACAGACGAAATATCAATTGGTGATTTCGTATTAACGGGTGGAGAGCTTGGAGCAATGGTGATCATCGATAGTGTAGTGCGGCTATTGCCAGGGGTGCTGGGGAATGAGGATTCACCTGTACTGGATTCATTTAGTTCAGGTCTTTTGGAACACCCTCATTATACGCGTCCGGCTGATTTTCGCGGGATGAAGGTCCCGGATGTTCTCATTTCGGGAAACCATAAATATATTGAGGAATGGAGAAAGAAAGAATCTTTGCGCAGAACCTGGCAAAGGCGTCCGGATTTATTGAATCATTATGATCTGACCAAAGAAGAAAAAAAATGGCTCGAAGAAATAAAAAATGAAGATAGATAGTTGCGCTTTAGGTGTTTTATATGATAAGATACATTTTGTGAGTTAGGCTGTAAAGCCTTGCTTTTATAACAATGTTCCGCTGTCATTATCTCGAGAAGGGGTGGCAAGAGCATTGGGTGGAAGGAGTTGAATACGATGCATAAATTAATCGAAGAAATCACGAAGGATCAATTAAGAACTGATCTTCCTACTTTCCGTTCCGGTGATACTGTAAGAGTACACGTTAAGGTTGTTGAGGGAACTCGTGAACGTATTCAGGTATACGAAGGCGTAGTAATCAAGCGTCGTGGAGGCGGAATCAGTGAAACTTTCACAGTCCGCAAAATTTCCTATGGTGTAGGTGTTGAACGTGCATTCCCATTGCACACACCACGTATCGCTAAATTGGAAGTTATCCGTCGCGGTAAAGTACGTCGTGCTAAGCTTTATTACTTGCGTAACCTACGCGGTAAAGCAGCACGTATTAAAGAAATCCGATAATTACGTGTTTAACGTGAGTGGATACAAGGAGCTTGTGCTGACACAAGCTCCTTTTTCACATTAAACATCAAATTATTGCCTTTTTATGTGAAAAGTATATATTTATACATATATAGAGAAGATATAGGCGGTGTACGAATATGGCTAAGTCTAAAGGGAAAAGTGAAATCCTCGAGTGGGTTAAAGCTTTAGTTATTGCAATAGTATTGGCAGCAATCATCCGATATTTCCTATTTGCACCTATATTGGTTGATGGTTTATCGATGATGCCAACCCTTCATAATGAAAATAGAATGGTAGTCAATAAAATGTCCTATAAAATCGGTGAACCTGAGCGATTTGATATAGTGGTATTTCACGCTACAGAAGAAAAAGATTACATTAAAAGAGTAATTGGCTTACCTGGAGATAAAATAGAATATAAAGATGATACTTTATATATTAATGGCAAGGCATATGAAGAGCCTTACCTGGATGAAGCCAAGGAACAAATGATTGAAGGACCTTTGACAGAACCATTTACACTGGAAGAAATTATTGGCCAGGAAACGGTTCCCGAGGGTGAAGTGTTTGTGATGGGGGATAATCGAAGATACTCGAAAGATAGCCGCCATATTGGAACGATCAAGCAAAGTGAGATTTTGGGCAAAACCAGTCTAGTGTACTGGCCGTTAAAAGAATTTAGAATTGTTGACTAATGACTGAAAAGGTGAAAGTATGACGATACAATGGTTTCCCGGGCATATGGCTAAAGCTCGGCGTGAAGTAACAGAAAAATTAAAGCTGGTAGACATAATATTTGAGCTAGTAGATGCTCGGCTTCCCCAATCATCTAGAAATCCTATGATTGATGAAATTATTCAGCATAAACCGCGGCTGGTGATTTTAAATAAGGCAGATATGGCAGATCAAAGTAAAACAAATCAATGGTTAGCCTATTTCGAAGCTAAGGGAATTAAAGCCGTAGCCGTAAATGCACATCAAGGGACAGGCTTGAAAAGTATTATGGCGGGAGCTCAAGAAGTTCTTAAAGAAAAAATAGAAAAGATGAAATCTAGAGGAATAAAACCACGTGCAATCCGTGCCATGATTGTCGGAATTCCCAATGTTGGGAAGTCTACATTAATAAATAGGCTTGCTGGAAAAAATATTGCCAAAACCGGTAATATGCCAGGTGTGACAAAAGCGCAGCAATGGATTAAAGTTGGTAAGGAGCTTGAACTATTGGACACTCCTGGTATCCTATGGCCGAAGTTTGAGGATCAGGAAGTCGGCTGTAAACTAGCTGTAACAGGAGCTATTAAGGATACCATTTTAAATCTTCATGATATTGCAATCTATGGATTGAAATTTTTGGAGAGGGAATATCCAGCGCGTTTGCTCGATGGGTATAAGCTTGAGGAAATTCCAGAAGAAATTGTGGAAGCCTTTGACCAAGTAGGGAAATTGCGAGGATGTTTAGCTAGCGGTGGCATAGTGGATTATGATAAAACTGCTGAATTGATTATAAGAGATATCCGTACACAAAAATTTGGAAGATTAACGTTTGAATCTCCATTTGAATTGGAATCTGATATATAATAAAAAACTAGAAGGCCCCCTTGTTTGGGGGTCTTTACATTTGTGTGCCAAAACCGATATTAATTAGGAAGGATAGCAGAAATGACGAATTCACTTACCATTTCAGAAATAAAAAATAAGCTTAAAGAGCTAGAAACCATCGAGGATCCGTTTGTTCAGGAATGCCGCAAGGATCAGCGTAAAGGCGTCCAGGTTGCCCTCTCAGGCTTTGAAAGAGCAATTGCCAGGAAAGTAGAGGAAAGACGCCATTTCGACTCCATATCGGTTTTTGAGAACCAACTAAGGGATGAAGGATATCAATATATAGTGGGCATAGACGAAGCAGGCAGAGGGCCGCTTGCTGGTCCTGTAGTAGCAGGGGCTGTGATTTTGCCTGAAAACTTTTATTTAGCCGGCCTTACTGACTCAAAGAAACTCTCTGCTGCAAAAAGAGAGCAATACTACGAGTACATACTGGAAAATGCGCTTGCGGTTGGGGTTGGCATTATACACAGTGAGGAAATCGACAAAATAAATATTTATGAAGCTGCCAAAAAGGCGATGCTTTCAGCAGTGAATCAGTTAAAAGTATTCCCGGAATATGCATTGATAGATGCTATGAAGTTAGATTTGCCTATACCACAGATGTCGCTGATTAAAGGGGATGCCAAGTCTATCTCTATTGCAGCTGCTTCAGTCATTGCCAAAGAAACGAGAGACAGACTTATGAAGGAATATGCAGAAATCTATCCACAATATGGATTTGATAAGCATATGGGGTATGGAACGAGCAGTCATTTAGAAGCTATCGAAAAGTATGGTCCGGTTGATTGGCACAGGATGACATTTGCTCCTTTAAAGAATAATTACTGATAAGAGAGGTGTGATTTTTTGCAGCCTGTCATAAATATAGATTCATGGATCAATAAACTGGCTTATAGCAAGGTATCAACAGGCTTCAGAGATGGCCAAATATTTGCTGGAAAAATCACGAAATTTTATCCTCATAATATGGCGGAAGTTCTCGTAAATGGAACAAAAATGATAGCGAAATTGGATGTATCAGTGGAAGCGCATGTGCGCCAATTATTTCAGGTCAGGCAAACAGAAAATGGTTTGATGCAATTAAAGGTATTGCCTTTTGGCAGTGGAATATCAAAGCCCGATTTGCCCGCTCAACTATTAAGTGCATTCCAGATAAAGGCATCAAGGGCGGGGGGAAATCTGGCTGAAATGGTGATTGCCAACCAGCTGGCTGTGACGAAAGATAGCTTTACCAGGGCTTTAAACTGGCTGAATTCAACAGGCGATCCATCGATAGGAATGCCAACCATTAAATTAGCGTACATGAACCAGCTTCCGATACATAAAACTGTGTTGGATGCTCTTTTATCACTGAAAACTGGAGAATCATTAACTAGTATGCTTGATTCCCTGACAAAATATCTTAAGACTTCCGACAATCTAGGTAAATATGCTCATATAATAAATAGATTAGAGGAATTTCTTCAGACAGGTAAGAGGGAAGCCTTTCAAGGGATAGCTATGTCTCTTATGGACGAGAATATGGAAATTTTTCAAAAGGCTGGGCTGATCCTTAAGGAAGGAGAGGTAATTTTATCGAATTCTAGTCATAATAGATTACAGGAATGGATAGAAAGGGTATTTAGTGGAAATAGCACACGTCCCCCTGAACTAACAGCAGAAGAATGGCAAAAGGTTCAGGAAAAAATTTTGAAAAGTGATCTGTTTAGTCATCTTGATAAGAATAACACCTTATATAAAGCGATAAACTCCATCATGCAATCACTAGGAATTAAGGATCAATCAAAACAGCCTGAGACAAGTATAGTAAAGGATACATTGATACAATTGACGGCCGAAAAAACACCCATCCAACTAAAAAAACAGGCTGAAGCCATTCTGACAAGGTTAGCCGCGTTTCAATTATTATCCCAGGAAACCGGACCACTGCAGAATGTATTTATGCAGATTCCAGTTCCCTTAACTTCGGTTAAAGGTGATTTGACATTGCAATGGACTGGTCGAAAACGAGAAGATGGGACAATTGATCCAGCATATTGCCGAATTGTATTTTATTTAGAGCTAGCCCACTTAAAAGAAACCGTTATTGATATGAATATCCAAAACCGGATCATTAGTTTAAAGATATGGACTGGGGAGAAAAAGGAGGCAAATATTGCTGCCAGTTCCCTGGTGACCATACTGAAGGAAAATTTAGAGGAGAAGGGGTATATTCTATCAACTGTAAAAATTGCTGATTTTTCGCAGGAGAAGTCTGTAAATTCTGAAATAAGTAAATCATATTATCCCTCTTTTGGGTATACCGGGGTTGATTATAAAATATGAAAAAAAGCAGAAAATCTGCCTCTGTTTTAAAATATGAGGAAAATCAGGATGTCTCCCCAAAATTAATAGCTAAGGGAAAAGGTATTGTAGCTGATCATATCTTAAAGGAAGCTGTAAAACATGAGATTCCTGTCCGAAAGGATCCTAGTCTTACAGAATTACTATCACAGCTTGAGATTAATCAATCGATTCCTGAGGAACTTTATCAGGCAGTTGCAGAGGTTTTTGCCTTTATATATAAGGTTGACCATAAAACTAGTAAATAATTTATAGAAAGGGTTTCCTAAGAGATAGAGAATTTCGCCATAGAATACCTGTGTATTGTGGACAGGTCTTTTAGTTTGAAAAATATGGGTAAATAAGGAGTGGGCGTGATCGATTTTTTTCTGTTTCTAATGATTATTTTCATTCTGGCAGCGAATTTAATTGCGTTCTTTGTTTTTAATAAAAAGCGCAATTTGTATCTAGCTGCATTAGTCACTTTATTATTGGCCGGTGTGTTTGGTTTAGTCGCTGGAATGTTAGCCGTCTGGCTGATAGAAGATGGATTTGCGTTCTTTTACGGATTTAACATAGCAGCTATTTTGCTGTGGAATAGTATCGCCGTCTTTTTGATTGCCATCATCGTTTCGCTTGTTAAATTGTATCGAAAACAAACCTAATGGATATAGCTCCTGAAGTTGGGATGAAGCGAAAAGCTAAAAAGAAAAGTTGTGAGATTTTGAGGGAGTAGTGGATAGAATTATCTTCTATTACTATAGTAACTTATCCGAAGAAGTTTTCTACGGAATGCCAAAATATATATCTTTTTTGAAGGCTGAAAATGATGATTTCAGCCTTTCTTTTAGTATGCTTTCTTTATCATTTTATGTAATAAGTGTAAAAAAATTACTGATATTTGGTGAAATCGCTTTAAATTATTGGACTTTGAATACTAGTTTTAATACAATGAAAACGCAATATATTTTTTATAGTCTGAAAGTTTTGATGGGAGGATAAGAAATGAATATCCATGAGTATCAAGGTAAAGAGATCCTCAGACAATACGGGGTAAATGTTCCAAATGGAAAAGTCGCTTTTTCTGTTGAGGAAGCAGTTAACGCAGCAAGTGAACTTGGAACTGCGGTTACTGTTGTGAAAGCTCAAATCCATGCGGGTGGAAGAGGGAAAGCTGGCGGTGTCAAGGTTGCCAAATCGCTGGATGAGGTTCGTACATATGCTGGTGAAATACTCGGCAAAGTATTGGTAACGCATCAAACGGGTCCGGATGGTAAAGAAGTAAAACGCTTACTTATTGAAGAAGGCTGTGACATCAAGAAAGAATATTATGTTGGGCTTGTTCTTGATAGAGCAACTTCAAGAGTTGTGTTAATGGCTTCTGAAGAGGGCGGAACAGAAATAGAAGAAGTTGCTGAAAAGACACCGGAAAAAATCTTCAAGGAAGTTATTGATCCTGTAATCGGATTAACACCATTCCAAGCTAGAAGAATAGCTTTTAATATTAATATACCAAATGAATTAATCAACAAAGCAGCTAAATTTATGACTAGTCTTTACACGGCATTTATTGAAAAAGACTGTTCTATTGCTGAAATCAATCCTTTGGTCGTTACAGGCGACGGAGAAGTGATGGCTTTGGATGCTAAGTTGAATTTTGACGAAAATGCGCTTTATCGCCACAAGGATATTGTCGCTTATCGAGATCTTGAGGAAGAAGACCCAAAAGAAATCGAAGCTTCCAAATACGACCTAAGCTATATATCTCTTGATGGCAATATCGGCTGTATGGTTAATGGAGCAGGACTTGCGATGTCAACAATGGATATTATTAATCACTATGGTGGCACTCCTGCCAACTTCCTGGATGTTGGGGGCAGTGCAACGGCTGAAAAAGTTACGGAAGCATTTAAGATTATCCTTTCAGACAGCCATGTTAAGGGGATTTTTGTAAATATATTTGGCGGCATAATGAAATGTGATGTTATTGCTGAGGGTGTTGTTGAAGCAGCTAAACAGGTTAGCTTACAGGTACCGCTGGTCGTACGCCTAGAAGGTACGAATGTAGACCTTGGTAAAAAGATATTAGAGGAATCCGGTATTAATGTCACAGCTGCAGAATCAATGGCTGATGGTGCACAAAAAATCGTTTCGTTAATAGGCTAAGACTGGAGGATATATGAAATGAGCGTATTTGTTAATAAAGATTCAAAAGTGATTGTACAAGGTATTACAGGATCTACAGCCCGTTTTCATACGAAGCAAATGTTAGAATACGGCACGAATATTGTGGGCGGTGTAACACCTGGTAAAGGCGGCGCTGAGGCTGAAGGTGTTCCTGTCTTCAATACCGTAATTGAAGCAAAAGAAGCAACAGGTGCCAATGTATCAGTTATCTATGTACCAGCTCCTTTTGCTGCAGATTCCATTCTTGAAGCAGTTGATGCAGAGCTTGATCTCGTCATCTGTATTACAGAGCATATCCCTGTATTGGACATGGTAAAAGTAAAACGTTATATGGAAGGGAAGAAAACACGTCTAATCGGGCCGAACTGTCCGGGCGTTATTACTCCTGAAGAATGTAAGGTAGGGATCATGCCTGGTTATATCCACAGAAAAGGGCATATTGGCGTTGTTTCTCGCTCGGGTACATTAACCTATGAAGCGGTGCATCAATTAACTCAGGCGGGCTTTGGACAGTCATCAGCAGTTGGTATTGGTGGCGACCCTGTCAATGGAACTGATTTCATCGACGTTTTAAAAGCTTTTAATGAAGATCCTGAAACGTATGCGGTGATTATGATCGGTGAAATAGGTGGTACAGCGGAAGAAGAAGCAGCCCAATGGGTGAAAGAAAATATGACAAAACCGGTTACCGGATTTATCGGAGGCCGTACTGCTCCTCCAGGGAAACGAATGGGCCATGCAGGCGCCATTATTTCCGGTGGAAAAGGAACAGCCGATGAGAAAATTCGTGTGTTGAATGAATGCGGTATAAAAGTGGCGGAAACTCCGGCTATAATGGGTGAAACGATGCTAAGCGTATTAAAAGAAAAAGGGCTATACGATAAATGTAAAACGCATTAATAATAAGACAAGCCTCCCCTTATCCTTTTTAAGGGGAGCGTCTTTATATATTAAATATTAAGAGGTGAAGCTGTTATGGATGAATGGAAGAATAGGCTTGTGCACCTGGATCATTGTCGGGGTATGAGTTGGAAAGCTAAATTTCGCATATTGAAAGATGATCCGAACCTTCAGAAGATGTATGATCAGCCCTACCGTTATTGGGTGGAAACATTGGAGTTACCCTCGTCAAAAATCTCCTTATTCATGAAAGACCTCCACAATGAAGATCTTCAAAAAATGCCTTCTATATATGAGAAAAACCACATCCGTTGTATAACATTCCTCGATGACCTATATCCCGGACAACTTTCTGTTATTTATCAACAACCATGGATTTTATATTGCAAAGGAAATCTTGAACTCTTGCATAATTCAAGGATATTAGCCATAATAGGTAGCCGTGCCCCTACTGAATACGGAAAAAAGATGGTTAACTATCTAATTCCCGATTTAGTTAAGGCGGATGTATGTATTGCAAGTGGATTAGCAAGAGGGATCGATTCACATGCACAAATTAAAGCTCTCCAAAGCGGTGGAAAGGTTATAGCTGTTATTGGTGGTGGGCTTTTTAATATTTACCCAAAGGAAAATACAGCACTTGCTGAATTAATTATGAAAAATGGTGTAGTATTGTCTGAATATCCACCCATCATGAAACCGGAACCCTGGCATTTTCCTATGAGAAACAGAATTATTAGTGGTTTATCACGGGCGATACTAGTGGTAGAGGGAAAACAAAGAAGTGGGACATTTATCACAATCCAGCATGGATTAGAACAGGGTAAAGATATCTATGCGGTACCGGGAAGTGTGTTTTCTGAACTGTCTGCAGGTCCGCATGAACTGATTAAAGAGGGTGCCAAATTAATCAATCATGCGAATGACATTCTCTATGAGTGGTGACATTAAACAGAGCTTCGGGACATGATGGATGAAGATTACCATTTTGTTAGTTAGGCTATTTTAAAACTCTTTAAGTTGCAAAATTATAATTTCTGTTATACATTGTGCTTCAGACAAGGTTTTTTGGTCAGGGTAATTATTCAGATTATATTGATTGTTGTTAATAGTAAAAAAATCATTAGAACATACCATTGACAGAAGTAAATCTAAACCTTCATAATCATACATGCATGAATATAGAGAATGATACCCTCTTAAGGAGGAAAGAAATGGCGGATTATTTAGTTATAGTGGAATCGCCTGCTAAAGCGAAAACCATTGAAAAATATTTAGGAAAAAAATATAAAGTGAAAGCATCCATGGGCCATGTACGTGATTTACCGAAGAGCCAGATGGGTGTAGATTTTGAACACAATTATCAATTGAAATATATCACCATTCGCGGTAAAGGTGATGTACTAAAAGATTTAAAGACAGCCGCAAAAAAAGCTAAGAAAGTCTATCTCGCGGCTGACCCCGACAGAGAAGGGGAAGCAATCGCGTGGCATTTAGCTCATAGTCTCGGTGTGGATGTAAGCTCTGATTGCCGTGTCGTATTTAATGAAATAACAAAAGACGCAATTAAAGAGTCATTTAAACATCCAAGGCCTATTAAAATGAATCTGGTAGATGCACAGCAAGCGAGAAGAGTATTAGACCGTATTGTGGGATACAGCATAAGCCCAATTCTATGGAAAAAAATAAAAAAAGGCCTAAGTGCCGGACGTGTTCAATCCGTTGCTGTACGTCTAATTATCGATCGTGAAAAAGAAATAGCGGCATTTGAACCGGAAGAGTATTGGTCCATTAATGGATCGTTTCTGAAAGGCAAGAAGGATTTTGAAGCTAACTTTCAATCTTTGAATGGCAAGAAAGTTCCGTTGCAATCCAAAGACGATGTAAATAATATACTTTCAAAATTAAATGGAAACGAATTCTTAGTACAATCGGTAACGAAGAAGGAGCGAAAACGTAATCCAGCTCCTCCGTTTACAACATCATCCCTGCAACAGGAAGCAGCTCGTAAACTTAATTTCAGAGCAAAGAAAACCATGATGATTGCTCAGCAACTGTATGAAGGTATTGAGATTGGCAAAGAAGGAACTGTGGGTCTGATTACGTATATGAGAACGGACTCTACCAGGATTTCAGAAACTGCTCAAAAAGAAGCAAGCGGATGGATTACATCTCAGTTTGGGGAAGAGTACTTACCAAAGACCCAAAGGAAGGATAAGCAAACATCTGGAGCACAGGATGCCCATGAGGCAGTAAGGCCGACCGGGGTGATCAGGGAACCTTCTATGATGAAGCAATATCTCTCCAGGGACCAATACCGCTTATATAAATTAATATGGGAACGATTTGTTGCCAGCCAGATGGCGCCTGCCATTATGGACACGATGGCCGTAGATTTAAAAAACGGTGATGTCGTATTCAGAGCAAATGGGTCAAAAGTAAAATTTGCCGGTTTTATGAAAGTATATATTGAAGGCAATGATGATAATAATGAAGAAAAGGAAAATTTACTGCCAGATCTGAAAGAAGGGGATGTTGTATTTTCGAAGGACATCGAGTCAAATCAACATTTTACTCAGCCGCCTCCTCGTTATACAGAAGCAAGGCTGGTTAAAACCCTTGAGGAATTAGGCATTGGCAGACCATCAACCTATGCGCCAACACTTGACACTATCCAAAAGAGAGGCTATGTAGCTCTAGATAATAAGCGCTTTGTTCCGACAGAGCTTGGCGAGATTATTATTGAAGTTATGAGTGAATTCTTCCCTGACATCCTGGACGTAGAATTCACAGCTAAAATGGAAAACGAACTGGATAATGTAGAAGATGGTGAAGTTGAATGGGTTAATATTATCGATCATTTCTACAAAGAGTTCGAAAAGGATTTAGCCAAGGCTGAAGAAGAGATGAAAGAAATCGAAATAAAGGATGAACCAACAGGCGAATCATGTGAGGAATGTGGATCGGCGATGGTGTATAAAATGGGACGTTACGGAAAATTTGCTGCATGCAGTAATTTCCCGGATTGCCGGAATACCAAGCCGATTGTCAAAGAAATCGGTGTGAAATGTCCTAAATGTCATGAAGGCAATATCGTTGAACGAAAAAGCAAAAAACGCCGCATCTTTTATGGCTGTGATCGTTACCCGGCCTGTGAATTCATTTCTTGGGATAAGCCAATACAGCGACCTTGTCCAAAATGTCAAGGACCGTTAGTTGAGAAAAAACTTAAAAAAGGCATTCAAGTTACATGTCTTGATTGCAATTATAAGGAAGAACCACAAAGTTAAAGGAAGGAAGAGCTGAGGCTCTTCCTTCTTAAATCTCAATAAAATACGTGAAATATCCTGAAACTTTTTAATAACAGATACGTATGACTTATAAAACATATTGTTTTTAAATGTGTTACATGATATAACGATTTACGTAATAAATATAGCTGGAGGGTATACATAATGCAAAGAGTAATAGTAGTAGGTGCCGGATTAGCTGGCAGCGAAGCGGCCTGGCAATTGGCCGAGAGAGGCATACAGGTTGATTTATATGAGATGAGACCTGTGAAACAAACTCCGGCACATCATACAGATAAGTTCGCTGAATTGGTTTGCAGCAATTCTTTGCGAGCAAATACTTTAACCAATGCGGTTGGAGTATTGAAAGAGGAAATGCGTCAATTAAACTCACTTATTATTGATTCTGCAGATCACTGTTCTGTACCGGCTGGAGGAGCACTGGCTGTTGACCGCCATGAGTTTGCAGGCAGAGTAACAGAAACATTAAGAAATCATCCAAATGTAACGATTCATAATGAGGAATTAACGGAAATACCAAAAGATGAGATAACGATTATTGCGACGGGGCCTCTTACCAGTGAATTATTATCACGTGAAATCAGCCAATTAACAGGAGAGGACTATTTTTATTTTTATGATGCGGCTGCACCGATTATTGAAAAAGACAGTATTGATTTAGACAAAGTTTATTTGAAATCACGCTATGATAAAGGGGAAGCAGCTTATTTAAATTGCCCAATGACTGAAGAGGAATTTAATACTTTTTATGACGCGCTAATTGAAGCAGAAACTGTTCCGTTAAAAGAGTTTGAAAAGGAAATTTTCTTTGAAGGATGCATGCCTATTGAAGTGATGGCAAAGCGAGGAAAGAAAACCATGCTGTTTGGCCCGATGAAGCCGGTTGGCCTAGAAGATCCTAAAACGGGAAAACGACCGTATGCAGTTGTGCAGCTTCGTCAGGATGATGCAGCTGGAACATTGTATAATATTGTTGGCTTCCAAACTCATTTAAAATGGGGCCCGCAAAAAGAAGTGATTAGATTAATTCCAGGTCTGGAAAATGCTGAAATTGTAAGATATGGTGTTATGCACAGAAATACCTTTATCAATTCGCCTAAAGTGCTGGAAGCTACATATCAGCTAAAAGAAAAGCCTAATTTATTCTTCGCAGGTCAAATGACAGGTGTAGAGGGATATGTAGAATCGGCAGCGTCAGGCTTAATTGCAGGTATTAATGCAGCTCGGATGGCTTCAGGACAGGAACCATTAACCTTCCCTCAGGAAACAGCAATGGGAAGCATGGCTCACTATATCACCTCAACTAATTCCAAAAACTTCCAACCTATGAATGCTAATTTTGGCTTATTCCCGGATTTAGGAAGGAAAATTAAATCCAAACAAGAACGAGCTGAAGCTCACGCTGAACGTGCTTTACAAACAATTCGGAACTTTTTGAATAGTTTGTAAAATAATTGCAAGGGTTACTATTATATGTTAGTATTTAGTAGCCCTTGATAAGGAGTGACTTTTTTGAATAATGGAACTTCTTTAGAATTTTATATAAAGTATTTACAAATCGAAAAAAACTATTCAAAATATACTATTGCATATTACAAACAGGATATAGAGGAATTTTTCTTGTTCATGAGTGAACAAGTTATTTCCAGTTTGAAAACAGTCACATATCCCGATGCTCGATTATATGTTACGAATCTCACTGAACGTAATTTGTCTAAAAGAAGTATCAGCAGGAAAATATCTTGCTTACGATCGTTTTATAAGTTTCTCATGAGGGAAAATATGGTGGATGAAAATCCATTTGCAATGCTTTCATTGCCAAAAAAGGAACAGAGGCTGCCTAGGTTTATGTATGAAGAAGAGATGGAAGCGATATTTTCAGCTATCGATCATACTTCGACCATAGGAAAGCGGGACTTGGCTATATTAGAACTTTTGTATGCCACAGGTATGAGGGTAAGTGAATGTTGCAGTGTGGAACTGGGGGATTTGGATTTTTCTCTTATGACTGTTCTTGCTCATGGGAAGGGGAAGAAGGATCGTTATATTCCTTTTGGTGAACATGCTAAAAAAGCATTGCAGGAATATATTGAAGGACCCAGAAATGAATTGATACAAAAATCTTCACAACAGCACACGTTTCTGTTTGTTAACCAAAGAGGTAACCCTTTAACTCCAAGGGGTGTTCGGTATATTTTAACGAATATTATAGATAAAGCTTCCGTTAATAAACATCTATATCCACATATGCTGCGGCATAGTTTTGCGACACACCTATTAAATAGCGGTGCGGATATACGCTCTGTACAGGAACTTCTCGGTCATTCCTCCATACAGGCGACGCAGGTTTATACGCATGTCAGTAAGGAAAGACTAAGAGAAGTTTATAGAAACAGCCATCCGAGAGCTTAAAGATATTTGCCTTAATTTTAGTAAGGGAGAGTTGTATTATGGAACAATTTCATGCTACTACCATTTTTGCAGTGCAACATAATGGGGAATGTGCTATGGCTGGTGATGGTCAGGTAACAATGGGAAATGCCGTTGTAATGAAACACACTGCAAAAAAAGTGAGAAAATTATTTAATGGAAAAGTGTTAGCCGGTTTTGCAGGCTCAGTTGCGGATGCTTTTTCATTATTTGAAATGTTCGAGAATAAGTTACATGAATATAATGGAAACTTACAGCGTGCAGCGGTTGAACTTGCTAAATCCTGGAGAAGCGATAAAGTTTTACGTAAGCTTGAAGCTATGTTAATCGTAATGGATACCAATCATATGCTGCTGATTTCAGGTACCGGAGAAGTGATTGAGCCTGATGATGGTATATTGGCGATTGGTTCCGGTGGGAATTATGCGCTGGCCGCTGGACGTGCCCTGAAACGTTTTTCCGGTGAAAATATGACAGCCCGAGAAATTGCTCATGCTTCGTTAACAATTGCATCTGAAATTTGTGTATATACGAATTCTAATATTATTTTGGAAGAGCTATGAACAAAGGAGGGTCATAATGAAACAGGACATCAAAAATCTAACACCGAGACAAATAGTTGAGAAATTGGATCAATACATAATTGGGCAAGCGGATGCTAAAAGAGCAGTCGCTATAGCATTAAGAAATAGGTATCGACGCGGTCTCTTAAAAGAAAACATGCGTGATGAGGTTGTACCGAAAAATATCCTTATGATTGGACCGACTGGTGTTGGGAAAACTGAGATAGCTCGTCGAATTGCTAAAATTGTTAAAGCCCCTTTTATTAAAGTGGAAGCAACAAAATTCACAGAAGTTGGCTATGTCGGACGTGATGTAGAAAGCATGGTGCGTGATTTAGCTGAAACTTCTGTTAGACTTGTAAAAGAAGAAAGAATGCTGGAAGTGAAGGATAAAGCATTAGAAAATGCTAACAATCGAATTGTAGAATTGTTAGTACCTTCAGGCAAAAAGTCGTCTTCCTTTAAAAATCCTTTCGAGATGATATTCGGCGGTTCAGGTGATACTTCCAATCCATCTGATCAAGATAATCAGGAAGATGAAAGAAATATATATGAAAAACGCAGATTAATCAAAGAGCGTTTATTAAAAGGTGAGTTAGAAGAAGAAGTAATTACTGTAGAGGTAGAAGAACAGCCCCCATCTATGTTTGATATGCTTCAGGGATCCGGTATGGAACAAATGGGTATGAATATGCAGGATGCATTCAGTAATCTAATGCCTAAAAAGCAGAAAAAACGAAAACTAGCTATTAAAGATGCACGTAAGGTATTGGCAAATGAAGAAGCGCAAAAATTGATTGATATGGATGAGGTAACACAGGTAGCTATTGAACGAGCTGAACAGACTGGTATCATCTTTATTGATGAAATCGATAAAATAGCGAGTAAGAGCGGCGGTGCCTCTTCAGCAGACGTATCGAGAGAGGGAGTCCAAAGAGATATTCTTCCTGTTGTTGAAGGTTCGACAGTCGTAACGAAATACGGTACTGTTAAAACGGATCACGTGTTATTTATTGCTGCAGGTGCTTTCCATATTGCAAAGCCTTCTGACCTTATTCCTGAACTGCAAGGTCGTTTTCCAATCAGAGTAGAACTTAAAAAATTATCTGTGGATGATTTTTATAAAGTGTTAATAGAACCTGACAATGCTTTGATTAAACAATATATAGCATTATTAGAAACAGAAGGTATAGAAATTGAATTTTCAGACGAAGCTATTCGTAGGATAGCCGAGGTTGCCTTTGAAGTGAACCAAAACACGGATAACATTGGAGCAAGAAGATTACATACTATTATGGAAAAGCTTTTAGAGGACTTATCATTTGAAGCTCCTGAAATTTCTATGGGGCATATTATGATTACCCCTAAGTATGTGGATGAAAAACTGGGCGCAATATCTAAAAATAAAGACTTAAGTGAGTTTATATTATAAGTAGTTTGATGTTTCAGATTATTGCTCAAGGGTACAACTAATTAGTTACATTTTACTCTTTTCCATTATCCTGTTCACTCAATAAACTTGATAAATATCCATAAAAGAAGACATTATAGGAGGAAGTAAACAATGGATTTACTGAATAAAACAAGAAAAATAAACTCGATGCTGCAACAAACAGGCGGAAAGCAAGTTAATTTTAAAGAAATGGCTGAAAGCTTAAGCGAAGTAATTCAGGCGAATATCTTCGTAGTTAGCCGCAGAGGAAAATTACTTGGTTTTCAAATAAACCAACAAATTGAAAATGAGCGTATGAAAAAAATGCTCGAAGATCGTCAATTTCCTGAAGAGTATACAAATAATCTTTTCAATATTAAAGAAACATCTTCCAATCTTGATGTTGAAAGCGAATATACAGCTTTCCCTGTAGAAAACAAAGAATTATTCAAATCAGGCTGGACTACAATTATTCCTATCGTAGGCGGCGGTGAGCGCCTTGGTACATTAATTCTTTCCCGTGTAGAACAAAAATTCGCTGACGATGATTTGATTCTAGGTGAATACGGTGCTACTGTTGTTGGAATGGAAATTTTGCGTGAAAAGGCAGAAGAGATTGAAGAGGAAGCTAGAAGCAAGGCTGTTGTTCAAATGGCTATCAGTTCATTATCTTACAGTGAATTAGAAGCTATTGAGCATATCTTTGAAGAATTAAAAGGTAATGAAGGTTTATTGGTTGCTTCCAAAATAGCTGACCGAGTAGGAATTACGCGTTCTGTTATTGTTAACGCATTAAGAAAGTTAGAAAGTGCCGGTGTTATCGAATCTCGCTCTTTAGGTATGAAAGGTACTTATATCAAAGTATTGAATGCTAAATTCTTAAACGAGCTTGAAGGATTAAAACGCTAATACAGCAAATAGATAGACCGAAGTCAAAAAGTGACTTCGGTTTTTTTGTTACTGGATAAAAGAAGTCGGTTGGACGTAATTAACATCACTACAATTAACGTAAGATGTTGATAGTAATGTTATTGCACTCTTATTACTTAATAATGGGAAATCAATGAAGGGTTTTCAAACTAACTTTATTTACTTCTATAAGTAATGAAAAAAAACGAACTCCTAAAAATGGGTTCGTTTTTTTGTTAGTTGAAATTTGAACAAAATGAGAAAATAGCCAGATAAATTCAAAAATAAACCATAAAAAATAAAAAAAGTTAATTTTTCTTGGTCAAAATAGGACTATTGTACTTATCATTTTATGTTAATTTTCTTTAATATAAATTATGACAAATAATTTATAAATGTGACTATTTTGTCTTATTTATACTTAAAATAAAGAAATATGTAATATTACTCTGTAAAATAATAGTGAATATAGTAGTATATTGGATAGATGTTCAATATATAGAAGGATTTGTCGTAGTAAATGAATAACTAATAGAGTAGGGAAAACTCTCTTTAAGTATGAAAGGGTGATAAAATGAAGCTTTTTTCCAACACAGTCAGCTTGCTTGAACAAGGGTTGAATTACTCGTCATTAAAATCAAAAGCTATCTCCCAAAATATTGCAAATGTCGACACGCCTAACTATAAAGCAAAAAATGTGAGTTTTAAATCTGAATTAGATCAAGCAGCACAAATAAATAATCAATCCTTTAAAACCGATAGCAGGCACTTTGAATTTGAGAAAACAGGAAGCAGTGCCATTCAAGTAACCAGTAACAGTCGGAATTATAATAGTACAGGAAATAGTGTGGATATGGATAGTGAAATGAGCGATTTGGCTACTAACCAAATCTATTACAATGCATTGATTGAACGGCTGAATGGCAATTTTCAAACATTAAAAAGTGTTATACAGGGAGGTAAGTAGGTATGGGTTTGTTCACTGGCATGAACATTACATCCAGTGCGTTAACAGCACAGCGACTGCGTATGGATGTGATTTCATCCAATATGGCCAACGCTGAAACAACAAGAGGCAAGTATGTTGATGGTGAATGGCAACCTTATCAAAGGAAATCAATTGAATTGCAAACAAAGGATAATGGGTTTTCTAATTTTTTGAATACAGCTATGAATAAAACAAATAATTCTTCTGTTGGTAATGGTGTTAGAGTTGCTGCGATTAAGGAAGATGTCAATATGGTTTACGACCCTGGCAATCAGGCAGCCAATGAAGCTGGTTATATCGAGGAGCCCGATTATAAACTGGTCTATGATCCAGCCCATGCAGATGCTGATCCAGAAATGGGGTACGTTAAAATGCCCAATGTTGATCCATTGCGTGAGACAGTTGATTTAATCAGTGCAACAAGGTCATATGAAGCGAATATTACAGTATTCAATGCATCCAAAGGGATGATGATGAAAGCACTTGAAATAGGAAAATAAAATTAGGGGGCTATAAGGGATGGAACCAATTCAATTAAACAACTCTGTTTCTTCAATTTTTACTCAAAAACTACCTAACTCACCCAATACTACACCATACGAATCTCAAAACTCTTTTGCGTCCGTCCTAAAGAAATCTATTGAAGAAATTAATACGACTCAGCAAGAATCAGCTACGATGACACAAAAATTAGCACTTGGTGAAAATGTTGATTTGCATAATGTAATGATTACATCCCAAAAAGCGAGTATAACGCTGCAGGCGGCTATGGAAGTCCGCAATAAAGCAGTCGAAGCTTATCAGGAAATAATGAGAATGAGCATGTAGAAAAATAATATATGCATTGTCCCAACGAAATTAATATTCCCTACATATGACAGGGAAGTCTCTGTGGACGTTAATATTGATGCAAAAGCTAAGTTCGGGGGATCACGATGAAGGAAACGTTCATAAAAATTGGAAATCAAATAAAAGATTTTTGGAAGAGCCGTTCAAGTAAACAGAAAACACTCTATATCAGTATGATGGCTGCAGTAATACTAATTGCTGCTGCGGTTGTTTTTCTTACTTCAAGAACAACGCTCGTTCCTCTATATAGTGATCTTTCACCAACAGAAACTGGATCTATAAAAGAGAATCTGGATGGCAGAGGAATCACGTCGGAAATCGCTGATAATGGCAGTACGATACTAGTTCCAAGTGAAATGGCAGATACGTTGCTAGTTGAGCTTGCTGCAGAGGGTATTCCGAAGTCAGGAAGCATAGATTATTCATATTTCAGTGAAAATGCAAGCTTTGGTATGACTGATAATGAATTTAATGTCATTAAACAGGATGCTATGCAGAATGAAATAGCAGGCCTTATTAAAGGGATAGAAGGAGTTCAAGGTGCTGAGGTTATTCTCACCCTCCCTGATAAAGGGGTATTCGTTAGTGATACAAAAGAGGAGGCCTCGGCTTCCATAGTATTAAATACAAAGCCTGGACAGGAATTTGAAGAGAAGCAAATACAAGCCTTATATCATTTAGTATCAAAAAGCGTCCCAAATCTTCCTACAGATAATATCGTCATTATGAATCAATACTTTGAGTACTTTGATTTAAATAATAGTGGCAGCAATAGTACGGATAGTTTTGCATCCCAAAATGAAATAAAGAAAGAGATTGAGAAGGATATACAACGCAGAGTTCAAAGTATGCTTGGAACGATCATGGGTAACGATAAAGTTGTTGTTTCTGTAACAGCTGATGTGGATTTTACCCAAGAAAATAGAGAAGAAAATCTTGTGGAACCCGTGGATGAAGAGAATATGGAAGGCCTGACGATCAGTGCCCAAAAACTATCAGAGACCTATACAGGCGAAACAGGAGCAGAAGGCGGTACACCTGTTACTGAAGATCCTTCAGACTCACTGGGATCGCAGTATCTTGAAGGATCAAATGGAAATGGTGATTATGAGAAGACTGAGGAAACAGTAAACACAGAGGTTAACCGAATACGTAAAGAGATTAGTGAATCTCCATACAAAGTAAGAGATTTGGGGATTCAGGTTATGGTTGAACCACCTGATGCTAATGACACCAACTCTCTCCCAGAAGAAAGAATAACTGATATAAGAGATATTTTGGGGACGATTGTGCGAACAAGTATCGATAAATCAGAAAATGAAAATCCTCTAACAGATGATCAATTAGAGGAAAAAATTGCGATTTCCATCCAGCCATTTAATGGGAAAGTTACATTTGACGAACAGCAGGAAAACAGTACTCCGTGGTGGATTTATGTAATTGGCGGTGTATTATGTTTAGCGATTATTCTGCTTTTGATTTTTATTATCAAATCCAGAAAAAATAAAGAAATTGAGATAGAACAATATGAAGAACCGATCCCTCCTGTTTTGGTAGCCGATATTGTAGACGAAGCAGAATCAGAAGCCACTGTTAAAAGAAAGCAACTAGAAAAATTGGCGAAAGAAAAGCCTGATGAATTTGCGAAACTCTTAAGATCATGGATTACGGAAGACTAGGGGGTAAGAAGACATGTCTATCAGAGATAAAAAAAGTGGTCTAACGGGAAAACAAAAGGCTGCAGTCCTGCTCATTTCAATGGGGCCGGATGTATCTGCAAATGTTTATAAGCATTTATCGGAAGAGGAAATTGAAAAGCTGACCTTAGAAATTTCAGGCGTACGAAAGGTAGGCCCAAAAGAGAAGGAAGACATCGTAGATGAATTCCATACGATTGCGCTGGCACAGGATTACATTTCTCAGGGTGGAATTGGTTATGCCAAAACTGTATTAGAAAAAGCATTGGGCAGTGACCAGGCACAGGCCATTATCAATCGCTTAACATCATCTCTGCAGGTGAAGCCCTTTGATTTTGTCAGAAAAGCAGATCCGGGCCAAATTCTGAATTTTATACAGAATGAGCATCCTCAAACGATTGCTTTAATACTATCTTATTTGGAAGCGGGACAGGCAGGACAGATTTTATCAGAGCTTCCTCAGGATATGCAGGCAGATGTAGCGAAACGGATTGCCTTAATGGACAGCACCTCGCCTGAAATCATCAATGAGGTAGAACAAATTCTAGAACGAAAGCTATCTGCCACTGTTACGCAAGACTATACGCAAACCGGTGGAATTGAAGCCGTTGTAGAAGTGTTAAATGGTGTTGATCGTTCAACAGAAAGAACCATTTTGGATGCTTTAGAAATACAGGATCCTGAATTGGCTGAAGAAATTAAGAAACGAATGTTTGTATTCGAAGACATTGTCACCTTGGATAATAGAGCCATCCAAAGGGTGATTAAAGATGTAGAAAACGAAGATTTAATGCTATCTCTTAAAGTCGCCAGTGAAGAGGTTAAGGAAATTGTTTATAAAAACATGTCCAAACGGATGGTCGATACATTTACAGAAGAGATGGAATTTATGGGACCGGTTCGTTTACGGGATGTAGAAGAAGCGCAGTCAAGAATTGTTGCGATTATTCGACGCCTTGAGGATGCCGGTGAAATCGTCCTAGCCCGTGGTGGGGGAGATGACATTATTGTCTAGAATTATAAAGTCCCATTATACAGAAACACATGCGCAAGAGAAGAAAATAATCCGGATTAAAAAAATAATGAATGAACAGAATGAGTCCCTTTTTCAAGAAGAGTCAGTAGCTTCTAATCTAAATCGGCTCTTGATGGAAGCCAATCAAAAAGCTGAGGCAATTGTTTTAGAAGCTCAGAAACAGGCTGATCAAGTTTATCTAAAGATACAGGAAGAAGTAAAGCAATGGGATAAGGAAAAACAAATTCTCATTGAAGAGGCCAGACAGGAAGGGTATCTCATTGGTAAGGAACAGGGTGCTTCGGACTCAAAAAGAGAATATCAGCACATGCTGAACCTTGCACAAGAGACAATGAACCAAGCTAAAAAAGAATACCAATCTGTTGTGGAAAAGTCTGAGTTTACCATCCTCAACCTCGGAATAAAGGTAGCTGAAAAAATTATGAATCAGCACTTAGACGAAAATGAGGAAGATTATTTATTTATTGTGAAAAAAGCAATTAAGGAAGCGCGAGAATATAAAAATATTGAACTACATATTCCTCCGCTTCATTACTCTTTTGTCTTAACACATAAAAAAGAATTAATGTCCTTATTTCCAAGAGAAACAGAGTTTTATATCTATCCGAATGATGAGTTAGAAGGAAATGGATGTGTAATTGAATCATCCAATGGACGTTTGGTAGCAAGTGTGGATGAACAGCTGGAACAAATCAGAATTAAGCTTCAGGAAATCCTTGAGGAGGACCTCTCATGAAAGTCTCTCAATTAATAGATCAAATTGATACTCTCGATACGTTTAAGAGATATGGGCGAATTAAAAGAGTGGTAGGTCTTATGATTGAGTCTCAGGGGCCGGCCAGCTCAATTGGAGATGTATGCTTGATCCATACCGGCAAAAAGAACAAGGTAAAGGCTGAAGTAGTAGGATTCCGGGATGAGATTGTCATTTTAATGCCCTATAGTGTTGTAAGTGAGATAGCACCCGGCTCTATTGTCGAGGCGACTCGTAAACCGCTCGAGATCAAAGTAGGAACAGGTTTAATAGGCAAGGCACTTGATGCTATCGGAAACCCACTTGATGGAGGGTCACTTCCATACGGTTTATCCTCTACAGCAACGGAGCAGGATCCTCCAAATCCAATGTCACGTCCGCCTATTAATGAGGGAATTGAAACAGGTGTCCGCATGATTGATAGTTTACTCACGGTTGGAAAAGGTCAGAGGGTTGGAATTTTCGCGGGAAGCGGAGTAGGAAAGAGCACATTATTAGGAATGATTGCCAGGAATACGACAGCTGATTTAAATGTGATAGCTCTTGTTGGTGAACGTGGGAGAGAAGTCCGAGAATTTATCGAAAGAGATTTAGGTCCTCTTGGATTAAAAAGATCTATAGTAGTTGTGGCCACATCAGATCAGCCGCCCTTAATGAGAATAAAGGCTGCTTATACGGCAACAGCCATAGCTGAGTTTTTTCGCGATCGGGGGATGAATGTCATGCTGATGATGGACTCGGTTACAAGGATTGCTATGGCACAGAGAGAATTGGGTCTGGCTGTTGGGGAACCGCCGACAACTAAAGGGTATACTCCATCTGTCTTCAGTATTCTGCCAAGATTGCTAGAGAGAACTGGAACGAACAGTAAGGGAACGATTACAGCCTTTTATACGGTATTGGTAGATGGTGATGATATGAATGAACCTATTGCTGATACAGTACGTGGGATATTAGATGGACATTTTGTTTTAGACAGAGACCTTGCTAATAAGGGACAGTTTCCAGCAATCAATATTTTAAAAAGTATCAGCAGAATAATGGCTCATATTATAGAACCGGCTCATGCTAAAGCAGCTGAAAAGGTACGACAATCCTTAGCTGCTTATCTGGAAGCAGAAGATTTAATTAATATTGGTGCCTATAAAAAGGGCTCCAACCCAATCATTGATGAAGCTATTACTAAATATCCTGCAATCATTGAGTATTTAAAACAGGATGTAAATGAAAAAGTGACGAAACAGCAAAGTATCGAACAACTGCACTTATTAGTAGAGATGGGTGGATGATTCAATGCACTATCAGTATAAATTCGAAAAAATATTAACGATAAAAGAAAAAGAAAAGAATGATTCAGAGTCAAAATATACAGAAGCTGTAAAAGAGTTTGAATCAGAGGCCGAAAATCTCTATCAAGTGCTGAAAAAGAAAGAAGAGTTATTGGATTCACAATCTGAACAATTAAAACAGGGATTGTCCGTACAGCAGGTCAGATATAATCAGCATTTTTTGGATAATCATGAAAAGATGATTGCCCATTATCAAAAGCGTGTGATGGATACACGATCTAAAATGCACTTTTATCACCAGCTTCTGATAGAAAGCAATGTAGAGGTTAAAAAATACGAGAAAATCAAAGAGAAAGATTTTCAAAGATATTTTAATACAATGAAATACGAAGAAAATCGGCAAATGGATGAAATATCTATTCAACAATACATGAGCCGTTCATGATGGAGGCGTAGTAGTTGGATCGTATGGAAGAAAAGGAAAACAAAGGATTTAGTAAACTGAATTTGTTCCTTACTATATTGATTGTTCTGATATTCATAGCTGGAATTCTGGTAATCACCGTAACTTTCTCAGGTAAAAGTATAGGGGAACAAGCTGGAAAACTTGCTGAAAATATTCCCTTTTTAGGTGAGAGTGAGGAAAAGGCAGAAAAACAGACAAATCAAACAAATCAAGCGGATTATGTGAAAGAAATTGCTAGTCTTAAGTCAGAGCTTAAGGATAAAGAGAAAGAAACGGAAAGTCTTGAAAAATTGCTGGATAACAAGGAGATTGAACTCAAGCGCAGTCAGTTATCCGTAGAGCAACTGGAACAGATGATTTCAGAATTAGATCAAAAAAAAGAACAAAACTCAAGATCCTCAAAAGATATCATTGATACCTATGAGAAAATGGCTCCCAAACAGGCGGCCTTAATAGTAGCAGAAATGAATGAGAAAGAAGCGGTGAAAGTCCTATCCTCTATTACTACAGAAGCCTTGGCTGACATTATGGAAAAGATGGAAGCTAAAAAAGCTGCCGTATTAATGGAAAAAATCTCGGCCGAGAAAAGTAATGGTGCTGAGGATTCTTAAGGGGAAAGCAGAAAGATTGAAAGGAGGTGAATAAATGAATCAGATGGGTGTATTGCCTAACAACCAATTTGTAAAAACAACTGCTTTACCTAATGACCAAGTGCAAATAAATAAAAAATCTCAGGATAAATCTTTTCATAAAATGCTCCAAGATGAAAAGAGCTTGGACAAAGCAGAGAAAACAGAGGATCCAGTATATGAAATAATGCATGATGGAGTTGAAGTAGATGATACTTTGAGTTTCCTGGAAAAAGAGGGACTTGAAGAGTTGGAAGGAGCATTTGAGCTGTTAAATATGCTGCTAACCAATAACCAGGAAGCTCTTCCAGAATCAGAGTTTATTCAACAGCTTCTGGGTGAAAATCCTTCTGAAGCAATTAAAGAGGCATTAAGGAATTTATTGGATTCATACGATACATTTAAGGAGATCGATTTTACTCAATTGCCTCCTGTTGAAGATGATATTGAAACACTTAATGGCATATTAACTAATGGGTTAGCAAAACCATTTGAAGGTTTAACAAATGATCAAAGAAATGCATTTCTTACTCTGTTGAATTTCGGAAAATTGGTTGTGATGAGCCATAAGCATACGTTCAATCAAAAAGGAGCAGAAAATGTTGGTCAATTAGATGCTCTTTTAATGAACTGGAAATACAAATTGACAGCCTTGGATGAAACAAAAAAACCAATTCTGTCTGATGTAAAAAACAATCCTGCTTCATTAAGAGATATAGGCATGAACACATACAATCTGCAATCTAAAACCTATTCATTAAACTTCAAAAATGGTGGTTCCATTGTCGGATTCAATCCTATGTCTGCTAAAAGTGCAGATATTCCGTTAAACCAAACAGTGATGATTGGAGACCTTCAGTTACAAACACAGCAGCAGAGTCCTGTCTTGACCCTTGAAAAAGGTGGACAAGCAGTAGGTGCAGATGAATTCATTAAATCATTTGAATCTCTCTTATCTAAATCGAATTTTACTAACCAAAATGGTGTTCAAAGATTATTTGTTCGATTGACACCGGAGAACCTGGGTACCTTGCAAATTGAATTAATACAAAAAGACGGCCAGCTGGTAGCCAAAATTATTGCCAATACACAAAAAGGAAAAGAGCTATTAGAATCTCAGATTCAAGGACTAAGAGTTTCATTGGCTGCACAGGGAATTGATTTCGACGAAATAGACCTAGAACAATCACAGGATACGCACTTCCAGGAAGAATCTCCTTCGGAAGAGAGAAGAAATCAGCATGAACATCAAGAAGATCAAAATGTTAGGGATCATGATGAAGAATTATTTTCAGGATTTTCAAGTGTTCTGGAAGAATCAATCATTAATCAGGAAATATAGGAGGAGTCATTTTGACAACGATTGATACAAGTCTTTTATATAGTTCCTTACAGAATCAAACGAGGGAAGTAAAAAATAACCTGGATAAGGATGATTTTCTGAAATTATTGCTGACACAGCTACAAAATCAGGATCCAACCAGTCCAATGGACGATACGGACTTTATAGCGCAAATGGCAACCTTCTCAAGTCTTGAGCAAATGACGAATATGAATACGACGTTAGAGAGCTTTGTGAACTCACAAAATCAAAATCTATTAATCACCTATTCGCAGTTTGTGGGGCAGGAAGTGACCTATCATAAACTGGCCAACCCAGATAACGAAGGTGGGGACACGGAGGTTGTGGAAGGAAAGGGTGTTGTGAAATCCATCCAATTTGTTGATGAGAGTGTGAAATTTATTCTAGAAGACGGGACTGTATTAGAGCCTGCAAATATTTCTTCCATAAATCAGCTATCAGAGGGCAATAATCTTGCCGAAGCGAGTCGTCTAATAGGGAAACAAGTGACTTGGCTGGATGATAAAGGGGAAGAACACACGGCAGAAGTATCTTCGGTCTTTCAAAGAGACGGAAAAGTTAAACTAGAGGTGAATGATGAAGCGAAAACCTCTCTGCTTCTCAATCAGTTGATTAAAGTAGGATAAAGATAAGAGGCGAAGTCAATGGATCAAAAAATTATATTCAGGCCACAAGTGCCAATTGCCAATCCACTTAAAGGTGCGCAAAAAAACCAAATGAAAAGTGGAAATGATTCTTTTGAAAGCTTTCTTAGGCCTGAACTGGACGCTGCAAATAAAGGTATTACAATCAGCAAGCATGCCCAACAGCGCATCCAACAACGAAATTTACAGATAGATGAACATCAATGGGGCCAGCTGGAAGTAAAATTGGCTGAAGCAAGGCGCAAGGGTTTAAATGATTCATTGGTGTTGATGGATCATGCAGCCCTCATTGTAAATGCAAAAAATAATACGGTCATTACTGCAATGGATAGAGACGAAGCGGGAGCCCAAATTTTCACAAATATTAATGGGGCAATCATTTTAAAATAAAAACTGGATGGCTGGACCTCATGAGAGGAAGCCAGGCTGTTGATCGACTGATACAGCCAAGCTGAAAGGGGAAAAATAATAATATGTTACGTTCCATGTATTCTGGCATTAGCGGATTAAAAAACTTCCAAACAAAATTGGATGTAATCGGTAATAACATCGCAAATGTGAACACATATGGCTTTAAAAAAGGCAGGGTTACATTTAAAGATACTATGAGCCAAACTGTTTCGGGTGCCAGCGGAGCCACTGCTGATAAGGGCGGTACGAATGCTATTCAGGTAGGCCTCGGAAGCTCACTGGCTTCGATTGATAATATTGATACACAGGGAAGTGCCCAAACGACGAATCGAACACTGGATTTTTCTATTGAAGGTGATGGATATTTCGTAGTTAAAAATGGAAATCAACAATCATATACACGTGCAGGGAATTTTTATTTAGATCAGGATGGGGCACTTGTGACAAGTGAAGGATTTAAGGTTCTAGATATAGACGAACAGGAGATCACTATCCCGCAAAATATAGTCAGCTTCAGTATTGGACAGGGCGGCGAAATAACGGGTGTCGATGCAAATAGAGCTAGTGACACTATAGCAACAATTGGAGTAGCTAAATTCACTAACCCGGCCGGATTAACGAAGGCGGGTAATAATACATTTCAAGCATCTGCAAATTCTGGGGTACTCGACATAGGAACAGCAGACACCGAAGGTAGAGGGAAACTGACATCAGGTCGACTTGAAATGTCAAATGTGGATTTATCTGAAGAATTTACAGATATGATTGTGGCACAGCGTGGTTTTCAGGCTAATACCCGCATTATCACAACATCTGATGAAATCCTTCAGGAATTAGTTAATTTGAAAAGGTAATGGTAAAGGAGGCAGGGGCTAAAGAAATCCTTTAGCCCTCCCAATTATGATACAGGTAACCAAATTGAACGGAAAAAAATACTTTTTAAATGCATTATTCATAGAGTCTGTAGAAGCAAATCCAGATACGACTATAACACTTACCAATGGAAAAAAGTTAATCGTCGCAACTGAGGAAAGAGAACTTATACAGATGATTAATCATTTTTATCGCAGCATAAACGTTTTAGGACATCAGCAGAACCGGGAGGATACCGATGAAGAATAAATTAATACTTTTATTTTTGTCAGCTATTTCTTTGCTGGGGATCATCGCGGTTGTTGTGTTAATGAATTACACAGGCGACTCTGCAGATAAAGAACCGAGTATTGATGAGGTTATTAAATATTCTGTTGAAATACCGGAAATTACGACTAACTTAACGGATAATACGTTAATTCGAGTAACGTATATGATGGAAACAGACGGTAAAAAGGCAAAAGAGGAATTAGAAAAAAGAATTTTCCAAGTAAATGACATTGTCATTAAAGAATTATCTGAGATGAAAGCTGAACAACTGAATGATAAAAAGGGCAAACTGGAATTTGAAAATAAACTTAAGGAACAAGTGAATGAGTTGATGCAGGAAGGTAAGGTTATTCAAGTTTATACTACCTCGTCTATTCTCCAATAAAAAGCGACGGACATAAAAGTATCTGAAACTACGGAGGTGATTCGATTGTCTGGCGAGGTTTTATCACAGAATGAAATTGATGCATTATTATCTGCCCTCTCAACAGGTGAAATGGATGCAGATGAATTGAAAAAGGAAGAGAATGAAAGAAAAGTAAGAGTTTATGATTTTAAAAGAGCTTTACGGTTTTCGAAAGACCAAATTCGAAATTTAACAAGAATACATGAGAATTTTGCTCGTTTACTGACCACTTATTTTTCAGCGCAGTTACGCACGTATGTCAATATCAATGTTGCGACAGCTGATCAGCTTCCGTATGAAGAATTTATACGTTCAATTCCTAAAATGACGATTATGAATGTTTTTGAGGTTCCTCCTTTAGATGGACGAATCTTGATGGAAGTTAATCCGATTATCGCTTATACCATGCTCGATCGTGTATTAGGCGGCAGAGGTTCAAGTCTTAATAAAGTTGAGAGCCTCACAGAGATAGAAACCAAAATTATGTCCAATCTATTTGAACGTGCATTTGAGAATCTAAAGGAAGCGTGGGCTAACATAGCCGATATAAACCCGGAGCTATCAGAGTTTGAGGTTAATCCACAATTCTTACAGATGGTTTCCCCAAATGATACGGTGGTTGTAATTTCATTAAATATTACAATCGGTGAAGTTAGCGGGATGATAAATATATGTATACCGCATGTAGTATTAGAGCCTATTATTCCCAATTTATCTGTACATTATTGGATGCATACAAACAAAAAGAAAAGAGAACCAAATGAAGTACAAGCGATAGAACAACAAGTTCGAACAGCAGAGTTACCCCTGATTGCTCAATTGGGAACTGCTGATATTTTAATCCAAGACTTCTTAAATCTAACTGTGGGGGATGTTATTGAATTAGGTCAGCCAATAGACAGCCCAATCGTGTTGTCCATAGGAGATGTTCCTAAATTCCTTGGACAGGCAGGAAAGGTAAATAAGAAGATAGGCATTCAAATATTGGAGAACTTGAAAGGGGGAAGCTTAGAATGATGAACAATGAAAGACTTACTCAGGAAGAAATTGATGCATTATTAGATAGTTCTAATCAGGAAGTGTTTCCTGCTTCACCAGCGATAGGTGATTATTTTTCATCAATGGAACAGGATGCTCTTGGTGAAATTGGCAATATATCATTTGGAAGCTCAGCAACTGCTTTATCTATACTATTAAATCACAAAGTGGATATTACGACACCTTGCGTTTCTATAGTTGCCAGTGAAAAATTAGTGGAAGAATTTCCACAGCCATATGTAGCCATTCAGGTGGAATATACAGATGGTTTTATTGGTTCTAATTTGTTGGTCATAAAGCAAACAGATGCTGCTATTATTGCTGACCTCATGCTGGGTGGAGATGGGCATTCTCCAGCTGAGGATTTATCTGAGATTCATCTAAGCGCTGTACAGGAAGCGATGAATCAAATGATGGGTTCTGCTGCAACCTCCATGTCGACTGTTTTTAATAAGCGTGTAGATATCTCGCCTCCATCCATAGAGCTTATAGATTTAATGGAAGGCTCTGGACATGATGTTTTTCCAAAAGCTGATTTGCTTGTGAAAGTGTCTTTTAGATTAACGATAGGGAACTTAATAGATTCCTATATCATGCAATTATTGCCTGCGCATTTTGCCAGAAGTTTAGTAGATGAATTGATGAAGAAAACTTCTCCTGAGATGGGAGAGACAATTAAACAGAATCAACCAGCTGCCTATTCTATGAGTGGAGTGGAACCAACTGTGAGAACCAGTAATGAGAGAGTAGCTAAAACGGCATCTGATCAATCGTATCAAGCGGAGCACATCAACGACGCACTGTTGGGAGGTAAAACAGAGATAAATATGCAAAGCAATCAATATCTAGGAACGAATTCTGCTCCCTATAGCCAGCCGGTTCAGGTACAGCCTGCCACGTTTTCTGAATTTGAGCACACGCAGCGGTTAGATGAAAAAGAGGTTAATAACCTCAATATGTTATTGGATATTCCTTTGCAGGTAACCGTAGAACTGGGAAGAACAAATCGGTCCGTCAAAGAAATTCTTGAGCTATCATCAGGATCTATTATTGAATTGGATAAATTAGCCGGTGAACCGGTCGATATTTTGGTGAATAAGCGTTTGATTGCCAAAGGAGAAGTCGTTGTAATTGATGAAAATTTTGGTGTTCGGGTTACAGATATTATTAGCCGAACTGACCGTCTGAAAAAATTAAAGTAAGCTGGGGGAAGAAAGAATGTCACACAAAATTTTAGTAGTCGATGATGCTGCATTTATGAGAATGATGATTAAAGATATCCTGGTTAAGAATGGATATGATGTTGTGGGAGAAGGAGCGGATGGTCATCAGGCTATTGAGCTATATAAAGAAACAAATCCTGATTTGGTCACAATGGATATTACGATGCCAGATATGGACGGAATTACAGCATTAAAAGAAATACGCAAAATCAATCCAAATGCCAAGGTTATTATGTGTTCGGCAATGGGTCAGCAGGCAATGGTTATTGATGCTATTCAGGCAGGTGCAAAGGATTTTATTGTAAAACCTTTTGCAGCTGACCGAGTTTTGGAGGCAATCAGCAAAGCTTTATCGTAAAGAGGGGAAGTAAACGTGCAACGGATGCCAAGCTATATAAAGGTTATTCTTTTCTTCATTTTGTGTTTTGCCATTACTGCACCATTCAAAGAAATTGCAGTAAATGCAGCGCCAGACAATGGCAGCCAAAGTGTGGACAGTTATTACAATACTAAAGATCGTAAGACAGAGACAGGGGATATCGACCAGACCAATAATAACAGTATCTCTGATTCAGCTGAAAATGAGACAAATGACATTGGAATTACAATTGGAGATATCTTTAGAATGGTATTCGCCCTACTATTTGTTGCTGGATTAATGTACATTCTTCTGCGCGTCATTAATAAAAAGAATCGTGGATATCAGCACGGCCAAACTATTGAAAACCTGGGAGGGACTCCGTTAGGTGGAAATCGCTCTGTCCAGATGGTAAGGGTTGGGGAGAAAATCTACATTGTAGGTGTTGGAGACTCGGTTCAATTACTCAATGTGATTGATGATAAGGAAGAATACAGCAAGCTAATTGAAGAACATAATCAGAAATTAGAAACTCAGATTGCCCCAATGGACCTTGCAGGCAAGCTCATTGATAAATGGAAAATAAAAACTTCCAGGCAAACGGAGAAGTCGTTCAAAAGTCAATTTAATGAACAGTTGAAACAACTAAAGGAAGACCGCAAACAGATTACAAAAGAAATAAGCAAGAAAGGAACACACCGAGATGAATGACTTAATGACTCTCTTTAGCAGTGGGGATGCCGATACCGTTTCTACATCAGTTAAGCTGCTCCTGTTATTAACGGTTCTTTCTCTTGCACCAAGCATTTTAATTTTAATGACCTGTTTTACAAGAATTGTTATTGTTCTGGGCTTTGTAAGGACAGCTTTATCGACACAGCAAATGCCCCCTACACAAGTGTTGATCGGATTATCGCTCTTCATTACATTTTTTGTAATGGCACCGGTTTTATCTGAAGTGAATGATGAGGCGCTTCAACCGCTTTTTAAGGATGAAATAAAGCTGGAAGAAGCATATGAAAAGGCAGCAGGGCCCTTTAAGGAGTTTATGAGTAAACATACAAGGCAAAAGGATTTACAGCTATTCCTGGAATATTCTAAGGCGGATACACCTGAATCAATTGAAGATATTTCTTTAACTACGCTGGTACCTGCATTCGCGATCAGTGAAATGAAAACAGCCTTTCAAATTGGCTTCATGATTTTTATCCCATTTCTGGTGATAGACATGATTGTGGCGAGTGTTCTAATGTCCATGGGTATGATGATGCTACCGCCGGTCATGATCTCATTACCCTTTAAAATCTTACTGTTTGTGATGGTCGATGGATGGTATTTAGTTGTTAAATCTTTATTACAAAGTTTTTAGGCAGGTGAGAGAAAGATGACATCAGAAGCAGTAATTTCGTTGGCTGAAAAGGGGATTTATACTGTATTAATCATAAGTGCTCCCTTACTGATCCTAGCTCTTGGGATTGGTTTAATTGTCAGTATTTTTCAGGCGACCACACAAATCCAGGAGCAAACGTTAGCTTTTATTCCGAAAATCGTCGCTGTTTTGTTGGGCATTGTATTTTTTGGGCCATGGATGCTGAGTAAAATGCTCTCTTACACGGCTGACATTTTTAATAATCTAACGAAGTTTGTAGGATAGGCTATGGAAGAGATTGTCCCCAAATTTAGTGTATACTTATTGATTTTTGTACGTCTTGCATCCTTTTTTATGACAATGCCTATCTTTTCATATAGAACGATTCCTGCACAGCATCGCTTAGGAATCAGTGCTCTGCTCGCCTGGATTATGTATTATACGGTATCTTCTCCAGTCTTTGAAATTGACGGTTTATATCTTTTATTGGTGTTAAAAGAAGCCTTAGTCGGATTAATGATTGGCTTTTTTGCGTATATGATGTTCTCAGCTGTTCAAACAGCCGGAGGATTCATTGATTTTCAGATGGGCTTTTCAATGGCTAATGTCATTGATCCGCAGACAGGGGTTCAAAGTCCCTTAATGGGTCAATATCTTTATACATTTGCACTCCTTTTTTTGCTGGCGATTGACGGACATCATTTGTTATTGGACGGAATTTTTTACAGCTATGAATTCATCCCTTTGTCAACAGATTTTCTTCCGTTTGGAAATGAGCAAATCCTCACATTGATGATTCAATTCTTTACACAGTCATTTATCATTGCTTTTCAAATGTCTATCCCAATTGTTGGAAGTTTGTTTTTGGTAGATATAGCACTAGGTATTGTAGCAAGAACGGTGCCGCAAATGAATATATTTGTTATTGGTTTTCCAATCAAAATATTTGTCAGTTTAATTTTGTTAACTATTACGATGGGAACCATCTTACTTCTGGTAAAAGGGCTTTTGAATACAACATTGGAAGGAATGCGTTCGCTTATGCATCTGCTTGGAGGAAGTTAGAATGAGCCTACTAAAACTGGATTTGCAATTTTTTTCAGGGGAGAAAACAGAGAAGGCTACTCCTAAAAAAAGACAGGATGCAAGGAAAAAAGGGCAGGTTGCCAAAAGTCAGGATATCAATACAGCAGTTGTTTTGTTAGGGGTATTTCTCATTTTATATATAGCAGGTGGTTTTTTAAAAGATAGATTACTAGTTATTTTTAAGTATCCAATCAATCTATCTGCTACCTTCTCATATTCAGAAGCGGATTTATATTTAATGTTTATTGAACTTCTTAAACAAATGGCTATTATCTTGGGACCTATTATGTTAGCGGCTTTTATAGCCGGAATTATCGCTAATTTTGCGCAGGTAGGAGCCATGTTTTCAACCGAAACTATACAATTTAAGCTTGAAAAAATTGACCCAATAAAAGGGTTTAAACGGATTTTTTCAATGAGAGCGCTCGTCGAAATGCTCAAATCTATATTAAAGATTACGGTCATTGGAGTTATAACCTTTTATTCTATTTGGTCGCGGTTGGATGAAATTATGATGCTTTCAACTAAAACGATGGGGGCATCCTTAATTACACTTGCAGATATTACAGTCAAAACCGGTTTGTTTGCTTCGGGAGCTTTATTGTTTTTAGCCCTGTTGGACTATCTTTATCAACGTTTCGATTTTGAAAAGAGCATTCGAATGTCCAAACAGGAAATTAAACAAGAGTATAAAACAATCGAAGGAGATCCGATAATAAAGTCTCGAATCAAGCAAAAACAAAGAGAAATGGCCATGTCGAGAATGATGCAGGAGATACCAAAAGCTGATGTAGTAATTACGAATCCGACCCACTATGCGATTGCTTTAAAATATGACGAAAATCAGCTGGATGCACCATATGTAGTAGGAAAAGGGCTGGATTTTGTTGCCCAGAAAATAAAGCTTGTCGCTAAAGAAAATGATATTCCGATGATGGAAAACAGACCATTAGCAAGAGCATTGTACAATCAGGCAGATATCGGTCAGGCAATCCCTGAAGAGTTTTACAAAGGAGTGGCTGAGATTCTTGCGTACGTCTATAAACTGAAAGGCAAGTCGTAGGAAATATGATTAGCCTGATATCATTTTTGCCGTTTGATTATAGTTAGCATAATTAATCTAAGATATTGATAGATTCACGTTCTATTAATTACCCGTTAGGAGAGAAGTAGCATGCGAGCAAGAGATTTATCAGTTTTAATAGCCGTCATAATGATTGTAGCCATGTTAATTATCCCTTTACCAACATGGTTGATAAGTTTTTTAATCATGGTCAATATTTCTCTTGCCTTATTAGTATTATTGACTTCAATGAATACACAGGAACCTTTGCAATTTTCTATTTTCCCTTCCTTACTGTTGCTCCTCACGTTATTTAGACTCGGCCTTAATATTTCTACGACTAGAGCAATCCTGACACACGGGGATGCCGGTGGAGTCGTTCATGTATTCGGTGACTTTGTAGTTGGCGGTCAAGTGATCGTTGGATTGGTCGTTTTCCTAATCTTAATCATTATTCAATTCATTGTCATTACAAAAGGGGCTGAACGTGTAGCAGAGGTGGCAGCCCGATTTACGCTTGATGCAATGCCAGGTAAACAAATGAGTATTGATGCCGATTTAAATGCCGGAATGATTTCTGAACAAGAGGCGAGAACCAGACGTGATAAGGTGTCGAGAGAAGCTGATTTTTTTGGTTCGATGGATGGTGCCAGCAAGTTTGTTAAAGGTGACGCCATAGCCAGTATTATTATTGTCTTAATCAACCTGATATTCGGAATGATTATCGGTGTTATGCAAATGGATTTATCATTTGGTGAGGCGGCTGTGAAATTTTCACTTTTATCTGTAGGGGACGGGATTGTCAGTCAGGTGCCAGCCTTACTGATTTCAACTGCGACAGGTATTATCGTGACGAGAGCAGCATCAGATGGCAATCTTGCTTCAGATATTACATCTCAGCTTTTTGCTTATCCACAAATGCTGTATATTGCTGCCGGAACTATTCTGTTATTAGGGCTTTTTACACCGATTAATAATTTTCTAACATTATTTATTTCTGGTCTATTGGCTTTGGGGGCTTATAAAGCTACATCTATTCAACAAAAAGAAAGCACTGTTTCTGAACTGGAACCAGATGATACCGCAGAAGCGGAAGAAATGAAAAGTCCGGAAAGCGTCATTAGTCTTCTCAGTATTGATCCGATTGAGTTTGAATTCGGTTATGGGTTAATTCCATTAGCGGATGCCAATCAGGGCGGAGACCTTTTGGACAGGGTGGTTATGATTCGCAGGCAGCTTGCTATTGAATTGGGTCTTGTTATACCCGTTGTAAGAATCAGAGATAATATTCAGCTTAAGCCTAATGAATATAGGCTGAAAATTAAAGGTGCTGAAATGGCCAGGGGTGAGCTTTTGTTAGATCACTATTTAGCGATGGCTCCAGGAATGGATGATGATTCTATTGAAGGAATTGATACGATAGAACCTTCCTTTGGGCTGCCGGCCAAGTGGATTACGGAAGAGACCAAGGAATATGCTGAAATGCTAGGCTATACCGTTGTGGATCCACCATCAGTTGTTTCCACACATATTACTGAAGTAATTAAAACAAATGCAGCTGATTTGATTGGGCGTCAGGAAACAAAACAATTAATTGAGCATCTCAGAGAGTCTGCACCAATTTTAATAGAAGAAGTTACGCCTAATCCTTTATCTGTAGGTGATATACAAAAAGTTCTGGCTAAATTATTGAGAGAAAAGGTCTCAATTAGGAACCTACCAGTTATTTTTGAAACCTTAGCTGATTTTGGAAGGATGACAAATGATACTGACATTTTAGCGGAATATGTTAGACAGGCACTTGCCCGTCAAATCACAAACCAATATGTAACGGGTGATAATTTAAAAGTGTTAACTCTTTCTGGAAGAGTTGAAAAAATCGTTGCCGACAGTGTTCAACAGACAGAACAAGGTAATTATCTATCGCTAGATCCGACTAACTCACAGAAAATCCTTGAATCAGTAGCAGGAAAGCTGGAGGAGCATGCCTTACTTGATCAGGCACCTGTATTGTTATGTTCACCAGCTGTAAGGATGTATGTGCGCCAGCTGACAGAGAGATATTTCCCGCAGCTTCCGGTGCTATCATATAACGAATTGGAAGCAAATATAGAGGTACAAAGTGTAGGGGTGGTGAATGCTGAATGAATGTGAAGAAGTTTACAGGGATATCCATGCAAGAAGTGATGAGTAAAATACGGGCGGAATTTGGAAATGATGCCGTCATATTAAATTCAAAAGTAGTCAATAGCAATGGTATTCTTGGTCTATTTAAAAAGAAATCATTTGAAGTGATTGCCGCATTGGATACCGATTCAGTGGAAAGTAAAAAAACAACATTCACGAAGGTAAATAAAGATACGATTCCATCCATAAAAAAGGAATCAATTGAACAACCTGTTCAATTTTCCAATTCAACAAAAAAAGATATCGATAACCCATCTAATGAAATACTTAAAAAATTGCACGATATGAAACAAATGTTATCACTAGAATCCAAATACAATCACTTTCCAGATCCATTAAGAGAATTACACCATCAGCTTGTTGTAATGGAGTTGGATAAGCATATAATCGACAAACTGTTGGAGTATCTATTGGGAAAATGGAGGAATAATCAAAGGTCTGCTGAAATAACTAAGGCGGACCTATCAGAGCTGGTCCATATCTACTTACTTGAACAATTAAAGAATTTTGCCGTTAATGGTGAGCAATTATTTAAGAGAAAATATATAAATATTGTAGGTCCGACTGGTGTTGGGAAAACCACTACAATTGCAAAAATTGCAGCTGAATATGTGATTAAGCATAATAAAAAAATTGCGTTCATCACTACGGACACCTATCGAATCGCAGCTATTGAACAATTGAAAACATATGCAGAGATATTGAGAGTACCAGTCGAAGTGGCGTATAACAGTGATGATTTTAAACAAGCTGCTGAGCGTTTTGCCCATTACGATCATGTATTTATAGATACAGCAGGCAGAAATTTTCGAAATCAGGAATTTGTTGAGGAACTTAAAGGGCTGATTGATTTTAATATCGATATGCTGACATATCTTGTCCTTTCCGCTACTTCCAAAGAGATTGATATGACAGCGATCTATAACCAGTTTTCCATAATACCCATTCACGGAGCTATTTTTACCAAATTAGATGAAACTGCCTATCATGGTTCCGTGGTGAATTTTATTCTTAAACATCATGTTCCAGTTATTTATATGACAAATGGACAAGATGTTCCCGATGATATTATTGCTGCCACCCCGGACAAAATTGTCAAAATGGTATGTGGAGGTCATTTATATGTATGACCAAGCGGAACTGCTTCGACAAAAGATACAATATAAAAAAGAAGAGCCATCTGCCAAAGTAATTGCAGTTGTAAGTGGAAAAGGCGGAGTCGGTAAATCCAATTTTTCATTAAATTTTTCAATTGGACTCGCTAAGCAAAATAAAAAAGTATTGATTATAGATATTGATGTAGGAATGGGAAATATCAATATCTTAATAGGCCAAACGGGCAGATATACAATAGCAAATCATTTTAATGAGGGGATCCCTCTAAGGATGGCTATTTCTGCTGGGCCTGAAGGAATCCATTATATTCCTGGGGGTACAGGTTTAACAAATTTTTTTAAAATGGATCAAAAACAATTTGCTCACTTTAGCCATCAATTTCAAAGCATTCTGGAAGAATATGATTTTATTATTTTGGATATGGGTGCGGGAATATCAGAACAATCCTTGCAATTTATCGTTTCTGCGAATGAATTGATTTATATTACAACACCAGAGCCAACGGCAATAACGGATGCTTATTCCATGATGAAATATCTTGTTAGCAGAACGGATGCACCGTTCTATCTTCTCTGTAACCGGGCTTCAAGCCGGAAAGAAGGCAATGAGGTCATTTTACGTTTAACGAGAGCTGCGCAACAGTTTTTACATAAAGAAATCGTGGCACTTGGGATTTTGCCAGATGATAAAACGGTACAAAAAGCAGTCATAAGACAAATTCCATTTATCCTCTTGAATTCTCGGGCTCCATCTAGTGAAGCACTAAACAAAATCATTGCTCAGTATATGGGAAGCGTGGATAAAGAGGGCAATTCACCTGCTTCGTTTATGAAAAAGATGAAGAATTTTCTTTTCGAAAGGCAGGCTTAAGATTTGGCTGCTATTAAAGTTCTAATCATTGAAGATTCACCTTTTATGAGAAAGTTGATAACTGAATTTTTACAAGAAGATGAACAAATTGAAGTGGTGGGCATTGCTAGAAATGGAGCAGATGGGCTTTTGAAAATGGAAAAGCTGAAACCTGATGTCATTACACTGGATATAGAAATGCCTGTAATGGACGGTATAACGACATTGCAGGTAATCATGGAAAAAAATCCAATGCCTGTGGTTATACTTTCCGGTACTAACAGATCGGGTGTAGATATGATTATGGAGAGCATGAAGCTTGGTGCAGTCAATTTTATCGAAAAGCCCTCTGGTTCATTTTCACAGGATTTACACAGAATTAAGAGTCTAATGATTCAGAAAGTGAAAGAGGCTGCCAAAGTAAATATGAGCGTGTTTGACCAAAATAATCGCCTGATGAATGTGCCGCCAATCGCTGAAATTTCACAGGAACTGAATCTGACTGAAAATGTCAAAGAAAAAAATACGGATGTTCCCTTGCAAAAAATTATTTGTATCGGAACCTCGACGGGAGGACCGCGAGCACTGTATACCGTATTGCCATTACTTAAAAAGATTACGGTACCTATTCTCATTGTACAGCATATGCCGGAAGGGTTTACAAAACACTTGGCTGAGAGACTAAATGAGTTGTCAGAAATAACTGTGAAGGAAGCTGAAGAGGGAGAAATTTTATGTAATGGAACAGCCTATATTGCACCTGGTGGATTTCATTTAAAAGCTTCAGTTCAAGCTGGTGTGCTGATTGCCAAATTGGATAAAACTAATTCCGTTAATGGCCACCGTCCATCGGTGGATGTCTTGTTTGATTCAGTTTCCGAACTGCCCCCTGTATACGAATGTGTAGCCGTTATTATGACAGGTATGGGATCAGATGGTACGAAGGGAATTATGAATTTAAGAAAGTTTAAAAAGTCCAGAATTATTGCTGAATCTGAAGAAACTTGTGTGGTCTATGGTATGCCAAAAGCGGCAATCGCTACGGGATTGGTGGATGAAATAATTCCTCTGGGTCATATAGCTGGAGTATTGAATGAAATTTGTAAGGGTGAGAGGTGAAGGTAAATGAGCTTGGATTTAGATCAATATTTAGAGGTTTTTATAGAAGAAAGCAAGGAACACTTACAAACTTGTAATGAACTATTATTGGAGCTCGAAAAAAATCCTGATGATGTCATGATTGTGCATGAAATTTTTAGGTCAGCCCATACATTAAAAGGAATGTCTGCGACAATGGGTTTTGATGATTTAGCACGATTAACTCATCAAATGGAAAATGTGTTGGATGAGATCCGAAATCAGCGAATAAAAGTTAATACCGACATTTTAGACATTGTATTTTTAGCTGTTGATGATTTGGAAGCAATGGTTTTATCGGTTGCAGATGGTGGAAACGGAAAAAGAGATGTCTCTTTAACAATAGAAAAATTAGAAAACATAGTAGCAGGTCAAATCGTTATGATAGGTTCTGCAGATAGAGAACATCCTGGTGCTCCGGTAGAAATGGAATCCCGTGCGGATATTTATGACGAATACGAATGGGCGGTCATGGAACAATCAATCGACCAAGGCTTTAAAGCTTACTCTGTTAAGGTGATTTTAAATGATGATTGTATCTTAAAAGCAGTCCGTGTTTTTATGGTTTATGAAATTTTTGCTGAACTGGGAGAAGTAATTAAGTCGGTTCCTCCCGTCGATGTTCTTGAGGAAGAAGATTTTGGGCAGGAGTTTACGGCAACGATCCTATCAAAACAATCTGCAATAGATATCGAACAGAGAATCTTAAAAGTATCAGAGCTTGAGTCTGTACGAGTTTCGCTGGTGCCGAATAAGACATCTAAGGATCAGGAATATAAAGCCACAAAGGATCTGGAAAATGCGAATCAGCTGCAGGTGCATTCAACAAAGCAGGTAAAGGGTAAGGAAGATGAAAAAGCTTCCTCTGTTAATACTGCAGTGGCTCATAGTAAGACGATACGGGTCAATATTGAGCGCCTTGACATATTAATGAATCTATTTGAAGAGTTAGTGATTGATCGCGGAAGACTCGAACAAATTTCGAAGGATTTAAAAGATGCAGAGCTGTTTGAAACAGTTGAACATATGACAAGAATTTCTGGTGATATGCAAACAATAATCCTAAATATGAGGATGGTACCAGTAGAAACAGTTTTTAATCGGTTTCCGCGTATGGTCAGGCAGCTTGCGCGTAATCTGAATAAACACATCCGTCTTGAAATTATTGGTGCGGAAACGGAGTTAGACCGGACTGTTATTGACGAAATTGGTGATCCTCTGCTGCATCTTTTACGAAACGCTTTGGATCATGGTATTGAAACACCGGAAGCTAGACGGGACAAGGGCAAGCCTGAAGAGGGTACAGTCATCCTGAAGGCTTATCATAGTGGCAACCACGTTTTTATAGAAATAGAAGATGATGGCGCTGGTATTAATACAGATGTGGTTGTAACAAAAGCAGTGGATAAAGGAATTATTACAGAAGAACAAGCTGAAATCATGACAGAACGTCAAAAAAACGAACTTCTTTTCGCTTCGGGTTTTTCCACAGCTAAGGAGATTTCTGATATATCAGGCCGGGGGGTTGGCTTAGATGTTGTGAAAAATACCATCGAATCTCTTGGTGGAAGTGTGTCTATTAATTCACGCCTAGGATATGGATCTATTTTTTCTGTGAAATTGCCACTTACCTTATCAATCATATCAGTCATGCTAGTTGAAGTTCAGGATGAAAAGTACGCAATTCCCTTATCTTCCATAATTGAAACGTATATCGTCCAAAGAGAAGAAGTATTAAGATCACATAATCAAGATGTCATTGACTTTAGAGGTAAGATTATCCCGCTCGTGTATCTGCATTCAATTCTTTCTATCCCTGTTTGTCGGGAGGAGGAAGACTTTTTGTCATTAGTAATTGTGCGTAATGGAGACAAGATGGCCGGGTTAGTTGTCAATTCATTCATTGGTCAGCAAGAAATCGTTTTAAAATCATTGGGTAATTACTTAAATTCTGTCTTCGCTGTTTCAGGAGCTACGATTCTCGGGGATGGTCAAGTTGCATTGATTATAGATTGCAATTCTCTTGTTAAGTAAGCAGGGCTGTAAGATAAGGAGGAGTTTATATGGCTGACAATGATAATAGACAGATGCAGAAAGTTATAGTCTTTGAGTTAGTGAATAAAGAATATGCAATACCTGTCGAGTATGTGCTGTCTATCGAAAAAGTATCAACTATTACAAGAGTTCCGGGTGTAGAACCCTTTGTGATGGGAGTAATTAATCTTAAAGGGACGATTACACCGATTATTGACCTTCGAATGCGGTTTGGCCTAGAGCAAAAAGAATATGATGAGTCTTCAAGGATTATCATTATTTCCTTTAATGAATTTGAAGTGGGATTGATTGTTGATTCAGCCAGGGATGTTTTAGAGTTTCCGGCTGATTTAATTGAACCGCAGCCTAAAGTTATCGGTATGCAGGAGATTGATTTTATAAATGGCGTTGTGAAGGTTGATAAACGTTTGTTGATATTAATCAAACTCGAACGAATTTTACAAGTACTTGGAACAACACAATCTATATAGGAAGAAGGCGGGCAGGACATGTCATATCTGGATTCCATAACACATCTCCAACTGGATACCTTAAAGGAAATTGGTAATATCGGTGCAGGTAATGCTGCGACTGCTTTATCTCTATTAGTGAACAAACCGGTTATGATGAGTGTCCCTTCCGTGAAAATTGCAACATTTGACGAAACAATGGAGCTTGCAGGAGGAGCGGATAATGTTGTAGCCAGTGTTTACATGAGAATAGAAGGTGACATCACCGGCAATATGTATTTTATCCTTTCTTTATCGCAGGCAACCAGATTTATTAACCAAATGACCGGTTCCAATCAATTTTCCTTTGATCATTCATTGGATGATGAAATTTCTTTATCTGCCCTGACAGAAATGGGCAATATTCTATCTGGCTCGTATTTATCTTCCTTGTCTGATTTTACTGGTATGAAAATATATCCTTCTGTTCCTGTGCTGGGGATTGATATGGTGGGAGCCTTGCTCGGGTATGGATTACTAGAATTTTCCCAAGTTGGCGATTATGCGATTATCATTGATACGGATTTTACCGAGTCTGATAGTAAGGAAGAAAAAGATGTAAATGGGCACTTTTTCTTACTGCCTGATCCTGAATCATTTGATACACTCTTTTCCACATTGGGAGTGAATATGGAATGAATCCTCGTCACGAACAGGAAATTATCCGCGTTGGAATTGCAGATATGAATTTTGCTTATAAGGGTTCCATTATTAGAACAGCCGGTCTTGGATCTTGTGTTGGTGTTGTCCTTTACTGCCCATCTCAACAGATAGCAGGAATGGTTCATGTTATGCTGCCGGATTCCTCACTTGCCAGAGGTAAAACATTTAATAAAGCAAAATATGCAGATACTGCAATACCAGAGCTTATTAAACAATTCAAGAATAAGGGAATAAAAAGTCAATTGCTCAAGGCAAAACTTGCAGGTGGAGCGCAAATGTTTCAATTCAGTTCAGGAAGTGATCTGATGAGAATCGGACCGCGAAATGTAGATGCTGTGAAAATTCAGCTTATGGAAAATCATATCCAGATAATTGCTGAAGATGTTGGCGGAAACAGTGGAAGAACAATTGAATTTAATCCGATTACAAGTATATTGCACATTCGTACGGTTAATCAGGGTTCCTGCTCTATTTAAGTTTTCATTCGGTAAAGAGCGAAATTAAGGGAAATTTGTCGGATGTATATCTGTTGTTTTTTGTTATAATTTAATTACCATAATAAACCAACTAAGGGGAGGGTCAAAATGTCTCAAGTGAATACCGGTGAAGAACAGACGTATTGGCATAAATGGCTTGAAGGCCGGGACGCGCAGGCTGGAGACATATTGGCAAAAAAATACTTGCCATTGGTCAGTTATCATGTACAACGAATTTCAGTGAATCTGCCTAAAAATGTGAATAGAGATGATATAAGAAGTTTAGCGAATATGGGTCTATTTGATGCTTTAGAAAAATTCGACCCATCCCGTGATTTAAAATTTGAGACCTATGCTTCCTTTCGAATTAGGGGAGCCATTATAGATGGATTGCGTAAAGAAGATTGGTTGCCAAGAAGTACGAGAGAAAAAGCAAAATTAATAGATTCGACTATAGAAGCGTTAGAGCAGAAGAATATGCGTAATATCACACCTGTTGAAATTGCCGAAGAATTAGGGATTACAGAGGATGAGGTTGTCAAAATCACGAATGAGAATTTCTTTTCCAATATTTTATCAATGGATGAACAGCCGCATGATACTCACTCGGAACAGGAAGCGCAATCGTATACAGTGAAAGACGAGCGCATGCTATCTCCTGAAGAAGCCCTTGTTAAAAAAGAATTGCTCAAAGAGATGGGAGACCTCATTCATAGGCTAAGTGAAAAAGAACAATTAGTGTTGGACTTATTTTATCGGCAGGAGCTGACTCTTACAGAGATCGGCTACATTTTGAAGCTATCGACTTCGAGAATTTCACAAATACATTCACGTGCACTATTTAAATTAAAAGAGTTATTAGCAAAAACAATCTACCGCTAAAGCTATTGGTTTGGGAGTGGAATAATGGATTTTCCATATAAACTAGAGGTTTCCCAAGATAAAATGAAGGCCTGGATTATACCTATAGGGAATCAGGCACAATCGGTTTCTGATAGACAAATAGATGAATGGCTTGTTTCTTTGCCGATTATCTTTGGCATAAAAAAGGAAACAAAAGTACATTTACTGAATACGGAGCAGGTTGTTTTTCCTTTATTGATTGCTGAAGGGAAATTACCGGAAAACGGACAGGATGGAGAATTAAAACTCGAATATACAAAGGGAATAGACACAGGGGAGCAACCGTTTAACTTCCGAAATGTAATGGATATCCCATCCATCTCTACAGGAGATAAAATTGCGGCTGCATCTCAACCAACTTATGGTCTATTTGGAATGGATATTTTCGGAAATGAAATCAAACCGAAACTAGGCAAAAGAGCCGTCTATAAATTGGGACCCAATGTCATTGAACATGAATCAAGCCTCTATTCAACGATTAACGGACAAATCAGTATAGTAGGTCATACTATACAGGTTAATCCTGTTTTTTATGTAAAAGGAGATTTGAGCCTGGAGGTAGGCAATATTGATTTTGTTGGAAATGTGTATATTGAGGGCAATATACCCGTCGGTTATACGATTTCGTGCGGTGGCGATTTAAAAGTTTTCGGTATGATTGAGGGATCAGACATTAATGTTGGCGGCTCGGTTATTGTCAAGGGCGGAATTACTGGGGAAAAGAATTGCAGTATTCGAACAGGCGGAGATCTATACGCCTTATACATAAACTATGCAAATGTAATATCAAGCGGTAATATCATTATTCAACATGCTATTCTCCATAGTTTTGTAACTTCCATGAAATCTGTAACCTGTAAAAAAGGACATCTAATAGGCGGAGTTTTAAGGGCTGGCAAGAGAGTGGAACTGATGGATGCAGGGAATTTACACTATACACGTACTGAAATACATATCGGAAATAATGATGCAATTGAAATGATTAAGCAGGATTTGGATTCTCGTTATCAAAAAATGCAAAAAACACTCTCGAAACTCTCGTATATAGCTGTGAAGCTTGAAGAAAAAACAAGGTTATCGAATGACAAAAAGGATGCTCTTTTGCTGGAAAAACAAAGGAAAACAAAAGATTTTTTAGTGGATGAAATGAAAAAACTTAAGCAAGAGAGATTAATGTTAGATTATGAGCTGCAAATCGATGAGGAATTAATTATTAACGGTGCATGCTACCCTAATCTTTATATAAAAATGGGTAAGTATAGCATGCCTCTGAATCAAAATTACCAGTCAGTGAGATTTACTGATAAGGGAAACGAGATATCTGTTTATCCGCTCTAAAAGGGGGCAATGAATCATGAGTTTAAAAGCGATTGAATTGCAAGTTGCAATACCCAGAACGCAGGATGCAGGTAAAATCCAGGAGCTGTTGCAGAATCGTAGTCAACAACTGATTGAGCATGCTTCCGAACAGGAAAAAAAGAGTACAAGAGCAAAAAATGAAACAGTACTTAGGCAAGAAAAGAATAGCTCGGTTGATTGGAATAATCATTCCAAGGGCCGGCAGCAGGAAAAACGGCGGCAGAATGATGAATCTACTAAAAATCATTCTGCCTTTTCGCAAGCAGAAACCCAACCTTATAAGGGAAAGAGAATAGATTTTTCGGGATAAGAGGAGACAAAATGACATTTATACTCATAGTAAGCATCATGGTCAATATGGTGGCTGTTTTAGCAATTGTTATCCTTTATTTGAGGCAGAATCGTCTTATTCAATTCGAGAAGGAATGTAAAGAATATCAAAAAGAAGTTGAGGAACTAATCCATACGTTTATAATCGAAATGAAGGAAGAAAACGATGAAATTAAACAGTTGTTTGTGGGTGATACTGGTAAGATATCACGCACTGAAGGACCTCGAAAGCTATCTGATCAAGAAGAGAAAATAGATCACACTATGACAGGGTTACCAAATGGATATAGACAGCAGAGTGCACGGAATGCCTACGAAAATACGAGCCGGCAATCCGTTACGAATCATCTTAAGGAAGAAAAAACGGAATCAGATGTTATCGACCAAGATTTAGAACGAGTCCCTATATTGGCTGAGGCCCAGAATATGAAGAATCAAGGGAAAACAATTGAGGAAATTGCAAAAAAAATGGGCCGTGGCAAAACAGAAATTGACCTTTTATTTAAATTAAATCAAAAGTAAAGTAAAAAGACTTGATTGTATGCTGAGATTATGCTATATTATGACATGGTGTTAATACACACGCTTGAGGATTTGGACTGATCGTGCTGTAAACCTACAGTTTCAGCCTGAAAATGATTTGAGCGGAGGAAAAACAAAATATAGGAGGAACAAACATGTCTGTAATTTCAATGAAACAACTGCTTGAAGCAGGTGTACACTTCGGGCACCAAACTCGTCGTTGGAACCCAAAAATGAAAAAATATATTTTCACGGAGCGTAATGGTATCTACATTATTGACCTTCAAAAAACGGTTAAAAAAGTAGAAGAAGCTTATAACTTCGTAAGAGACTTGGCTGCTGATGGCGGTACTATGCTTTTCGTTGGTACTAAAAAGCAAGCTCAAGATTCTGTAAAAGAAGAAGCTGGCCGTGCTGGTATGTACTATGTTAACCAACGTTGGTTAGGTGGTACATTAACAAACTTCGTAACAATTCAAAAACGTATTGCACGTCTTAAAGAAATCGAAAAAATGGAAGAAAACGGAACATTTGAAGTTCTTCCTAAAAAAGAAGTTATTCAATTGAAAAAAGAACAAGAGCGTCTTGAAAAATTCTTAGGCGGTATCAAGGATATGAAACAAATCCCTGATGCATTGTTCATCATTGACCCACGTAAAGAGCGTATCGCTGTTGCGGAAGCTCATAAATTGAATATTCCAATCGTAGGTATCGTTGATACAAACTGTGATCCGGATGAAATCGATTATGTAATCCCTGCAAACGATGATGCAATCCGTGCTGTTAAATTGCTTACTGGTAAAATGGCTGATGCTATCCTTGAAGGTAAACAAGGTGAAGAAACAGCTCCAGTTGCAGAAGAAACAGTAGTTGAAGAAACTGTTGAAGCAGAAGAAGCAACTACAGTTGAAAATGCTTAATTGATTTTTTAAAGGTGATAAGAGGACAGTGCCTTTTATCACCTTTTTTTGAAATAAAATAGAGTGGTGTATACGGATTCGCACACTGCTACATACTGATTTTATCGGATGATATAAAGGAGGAAGACCAAATGGCTATTACTGCTCAAATGGTTAAAGAATTACGTGAAAAAACTGGTGCAGGTATGATGGACTGCAAAAAAGCACTACAAGAAACAAGCGGTGACATGGATAAAGCAATCGATTACCTTCGTGAAAAAGGTATTGCGAAAGCGGCTAAAAAAGGCGATCGTATTGCTGCTGAAGGTTTAACTTCTATCGTTGTTGAAGGCGATAAAGCAGTTATCCTTGAAGTAAATGCTGAAACAGATTTCGTTGCTAAAAATGAAGCATTCCAAACTCTTGTAAAAGAATTGGCTGCACATCTTTTAACAAATGAACCTGCAAATGTTGAGGAAGCTTTAACTCAAACAATGACTAACGGTGCAACTGTTGCTGACCACATCAATGCTGCTATTGCAAAAATTGGTGAGCGCATCACTCTTCGTCGTTTTGAAATCAAAACAAAACCTGAAAACGGAGCTTTCGGAGCTTACATCCACCAAGGCGGACGTATCAGCGTATTAACTATCGTTGAAGGTACAACTGAAGAAGCGGTTGCGAAAGATGTTTCTATGCACATCGCTGCTTTAAACCCTAAATACGTATCACGTGACCAAGTTACTGCTGAAGAAGTTGAACATGAGCGTCAAGTTCTAACACAACAAGCATTAAACGAAGGAAAACCTGAAAAAATCGTTGCGAAAATGGTTGAAGGCCGTCTAGGTAAATATTTTGAAGAAATTTGTGTACTGGATCAAACATTCGTTAAAAATCCAGATCAAAAAGTTGGTCAATTTGTACAAGCAAATGGCGCTACAATCGTTGAGTTCGTACGTTACGAAGTAGGAGAAGGTATCGAGAAGAAACAAGATAACTTCGCTGAAGAAGTAATGAGCCAAATTAAAAAAGACTAATCTAATTACATGTGTATAGCATAAAAATAGGGGACACGTTGTGTTCCCTATTTTTCAAGAATACATTTCCTTAAAATAAACAGAGTATTAGATGAGGATATCGACTATTAAAGCTTGTGATAGATCGATAACTAATGACGGTGGAGGTTACTATGAGCAGCGTAAAGTATAAAAGAGTTGTATTAAAGTTAAGTGGAGAGGCACTTGCCGGTGCTCAAGGATTTGGGATTGACCCAACCATAATTTTTTCAGTTGCTAAACAAGTGAAAGAAGTTGCGGAGCTTGGTGTAGAAGTCGCAGTAGTGGTTGGTGGCGGAAATATTTGGCGCGGTAAAACAGGCAGTGAACTTGGAATGGACCGTGCAACTGCCGATTATATGGGAATGCTTGCAACAGTCATGAATTCACTTGCGCTTCAGGATAGTTTGGAACAACAAGGGATTGAGACACGTGTCCAAACATCTATTGAAATGAGACAAGTAGCTGAGCCTTATATCCGTCGCAGAGCAATCCGCCATTTAGAGAAAACACGTGTGGTTATCTTTGCTGCAGGTACTGGAAATCCGTATTTCTCTACAGATACGACAGCAGCTTTACGGGCTGCCGAAATAGAAGCAGATGTCATTCTCATGGGTAAAAATAATGTTGATGGTGTATATAGTGCAGACCCTGTATTAGATAGCAGTGCCGTAAAATATGATGAACTTTCTTATCTTGATTTAATTAAGGATGGTTTATCTGTAATGGACTCCACAGCATCATCTTTATGTATGGATAATGACATTCCACTAATTGTCTTCTCAATAATGGAAGAAGGAAATATTAAACGTGCCGTTATGGGTGAAACTATAGGTACTATTGTTAGGGGGAAAGAATAATGGCAAAACAAGTTATAGACAATACGAAGGAAAAGATGAATAAAGGAATTCAGGCATTCTCCAGAGAATTAGCCTCTATCCGTGCAGGTCGTGCTAGTGCATCCCTTTTAGACAGATTGACTGTAAATTATTATGGAGCACCTACACCTGTAAATCAGCTTGGGTCAATCAGCGTTCCGGAAGCTCGTATGCTGGTTATTACACCTTATGACAAAACCATTCTTGGTGATATTGAAAAGGCAATTCTGAAATCTGATCTTGGACTTAACCCAGTGAACGATGGTAATATTATTCGTTTAAGTGTTCCTGCACTAACTGAAGAACGTCGTCGTGACCTTGTTAAACAAGTGAAGAAGGAAGCTGAAGAAGCGAAAGTTGCGATTCGTAATGTACGCCGTGATGGTAATGATGACCTTAAAAAGCTTGAGAAAAACGGGGAAATTACAGAAGATGCACTTCGTGGATATTCTGATGACGTTCAAAAAATGACGGATGATCATATCGCAAAAATCGATGCTCTTGCTAAAGATAAAGAAAAGGAAATCATGGAAGTTTGATTTTTATATCATAAAGCCCCTTTTATCTAAAGGGGCTTTTTTGTTACACCTAGTATGTATTAGGTGACGAAATTATATAATAACAGAATCATACAGTGTGTCCAAAAAGGTTAACTGTTAGAAATCCATAAAACTGCCAGGAAACAAACATACAAACAGAAATGTTTGTGACAATTAAATGTGGTATGATAGGTTATGGAATTTGTACTAAGGCTAAATGATCAAATATACATAAGCAGGGAAGATTAATTCCTTTTGGAGGAAATAACATGTTTGGATGGAAGATAGTTAAGAAAAAAGGGAAACAGTATTCTATACCAGAAAGAATAGAAAAGGTAAAACAAAATAAAATACCAGACCATATTGCCATTATTATGGATGGGAATGGCCGGTGGGCAAGAAAAAGAGCACTGCCAAGAGTAGCTGGACATCATGAGGGTATGAAGGTCGTGCGTAAAACGACTAAATTAGCTAATGAATTGGGAGTTAAGGTTTTAACGGTTTATGCCTTTTCAACTGAGAATTGGAAACGTCCAAAAGATGAAGTGGATTATTTGTTAAAATTACCCGAAGAATTTCTAGGAACGTTTTTGCCGGAATTAATGAAAGAAAACGTTAGGGTTCAAATTATGGGTGATCAAAAGAGACTGCCTTTGCATACTGTCAATGCAGTCACTACAGCATTAGATCAAACTAAAGATAATGATGGTCTAATTTTAAATTTCGCTCTTAATTATGGAAGCCGTGCAGAAATCCTCGAAGGTGTAAAAAAAGCCGCAGCTGATATGAAAGATGGTCGTTTGGAAGAAAGCGATTTGACAGAAGAACGATTCTCTGAGTATTTGATGACCAATCAGCTGATGGATCCGGATTTATTAATCAGAACGAGCGGCGAAATTCGACTGAGCAACTTTATGTTATGGCAATTAGCCTATACGGAGTTTTATTTTACAGATGTATTGTGGCCGGACTTCAATGACCATGAATTGCTCAATGCAATTGAAGAATTCCAGGGCAGATCGAGAAGATACGGCGGCGTATAATGAGGAAGGCAGGGGTTTTAGGATGAAACAAAGAATCATTACTGCGATAGTCGCGATTGCATTATTTTTACCGATATTAATTTATGGAAATATTCCGTTTCTTATTTTAATCTATGCGATGGCGACAATTGGATTATATGAACTACTTAAGATGAAGAAAATGCCGCTAATGACGATATCATCGTTACTATCGTTTTTATTAGTATGGGTTTTATTGATACCTGATCGTTACAGTAGTTTCTTTGATATGATTCAATACGATAAAATGGATATAGTTATTATCATTGCATTTTTGTTATTAGTGATTACGGTAATTTCTAAAAATGCTTTTACGTTTGATGATGCGGCTTTTCTATTGTTGTCTTCTCTATACATAGGTGTAGCTTTTTATTACTTTTTTGGGACAAGAGATGTTGAGAATGGCCTCTTAACGATACTTTTTGTATTAATTACGATTTGGGTTACTGATTCAGGTGCCTATTTTGTAGGGCGATCTTTAGGAAAACGAAAGCTTTGGCCGGAAATCAGCCCAAATAAAACAGTAGAAGGATTCCTTGGTGGAGTTGGAAGTGCATTAGTTGTTGCAATTCTGTTCTATTTTTTCTCTAATTTGGACTACAATATAAGTAAGCTGATTATAATGGCATTATTAATTTCGATTTTTGGGCAGTTGGGTGATCTTGTACAATCTGCATATAAAAGGCATTATGGTGTTAAGGATTCCGGTAATATCTTACCGGGACATGGAGGAATTTTGGACAGATTTGATAGTTTGATTTTTATTCTTCCCATATTGCACTTCTTCATTTTTTAAACGTAACTATACAATTGCTGGGGGAGGAGCTTTAGTTTGAAAAGGATCAATTTATTAGGGGCTACAGGGTCTATCGGTATGCAAACGATAGATATTGTACGCAATCATCCAGAGGAATTTAACTTAACAGCTGTTTCAGGCGGAAGAAATGTGGACGGAATTCGGAAAATCATTCAGGAATTCCAGCCCGAACTGATTTGTGTACAGCTAAAAGAAGATGCGGAAAGACTGAAGACGGAATATCCGGGCAGGAAAATTATATACGGACATGAAGGCTTAATAGAGGCAGCTACTTATGTAAACGGAGATATTGTAGTGAATGCCGTAATGGGAAGCATTGGTTTAATTCCTACCATGCAGGCGATGGAAGCTGGTAAACAAATTGCCCTTGCTAATAAGGAAACATTGGTGACAGCCGGACATTTAGTTATGGAGGCTGCCAAGAGGTTTCAAACGCCTATACTGCCGGTTGACAGTGAGCATTCTGCTATATTCCAGGCATTACAGGGTGAAAAGGCTAAAAATATTGAACGCTTGATTATCACAGCATCTGGAGGAAGCTTCAGAGACCGAACAAGAGATGAGTTAAAGAATGTTACAGTTAAAGATGCACTCAATCATCCAAATTGGTCTATGGGCGCAAAAATAACAATAGATTCTGCCACAATGATGAATAAGGGACTTGAAGTGATTGAAGCCCATTGGCTGTTTAATTTGCCATATGAACAGATTGATGTCCTATTGCACCAGGAAAGCATTATCCATTCTATGGTGGAATTTCACGATTCAAGTGTGATGGCGCAGCTGGGGACCCCAGATATGCGTGTGCCTATCCAATATGCTCTTTCATATCCGGATCGGTTACCGCTTTTCTCTTCAAAGAGACTTAATTTAGCAGAAGCGGCAACTTTACATTTTAAAAAGATGGACTTTGACCGCTATCCATGTTTACAATACGCTTATAATGCCGGAAGAATTGGCGGATCAATGCCGACTGTTTTAAATGCTGCCAATGAGGTGGCGGTCGAATTGTTCTTACAGGGCAAGATTCCATTCTTGGAAATTGAGGCACTGGTGGAAAAAGCTATGGAGCGTCATCAGCTAATCAAAAAACCTGAACTCGAGACTATTCAGGAAGTCGATCAGGAGACAAGAAGGTATATCGAGTCACTATATTAAAAGGGATGGTCGATTAAGTGGAAACAATATTAGCGTTTATACTTATTTTTGGAGGATTAGTGTTTTTTCATGAATTAGGCCACTTAATCTTTGCAAAAAGAGCAGGTATACTCTGTCGAGAGTTTGCCATCGGTTTTGGGCCGAAAATCTTTACAATAAAAAAGAATGAAACTGTCTATACCATTCGTTTACTTCCGCTTGGAGGCTTTGTACGGATGGCTGGTGAAGACGCAGAAACAGTTGAGTTGAAACCAGGCTATCGAATTGGGGTACTGTTTAACGAAAATCAGGAAATTAACAAAATCATTGTCACTAACAAGGATAAATATCCTGAAGCAAGAATTATTGAGGTGGAACAAGCAGATCTGGATCATCAGTTAATCATTCGTGGATATGAAGATGGAAATGATGAAGCTATGCAAACCTTTAAGGTTCATTCAAAAGCGGTAATGGTAGAAGATGGCCTTGAGCTTCAAATAGCACCATATGACCGCCAGTTTAATTCAAAAACATTACCGCAAAGAGCGATGGCAATCTTTGCCGGACCGATGATGAATTTTGTTTTAGCAGCTGTGTTATTCATGATTATTGGGATTGCCCAAGGTGTTGTGGTCGATGAGCCGAAGCTTGGCAAACTGACAGAAGATGGACCTGCTATTAGCTCTGGACTTAAGGCAGGAGACATCGTACACTCCATTAATGGTGAAAAAGTTGATTCATGGAGTGATATTCAATCAACTATTCAAAAGAATGCCAATAATGAACTGACTTTTGAGGTTGAACGTGATGGCCAAAATAAGGAGATAAATGTCACACCTAAATTAGTGGATGATTCAGCCGGCAAACGGGGAATCATAGGGGTCTATGCTCCGACGGAAAAATCCTTTATCAAAGCGATCGGTTATGGATTTACGGAAACGTATTTATGGACTAAACAAATTTTCATTGTACTTGGTGATTTAATCACAGGAGGATTCTCCATAGATGCATTATCAGGTCCTGTGGGTATATATGTTTCCACAGAAGAGGTGGCAAAATCAGGTATTTTTTACTTGATAAAATGGGCAGGGGTCTTAAGTATTAACCTTGGGATTATGAATCTCTTGCCGTTGCCCGCGTTGGATGGAGGAAGGCTGTTATTCTTTGCAATTGAAGCAATTAGAGGGAAACCGGTTGATAAGCAAAAGGAAGGTATGTTCCATTTTATTGGATTTGCCTTATTGATGCTATTAATGATCGTCGTCACCTGGAATGATATACAGCGATTTTTCTTTTAAAATAGTCAGTAGCGGGGGCTAAACACGTGTTAAGCTCCTGCTATACATAAAGTAAAGTGATTAGGATAGAAAGGTGAATAGATATGAGACAAAGTATGACGATGATTCCAACATTAAGAGAGGTGCCATCAGACGCTGAAGTAAAAAGTCATCAATTATTGCTTCGTGCCGGATTTATGCGCCAAAATGCAAGTGGAATATATAGTTATCTTCCACTTGGTTTAAAAGTAATCCAAAATGTTGAAAAAATTATTCGAGAAGAGATGGAGCGCGCAGGAGCGGTAGAATTACTAATGCCGACACTGCAGCAGGCAGAGCTATGGCAGGAATCCGGCAGATGGTATTCCTATGGTCCTGAGTTAATGAGAATGCATGACCGCCATAATCGTGAATTTGCAATGGGACCAACCCATGAAGAAGTTATTACAAGCTTACTTCGTGATGAGGTGAAATCATACAAACGTTTACCTCTAACTCTTTATCAAATTCAAACAAAATTCCGCGATGAAAAGCGTCCTCGTTTCGGCTTGCTTCGCGGCCGTGAATTTATTATGAAGGATGCGTATTCTTTCCATTCCAGCCAGGAAAGCCTGGATGAAGTGTATGATCGTATCTTTACAGCCTATTCCAATATTTTCAGCCGTTGTGGTCTTGATTTCAGAGCGGTTATAGCAGATTCTGGAGCTATGGGCGGAAAAGATACACATGAATTTATGGTGCTTTCTGAAATAGGTGAGGACACAATCGCTTATTCGGATACATCTGACTTTGCAGCTAATATTGAAATGGCACCTGTTGTTAACACGGCTGTAAAAACAGGTGAAGAGCTTAAAGAACTGACTAAAGTATCAACACCTGATCAAAAAACAATCGAAGAAGTATCAAGATATTTAAATACAACTAATGATAAGTGTATTAAATCACTTCTTTGGAAAGTGGACGATCAGTTTGTGCTTGTATTGATCAGAGGAGATCATGAATTAAATGATATTAAACTAAAAAATATCTTTAATGCTACAATCGTTGAACCTGCAAGTCCGGAGGAGACACAGGATATACTGAATTGCAGCGTTGGTTCTATTGGACCAATTGGAGTGGACCTAAACCGCGTGACAATTATTGCTGATTTCGCTGTTGAAGTTTTGGAAAATGCGGTTTGTGGAGCCAATGAAGAAGGGATACATTACATTAATGTAAATCCTGACCGTGATTTTACTAATGTGAAATATGAAGATCTTCGTTTTATACAGGCTGGTGATGCTTCTCCAGATGGAAAAGGCACCATTCAGTTTGCTAAAGGAATAGAAGTGGGTCATGTATTTAAGTTAGGAACACGATACAGTGAAGCAATGAACGGTACGTACTTGGATGAAAATGGTCGCAGTCAGCCGATGATTATGGGTTGCTATGGAATTGGAGTATCCAGAACCGTTGCGGCGATTGCTGAGCAATTTAATGATGAAAAAGGTTTAATGTGGCCTGCTAATATAGCTCCATATCAAGTGCATCTTATTCCAGTTAATATGAAGGATGAAAATCAACGGAATCTAGGTGAGAAATTATATGACGAGCTTATGCAAGCTGGATATGATGTATTAATGGATGACCGTAATGAACGTGCAGGTGTTAAATTTGCTGATTCTGATTTAATTGGACTACCTGTTCGAGTCACAGTTGGTAAAAAAGCTGCCGAAGGAATCGTAGAAGTTAAAGTGAGACGAACAGGGGAAAGTTTTGAAGTGCCTGTTACTGATCTTGCTGGTCGATTAAACGAAATCCTGTAAAATATTAAAGTACAAGCTCTCCCTTTTGCAATGGGGAGAGCTTGTTTTTACGTGCCGATTTTTTTTGATAAGTTGTTTTAAGGTTTGGATAATGCTTTTTACTCCCAACACCGGTCTTTAATAAGTATGGCTAAAGGTGTTTTCTGAATTGATAAAAGCATTAATCTTTGCAAGAAGGGATTTGAATAAAAAAGAGTTGTGTTATAATTACAAGACGGAAAAGGAGAATGACGTTTGGGAGAGATAGAAATGGAAGAGAATTCTCGTATTAAACAAGATAAATTCAGAACGTTGCTCCAGCAACTTCAGCTGACGGAAGATGCGGTTGTTGTGCATTTTTCCAATGCGGAAATCGATAAAGTAATCATTGAAAAAGTTGCCCGCAAATGGCATTTCTTTTTCAGATTTGAACATATAATTCCTTGCAGTATTTGGACCAGATTTACGACACAATTAATGCAGGTCTTTTCTCCAATAGCCACTGTCGGGTATTCGGTTGAGGTTAGGAATCCACTCATCACGAATGAATTGATTACGGATTATTGGAAAAACTGTATTAGCGAAATCGATGGAATTTCTCCGGCAATTCTGGAATTATTGCATGGACAAGCTCCAAAGGTTGAAGGGAATAAGCTGATTGTAACTGCTCGTAACGATGCAGAGGCTGGCCAGCTTAAACGGAAATATACCGGCTTAATTTCAGAAGTTTATCAGCGTTTTGGTTTTCCGCCATTGCAGCTCGATGCCATTGTAGATAAAGATGCATACAGTGAGGCAATGGAGACATTCAAAAAGCAAAAGCAAATAGAAGATGAAGAAAAAGCTCTGCAGGCAGTTCAGGATATGAAGAAGGCCGCAGAGGCTAAGGATGATGGCGGAATACCAGAAGGCCCACTAGTTATCGGGTACAAAATCAAGCCGGATGCTGACTTTAAGACACTTGATGAGATTGTTGAAGAAGAACGTCGTATTGCGGTTGAAGGGTATGTTTTTGATGCTGAAACAAGAGAGTTAAAGAGCGGACGCACCTTATTAACCTTTAAAATTACGGATTATACAAATAGCATTCTTGTTAAAATGTTCTCACGTGACAGAGAAGACGCAAGCCAATTGGCACGTGTGAAAAAAGGTATGTGGGTACGTGTACAGGGAAGTGTACAAAATGATACATTCGTCCGTGACTTAGTAATGATTGCAAATGATATTAATGAAATAGCAGGTAAAAATCGTAAGGATACAGCACCCGAAGATGAAAAGCGTGTTGAATTACATTTGCATACACCAATGAGCCAAATGGACGCTGTTACACCTGTCTCTACACTAGTGTCCCAGGCAGCTAAGTGGGGACATAAAGCGATTGCTATAACAGATCATGCGGTCGCACAGTCATTCCCTGAGGCTTACGCTGCCGGAAAGAAAAATAATATTAAAATCTTATATGGCGTAGAAGTAAATTTAGTGGATGATGGTGTGCCGATTGCTTACAATACGTCAGATTTAAATTTGGAAGAAAGCACATATGTTGTATTTGACGTGGAAACAACAGGACTTTCTGCCATATATGACACCATTATCGAGCTTGCGGCAGTTAAGATGAAAAATGGTGAGATTATTGATCGCTTTGAGTCTTTTGCCAATCCACATCATAAATTATCATCTACAACCATTAATTTAACAGGGATTACCGATGACCTTGTAGAGAATGCTCCTGAAGTCGATGAAGTTTTGACGAAGTTCAGGGATTGGTCTGAGGATGCAATTTTTGTTGCGCATAACGCGAGCTTTGATATGGGCTTCTTGAATATGGGTTATAAAAAGCTTGGGTTTGGTAAAGCCACCAACCCGGTCATAGATACATTGGAGCTGGCTCGTTTCCTCTATCCGGATTTGAAAAATCACCGCCTGAATAATTTGGCGAAAAAATTTGATGTTGAGCTTGTTCAGCATCACCGTGCGATTTATGATGCTGAAACAACCGGTCATTTGTTAATGAAAATGTTAAAGGATGCCAATGAAAAAGGCATTACGAATCATAATCAATTAAATGACAATATGGGAAAAGGAAAGGCATTCCAGAGAGCGCGTCCGTATCATTGCACATTACTCGCGCAAACACAGGAAGGTTTAAAGAATTTATTTAAGCTTGTTTCCATTGCTCATATTGATTATTTTTACCGTGTCCCAAGGATTCCAAGATCCGTCCTTATGCAATATCGAGAAGGGATTTTGGTTGGATCCGGCTGTGATCGCGGCGAAGTATTTGAAAATATGATGCAAAAATCATTTGAAGAGGCAGAGGATGTCGCTGAATTCTATGATTATCTTGAGGTGCATCCAAAAGAAGTTTACGCTCCTCTTATCGAAATGGAACTGGTTCAAAGCGATAAGGCTCTTGAATCTATAATCGCCAATATTGTAAAGCTGGGAGAGAAATTAAACAAACCAGTTGTGGCGACAGGCAATGTTCATTACCTGAATCCAAATGATAAAATCTATCGAAAAATATTAATCAATTCACAAGGGGGAGCAAACCCTCTAAATCGCCACAGCTTGCCTGATGTACATTTCCGTACAACAGATGAGATGATGAATTGCTTCTCGTTCCTTGGGCAAGAAAAAGCAAAAGAAATTGTTGTAACAAACACCAATAAAATTGCCGATTTAATTGATGAAATCAAACCGATTAAAGATGATTTATATACACCGAAAATCGAGGGTGCTGAAGAGGATATTCGGGAAATGAGTTATACAAGAGCACGGATGATCTACGGTGAAAATTTGCCAGAGATCGTGGAAGCTCGTCTTGAAAAAGAATTGAAGAGTATCATTGGTCATGGATTTGCGGTTATTTACTTAATTTCGCATAAGCTGGTTAAGAAATCACTTGATGATGGATACTTGGTTGGATCCCGTGGTTCCGTAGGTTCATCCTTTGTGGCAACGATGACTGAAATAACGGAAGTAAATCCATTGCCTCCCCATTATGTATGTCCGAAGTGCAAGAAGTCTGAATTCTTTAATGATGGATCGGTCGGGTCAGGTTTTGACCTCCCAGATAAGGATTGTCCGGACTGCGCTGTAAGCTATGTGAAAGATGGACATGATATTCCGTTTGAAACATTCCTTGGCTTCAAGGGAGACAAAGTTCCAGATATCGACTTAAACTTCTCAGGTGAATATCAGCCGCAGGCTCATAATTACACAAAAGTCCTGTTTGGTGAAGATTATGTATATCGAGCAGGAACGATTGGTACGGTAGCTGAAAAAACGGCATATGGATATGTTAGAGGATATGCCCAGGAAAATAATCTTCATTTCCGTTCAGCAGAAACAGATCGTTTAGTAAGTGGATGTACAGGTGTTAAGCGTACAACCGGGCAGCATCCGGGCGGAATTATTGTAGTTCCTGATTATATGGATATTTATGATTTCTCGCCTATCCAGTTCCCGGCTGATGCGAGTGACTCTGAATGGAAAACGACTCACTTCGACTTCCATTCCATCCATGATAATATTTTGAAGCTTGATATTCTGGGTCATGATGATCCAACTGTAATCCGGATGCTACAGGATTTAAGCGGAATAGATCCAAAAACGATTCCTACAGACGATCCTGAAGTCATGAAGATTTTCAGTACACCGGAAGTACTTGGTGTTACTGCAGAACAAATCAATTGCAAAACAGGTACACTGGGTGTACCGGAATTTGGTACTCGTTTTGTAAGGCAAATGCTTGAGGATACTAAGCCAACCACTTTTGCAGAGCTTGTTCAAATATCCGGGCTCTCACACGGTACAGATGTGTGGCTGGGCAATGCACAGGAATTGATTCAGGATAATATTTGTAATCTAAGCCAGGTAATTGGCTGTCGTGATGATATTATGGTGTATTTAATTTATCAGGGTCTTGATCCATCACTTGCCTTCAAAATTATGGAGTCTGTCCGTAAGGGGAAAGGGCTCTCCGAGGAAATGGAAGAAGAAATGCTGAAGAACAATGTACCAGGATGGTATATTGGCTCATGTAAAAAGATTAAATATATGTTCCCGAAAGCCCATGCGGCAGCATATGTATTAATGGCTGTCCGAATTGCTTATTTTAAAGTGCACCATGCACTCCTGTACTACGCAGCTTATTTCACGGTTCGTGCAGATGATTTTGACCTTGATGCGATGGTGAAAGGATCAGAAATGATTCGTTCCCGCATTGATGAAATCAATCAAAAAGGTCTCGAAGCCTCTACTAAAGAGAAAAACTTGATGACTGTTCTTGAAATAGCACTTGAAATGTGTGAGCGAGGATATAGCTTCCAAAAAGTTGATTTATATCGATCCAGTGCAAATGAATTTATTATTGACGGAAATACTTTAATTCCACCGTTCAATTCAATCCCAGGACTTGGAACGAATGCGGCTTTCAATATTGTGAAAGCTAGAGAAAACGGCGAATTTTTATCTAAAGAAGATTTGCAGCAAAGAGGCAAAGTTTCCAAAACTATATTAGAATACTTGGATAATCACGGTTGCTTGGGCGATATGCCTGATCAAAACCAACTTTCTTTATTCTGATACAGAATCGCTAATTTGCAAAAACCAACTCTTTATGTTATATTCAAGTAAGAATTACTGCTGATACGTATGTGCTAAAGAGTGGGGAAACCCACTCTTTCGTTTGTATTAGGATGATATTCAGTCGTTTACATAGACGTAAAGGAGTGAAAGCATGAGCAAGAAAGTCACTGAGATTGTCGAGGAAATGGCTGCCCCGATCCTCGAAGAATTAAACCTCGAGCTCGTTGAAGTAGAGTATGTAAAAGAGGGCAGAAACTGGTTCCTTAGAGTGTATATCGATAAGGAAAACGGTGTGGACATTGAAGAATGCGGTATTGTTTCTGAAAGGTTGAGCGAGAAGCTCGATGAAAAAGATCCAATTTCCAATAACTATTTCCTGGAGGTTTCTTCTCCAGGTGCTGAACGCCCATTAAAAAAAGATAGCGATTTTATGAAGGCAGTCGGTAAAAATGTACATATTAAAACATATGAACCGATTGATAATGAAAAAGAGTTTGAAGGTATCTTAAAAGATTTTGATGGTGACACCGTTATAATCGAAATTAAAATTAAAACACGTAAAAAGGAAATAACTATTCCTTATGATAAGATTGCCAAGGCAAGATTAGCGATTAGTTTTTCATAAGGGTTTAAGATTGTAAGGAGGGGATTAGTAAAATGAGTAATGAATTACTCGATGCACTGACCATTTTAGAAAAGGAAAAAGGAATTTCAAGGGATGTGCTCGTAGAGGCGATTGAAGCCGCTCTTGTATCAGCCTATAAGAGAAATTTTAATCAGGCTCAAAATGTCCGTGTGGATTTTAATTTGGTGAATGGATCCATGCGTGTATTTGCTCGTAAAGAAATTGTTGATGAAGTTTTTGATTCCCGCCTTGAGATCTCTTTGGAAGAAGCAAAAAGCATCAATCCAAACTATGAAGTAGAAGATGTTCTGGAGCTTGAAGTTACACCAAAAAACTTTGGTCGTATCGCAGCTCAAACAGCTAAGCAAGTTGTAACTCAACGTGTACGTGAAGCTGAAAGAGGCATTGTATACAATGAATTTATTGACCGTGAAGAAGACATTATGACTGGAATTGTCCAACGCCGTGATTCTAAATATATATATGTAGCTCTCGGTAAAACAGAAGCATTGCTTCCAGCCAATGAGCAGATGCCGAATGAATCCTATCAACCGCATGAACGTTATAAAGTATTTCTAACAAAAGTAGAAAAAACTTCAAAAGGGCCGCAAATTTTCGTTTCACGTACACATCCGGGCCTTTTAAAGAGATTATTTGAACTTGAGGTGCCTGAGATTTTTGACGGCACAGTTGAAATTAAATCTGTTGCCCGTGAAGCAGGAGACCGCTCAAAAATATCAGTTCATACTGATAATCATGAGGTGGATCCGGTAGGTGCTTGTGTAGGTCCTAAAGGCCAACGTGTTCAAGCGATTGTAAACGAACTAAAAGGCGAAAAAATTGATATCGTAAAATGGTCAGATGACCCTGTTGTTTTCGTAGCTAATGCTTTAAGTCCTTCAAAAGTACTTGAAGTCATTGTGAATGAAGAAGAGAAGGCAACAACAGTTATTGTACCTGACTATCAGCTTTCCCTGGCAATTGGTAAACGTGGGCAAAATGCTCGCCTTGCTGCAAAGCTTACTGGGTGGAAGATAGATATTAAGAGTGAAACAGATGCGCGTGAAGCGGGAATCTATCCTGTTAATCGCCTGACTGAAGAAAGTGATGAAGACGAGCTCGAATTTAAAGGCTTTACTTTCGGACTCGATGATGAAACAGAAGAATGATCCTATTGGTGAGGTGAAAATGGTGAACAACCGAAAGAAAGTACCGCTGAGAAAATGTATCGGCACCGGTGAAATGAAACCAAAAAAAGAAATGATCCGGATTGTTCGCTCCAAGGAAGGAGAGGTTTCAATAGATCCGACCGGCAAGAAATCAGGCCGCGGGGCCTATTTGAGCCTATCTGAGGAAGCCATTAACGCTGCCAAAAAGAAGAATAGCCTATCTAATCATCTGGAGGCAGATGTAGATTCTTCTATATACGAAGAACTTTTAAAGCTGGCTGCTAAGGAGAACAAATCACGACCATGATGCAAAAACAATGGATGTCCCTTTTGGGACTCGCATATCGAGCGAGAAAAGTTATTTCCGGGGAAGAATTGGTTATAAAAGAAATACGCTCTCGTCGAGCGAAAATAGTTTTATTATCAAAAGATGCTTCTTTAAATACGGAAAAGAAAATCACCGACAAATGTCATTTTTACAAAGTACCGATATGCCGAGTTGAAAACCGAACCGTGCTTGGTCAAGCAATAGGCAAGGATTCAAGAGTGGTAGTCGCTGTACTTGATGATGGATTTGCAAAGAAATTAATCTCCTTGCTCGATTAACTAATTCGGGGGTGAAGGAATGGGTAAAGTACGTGTATATGAATATGCGAAGAAGAACAATGTTTCTAGTAAAGTGGTAATTAATAAACTTAAAGATATGGGGATTGACGTCAATAATCATATGACGGCTCTAGAGGATCAGGCAGTAGAAAAATTAGAGAAACTGTTTAATCCTAAATCGGAAAAGATAAATACCGAGAAACCTCAAAATACTAACCAAACTAGAACTAGTCAAAATCAGAACCAGAACCAAAACCGAGGAAATATAAACGGGCAACAACAAAAACAGCAAACAAATAGTAACCAGCAAAGAGGTGGCCAGCAAGCTTCAAGGCAATCTCAAAGTTCCGCAAGACCTAATCCTGGTGTAACAGCAACTAGGAATAACCAGGGAACTAATCAAAATACAAAGAATAAACCGGCATCTAAGGGTAATGAAGGGAAAAAAAGCGTGCAAGATAATCAAAAAAGAGGTAACTTCAGAAATAATCGAAATAAAAAAAATAACCAACGTCATCAAAGTAAGTCAACTTATCAACCAACACCTAGAAAAGAAAGAGAATTACCGGAGAAAATCACATTCACCGAATCTCTGTCTGTGCAGGAGTTAAGTAAAAAGATTTATCGTGAACCAAGTGAAATTATTAAAAAACTATTTATGCTTGGAGTCATGGCAACGATTAATGCAGAATTAGATAAAGATGCAATTGAACTTATTTGTGCTGATTATGGCGTAGAAGTAGAAGAAATCATTAAAATTGATGTAACAGATCTTGAAGCTGTCATTGCGGATGATGAAAATCCAGATGAAAATACAGTGGAAAGACCGGCAGTAGTTACGATTATGGGTCACGTTGACCATGGTAAAACAACATTGCTGGATGCAATCAGAAATACAAAAGTTACTGAAGGCGAAGCAGGCGGAATTACGCAGCATATCGGTGCTTATCAAGTTGAGGTAGATGGTAAGAAAATCACGTTCCTTGATACACCGGGACATGCTGCCTTCACTACAATGCGTGCGCGTGGTGCTCAAGTAACGGATATTACAATTATCGTTGTAGCTGCTGACGATGGAGTAATGCCACAAACAGTTGAAGCGATTAACCATGCTAAAGCAGCAGAGGTTCCAATTATTGTGGCAGTTAACAAGATGGATAAAGAAGGAGCTAATCCTGATCGCGTAAAACAGGAATTGGTTGAAAATGGCCTGGTACCAGAAGAGTGGGGCGGGGATACTATTTTTGTACCAATGTCTGCGAAAAAAGGTGAAGGTATCGAGACATTGCTTGAAATGATTTTACTTGTAAGTGAAGTAAATGAATATAAGGCAAATCCTAAACGTAAAGCCATTGGTACGGTTATTGAAGCGGAATTGGATAAAGGACGTGGATCTGTCGCTACTTTACTTGTTCAAAATGGAACACTGCGTATAGGAGATCCAATTGTTGTTGGAGATACTTTTGGTAAAGTACGTGCGATGGTAAATGATTTAGGCCGCCGTGTTAAAGAAGCGGGTCCATCCACTCCGATTGAAATTACCGGATTAAACGAGGTGCCTCAGGCAGGCGATCGCTTCGTTGTATTTGAAGATGAAAAAACAGCACGCCAGGTTGGGGAAGCTCGTGCTCAAAGACATATCTTAGCTTCACGTAATGAAAGCTCCCGTGTAACACTTGAAAACTTGTTTGATCAATTAAAACAAGGGGAAGTAAAAGAAATTAATATCATTGTAAAAGGTGATGTTCAAGGTTCTGTTGAAGCGGTAGCTGCTTCCTTGCAAAAAATTGAGGTTGAAGGCGTAAAAGTTAAAATTATTCATGCGGGTGTTGGTGCAATTACTGAATCCGATATTATTTTAGCGACTGCCTCTAATGCAATTGTAATTGGTTTCAACGTGCGTCCGGATGTTAATGCTAAGCGTGCTGCTGAAGCTGAAAAAGTAGATGTACGTCTGCACAGAATTATCTATAAAGCAATCGAAGAAATCGAAGCAGCGATGAAAGGGATGCTTGATCCTGAGTATGAGGAGAAAGTAATCGGTCAGGCTGAAGTTCGTCAAACCATCAAAATTTCCAAAGTAGGAACAATTGCAGGAAGCTATGTAACAGATGGTAAGATTACACGTAACAGTGGAATCCGTCTAATCCGTGAAGGCATCGTAATCTTTGAAGGTGAACTGGATACACTTAAACGCTTCAAAGATGACGTGAAAGAAGTAGCTCAAGGCTACGAATGCGGAATAACGATCAAAAACTTTAATGATATTAAAGAAGGCGATGTTATCGAAGCATATGTAATGGAAGAAATTAAAAGAGCATGATTGCTGCGGCAGAATGTGAATGTTTGATTCCTAATGCTCAATCCTTAAAGGAAAAAAGAGCGGTTCTGCAGCGCGTTATGACGCGATTAAAACAAAAATTTAATGTTTCTGTCGCAGAGGTTGACTATCAGGACATGTGGCAACGCACGGTTATCGCAATCGTGGTTGTCTCGTCGTCCAGAACCAGTTCTGAAAGGGAATTGCAAAAAGCATTATCCTACCTCGATTCTTTTCCTGAATTGGAGAGTATTGCGACAAATATAGAATGGCTTTAAAAGAGGTGAAAAATATGAGCCTTAGAGCTACCCGTGTGGGAGAGCAAATGAAAAAAGAACTCAGTGATATACTTGGCAGAAAAATCAAAGATCCACGAGTTGGATTTGTGACTGTCACAGATGTTGAAGTTTCTGGAGACCTTCAGCAAGCCAAAGTCTATATATCGGTTCTCGGTGATGCCGAAAAAAGAGAAGATACACTTAAAGGTCTTGCTAAAGCTACTGGATTTATTCGTTCTGAGCTGGGCCAGCGTATTCGATTACGAAAAACTCCGGAAATTATTTTTGAATTTGATGAGTCGATTGACTATGGAAACAGAATTGAAAATCTATTGCATCAAATTCATCAGGAAAATAAAGAACCCAATGAATAAGGACTAGGATAGACGTTATGTCTATCCCCTTTTTATATAAAAAATTAGGAGAACAGGGTGATAGTGATGGAAGAGTTAAATGGAATCCTGATTCTCAATAAACCGGCAGGATTTACTTCTCATGACTGTATTATGAAAGTCAGAAAAATACTGAGGATGAAAAAAGTCGGACATACAGGAACGTTGGATCCGGATGTCACAGGTGTACTGCCTATATGTCTTGGAAAAGCAACCAGAGTTGCGGAGTACATAACGGATGCTGGTAAAGAATACATAGGTGAAGTGACTATTGGCTGGTCCACAACCACAGAAGATGCTTCGGGCGACATGGTGGATAAGAAGGTAATTGAGAAGCCGATAAAACGTACTAAGATTATCGAGATTTTGAACTCGCTCACAGGAACGATTGTTCAAACACCTCCAATCTACTCAGCTGTTAAAGTAAATGGAAAGCGCTTGTATGAGTACGCATTAAAGGGAGAAAAGGTAGACATCCCCTCGCGTAAGGTGAATATTTATGAAATTGAACTTTTGGACGATAGAGAACTATTTGAAGGTGAATCCATTTCGTTTTCTTTTCGTGTCTCATGTGGGAAAGGAACGTATATCAGAACGCTCTCCTGCATGATAGGTGACCAATTAGGTTATCCAGCCCATATGTCTAAGCTCATCAGGTCACGCTCAGCGGCTTTCACCCTTGAGGAGGCAATTACACTTGAACAGCTGGCTTTACATGCGGAGAAGGGCACTGTAAGCGACGTACTGAAGCCTATAGAAGAAGGTGTTCCCAATCTGCCGATTATTAAGGTTTCCAGTGAAATTGCAGAAAAAGTCCGTAATGGTGCTGTACTGACCTCTGACAACCTATCTGCTGAAAATACGGAGAGTCCTTTTGCTATTTTTAATGAACAAGAAGAACTAATGGCAATTTATCAGCATCATCCAGAGAAAAAAGGATTGTGTAAACCGGTTAAAGTTATTCCATTTATATAGTATGATATGGATGGAGATTGAAATTAGAGGGGAATAGAGATGAAAATAATCAATATTACACATCCCCATGACTATAAGCGGGGGGACTTTCCGCCAATAGCAGTAGCTCTTGGTTATTTTGATGGCGTTCATATTGGCCATCAAAAGGTTATTGAAACGGTAAAACAAATTGGTGAAGAAAAAGGGCTGGCAACAGCGGTGATGACATTTGATCCTCACCCATCTGTCATTTTGAATAAACATATAAAGCACGTGAGGCTTTTAACACCATTGCAGGATAAAATTGAATTAATGAAGAACATAGGGTTGGATTATCTTTTTATTGTCCAATTCACACCTGATTTTTCAAGTCTTTCACCACAAAAATTTGTGGATGATTATTTGATTTCATTGCATATTCAGCATGTGGTTGCCGGCTTTGATTATTCATATGGACAATACGGAAGAGGAACTATGGAAACTCTTCCGCACCATGCAAAGGGTATGTTTGATGTAACAACCGTGTCAAAGCAAGATATTGGAGAGGAAAAAATCAGTTCCACTCGTATTCGAGAGGAATTAATTAACGGCCATACTGAAACAATTAATCAATTATTAAGCAGGTATTTCACTGTTAAAGGATGTATTGTAGATGGAGAGAAACGCGGGAGGTTATTAGGGTTTCCTACTGCCAATATAGAAGTGGACCCCGATTATTATCTTCCTGGTACCGGAGTTTATTGCGTACGTATGAAAGTACGAGGTAATTGGTATAATGGTATATGTAATGTAGGCTATAAACCTACTTTTCATACGGAAAAAGAAGAGATTCCCACTATAGAAGTACATCTATTAGATTTTGAGGCTGATATCTATCAAGAGAGAGTTGTGGTAGAGTGGCATAAACGCATACGGAGTGAACAGAAATTCAGCTCTGTGGAACAATTGGTTACTCAGCTTGAAAAAGATAAACAATTCGCAATAGAATATTTTGGAGTGAATTAAGTACTTGCTTTTTTAACCGAGAAGTAGTATTCTTAATATCGTATGAAAAGAACCTTTCCTTGGCTAAGCGCATCACCAACGTTCGCTCAGGAATAGGGGATTTTGAAAATTTTAGGAGGTGAATTAGGATGGCATTAACGCAAGAGCGTAAAAATGAGATCATTAATGAGTACAAAACTCATGAGAGCGACACTGGTTCTCCAGAAGTTCAGATCGCTGTCCTTACTGAACAAATCAACACACTTAACGAACACTTACGCACTCACAAGAAAGATCACCACTCACGTCGCGGTCTTTTGAAAATGGTAGGTAAACGTCGTAACTTACTTACTTACCTGCGTAATAAAGACGTTACTCGTTATCGCGAATTAATCAACAAGCTTGGTTTACGTCGATAAACTACTCAGAAAAAGCGGGATTTTTCCCGCTTTTTTGTTATACATAGAGGAGAAAGAGGAAAGTTAAAGGGTAATGTCGCTTTTTAACTCGACAACTATGGAGTATACTAATATTAATTTGATTGAAATCCAACAGATCTTGTCAAAATGATGAGAAACAGGATAAATTTTGTAAGATTATTGTAAGTAGAGAGGAGCAATGAAGAAATGGAGCAAACAAAACGCACATTTTCTTTAGATTGGGCAGGACGTCCATTAACGGTTGAAATCGGCCAATTAGCAAAGCAAGCTAATGGTGCTGCTTTGATTCGCTATGGAGATTCAGCCGTATTAAGTACAGCTGTAGCTTCAAAGGAACCGAAGAATTTAGATTTCTTCCCATTAACTGTAAGCTATGAAGAAAAATTATACGCAGTAGGTAAAATCCCTGGAGGGTTCATTAAACGTGAGGGTAGACCAAGTGAAAAAGCGGTACTTACAAGTCGTCTAATCGACCGTCCAATTCGCCCGCTGTTCGCAGATGGGTTCCGTAATGATGTACAAGTAGTCAGTATGGTTCTTAGTGTAGATCAAAACTGCCCAACTGAAATGGCAGCTATGTTCGGATCCTCATTGGCACTTTGTGTTTCTGATATCCCGTTTGAAGGACCAATTGCCGGTGTTATTGTAGGTCGCGTTGATGGTAAGTTTGTCATTAACCCAACGATCGAACAACTTGAAAACAGTGATATTCATTTAACTGTTGCAGGAACAATGGATGCTATTAACATGGTTGAAGCAGGAGCACAGGAAGTGCCGGAAGAAACCATGCTGGAAGCTATCATGTTTGGACATGATGAAATCAAGAAACTGATTGCATTCCAAAATGAGATTGTGGCTGCAGTTGGTAAAGAAAAACGTGAAATAACTCTTTATGAGCTAGATGCAGAATTAATCGAGGAAGTTAAAGGTATGTGTTTAGAAGAAATGAACACTGCTGTGCAAGTTCAAGAAAAACATGCTCGTGAAGATGCAATCAAAGCAGTAAGAGAAAAAGTTGTTGCTGTCTTTGAAGAAAAAGAAGCTGATGAAGAAAAGCTTAAGCAAGTAAATGAAATCTTGAGTAAATTGGTGAAGGATGAAGTTCGCCGTTTAATTACGGAAGAGAAAATCCGCCCTGATGGAAGAAGTCCTGAAGAAATTCGTCCATTATCCTCTGAAGTTGGCTTATTGCCTCGTACTCATGGTTCCGGATTATTTACTCGTGGACAAACTCAAGCCCTTTCTATTGCTACACTGGGTGCATTAGGAGATGTTCAGATATTGGACGGGCTTGGCCTTGAAGAGTCTAAACGTTTCATGCATCATTATAATTTCCCGCATTTCAGCGTTGGTGAAACTGGACCTATCAGAGGACCAGGCAGACGTGAAATCGGACATGGTGCATTAGGTGAGAGAGCGCTTGAGCCGGTTATTCCAAATGAAAATGATTTTCCATATACTATTCGTCTTGTGTCAGAAGTACTTGAATCTAATGGCTCTACGTCTCAGGCAAGTATTTGTGCAAGCACATTGGCATTAATGGATGCGGGTGTTCCAATTAAAGCGCCGGTAGCAGGAATTGCAATGGGTCTTATTAAAAAGGGAGAACATTATACAGTTCTTTCCGATATTCAAGGAATGGAAGACCACTTGGGAGATATGGACTTTAAAGTAGCAGGTACAGCAAAAGGTGTAACTGCACTTCAAATGGACATAAAAATTGCAGGTCTGACTCGTGAAATCTTAGAGGAAGCATTAATGCAAGCTCAAAAGGGCCGGAATCATATTCTGAATCACCTTACAAGCACATTAGAGCAGCCAAGAAAAAATCTTTCTCAATATGCGCCTAAGATTTTAACGATGGCTATTAAACCTGACAAAATCAGAGACGTTATTGGACCAAGCGGAAAACAAATCAATAAAATTATTGAAGAAACCGGTGTAAAAATTGATATCGAGCAGGATGGTACAATCTACATCGCATCCACTGATCAGGAAATGAATGAAAAGGCTAAAACGATTATTGAAGATTTGGTACGCGAAGTTGAAGTTGGCCAAATTTATCTTGGTACGGTTAAACGTATTGAGAAATTTGGATGCTTCGTTGAAATCTTCAAAGGTAAAGATGGTCTTGTCCACATTTCTGAACTGGCAGAAGAACGTGTAGGAAAAGTCGAGGATGTAGTAAAAATTGGTGATGAGATCCTTGTTAAGGTAACTGAAATAGACAGACAAGGAAGAGTCAACCTTTCTCGTAAAGCAGTTCTAAAAGAACAAAAAGAAAAAGCAGAACAGAAATAAACATGACTTGGTCGGCTAGGAGACATTGGTTTCCTAGTCTTTTAATCATGTTCATATCTAATTATGGATTCTTGCGGTTCTAACCTGTCCTACCTGCTCATACATTTTGTGTGAGGAGGAGAAGAGATGGATAAAAAATTGTTGCAATTTCTTGCATTTTGTACCATTTGCGTTATATCATGGGTGTTGGTGCAAAGCTCATTTATGGACCAATATGTAAAAGGTATTCCAAATGGAACTGTCGCTTATGTTACAAATACAAATGATGAACTGTACCAACAAATTGAACAAGCAGCTAAAACATATAATCAAGAGCCTGTAGACGCTGTTATAGATAAGGTGTGGAAGAAAACACCCGGATACAATGGCATTCAGGTCAACATTGAGAAATCTTATAAAAAGATGAAAACTAAGGGTAAATTTCAGGAAGCTCAACTCATTTTCAAAGAAAACAGCCCTAATGTTCATTTACAAGACTTGTCACCATCGCCAATATACCGTGCGAATCCAAATAAACCCGTTGTATCCTTTATTATTAATGTAGCCTGGGGTAATGAGTATATTGAAGGAATGCTGGACACTTTAAAGAGACATAAGATTCATGCTACATTTGTATTGGAAGGACGCTGGGTAAAGAATAATCCGGATCTAGCCAAGCGGATAGCAGCAGCCGGTCATGAATTAGGGAATCATTCATATACTCATCCAAATATGCAACAATTATCAGCTGCGGCTGCCGAGAAAGAAATCAGCGAAACAAACCGGGTCATCCAGGAGGTAACAGGATATACTCCTAAGCTATTTGGACCTCCGAGCGGAAGTTTTAATGATCGTACAGTTAAGGTTGCAGCAAGTCTTGGAATGGAAACCATATTATGGACAGTTGATACAGTAGATTGGAAAAAACCCACACCGGAAGTCTTAACAAAAAGGGTCCTTGACCACATACATAAAGGTGCGCTTATTCTTATGCACCCAACAGAATCAACATCAAAATCAATGGATATATTAATCAAGAACATTGAGAAGGAATATAAAATTGTACCTGTCAGTGAGGCATTCAAAGAAGAACGTATAAGTCCCTGAAGACTTTCCTGCCTTTATTTTGGCGGGAAAGTTTCTCTATGCTATAAAAATGTATACATATTGGGTATGGTAATAAAGAGGGGCATCATGAATAGGAGGAACATTTGTTGATAAAAAAATATACTTGTCAAAATGGGGTCCGTATCGTATTGGAAACAATCCCTACTGTTCGTTCAGTGGCGATTGGTGTTTGGATTAAAACCGGTTCCCGAAATGAAGATTCCTTAAATAATGGAATTTCGCATTTCTTGGAGCATATGTTTTTTAAAGGAACAACAACAAGATCTGCCAAAGAAATAGCCGAATCATTTGATCGGATTGGCGGTCAGGTAAATGCTTTCACCTCAAAAGAATATACGTGCTACTATGCCAAAGTATTGGACGATCATGCACCTTATGCGCTGGATGTTCTTGGTGATATGTTCTTTAATTCTACATTTGCTGAAGAGGAATTGAAAAAAGAAAAAAATGTAGTTTGCGAAGAGATTAAGATGTATGAAGACACACCTGATGATATTGTTCATGATATTTTAAGCCAGGCTGTTTACGAAAAACACCCGCTTGGTTACCCTATTTTAGGTACAGATAAAATTCTTGATACCATTAATTCAGAGACATTGAAACAATATGTCTATAATCACTATACACCTGATAAAGTGGTAATCTCGATTGCAGGAAATGTGGATGAGAGTTTTATCAAGCAGGTTGAAGGTTTATTTGGAAGCTATGAAGGCGGTACAGCACGTCCTGAATTGGAAAAACCAACTTTCCATACCAATAAGATTGTCAGAAAAAAAGATACCGAACAAGCCCATTTATGTCTTGGGTATAACGGTTATGATATAGGCAATGAAAATATTTATAGCTTAATCACTCTGAACAATGTACTTGGAGGATCTATGAGCAGCCGTTTATTCCAAAATGTGCGAGAAGAAAAAGGGCTTGCTTACAGTGTCTATTCCTATCATACCTCCTATCAGGATAATGGTATGGTGGTTATTTATGGTGGAACAGGGGCAAATCAAGTTCATCAGCTTTATGATACAATACAGGAAACTCTTACTGAATTGCGTAATTACGGCATTACTGCCAAAGAGCTTGATAACTGTAAAGAGCAGCTGAAAGGAAGTTTGATGCTAAGCTTAGAAAGCACAAACAGCCGAATGAGCCGTAACGGTAAAAATGAGCTGTTATTGGGTAGACATCGAACTCTTGATGACATAGTTGAATTAATCGATGCTGTTTCGCTTAACAGCGTAAATCAGTGTATAGAAGATATTTTTACAGACTCCTATGCAGCAGCTTTATTGGGTCCGCAAGATGAGTGGAACTTAGATTAAAAAATAAATCTCTGGCAAGCTGGCGTGAACATCCATTGGATTTTGCGCCGGCTTGTTTTTTTGCGTGTTTGGAACAACTTTTTCTTCTAAAAGGATGTCACTCATTCATATAGTGAGATTAAGCAGAATGTGATAGGAGTGTCCTAAAATGAAGCTGAGCGAATTAAGTGGCAAAGAAATTGTGGATGTAAAAAAAGCAGAACGATTGGGCGTCCTTGGTCAAACTGACCTTGAGATCGATGAGTTAACCGGACAAATAACCGCCCTTTTAATCCCATCTGGAAAATGGTTTGGTTTTAGAAAGAATGGTGATGAGGTCCGTGTGCCATGGAGTCAAATAAAAAAGATTGGTACGGATATGGTCATCATTGATATTCCTGATGGAAATTCAATAAAGGAAACTTAAAAAACGCCGAAGGGCGTTTTTTTTTTGTTTACCTCGTTTTTATCACGTCTGGTTCCTGTATTTCATACTATGGGTTGTATGAATTGATCTTTAAAAAATAAAGAAGGTGAAAATCTTCCATGCTCACAGGAATGAATATTGCCGTTCTTGGTGGAGATGCCAGGCAGCTTGAAGTGATTCGAAAATTAACCGAGTTGGACGCAAAGGTATATTTAACAGGTTTTGAACAGTTAGCACATGCATACACGGGAGCAGTAAAGGAAAAACTGGAAGATTTGCCGGTAAAAGAGCTGGATGCGATTATTTTGCCTGTTGCTGGCACAAATATGGAAGGTAAGCTGGATACCATTTTTTCAAATATGCAAGTCATCCTGACAGAAGCTTTTTTAAAGGAGACACCGGAACATTGTACAATCTATTCCGGTATAAGCAATGATTATTTAATAAATATAACGAAACAGGCAAACCGTAAACTAGTTCAATTATTTGAACGAGATGATGTAGCTATTTATAATTCTATTCCCACAGTAGAAGGTACCATTATGATGGCCATTCAGCATACAGATTTTACGATACACGGATCAAATGTGATTGTTCTTGGATTAGGAAGAGTGGGAATGAGTGTGGCACGTGCTTTCCATGGACTGGGGGCCAAAGTTCAAGTTGGTGCCCGTAAATCAGAACATATAGCCAGAATAGAGGAAATGGGGTTAACTCCCTTCCATTTATCTGCGTTGGAATCTGTGGTTGAAAATGTGGATATTTGTATTAATACGATTCCTCACAAAATCATTACCGCAGGAATTATTTCAAGGATGCCGTCCCGAACGTTGATTATTGATTTGGCTTCGAAACCGGGCGGAACAGATTTTAGATATGCAGAAAAACGTGGAGTTAAAGCCATATTAGCACCAGGGTTACCCGGTATAGTGGCCCCAAAGACAGCCGGTCAGATTATTGCAAATGTGCTGGGACAGTTATTGTTGGATGATTTAGGAAATGGAAGGGAGACACCATGATGGATGTTAAGGGGATGAGAATAGGGTTTGGATTGACAGGATCGCACTGTACGTATGATGAAGTATATCCACAAATTGAAAAGCTGGTACATGCAGGAGCCGAGGTTGTCCCTGTTGTCAGTTATACTGTTAAAAATACCGACACAAGATTTGGCAAGGGAGAGGATTGGATAGCAAGAATAGAAAAACTGACAAACAGAAAAGCGATTGATACCATCGTCGATGCGGAGCCTTTAGGTCCCAAATATCCGTTGGATTGTATGGTGATTGCACCCCTGACAGGTGTTTCGATGAGTAAATTTGCAAATGCACAAAATGATTCACCCGTTTTAATGGCTGCAAAAGCTACACTTCGGAATCATCGCCCAGTTGTTCTCGGTATATCGACAAATGATGCCCTAGGTTTAAATGGTGTGAATTTAATGAGACTCTTAAGCACTAAGGACATATACTTCATTCCATTTGGCCAGGATGATCCTGAAAAAAAACCAAATTCTATGGTTGCCCGAATGGAAAGTCTCGTGGAAACGGTGGAATATGCTCTTGAGGCAAAACAAATCCAGCCTATTATCATCGAAAAATACAGAGATTAAAGTGCATGATTTAAAAAAAAGATATCTTATGATATATTTTATAGAAGAATATATTCATTGTTCTGAAAAGAAGGTTGCTCCTTTTATAAAAAATATATAAATAGCTATGACAGCATATCTTATTATTTCTAGTAGTTTACATGAAAATAAATACCTAATTTTATAGGAAGGGGTAACAAACATGAATGAAAAAAAATTACACGTAGCTGTAGTCGGGGCTACTGGTGCAGTTGGACAGCAAATGATTGACACTCTTCAAAAAAGGAATTTCCCTATTGGGAAGATAAGTCTGTTATCCTCTTCTCGTTCAGCAGGTAAACAAATCGAATTTAATGGAGAGACCATAACAGTACAGGAAGCAAAGCCAGAGAGCTTTGAAGGGGTAGACATTGCCCTGTTTAGTGCTGGCGGAAGTATATCTAAAGCATTAGCTCCTGAGGCTGTTAAAAGGGGTGCTATCGTTGTGGATAATACAAGTGCCTTCCGTATGGACGAAAATGTTCCGCTTGTAGTTCCTGAGGTGAATGAGGATGATCTTCGTAAGCATCAGGGAATCATAGCTAACCCTAATTGTTCGACAATCCAAATGGTAGCAGCACTTGAACCAATCAGGAAAGCCTATGGACTTAAAAAAATTATTGTTTCCACTTATCAGGCTGTTTCTGGAGCGGGTGCAGCAGCTGTTGAGGAATTAAATACGCAAGCAAGCGATATTTTAGCCGGTAAGACTGTTAATCCATCTATATTACCTGTTAAAGGTGCGGAAAAACATTATCAGATAGCTTTTAATGCTATTCCTCAGATTGATGTTTTCGGTGAGAATGGGTATACATTTGAAGAAATGAAAATGGTAAATGAAACGAAGAAAATTATGCATTTGCCGTCACTGCAGGTAGCAGCAACATGCGTTCGCCTTCCAATCGCAGTTGGTCATTCAGAATCCGTGTATATAGAAATTGAAAATAACGGTGTCAGTGCTGAGCAAGTAAAAGAAATATTACTAAATGCTCCTGGAATTGTCCTTCAGGATGATCCCGCCAATCAAGTCTATCCAATGCCGGCAGATTGTGTTGGGAAGAATGAAGTTTTTGTTGGGAGAGTAAGGAAAGATTTGGACGAAGATGCCGGGTTCCATATGTGGGTTGTTTCCGATAACCTATTAAAAGGGGCCGCCTGGAATTCTGTTCAAATTGCAGAGAGCCTTATTCGATTAGGGCTAGTGTAATTATTGAAATGATAGGATATCTTGGCCTTCTTATTTTCTCTAAAGTAGGAAGGCTCATTTTGGGGTGTAAAAAGTGAAGATCATCATTCAAAAGTTTGGCGGTACCTCTGTAAAAGATGCAGAGAGCAGAGAGTATGCGTTTCAACATATAAAAAGAGGTATAGGCAAAGGGTACAAAATAGTGGTTGTTGTATCTGCAATGGGAAGAAAAGGTGATCCATATGCAACGGATTCCTTACTTTCACTTGTTAATGAAAAAGGAATGTACTTGGGGGAACGTGAGCAGGACTTGCTATTATCTTGCGGAGAGATAATCTCAGCGGTTGTATTTACCAATATGCTCTTAGAAAAAGGAATTCGAGCGACTGCCTTAACTGGCGGACAGGCCGGTTTCAGAACAAATAATGACTATACAAATGCAAAAATAATGGAAATGAAGACCGATAGACTGATTGATGAGCTAGGAAAATCAGACGTTATCGTTGTGACTGGTTTTCAGGGTATTGCTGAAAATGGCGATATTACAACGATAGGGCGCGGCGGCAGTGATACATCTGCTGCAGCCCTTGGAGCTGCACTGAAGGCAGAGTATGTTGACATTTTTACGGATGTAGAGGGAATTATGACAGCTGATCCCCGTATTGCGGAACAAGCCAGACCGCTGTCAGTAGTAACCTATACAGAGGTATGTAACATGGCCTACCAGGGGGCTAAGGTCATTCATCCACGTGCTGTTGAAATTGCGATGCAGGCAAAGGTGCCGATGCGAATCCGTTCAACCTATGCTGAAGGTGAGGGTACGCTGGTTACAGGTCATCCGAAACACCGTCGAGGCAGTGATATACAGGAACGTCTTGTTACTGGTATTGCCCATGTAAGCAATATCACTCAGATAAAAGTAAAGGCTAAGGAAGATCAGTATGATCTGCAGGCGGAAGTCTTTACAGCGATGGCGAATTCAGGCATAAGCGTTGATTTTATTAATATTTATCCAAATGGTGCTGTGTATACTGTCTCCAACAACGATGCTAATAAGGCAATTTCGGTATTACGTGAATTAGGATATGAGCCTGGTATCCAATCAAACTGTGCCAAAGTGTCTGTCGTTGGAGCCGGGATAACGGGAGTGCCGGGAGTAACAGCGAAAATTGTTACTCCATTATCAGAACGAGGCATACAGATTCTGCAATCCGCAGATAGCCACACAACGATATGGGTATTAGTTAAAGAAGAAGATTTAGTAGAAGCTGTAAATGCTCTTCATAATGCCTTTAATCTCCATTTAATGGACGATGATCTGTTTGAATGGGAAGAACTTGCGGAATAATAAAATATAAGATTGGAAGTGGAAATATGGGTCTTTTTGGACGCGTGTCCACCGCGATGGTTACACCTTTTGATAATAAAGGAAATATTGATTTTGGTAAGACTGCAAAACTCATAGATTACTTAATTGAAACAGGCACAGATTCACTGGTGGTTTCAGGAACTACTGGTGAATCCCCAACCTTGTCAACAGAAGAAAAAGTGGCATTATTTGAATATGTCGTGAAAATTGTAAACAAACGCATCCCTGTGATAGCAGGAACTGGCTCAAATAATACGTATGCGTCCATCCATTTAACAAAGAAGGCGGAAGCGGCCGGTGTAGATGCGATTATGCTTGTAGCGCCTTATTATAATAAACCAAACCAAGAGGGGCTATATCAACATTTCAAATCTGTGGCGGATGCTACTACTCTGCCGTGCATGATTTATAATGTGCCAGGCAGAACGGTGACGAATATTCATCCGGAAACCGTTATTCGCCTGTCAGAGATTCCGAATATTGTTGCTGTAAAAGAGGCCAGCGGTAATTTAAATGCAATGACAAAAATTATTGCCAACACACCGGATGATTTCGATTTATACAGTGGAGATGATGGTTTAACTTTACCTGTACTTTCAATTGGAGGAGCAGGTGTGGTCTCGGTGGCCTCCCATATAATCGGACGTGACATCCAAAAAATGATTGAACATTTCTACGCTGGTGAAATGGCTGAGGCAGCCCAAATGCACCAGAAATTACTGCCAGTCATTGAGGGGTTATTTTTGACACCAAGCCCAGCTCCTTTAAAGACAGCCTTGCAAATCAAGGGTATGAGCGTTGGGTCTGTTCGTTTGCCTCTTGTACCAATGAATGAAGTTGAACGGAACACATTGATAAATCTATTAAATACATTAAAATAATGCTTAGTTTGTCTGTTTTTAGAGTCTGTTGAGGATAAGCCAATCCAATGCGATTGGCTTATCTATCTATTTAGTACAATTTTATACATATTCTTTTTTATACATGTTTAGTTAGCATTGAAGATGTCTGCTTTTTTTGTTATGCCTATAGCAAACAAACAGCAGTGTATATATATTATGAACCTAAAGAAAAGCATATTTTCAAAAAAAGAACGATAGTCGGAATTCATAGATAAATCTAAAAAGATGATGTCAGTGGCATGCCGATACACTATCGGTTATAATGGATTCAACTGGAAAATGGACGAGTAGTTGATAACAGGAGGAACAATAAATTGGTTAAACAAATTAGACAGAAGATCAAAGTAATTGCATTAGGCGGAGCAGGAGAGATTGGAAAAAATATGTATCTCGTCGAAGTAGACGAAGATATATTTGTGCTGGATGCCGGGTTAATGTTTCCGGAAACCGAAATGCTTGGAATAGATGTAGTAATTCCAGATATCTCTTACCTTATCGAAAATAAAGAAAGAATTCAGGGGATTTTTCTATCCCATGGTCATGAGGATCATATTGGTGCACTCCCTTATATTATTGAGGAATTGGATGCACCGGTTTATGGTACAAGATTGAGCATAGAATTAACAAAATCCAAAATCGCAGAAATTAACGAAAATTTAAATGTTGACTTTGAAGTAATAGATTCAAATACATCCCTGCGTTTTTCTTCTGCAAGAATCACATTTTTCAAAACAAATCACAGCATTCCTGATTCTGTTGGAATCTGTATTGAAACAAAAGATGGTGCAATCGTTTATACGGGTGATTTTAAATTTGATCAGGCTGCCCAGGGACTTTACAAAGCGGAAATTGGCAAAATGGCAGCAATCGGTGAGTCAGGAGTTCTCTGTCTATTATCAGATAGCTCAGGAGCAGAACGGATTGGATTTACACCTTCTGAATCCCTTGTTGCAAGAAATATGTCTGATGAATTTTACAATGCAAAAGGCAGAATTATTGTAGCATGCTATGCATCTAATCTTAACGGTCTACAGCAAGTGTTCAATGCTGCGTTTGATAATCATAAAAAAGTAGCGGTTGTCGGTAAATCTATGGAAAAAGTATTGGAAATTGCCTTGGAATTTAATTATTTGGATGTCCATGAGGATGTGTTGATTCCGATAACTGAGATCGACCAATATGAAGATCGTGAAATAATTATCCTTGCGACTGGATTGCAGGGAGAGCCATTTGAAGCACTGCAAAAAATGGCTAAGCATGGTCATAAACAAGTTAATATTAAGCAAGGTGATACTGTATTATTGGCGGCTAATGCTGTCCATGGCGGAGAATTGCTTATGTCCAGGACTATCGATTTATTATTTAGAGCAGGTGCAAAGGTAGTAGCTGGTAAAAATCAAATCCATGTATCGGGCCATGGCAGCCAGGAAGAGCTAAAAATGATGCTTAACCTCATGAAACCGAAGTATTTTATTCCCATCCAAGGTGACTATAAAATGCTAATTGCTCATATGCGCATTGCAAAATCAATTGGCTTTAACCAAAATCAAATCCATATACCAGAAAATGGTGAGGTTATTGAAATAACAAATGACTCGATTGAAAGCGCTGGAAAAGTGACTGCTGGGAATGTTTTGATTGATGGAAGTGGCGTTGGTGATGTAGGAAATATTGTCTTGCGTGACCGCCGTTTGCTATCTCAGGACGGAATTCTAATTGTAGTTGTGACTTTAAGCCGTGCGGATAAGAGTATAGTAGCAGGTCCTGAAATCATATCACGTGGATTTGTGTATGTTCGAGAATCAGAATCATTAATGGAACAATCAACAAATATTGTGCGTGAGATTGTAATCAAAAATACTTCTAAAGACCATTTTGACTGGGCCGGAATGAAACAGGAAGTCCGTGATAGTCTAAATCATTATTTGTTCGATAAAACAAAAAGACGCCCAATGATTTTACCAATTATTATGGAAGTGTAAAAAAGGACGTAAATGGCTATCCAGCGGATAGCCATTTTTCTTATTCGGGTAAGTTCCTGGTGAAAAAGATAGGCTAGTTTATGAATTAAAGAAGAATGGGAGAGTGATACATAGTGATTACATTTGAACGCGTAACAGAAGAGAATTTATATATAGCAAAAGAAATGATGGATTCTAATTCTTCCTATTTTGATAATGAGTACGGTATATCGAAAAATAGGGAGGAAGTGTTAAAATTATTGACTTCAAACCAAGGTGATTATTTGATTAAAGCCGAGGATACGTATATTGGACTAACTGCTTTTATGGAGCATAAAGAGGAGCAGCTCGTTACGATTAATCTGATGATCATTCATGCAGATTACCAGGGATTTGGTTATGGTACTACAGCCTACTATGAATTGGAGGATCTATTTATCAAGCGTGGATTTAAAAAAACTACACTGAATGTGAGAAGTGATAACAACAGAATCAAATTATTTTGGGAGAGAAATGGGTATACAGCTAGTGAACAAGATACAAGTAATGAGAAAGATAGGGTTCATTACGAAAAGCATCTAGTTTAGTTTTAAGGTTACAGGCGGCTTGTTATAGAAAAGCCGCTCTGTTTTGTTTCTGCTCACATTTAAGACTGATGATATGGAAGTAATTTCACCAATCAAAAAAAATAAAAAAAATTTAAATGAAAACGGTTTATTCTCTTAGAAATGGGTATTATATAAATAAGAAAGGAGGAAACAATAAAGTTTAACACTTCAGGTGACTCAATCATATAGTGTTCGTTCCGTAAAAGGAAGCTTAAGTAATAAGAGTGAACGATATATGATCGAAACTATTTCTAAAAGGATTATGTGAATCTTAAACAAATGTGATAATGTGGTTTAATTCTAATGGTGAATTCTTAGGAAATTAACTCAAATGGGGAAGGATTGAAAGACAGATTTATACTGGATAGTAAGAAGTTTCAGTATAAAAAAGTCCAGATATGTTTAACCAAAAGCCTTTCACCGGATATTTTTCAAAAGGGTGGAGTTAATAATAATAGGATTCTTACCAAATGAAAAACCAAAAAAGGCAAGGTGATGGTCACAATTGGATAAGAGTGGAATGGTTGTTTAGTTCCACATAATCAGGATTGATTGAAATGGAAAATCGGGTATGAGTAACCAATAATTGAATATGCAGTGTGTTTTCAAGGTAAACGTAAAAGGTGTAAAGAAACCTTTATAATGCGGAACTAACACACTTCAGCTGAAAAGTTTGTACAGAAGTACCGGGCAGTAAAAAGTTATAATCAGCTGATGCATGGTTGAGTCTCCTAAGGTGTTAAACGATTGTTTCTCCTCAAGAATCCTAAATAAGGATTCTTTTTTTTGTATGTACTAAGTGCCCCTCAAATTGAATGGAAATGATTCCGCTGTACATACTAAAGGGGAGAGCGTTTTTGTAGAGGGGGATTAAGAGTGGATAAAAAGTTAGAGGTACCTCATGAGGAAAAGCCAGTGGATGATAATAAGGGAGCTCCCAGTGCACTTGTAGATAAGATACAAGCTTTGGGACAAACCAATGTGCCGCAGTTGCCAAAAGATTCAACCATCCATTGTTTAACGATTATAGGGCAAATAGAGGGTCATGTACAATTACCTCCACAGAATAAAACAACAAAATATGAACATGTTATTCCACAGCTGGTGGCAATAGAACAAAATCCTGATATTAAAGGGTTATTGGTTATCTTAAATACCGTTGGGGGTGATGTGGAAGCAGGGCTTGCTATGTCAGAAATGATTGCTTCTCTATCAAAGCCGACTGTATCTATCGTTTTGGGGGGAGGTCATAGTATCGGCGTCCCTATTGCAACTAGCTGTGACTATTCTTTCATAGCAGAAACAGCTACTATGACAATTCACCCTATTCGTCTTACAGGACTTGTAATCGGAGTACCCCAATCATTTGAATATCTTGATAAAATGCAGGATCGGGTTGTGAATTTTGTGGTCAAGCACTCAGACATTAATGAAGACACATTTAAGGATTTGATGTTTGCGAGAGGAAATCTTGCGAGAGATATTGGAACAAATGTAGTGGGGGAAGATGCTGTGAAAACAGGTTTAATTGATGAGGTTGGCGGAATCGGTGCAGCGATTTCAAAGCTTAACGAGATGATAAGAGAAAAAAGTGACTCTTCGAAAGGAGATTAAATATGACTTTTTATACAATTATGCCTTTGGATACTTTGATGTATGAAGAATTATATCAAGCCAGTCATGAAATGTTTAAGAAGGATGGTATTCCGTTTATTGGTGAAAGATTACCTAATGGAGCAGTAAAGGTTAACCGGATTATCAGTACAGATCCGAATGATTACTTATCAGAGACACTTGCGCCAGGAGCGGTAATTAACAACCTGTAATAGCAGTCAGTGTGTATTATTTATGCTATAATAAAGGGTGAACGGGGTAAAGGCAGCCAAGTTGGCTGCTTTCTTTCGTTTTTAATTCTATATGAAATACGGGTGGTCGAATGAGTAAGAAAAAAAAGAAATCTCGCTCCAAAAAAGGTGACCAAATAAAGTCAACTTTAAAATATGAAATATCGGGACTTTCTATATTTGGGTTTTCTGCGATTGCGATGGCAAAGCTTGGGGCAGTAGGTACTTCATTCGTGTTTCTTTCTAGGTTTTTTATGGGTGAGTGGTACATTTTACTTCTGCTTGGCTTAATGGTCTTTGGTGTGTTCCTAATGTGGAAAAGAGAGATTCCGTTCTTTTTTAAACGCCAGCTGGTCGGTATATACTTCATTATTTTAGCAATCTTACTCTCATCACATATTATTTTATTTGAGAATTTGTCCTCTAATAATGGATTTACCCAGCCAAGTGTCATTTTAAATACCTGGGAAATCTTTTGGATGGAATTACAGGGAACTGCAAGTACCATTGATCTTGGCGGTGGGATGATAGGTGCAATCCTTTATGCCGTCTTCCATTTTTTATTTGCAGATGCCGGCAGTAAATTTATTTCATTTTTATTGATTGTTGCAGGTTTAATTCTTATAACCGGTAAAGGCTTAAGTGATTCAATTGGCAAAGTACTTGGTGCGATTGGAAGATTTATCGTCAGCCAGTGGAAATCGTTTATGGCTGAACTGCGAGAGCCTAAGACTTCAAAGAATAAAAACAAAAACCAGAAAGCTAAAAGTAAAAGTGAATCGGTACAAGCTTCCTCAGTACTACAAGATGAGGGAAGTAATCCAGAAAAAGAAGATACACTTGAAGAAAGAATTATTTCGAATTTTGCTGATCGTGCCTATTTGGATGAGGAAATTGATGATAAGAAAAATGATGATCAGATAAGTAAACCAAATGATAGCACAGAAGCTCCTGCTGAACCTGTGCCACATATGAATTTTACAGAAGTTGAAAATGTGGACTATAAACTTCCAAAATTATCGCTATTGAAGTCACCAAAAAAAGCAGATCAAAGTGGAGAATATGAATTAATACATACAAATGCTGAGAAATTAGAGAGTACTTTTAAAAGCTTTGGAGTGAAAGCTAGGGTCACTCAAGTTCACTTAGGACCTGCAGTTACGAAATATGAAGTACATCCTGATGTAGGTGTAAAGGTTAGTAAGATTGTGTCATTATCAGACGATCTGGCATTAGCGCTCGCTGCTAAGGATATACGTATTGAAGCACCAATCCCAGGTAAATCAGCGATTGGGATAGAAGTGCCTAATTCAGATGTAGCAGTCGTTTCATTAAGAGAGGTTCTCGAGGTACAGCCTTCTGAAAAAAGCGGTTCTAAACTATTAATTGCTTTGGGTAGAGACATATCAGGTGAAGCAGTTTCTGCTGAACTGAATAAAATGCCTCACTTACTCGTAGCCGGAGCAACCGGAAGCGGGAAAAGTGTCTGTATTAACGGAATCATTACTAGTGTACTCATGAGAGCAAAACCACATGAAGTTAAAATGATGATGATTGATCCAAAAATGGTGGAGTTAAATGTTTATAATGGAATTCCTCATCTATTAGCTCCAGTTGTAACGGATCCTAAAAAAGCAGCTCAGGCATTAAAGAAAGTTGTTATGGAAATGGAAAGACGTTATGAGCTGTTTTCCCACTCAGGAACTCGAAATATTGAGGGGTACAATGACTTAGTGACGAGACAAAATTTAGAAGAAGGCGAAAAAAATCCTTTATTGCCATATATTATTGTCATTGTGGATGAGTTGGCAGACCTTATGATGGTTGCGTCCAGCGAGGTGGAGGATGCGATAACAAGGCTTGCACAAATGGCAAGGGCTGCAGGCATACATTTGATTATTGCAACCCAGCGGCCATCTGTAGATGTTATAACAGGAGTTATAAAAGCTAACATACCATCAAGGATTGCCTTTAGTGTTTCCTCCCAAATTGATTCAAGAACCATATTAGATATGGGAGGGGCAGAAAAACTTCTCGGTCGCGGGGATATGTTATTCCTGCCTGTAGGTGCGTCAAAGCCAGTACGGGTACAAGGTGCCTTTTTATCAGATCAGGAAGTGGAAGATGTAGTAGACTTCGTGATTTCTCAGCAAAGAGCCCAATATCAAGAGAATATGATTCCGGATGAAGTTCAGGAAACAGTAAGTGAATCAACAGATGACTTATATGATGAAGCCGTCAAATTAATTGCTGATATGCAAACCGCCTCTGTTTCGATGCTCCAAAGACGATTCAGGATTGGGTATACAAGGGCTGCACGTTTGATCGATGAGATGGAAGCTCGCGGTGTCGTTGGTCCGTATGAAGGAAGCAAACCAAGAACTGTACTTGTTCCCAAGGACTTCGATCAAGCTAGTAATTCATAAAAAGAGCAGTATAGATACCAAACCCGAAAGTTAGATTTAAAAACTAACTTTTGGGTTTTTTAGTATGTTAAATAACTGAATTTTGAACTGTAAAGAAATTTTATAAGTGAGTATTTTTTCAAAAAGTTATCAATAATTTTATATTAGGATAATTTATTTATTTTTACTTAAATTCATGTTAAATTAAAATCGAATTAGCAAACATATATATATATAATTATCAGGAAATAATTTTTCCGGATAAGAAGTACATGCACTTATTTATTGTACATATTTGTATAATACAAAAGCGAAAAATTGTACCCAAGTACACAATGCACCATTTAAGTATGGATTTTCTATAATCATTTAACAGATTCATCTAAAACGATGTTATGTGTAAAAGGATAGGGAAAAGCTCATACTATATGGAGCACCGACTAATTATTTTGGAGGTTGTTATGTTGAAAAAGAGTAAATTTGGACTGGCTTTGTCTCTTGTGCTAGCTGCTAGTACCATTCTTGGTGCTTGCGGAAGCAAAGAGGAGAGCAATGAAGGCGGCACGGCCAATGAGAAAAATAATTTCACTGTCGCAATGGTTAGTGACACAGGTGGTATTGATGACAAATCCTTCAATCAATCTGCATGGGAAGGTATTCAAGCTTTTGGTAAAGAGAATGGATTAAAAGAAGGTAAAAACGGCTATACCTACCTGCAATCTGAATCAGATGCTGATTACACCACAAACTTAAACCAACTTGTACGCCAAAAGTATAATTTAATATATGGTGTCGGATTCACAATGGAGGATGCAATTAAAGAAGCGGCTGATCAAAATCCGGATGGGAAATTTGCAATTATCGACTCAGTGGTTGAAGCTGATAACGTTGCAAGTATCACATTCAAGGAGCATGAAGGTTCATTTATTGTAGGTGTTATTGCCGGTATGCAAACAAAATCCAATAAAGTTGGCTTTGTAGGTGGAATAGAGAACCCGCTAATTCAAAAATTTGAAAAGGGCTTTATTGCTGGTGTTAAAACAGTAAATCCTAATGCTGAAGTACAAGTGAAATATACAGGAAGTTTCAGTGATGCATCTCTTGGTAAAGCAACAGCATCAGCTATGTATAAATCAGGTATTGATGTCATTTATCACGCAGCAGGAAATGGTGGTAAAGGAGTCTTCACTGAGGCAAAAAACATTAAGAAAAGCAATCCTGAAAAAGATATATGGGTAATTGGTGTAGATAAAGACCAAGCTGATGAAGGTGAAATCAGCGGTACAGACATGAACGTAACGCTCACCTCCATGGTTAAGCGTGTTGACTTAGCTGTACAAGAAGTTTCAAAACAAGCGATGGAAGGATCCTTCCCAGGAGGAAAGAACGTAGAGTTTGGTCTTGAAAATAATGGTGTTGATATTGCACCGACTAAAGATAACTTATCTGACGATATACTTAAAAAAGTTGATGAATATAAAGGTAAAATTAAGAATGGTGATATAAAAGTACCATCTACTCAAAAAGAACTTGATGCATTTTTAAAATAAGATAAAGGGATAAGGGCCTCGGTCCTTATCCCTTTAATCTCTAAAGGACCTATTAGGACTTAGCAAAGGGAAAATAGTTTTGAGGATGGACCACGATGCCAGTCTTTCGTAATTAGGCTAGAAGAATATGAAAGGTATTTTAGAAAAATATTAAAAGTCAGTCACATGGTACAAAAGGGTAGCCTAGCGATTAGATGGAAAATAGATATTTATTGAATTTTTTTTCAGTTTATGTTTTAACAGAATATTTATAATATATAAACTTTTTTTGTAGGAAAAAAGACTTACGTGAAAAAAAGTCAGATATACCAGGGTTTTTTCGACATTTCCGTGGAAAAAAACGGATAAGGTAACGCTTCCAAAATATGATATTTTTGTGAATAGCTATTTCTTTCTTTGGAAATACATGATAAATTATGAGTGGTTAGTAGATAACATCAATAGAATGAGAGTGGGAAATTTCCTGGGGGAAAAGAGTATGTCTATCAGACACGACAACCGACAATTATATCTGCAAGTAATCGACAAGATTAGACAGGACATAAGAACCGGTATCTATAAGGAGCATGAAAAATTGCCATCTGAGTCTGAATGGGCCAAAATACTCGGTGTGAGTAGAGCGACATTAAGAGAAGCACTCAGAATTTTGGAAGAGGATAATGTGATTATACGCAGGCATGGGGTAGGTACTTTTGTGAATTCCACTCCTTTATTCTCTTCGGGAATTGAACAATTAAAGAGTGTGACAGATATGATTTGCGAAGCGAACATGAAACCAGGAACAATTTTTTTAAACTCATTCATAGAGGGTGCAACAGAAGAAGATATGCGAAGGTTCGACTGTCAAATTGAGGATCAGTTTTTAGTAATCGAGCGAGTCAGAACTGCTAATGGGGAACCTGTCGTTTATTGCTTGGACAAGATACCTGTTCGTGTGTTACCGGAACCATCTCTTTATCAAGAGGAATCATTACTTCATGTCTTAGAAAGAACTGCCGGTATACAAATTACATACGCTGTGGCTGATATCGAACCACATGGCTATCACGAAAAGATTTCACCTATTTTAAATTGCAAATTGGACACTGCTCTGCTTTTACTAAAACAAACTCACTATGATAGTAAGGACAAACCATATCTATACTCGGCCAACTTCTTTAAAGCGGATACATTTCGCTTTCATATTTTGCGTAAAAGAACATAATTTATGCGCAAAATAAGAGAACTACTGCCAAAAAAATATAGGGGGTTAAGACCTTGAAAAAACGCAAATTTGGAATGGCATTGTCACTAGTTCTGGCTGCGGGCACAATTTTAGGTGCTTGTGGAAACAAAGAAGAGAAAGGTAACAGCAGTGAAACAGAAGGTAAGGACAATTTCACAGTTGCCATGGTAACAGATACAGGCGGGGTTGATGACAAATCCTTTAACCAATCCGCTTGGGTAGGTATACAACAGTTTGGTAAAGATAACAATCTTGAAAAAGGTAAAAACGGTTATGATTACCTCCAGTCCAAATCTGATGCTGATTACACTACTAACTTAAATCAGCTGGTACGACAAAAATTTGACCTTATTTATGGGGTAGGTTTCTTATTGTCTGACTCCATTACAGAAGTTGCCGAGCAAAATCCTAAGAGCCAATTCGCATTAATTGATTCTGTTGTAGATGTTGATAACGTGGCAAGTATCACATTCAAAGAGCATGAAGGATCCTTCCTGGTAGGTGTAGTAGCCGCGATGCAAACTAAATCCAATAAAATTGGATTTATTGGTGGAGTTGAAAGTGAACTTATTAAAAAATTTGAGAGCGGATTTATAGCAGGTGTTAAATCAGTTAAACCTGAGGCAGATGTTCAGGTAAAATATGCAGGTGATTTTAATAAAGCTGATATTGGTAAAGCTACAGCACAAGCAATGTATAAATCCGGTATTGATATTATCTACCATGCAGCCGGCGGAACAGGTAAAGGCGTATTTACAGAAGCAGTTAACATCACTAAAAATGATCCAAGCAAAGAAATCTGGGTTATTGGGGTTGACTCTGACCAAGCAGCATTAGGTGATGTACCTGGTACAGACAAAAATATCACATTAACATCTATGATTAAACGTGTTGATTTGGCAGTTGTGGAAGTATCCAATCTTGCTAAGGAAGGCAAATTCCCTGGCGGAGAAAATGTTGAATTTGGTTTAGAAAATGATGCAGTTGATATCGCACCTTCACAAGAAAACTTGTCAGATGAAATTAAAACTAAAGTTGCAGAATATAAAGAAAAGATTAAGAGTGGAGAAATTAAAGTACCATCTACTCGTGAAGATTTAGATACATTCTTAAAATAAGCACTTCCTAGTAAGGGATGAGGATGTGATCCTTATCCCTTGCGATTACCTTGGCTGATGTCAGTCTGACATCAGACCTTTAAGCAATATGGTAAAGGAAAGGTTGCTAAAACTAGATTGGCAACTTTTCTTTTGTCATCTTACTTATGAATCTTCTCTGGAAAAAGGAGTGAAAAAACTGTGGACTATGTTATTGAGATGTTGCACATCCGTAAAGAGTTCCCGGGCATCGTCGCAAATGATGATATCACCTTGCAATTAAAAAAAGGTGAGATTCATGCGTTGTTGGGAGAAAATGGTGCAGGAAAATCCACGTTAATGAATGTCTTGTTCGGTCTTTACCAGCCAGAACAAGGGGAAATCCGTGTAAATGGTAAGGAAGTAAAAATTACAAGCCCAAATATTGCAAATGACTTGGGCATAGGAATGGTGCATCAGCATTTCATGCTTGTTGATACGTTCACAGTAACAGAAAACATTATTCTTGGTAAGGAGCCCACCAAAGGTGGAAAAATTGATTTAAAAGAGGCTGCCCAGGAAGTTAGGCAGTTATCAGAAAGATATGGATTGAAAATTGATCCGGATGCCAAGATTTCTGATATCTCTGTAGGTATGCAGCAAAGGGTTGAAATCCTTAAAACTCTATATCGTGGAGCTGACATTCTTATTTTTGATGAACCTACAGCCGTATTGACACCACAGGAAATCAAAGAGTTAATACAGATCATGCAAAATTTGATCACTGAAGGTAAATCCATCATACTGATTACTCACAAACTTAAAGAGATTATGGAAGTCTGTGACCGTTGTACGGTTATTCGTAAAGGAAAAGGAATTGGTACTGTAAATGTCAGTGAAACGAATCCTAATGAATTAGCGAGTCTGATGGTAGGGCGAGAAGTGGTTTTTACAACTGTGAAGCAGGATGCAAATCCAAGTGGAGAGGTATTGAATATACAAGATCTTGTAGTTAAAGACTCCCGTGGTGTTGAAGCAATTCGAAGCCTTAACCTATCCGTTCGTGCAGGAGAAATTGTGGGGATTGCAGGTGTCGATGGAAATGGACAATCTGAGCTGATTGAAGCAATCACTGGCCTGAGAAAACCAGAATCCGGTACCATTTCTATAAATGGGACTGAAATCCAGAAGAAGAGTCCAAGGAAAATTACAGAAACAGGAATTGGGCATATTCCTCAGGATCGACATAAATATGGTCTTGTACTAGACTATTCAATTGGCGAGAATATGGTTCTCCAAACATATTATCAAAAACCACTTTCAAAATGGGGAATCTTAAATTATAAAAATATCTTTAATAAAGCTCGTACTTTAATTAAAGAGTTTGATGTTCGTACTCCAAGTGAGTATACTCCGGCAAGAGCTTTGTCTGGAGGAAACCAGCAAAAGGCGATCATTGCTCGTGAAATAGATCGAAATCCTGATTTGTTAATTGCTGCTCAGCCAACACGTGGCCTTGATGTAGGAGCTATTGAGTTCATTCACAAACGTTTAATTGAGCAACGAGATCAGGGGAAAGCAGTATTGCTTGTTTCCTTTGAGCTGGATGAAATTTTAAATGTTAGTGACCGTATTGCTGTTATATATGAAGGTTCCATTGTGGCTATTGTTGATCCTAAGAAAACGACTGAACAGGAACTCGGATTATTAATGGCAGGAAGTAAGGTTAAGGAAGCGGGGAAAAGCTAATGTATAAAAGATTATCGAACTTATTAATCCCTGTTATAGCTGTCTTGCTCGGTTTAATCGCAGGTGCTATCGTAATGTGGGTCAGCGGTTATGATCCGATAGCTGGTTATGGAGCTTTATGGGATGGTATATTCTATGATTCCTATGCAATAGGTGAGACAATCCGTCAAGTGAGCCCTTATATACTTGCAGGTTTAGCCGTTGCCTTTGCATTTAGGACTGGACTTTTTAATATTGGTGTTGAGGGCCAGTTTTTAATGGGATGGTTAGGTGCTGTTTGGATTGGAACGTTATTTACTGACCTTCCTAAAATCATCCATTTGCCGCTTGCGGTCATTGTTGCTGCTTTAGCTGGTGCTTTATGGGCATTCATTCCAGGTCTCTTAAAAGCTAAATTTAGAGTGCATGAAGTTATAACAACCATTATGATGAACTACATTTCTCTTCATGTAGTTAACTATATTATCACTTACGTTTTAACAGATAACATGGACAAAACTGAAAAGATTGCTCCATCAGCATCTTTACGTTCTGACTTTTTAGCTGAAATGACGATTAACTCTAGATTACACTGGGGATTTGCGATAGCTATTCTTGGAGCAATCATAATGTGGTTTTTATTAGAGAAAACAACAAGAGGCTACGAATTAAAAGCTGTCGGTTTTAACCAGCATGCATCTAAATATGCAGGTATCAGTGTAGATCGCAATATAGTTTATGCCATGCTGATCTCTGGTGCTTTTGCAGGACTTGCTGGTGCTATGGAAGGACTTGGAACATTCGAGTATATTGGTGTAAAAGGGGCGCATACAGGAGTAGGTTTTGACGGAATCGCAGTTGCATTACTAGGTGCTAATACAGCGATTGGAGTTGTGCTTGCAGCTTTATTATTCGGTGGATTGAAATATGGTTCATTAAATATGCCAATGGAAACTGGAATACCAACTGAAATCATTGATGTAGTTATAGCTTTAATCATATTCTTTGTTGCATCCAGTTATGTTATTCGTCTCATGCTGAGAAAGTTTAGCAAGAAAAAGGGGGTGGAATAAGTGAGTTTTTTAGAGATACTAGCGATACTTGTTCCTTCTACACTTGTTTACGCCTCTCCACTTATTCTGACAGCCCTCGGTGGTGTATTTTCTGAGCGTTCTGGTGTAGTAAATATTGGATTAGAAGGTTTAATGGTAGTTGGTGCTTTTACAAGCATTGTATTCAACTTGACATTTGCAGATACATTTCATGAATGGACTCCTTGGATTTCATTAGTTGTAGCTATGGTAGTTGGTGGGATTTTCTCCCTATTGCATGCAGTTGCATCTATAACATTCAGGGCTGACCAAACAGTCAGTGGGGTAGCCATTAATATGTTGGCGCTTGGAGCTTGTATGTTCCTTGTGAAATTAGTTTACGGAAAAGGACAAACTGATAAAATTGCTGAACCATTTTACAGTTTTGATATACCTGGTTTAAGTGATATACCTGTATTGGGTAAAATTTTATTCTCAGATGTATATTTAACCTCGATTCTGGCGATTGTGATTGCTGTGATTTGCTGGTATGCCATTTATAAAACACCGTTTGGTTTACGCCTTCGTTCAGTTGGTGAACATCCAATGGCCGCTGACACAATGGGGATAAACGTTAATAAAATGCGTTATATTGGTGTTATTTTAAGTGGAATTCTGGGAGCGTTGGGTGGAGCTATTTATGCTTCGACTATTGCTTTAGACTTTACTCATGCGACAATATCCGGACAAGGTTTTATGGCGCTTGCAGCTATGATATTCGGTAAATGGCATCCAATTGGTGCAATGGGCGCAGCGTTATTCTTTGGATTTGCGCAATGTTTAAGTATTGTAAGCTCAATGCTGCCATTCTTTAGTGACATTCCGAATGTATATATGTTAATTTTGCCATATGTATTAACGATTCTGGCTTTAACAGGATTTATTGGACGTGCAGATGCTCCAAAAGCATCCGGTACGCCATATATCAAAGGAAAACGTTAAAAGGTAAACTCATTCATGATTTAATCAAAGACAAGTGCTGTTCTTATTGCAAGAGCAGTCCTTGTCTTTTTTTTTCTAACCTAAAGCGTGTCGATTTTAATTAGATCGAATTTAGAAGAAAGAATGAAAGAAGGTCAGGGTCAGTTCCTTGATTTACATTCCATTTAACCTGTATATTCAAACTAAAGGTTTAAAAAAAATCCTTGAGACGAACAATATGGTTAAGAACCTGCATAACATTGAGTAAAGGGAGGTCAAAAATATGGCAGTTATTGATGAGATTAAACTAAAACAAGCTGGCATTACGATTCATTTTGTACCAACTAAGAAATTTAAAACAACGACGCTTGTTTGGAAGATGAAAGCACCTTTAAAGGAAGAAACCGTTACATATAGAGCTTTGTTGCCAAATGTCCTGCAAAGTAATACAGCTGCATATCCAACATCTACAGCTTTCCGCTCCCATCTAGATCAATTATATGGAGCCAGTCTTTTTACAGATGTCAGTAAAAAAGGCGAATATCATATTATGAGTTTTCAAATGGAAATGGTAAATGAACGATTTTTATCCAAGCCTGAACCGATGTTGGAACAAGCGTTTAAGCTTTTACATGATGTTTTGATTAATCCTAATGTAAAGGGAGATGCTTTTGATGCGGATACAGTTGCAAAGGAAAAGCGTGCTCTGAAACAAAGGCTGCAGGCTGTATATGATGATAAAATGCGTTATTCTTCATTACGCTTAACTCAGGAAATGTGTATGGAAGAAAATTATCGGCTGGAAGCAAACGGGATTATAAGCGAAGTCGATGAAATCACTCCTGAATCCCTATACAATTATTATAAAAAAGCGTTTGCCAAAGATGAATTGGACCTCTATGTAATTGGGGATTTGGATGAAGCCAGGGTAACGCAAATGTCTAGTGAATACTTTCAGTTCGCGGAGAGAAAACCTGAACGGGTTATGCATAATAAACATGATATCCTTGAAGTGAAAGAACTGAAAGAAACGCAGGATATCAAACAGGGTAAGCTGAATATTGGCTACCGAACAAATATCACTTATGGCGATCGAGATTATTTTGCTTTGCAAATGTTTAATGGGATATTTGGAGGGTTTTCACACTCTAAACTTTTCATAAACGTTCGTGAAAAAGCAAGTTTGGCGTATTATGCCGCATCACGACTTGAAAGTCATAAAGGTCTTTTAATGGTTATGTCCGGCATTGATAATAAAAATTATAATCAGGCAGTAACGATCATAAAAGAACAAATGGAAGCTATGAAAAAGGGCGAATTTTCGGATCAAGAAATGGAACAAACAAAAGCAATCATTAAAAATCAATTGCTCGAAACGATCGACACCTCCCGTGGTCTAACAGAAGTTCTATATCATAATGTGGTTGCCGCTGTTGATAAACCATTGGATGATTGGTTGTCTTCGATTGATAGAGTAACAAAGGATGAAATTGTGGCTTGTGGAGAAAAAATTCAAATGGATACGATCTATTTTTTAAGTGGAGATGAGGTGACTGAGTAATGGAGAAAATACTATTTGACCAGCTTCAGGAAGAATTATATTTCGAAAAAATGGATAATGGTTTGTCTGTGTACATCCTTCCGAAAAAAGGATTTAATAAGACCTATGCCACTTTTACAACTAAATATGGATCAATCGATAATCATTTTAAAGAGCCCGGTGCAGATGAATATTCCAGGGTCCCGGATGGAATTGCACACTTCCTAGAGCATAAATTGTTCGAAAAAGAAGATGGTGATGTATTCCAGCAGTTCAGTAAACAAGGTGCAGCGGCCAATGCTTTTACATCCTTTACTCGAACAGCGTACCTTTTTTCCAGTACAACGGATGTAGAGAAAAATTTAGAAACATTAGTTGATTTTGTCCAGGAACCATATTTCTCGGATAAGAGTGTGGAAAAAGAAAAAGGGATTATTGGCCAGGAAATTACCATGTATGATGATAATGCAGATTGGAGATTATATTTCGGTATTATTGAAAACCTATATCATAATCATCCTGTGAAAATTGATATAGCTGGTACCATTGAGTCGATTTCAGGAATAACAAAAGAACTGCTCTATAAGTGCTACAATGCATTTTATCATCCAAGCAACATGCTTCTGTTTATTACAGGGCCATTGGATCCGGAAACAATCATGCAGCAAGTTCGTGACAACCAGGCTAAGAAAAACTTCGATAAACGTGGGGAAATCGAACGGAAATTTGATGCAGAGCCGGCTAATGTCGCTACTAAAAAACGCTCAACCAATATGCATGTCCAGACGCCTAAGTGTGTGGTTGGATTGAAGGCAAATAATCCAACTCTCCAGGGGATTGATTTATTAAAACAAGAGCTATCTATCAGCCTCTTTCTGGATATGACTTTTGGAAAAAGCTCCGAGTATTATGAAAAACTATATTCTGAAGGGTTAATTGACCATTCATTCTTTTATGATTATACACAGGAATATGGATTTGGATTTGGAATGGTCGGCAGTGATACAGATAAGCCGGATCATTTAGAGGAAGAATTGAAAAATATTCTTTTTGCGGCCCGCGAAGGAAAAATTGTAACAGAGGAAAAATTAAATTCAATTCGTAAGAAGAAAATTGGTGCCTTCCTCAGGTCATTGAATTCACCTGAATCGATAGCCAATCAATTTACACGATATGCTTTTAATGACATGAAGCTATTTGATGTTGTGACTGTTTTGGAAGCTTTGACCTATGATGAAGTGAATAAAGCAGTACAGGAATTTATAGATGAGGATAGAATGTCAGTATTTCAAATACTTCCATCCTGAATGGGTAAGAGCCAAGCCGTAATGGTTTTGGCTCTTTTTGTATTTAAATTTGTTTATATAATACAAGGTAAACGGACAATTAACCAGCTTAACTGATTCACTGGTTTACGATAACTATTTGGTAGGATTAAAGAAGCTTATATTAGAAACAATTGACTATTTTCAATTGGAGGTTTTACTTTTCATCTTCAAGCTTTATAATGAAAAGTATTGTAAGTGTTATTTACGGCAAGGGGTTTTTATTATGAATGGAAAATATGCACTCATTACGGGTGCTAGTGGAGGAATTGGTCAAGCAATTGCATTACGTTTGGCTGCAGAGGGCTGGAATCTATATCTCCATTATAACCGTAATCTTAGCGGAATTAATTCGCTTTTAGATCAGTTAAAACCATTTCAAATACAGGTGAAAGTAATTCAGGCTGATCTAAGTAAAGATGGCGGACATCAAGTTATAATTGACGAAATTAATCAAATTGATACGATAATACTAAATAGCGGTGACAGTCATTTTGGTTTAATAACAGATATAACCGATGACCGAGCCAAACAGATGGTTTCATTACATATTACATCTCCCTTTTTATTGACTAAAGGACTAGTTCCTAAGTTAATACAAAAAAAAGATGGCAGTATCATTGCCATTACTTCTATTTGGGGAGAAGTGGGTGCTTCCTGTGAAGTTCTTTATTCAATGGTAAAAGGTGGACAGAATTCTTTTATCAAGGCACTTGCGAAGGAGCTTGCACCTTCTGGAATCCGTGTAAATGCTATATCACCCGGTGCAATTTCCACACCTATGCTCAATCGATTCGATTCTGAAGAGCTTAGAGAATTGGAAGAAGAAATCCCAATGGGGCGGCTGGGGCATCCGAAGGATATCTCTGGAGTTGTTTCCTTTGTCCTCTCAGAAGACTCCAGTTATATAACAGGGCAGATTATCAGTGTGAATGGCGGATGGAATACATAAGTATTTAATGCTACACTATGTATTTTGCTTTCCACTCGTCAGTAAATCAGATATGATAGGATATAGGGAAAATATTGAAGGAATTTGTCAAATATTTCTCTTAGGGGGAACGGTATGGACAAGAAGGAATGGTATTTTGAATATGAAATTAAAATTAACCGTCCCGGTTTGTTAGGGGATATTTCTTCTTTGCTAGGAATGCTCTCCATAAATATCGTAACCATCAATGGTGTGGATGAGGGGAGAAGAGGTATGCTTCTCTTGGCGAAGGATAATCGTCAAATTGAACGCCTGGAATCAATTCTGCAAACAATGGATACGATAAAAGTAACTAAACTTAGAGAGCCGAAATTAAGAGATCGGTTAGCAGTCAGACATGGTCGTTATATACAAAGAGATGCAGATGATCGAAAAACATTCCGATTTGTAAGAGAAGATCTTGGGCTTCTAGTTGATTTTATGGCCGAGCTTTTTAAACAGGAAGGCCATAAACTAATTGGAATCAGGGGTATGCCCCGGGTTGGTAAAACTGAATCGATTGTTGCTGCAAGTGTTTGTGCGAATAAGCGGTGGTTATTTGTATCTTCCACCTTATTAAAACAAACCGTTCGAAATCAATTAATTGAAGATGAATACAATGAAGATAACTTATTTATTCTGGATGGGATTGTTTCAACTCGCAGAGCCAATGAAAGGCATTGGCAGCTTGTGCGTGAGATCATGAGACTTGATTCAATTAAAGTTGTTGAACATCCTGATGTGTTTGTACAAAATTCAGAGTATACAATGAACGATTTTGATTATATTATTGAACTACGTAATGACCCGAACGAAGAGATCACATATGAAGCAGTAGACCAACAGTCCTCTTTATTTGGAGGATCCGAATTTGGATCGTTTGATTTTTAGTGATTAGAAGGTGTTTATATGACGGAATTAGGTAAAGTATTAAAGGAAGCCAGAGAGTCTAAAGGATTAACCCTGGATGACCTTCAACAGATAACCAAAATACAAAAGCGTTATCTTGTTGGTATAGAAGAAGGCAATTATGAAATGATGCCGGGCAAATTCTATGTCAGAGCGTTTATTAAACAATATGCTGAAGCAGTTGGATTAGATCCTGAACAGCTTTTTGCGGAGCATCAAACGGATATTCCTGCGGCAGTTCAGCAGGAGGAGATTCCTCAAAAATTATCTAGAGTGCAATCGAAAAAAACATTGCCAGTACAGCATTCAAAGTGGATGGAAGTACTTCCTAAAATTTTGATAGCTGTGTTCCTTGTTGCAGTAGTGGCTATTATTTATTACTTTGTAGCAAAAGCCATTGGTAATAATGATGACACAGGGACAGTTAATCAAAACGGTGACCCTGTAAGACTTGAGCAGGGTGAATCCACAAACCAAGAAGAAAACACCAATGAGAAAGAAGAAGCGGAAACAGAAGAAGAAAGTAATCCAGAGAATGCTGAGGAAGAATCTAAAGAGCCGGAAGAAGCAGGTTCTGCTGAGCTGAAAGTGACCTCCGCGAATGGAAAAAATACAACATATGAATTAAGTAATACAGATGAATTTAAGGTATCAGTAAAATCTACCGGCGAGACATGGGTATCTGTTAAAAACTCCAAGGGAGAAAATCTCTTCAATGGGGTGATTCAAAATGGAGAAAGCCAGGATTTTGATCTTTCAGATGATAATCAAATAGTCATGAATATAGGGAAAACTCCAGACACTGAAATTTTTGTTAATGATGAAAAACTGGAGTATGAAAGTGAACTGATTGTTCAAAACATAACGATTGATTACACGAAGGAGTAAGATTGGAAGGTCATCAATGGATGGCCTTCTCTCGTCTATCCTTTTATAAATAAAATTTAAAAGTAAAGTGAGGAACATCAAGTGAATTTACCGAACAAGATAACAATTTCCAGAATTTGCATGATCCCTGTGTTTATGATTATCATGCTTCCATCCATTGATTGGGGAACGTGGGTGATTAACGATGTGGAGTTGCCTATCTCTCATTTTGTTGGAGCTATCATTTTTATCATTGCTTCCACTACTGATTGGATTGATGGATATTATGCTAGAAAACATAATCTGGTCACAACCCTTGGAAAGTTTCTTGATCCGTTGGCAGATAAACTTCTTGTATCTGCAGCATTAATTATCCTTGTAGGATACGAGTTGGCCCCTGCTTGGATTGTTATTTTAATTATCAGCCGTGAATTTGCGGTAACAGGTCTTCGCCTGGTTCTAGCCGGTGAAGGTGAAGTGGTTGCAGCGAATCAATTGGGTAAAATTAAAACATGGACTCAAATCATAGCTATAGCTGCATTACTATTGCATAATCTACCATTTGCGTGGATTAATTTCCCGTTTGCTGATATAGCTCTTTACGTAGCCTTATTCTTTACTCTATGGTCTGGCTGGGATTACTTTGCTAAGAATAAACATGCGTTTTTAAATTCTAAATAAGGGTATCATTCTAAATATAACTTGTTAAATGGCGGGTGACAGAATGAATGCAGAATTAATAGCGGTAGGCTCTGAGTTATTACTTGGACAGATTGCAAATACCAATGCTCAGTTTATATCAAAAAGCCTGGCAGAGATAGGTATTAACGTATATTACCATACAGTAGTTGGGGATAATCCTGTACGATTAAAAAAGGCTATTGAAATTGCAGAATCCCGAGCAAATCTCATAATATACACTGGTGGGTTGGGACCAACAAAGGATGATATAACAAAAGAAGTTGTAGCTGCCCATATAGGTAAAACATTAATAACAGACCAAAAAGCTATGGAAAATATTGAAGAATATTTCAAGAAAATAAAACGGGTGATGACAGAAAACAACCGGAAGCAAGCATTGGTTATTGGAGGATCGGAAGTATTCCCTAATCAAAATGGAATGGCTCCCGGAATGGTTGTGTCTCATGGGGATATTCTTCACATTTTATTACCAGGTCCTCCAAGTGAAATGCAGCCAATGCATCAAAATTTTGCAGTTCCTTATCTTTTGAGATTAATGGACAGGGTGGAGCGTATAGATTCCCGAGTCCTCCGTTTCTTTGGTATTGGGGAATCACAGCTTGAAACAGAAATAGAAGATTTACTGGATCAGCAAAGTAATCCGACAATAGCGCCTCTTGCCTCAGATGGAGAGGTAACTCTTCGTATTACAGCTAAACATGAATCTATTGAAGAAGCTGACAAACTATTAAAAGAGACAGAAGAAAAAATTCTTTCGCGTGTGGGAGAATATTTTTACGGATATGATGATGCGACTATTATGACTGAACTTATCAATCTTTTAAAAGAAAATGAGCTTACAATATCGGCAGCAGAAAGCTTAACCGGCGGAATGTTTCAGGAAAAAATGACGGATATACAGGGAGCCGGTTTAATCCTTAAGGGCGGTATTGTTGTTTATACCAATGAAGCAAAGGAAAAGCTTTTGAAGGTCGAACAATCAACCATCGACCAATATGGAGTTGTCAGTGAGCAATGTGCTATGGAAATGGCTGATAATATTAAAGCCATGCTCCAATCTGATATTGGGATTAGTTTTACTGGAGTAGCTGGACCAGATGAATTGGAAGGTCATCCGGTAGGGACTGTTTATATCGGTATAGCCATTTCCGGTCAGAAAACGTACGCAAAGAGATTGGACTTAGGCGGTATGCGTGAGGTTAATCGGGTAAGAAGCATGAAGTATGGCTGTCATTTTCTTATCCGAAAGTTGAGAGAGTTATATGCATAATAGAAAACCCCAACTTATATGGTTGGGGATTTCTATTGTTTATAAAATTGAGATAATTTTAGTTTTACTTTAATTACTGCTAAAAGCATTCTGTTTGCTAGAGAGTTTCTTTAAATTTATTAGCAAAATTACCATTAAAACAATACGAATAAATGTTCGCTTTTTTACTTGTTAAATGGGGACAGATGAGGTATAGTATAAATAAGTTCTAAATTATACATGTAATGTTTTTATATAGATATGGGGAGGAAATAAACTGTGAGTGAACGTCAAGCTGCGCTCGATATGGCGCTAAAACAAATTGAAAAGCAATTTGGTAAAGGTTCAGTAATGAAGCTGGGGGAAAGAGCAGACAGAAAGGTTTCTACCATTCCAAGTGGTTCGCTTGCTCTTGATTCAGCCCTCGGTGTGGGTGGATATCCAAGAGGTAGAATAATTGAGATTTATGGACCGGAGAGTTCCGGTAAAACGACAGTAGCTTTACATGCAATTGCTGAAGTACAGGCACAGGGTGGACAAGCAGCATTTATTGATGCAGAACATGCTTTAGATCCGGCATATGCACAAAAGCTTGGCGTAAATATAGATGAATTATTACTTTCCCAACCAGATACAGGTGAACAGGCATTGGAAATTGCTGAGGCGCTTGTACGAAGTGGTGCAATTGATATTATCGTTGTTGACTCAGTGGCTGCTTTAGTACCAAAAGCTGAGATTGAAGGTGAAATGGGAGATTCTCATATGGGTCTACAAGCCCGTTTAATGTCTCAGGCTCTTCGTAAACTTTCTGGATCCATTAATAAATCTAACACCATAGCAATCTTTATCAACCAAATCCGTGAGAAGATTGGTGTTATGTTTGGTAACCCAGAAACAACTCCAGGTGGTCGTGCTCTTAAGTTCTATTCTACGGTTCGCCTTGAAGTAAGACGTGCAGAACAACTGAAACAGGGAAATGATATTGTAGGGAACAGGACTAAAGTAAAGGTTGTTAAAAATAAAGTGGCTCCACCTTTCAAAGTGGCAGAACTTGATATTATGTATGGTGAGGGTATTTCCAAAGAAGGAGAAATCATCGACATTGGTTCTGAATTGGATATTATTGAAAAGAGTGGGTCTTGGTACTCATATAATGGAGATCGCTTAGGACAGGGAAGAGAGAATGCGAAGCTCTTCTTAAAAGAAAATCCAGATGTTCGGGATGAAATTTCCATTAAAATCCGCTCAGCCTATGGATTAAACGGTGAAGCGAAAGTGGTTGAAGCAGCAGAGGAAATGGATAAATTTGATTTACCTGAATAAGTAGTTTGTAATGGGCAAACCTGATTATGGGTTTGCTCTTTCTATAGGTGGGCCTCAGGGTGTGTTTTATTATAAATTTAGCTGTTTCTGAAGAGAATCATGAAAGAAATAATATTTAGGTAGTATTGTGACTGGCAGAGTATGATCAATCAGTAAGTGTTGTTTGAGAAAAATCTATAACTTTATTAGAAAAGATGCGAAAAACAAATAATTTCTTCGGCTTTTGTACTTTTACTCAACTTAATGGGAAGCGGCTGTCTTAAAGTGGAGAGTATTATTAGAAACTATGACCTAGGTGGATAGGGTCACGAAAATTGTATATCTGTCTGTATTTTCTAAAAACGATTAAAAGAGCGTCAGGACTTGCTCTTGACAACAAATTTTCATAACTTTACAATAGAAATGTATTAATATCTTTTTTTATGACATGCCTAAAAGCGATTGTGCTGTATATTTTTAGATGATGTACATGCCAGAATTGAAAACAATGTAGTAAAAGAGATTAAAAAAGTTAATAGCAAGAGGAGGTGTAATGATGGATCCAATCGCTATCATCTCCATTTTGCTTGGCCTAATTGTTGGTGCAGTTGTTGGCTATTTGTTAAGAAGATCTATAGCTGAATCTAAAATATCCGGCGCAACGAACGCAGCTGAAAAAATTATTGAGGACGCAAAGCGTGAAGCGGACGCCTTGAAAAAGGAATCCCTTCTTGAAGCAAAGGATGAGATTCATAAGCTTCGGACTGATGCTGAAAAGGAAGTTCGTGATCGACGAACTGAATTACAGAGACAGGAAAATCGAATTCTACAAAAAGAAGAGAATCTGGACCGTAAAGCAGACTCTCAAGATAAACGTGAGGCTTTATTGGAGAAGAAAGAAGATTCTCTGAACCAAAGACAACAGCATATTGAACAGATGGAAAGCAAAGTGGACGAGATAATTCAAGCTCAAAGTTCTGAACTTGAACGTATTTCTAGCCTGACTAGAGAAGAAGCAAAAGCCATTATCCTTGATCGTGTTGAGAAAGAGCTATCACATGATATTGCAATCATGATGAAAGAGAGCGATAACCGAGCGAAGGAAGAAGCAGACAAAAAGGCACGTGAAATCTTGTCACTTGCGATTCAACGTTGTGCAGCAGATCATGTGGCCGAAACGACCGTTTCTGTTGTTAATCTTCCAAATGATGAAATGAAAGGTCGAATTATCGGTCGAGAAGGACGTAATATTCGAACACTTGAAACGTTGACGGGAATCGATTTAATTATTGATGATACACCTGAAGCTGTCATTTTATCTGGATTTGATCCAATTAGACGTGAAACTGCAAGACTTGCCCTTGAAAAGCTTGTTCAGGATGGGCGTATCCATCCGGCTCGTATTGAAGAAATGGTTGATAAAGCAAGAAGGGAAGTCGATGAGCATATCCGTGAAATCGGTGAGCAAACAACATTTGAAGTTGGGGTTCATGGCTTACACCCAGATTTAATAAAAATTCTTGGCCGCTTAAGATACCGTACAAGCTATGGTCAGAATGTGCTTAAACATTCGATGGAAGTAGCTTATTTATCCGGCTTGATGGCAGCAGAACTTGGTCAAGATATTACATTGGCAAAGCGCGCTGGACTATTGCATGATATCGGTAAAGCGATTGACCATGAAGTAGAAGGAAGCCATGTGGAAATAGGAGTGGAACTTGCTACGAAGTACAAGGAACATCCTGTTGTCATTAATAGTATTGCTTCTCACCATGGAGACGCCGAACCAAAATCTATAATTGCCATTCTGGTAGCAGCTGCTGATGCATTATCTGCAGCTAGACCTGGAGCTAGAAGTGAAACGCTTGAAAACTATATTCGTCGCCTTGAAAAACTTGAGGATATTTCTGAATCCTATGAAGGTGTTGAAAAATCATTTGCAATCCAGGCAGGACGAGAAGTTCGTATTATTGTTAAGCCTGAAAGTATTGATGATTTAGAGGCACACCGATTAGCCAGAGATATTAGAAAACGTATTGAAGATGAACTGGACTATCCGGGACATATTAAAGTGACGGTTATTCGTGAGACCAGAGCAGTTGAATATGCAAAATAAAGCGGTGTTCCTCACCGCTTTATTTTTTTGGAGATCGAAACTTTTTTAAACAAAAAAGTTAAACTATACCAAAGATAATCTTGGCCTAGTTTCAAAGAAAGGAAAGCGAAAATGAGGTTATTATTTATAGGGGATATTGTTGGATCACCTGGAAGAGCAATGGTGAAAGAATATTTAGGGAAGTTAAAGGAAAAATATAGACCGCAGTTTGTCATCATTAATGGAGAAAATGCTGCAGCTGGAAGAGGGATTACCCAAAAAATTTATAAAGAATTACTTGAGTACGGAGCTAATATCATTACACTTGGTAATCATTCCTGGGACAATCGTGATATTTTTGAATTTATAGGAGAAGCAAAATATCTGGTGCGCCCTGGGAATTTTCCGGAGGGAACACCGGGCACGGGACTTTCCTTTGTTAAGATGAATCAGTTTGAATTGGCTGTTATTAACCTGCAGGGCAGAACCTTTATGCCTGCGCTTGATGATCCATTTTTATGTGCAGATAAATTGGTAGAAGAGGCCAGTAAGCGAACGCCATTTATATTTGTTGACATGCATGCTGAAGCAACCAGTGAAAAACAGGCAATGGGATGGTATCTGGATGGACGAGTGTCAGCGGTAGTTGGGACCCATACACATGTCCAAACAGCTGATAACCGAATTCTGCCTAAAGGAACTGCTTACATGTCTGACGTAGGAATGACAGGGCCTTATGATGGTATTCTAGGAATGGAACGCGATGCTGTCATCAAGAAATTCTTAACAAGCCTGCCTGTGAGATTTGAAGTACCAAAAGAGGGAAGAGCTGTACTTAGTGGTTTAATTATTGATTTAGATCCTAAAACGGGCAAAGCGAAAAAAACTGAGAGAATTTTAATTAATGAAGATCATCCATTCTTTTATTAAAAACGATTGCGAGGAGCCAACCTATAGGGGTTGGCTTTTTTGTATGGTATATCTTTTGTTCATTATGAATATAGTTAACAGAAAAAACATACTCACTAGGGGACATGTCTTGGAATAAGATGAGGAGGACCAGAAATGGAAATATTAAAGGTTTCAGCAAAATCTAATCCCAACTCTGTGGCTGGAGCGCTGGCTGGAGTACTTAGAGAAAGAGGAGCAGCAGAAATCCAAGCAATAGGTGCAGGTGCATTAAACCAAGCAGTAAAAGCCGTAGCGATTGCAAGAGGATTCGTCGCACCCAGCGGGATGGATCTTATATGCATTCCTGCTTTTACAGATATCTTAATTGATGGTGAGGAACGTACCGCCATAAAACTAATTATAGAACCACGGTGAAATGAAACTGCAGTAAAACTGGAGCTGACTCTGATAAGGGATCGGTAGGCGTATTCTCCGACCGGGAGGATGCTCCTTTTTGTTAACCGAAGCTAACATAACATGGGGGATTAGCTTAAATGAGAATATTTGATGCACATTGTGATGTGTTAATGAAGCTGTTTCTTAATCCAAAATTGGACTTTTATCATAGCAGGGAGCTAGAGGTAACAAATCTTGGTTTGAAAGCAGCTAATATACAAGTACAAGTTTTCGCTATTTATATACCGGAAAATGTACATCCTTCTATCCGCTTTGATGCAGCTCTTGCCATGGTGGATATTTTTTATGACCAAATAATTGGCACAGGGAAGTTAAAATTCATTCGAAAGTATAAGGATATTGGCAGGCTTAAAGAGGGAGAGACAGGTGCGATTCTCATGTTGGAGGGTTGTGACTGTATTGGCGACGACATGTTGAAGTTGAAGCTATTACTGAGGCTTGGTGTTACAGTGGTAGGGTTGACATGGAACTGGGCTAATCTGGTCGCTGATGGTGCATTGGAAAAACGCGCTGCCGGTCTAACCGCCTTTGGGAAAAAGGTAGTTGAATTGTTGAATGTTACGAACAACTGGTGTGATGTATCTCATTTATCGGAGAGAGCATTTTGGGATTGCATAGAAATACATAGCAGACCAATTGCTTCTCACTCAAATTGCCGATCGCTAGTTGATCATCCAAGAAATTTGAGTGATGAACAAATTAAAGCATTAATTCAAAAAAAATCGGTTATGGGACTTACATTTGTCCCTGAATTTTTAACAGGTACCAATCAGGCAAACTTGACTGATGTATTGAGGCATCTGGAACATGTTTGTTCACTTGGAGGTGCCCGTCATGTAGGATTTGGATCTGACTTTGATGGGACGACAACAAGCGTACATTCTCTCAGCAGAGTGGAACAATATAGTAATCTGGTTAACGAGCTGCTGAAGTATTATAAGGAAGAGGATGTCCGTCACTTCTTATTTGATAATTTTGCATCAAGATATGGCCAATAGGGGTTGAATTGAATACGCTATTTCTTTATTTATGGTTTTTTTAGAAACTTAAGCTTAATATTGTAGACATAATGGTATATTCTAGTAAATAATAAAATTATTGTTAATAGTTTTATAGCTGACATGAAAAACCAATATTTCATATAAGGGAATCGAAGGGGTGTAAAGGAAATGAATAAACAACTTTCATGGAAAGTTGGAGGGCAGCAAGGTGAAGGCATAGAAAGTACTGGAGAAATTTTTTCTATTGCATTAAATCGTCTGGGATATTACTTGTATGGGTATCGCCATTTTTCTTCCCGTATTAAAGGGGGCCATACAAATAATAAAATTCGAGTAAGCACAACACAGGTTCGATCAATAGCCGACGATTTGGATGTGTTAGTGGCATTTGACCAAGAAACCATTGATGTGAATTATAAAGAATTACATAAAGACGGTATTATTTTGGCCGACACCAAGTTTGATCCCAAAGCTCCTTTAGATACCGAAGCAGTACTCTATTCCGTCCCATTTACAGAAATAGCCTCTCAGCTTGGGACATCTTTGATGAAGAACATGGTAGCTATCGGCGCTTCTAGTGCTGTGCTTGGTTTAAATATTCAGGTATTTTCAGAAGTGGTTGAGGAAATATTTGGAAGAAAAGGAGCCGCTGTCGTTGAAAAGAATTTAGAAGCGATTCAAGCTGGCTATGACTTTTTAATGGAACAAATGGGTAACAAGGCTGGAGTGTTGCAGCTAGTAGAAGCTGATGGAAAAAAACGTTTATTCATGATTGGTAATGATGCGATTGCCATGGGTGCTCTGGCTGGTGGAACTCGCTTTATGGCTGCCTATCCGATTACGCCTGCCTCTGAGATAATGGAGTATTTAATTAAGCAACTGCCAAAGTTTGGAGGAGCCGTCATACAGACAGAAGATGAGATTGCTGCTTGTACGATGGCAATTGGCGCAAATTATGCAGGTGTACGCAGTTTAACAGCTTCAGCTGGTCCAGGTTTATCGCTAATGATGGAGGCAATTGGATTGTCGGGTATTACAGAAACTCCGCTTGTAATTGTCGACACACAACGTGGAGGCCCTTCGACAGGTATGCCTACAAAACAGGAACAATCCGATTTGATGGCAATGATTTATGGAACTCATGGTGAAATTCCAAAAATCGTTCTTGCACCAAGTACAGTGGAGGAAGCATTCTACGATACAGTAGAAGCTTTTAATTTAGCTGAAGAATATCAGGTTCCGGTGATTATCCTTTCCGATTTACAATTATCATTGGGTAAACAAACCGTTGAGCCTTTAGATTTTAGCAGGGTTGAGATTAGGAGAGGTAAATTAATTTCTGAGGAGTTACCTGAGCCTACTGATAAAAGTTATTTTAAGAGATATGCTGTAACGGAAGACGGGATATCACGAAGACCTCTTCCAGGAATGAAAAATGGAATCCATCATGTTACAGGCGTTGAACATGATGAGACGGGAAAACCCTCAGAGGTTGCTTCCAATCGTGTAGCTCAAATGGATAAACGAATGCGCAAAATCGAGTCTGTAAGATTTAAAGATCCAATCCATATAAATGCTGTCCATGAGAATCCAGACTTGCTATTGGTCGGATTTATTTCTACTAGAGGTGTCATTGAAGAGACGATGAAAAACCTGGCTGATGACGGGATTAAAGTCAACCATGTACATGTAAGGCTTCTTCATCCATTCCCTGCCCATGAGTTACTGCCCTATGTTCAGGATGCGAAAAAGGTAGTTGTTATCGAGAATAATGCAACAGGACAACTTGCCAACATTCTGAAAATGAATATTGGCCATGCCGAGAAGATTACGAAGCTTTTAAAATATGACGGCAATCCATTTTTGCCGTACGAAGTGTATACAAAATGCAGGGAGTTGGTTTAAATGGCTACATTTAAAGACTTTAGAAATAATGTAAAACCAAACTGGTGTCCCGGCTGTGGTGACTTCTCTGTTCAGGCCGCTATCCAGAGGGCAGCAGCTAATGTAGGTCTGGAACCGGATCAACTTGCTGTGATTTCCGGAATAGGCTGTTCAGGCCGTATTTCCGGTTATATCCAATCCTATGGGTTTCACAGTATACATGGCCGTTCTTTACCAATCGCACAGGGTGTCAAAATGGCGAATCGTGATTTAACCGTCCTTGCCTCAGGTGGAGATGGTGATGGATTTGCAATTGGCATGGGTCATACAGTACATGCGATTAGGAGAAATATTGATATCACCTATATTGTTATGGACAATCAAATATACGGTTTAACGAAGGGTCAGACATCACCGCGCTCTGCAGCCGGCTTTAAGACGAAATCTACGCCTGGAGGTTCGATTGAACAGGCGATATCTCCAATGGAAATGGCCTTGTCAGTTGGTGCGACTTTTGTGGCGCAAAGCTTTTCCAGCGACTTAAAAGATTTGACAGCATTGATTGAAGCAGGTATTCGTCATAAAGGTTTTTCTTTAATTAATGTTTTCAGTCCATGCGTGACCTATAATAAAGTGAATACGTATGATTGGTTCAAGGGTAATTTAACAAAGCTTTCAACAATTGAAGGTTACGATCCATCCAATAAAGAAGCAGCGATGCAGACGTTAATGGAGCATAAAGGCTTAGTTACCGGCTTAATTTATCAAAATACTGCTCAGCCTTCCTATCAGGAATTAATTCAGGGGTATGCTGAAAAACCTTTATCTTCTGCTGATTTGAAATTGACTCAGGAACATTTTGATAAATTGACAGCAGAATTTATGTAATTGAATAAACACCGGCCGAGTAATCGGTCGGTATTATTTTTATGTAATGTGAGGTAAGTATTCATGGAGAAATCTCTTGAAGAATGAACCCCTTGATATATCAGGGGTTTTTATTATGATTAGCAGATACCTTTGATAACGACTTATACATGGGGATTCATTCTTAGATGACAATGTAGGTTGTCTTAGTCCGGAAAAAATATTCACTTTAGTATACTTTTTTAAAAAAATATTCTTCTTATAATCAACTGTCCGCCATACGAGGAATAGCCTATTTACATAATTAAGTTAAAAATTTAAAATTTTGGTATAAACCAGGTTTTTTTAGACAGGAGTGTGTATACGGTGGATGGAAAAATGAAAGCGGTTGTAAAACATAAAAGAGGTTATGGAGCAGAACTCCAATTGATTGATATTCCTTCTATCAAAGAGGATGAAGTGTTGATTAAAGTAAAGGCGACGTCCATATGCGGGACGGATGTCCATATTTATACTTGGGATGAATGGTCTCAACATAGGGTTAATCCTCCTTATGCATTTGGGCATGAATTCTCAGGAGAGATTGTTGAAGTGGGAAATAAAGTACAGGATTTCCAGATAGGTGATTATGTTTCCGCTGAGACACATTTAGTTTGTGGAATCTGCCCTCAATGTATGACGGGACAATATCATATATGTAAAAACACAAAGATAATTGGGGTTGATACACAGGGGTGTTTTGCTGAATATGTAGCTTTACCGGCATCTAATCTTTGGAAAAATCCTGTAGATATGCCTATAGATGTAGCTTCTATACAGGAGCCTATGGGGAATGCGGTCCACACCGTATTGTCAGGTGAAGTAGTCGGGAAAACGGTCGCTATTATCGGTTGCGGTCCAATTGGTATTATGGCAGTGGGAGTGGCAAAAGCAGCTGGGGCTTCACAGGTCATTGCGTTAGATCTTAATGATTACCGTTTAGAGCTAGCGGGTAAATTGGGCGCTACTGTGATGATTAATTCATCGAAGACAGATCCTGTTCAGGCAGTTTATGATTTAACGGGTGGCAATGGGGTTGATATTGTTTGTGAAATGAGTGGTCATCCTATAGCCATCGATCAAGGATTTAAAATGATTACGAATGGAGGCAGGTTTTCTATTTTAAGCTTACCCTCTAAGCCTGTGCCTCTCAATATTACTGATGATATCGTTTTTAAGGGGATAACCGTTCAAGGAATTACAGGGAGACAAATGTTTAAAACGTGGCAGCAGGTTTCCCGATTGCTGGAATCAGGGCAGGTTGATGTTAAACCATTAATCACCCATCAGTTCCCTTTAGAAGAGTATGAAAAAGGCTTTGACCTTATGATCAAAGGTGAGTGTGGAAAAGTGATATTACTGCCGTAAAAGGGTGCTGAATGAGGAAGAGTAATAAATTTATTCAATACTATTGATATAATGCAAAAATATAGGGAATAGAAGGAATATAAGGTAAACAATTGGATGAGGAGGAAGCGATTTGAAGGGGTTTGAATACTTGCAAACAGAATTAGACGAAATGAAAGGAACAGGTTTGTTCCATCCATTAATTCCTCTGGAATCAGAACAAGGTACAAAAGTTAAGATTAATGGGGAAAATTTGATTCAATTATCATCTAACAACTATCTTGGATTGACTTCACATCCTCGTTTAAAGGATGCAGCGCTTGATGCCATTGAAGAATATGGAGTGGGAACAGGTTCGGTACGTACAATTGCCGGTACCATGGATATGCATATAGAGTTAGAAGAGAAGTTGGCGAAATTTAAACATACGGAAGCGGCTTTAGTATTTCAATCTGGATTTACAACGAATCAAGGAGTTCTATCCGCGATTCTTACACAGGAAGATGTGGTTATATCGGATGAATTAAACCATGCTTCCATAATCGATGGAATAAGACTAACAAAAGCTACACGCCGTGTTTATAAGCATGTCGATATGAACAGCTTGGAGGATGTCCTGAAAGAGACTCAATCCTATCGTAAACGCTTAGTTGTAACAGATGGTGTCTTTTCCATGGATGGCAATATCGCACCGCTACCCGAGATTGTGGAGTTAGCAGAAAAATATGATGCACTTATTATGGTCGATGATGCGCATGCCTCAGGAGTACTTGGCCAAAATGGGCGTGGAACCGTCAATCACTTCGGTTTGGATGGACGTGTTCATATTCAGGTAGGTACGTTAAGCAAGGCTATAGGGGTTCTTGGAGGATATGTGGCAAGCAGCCGTACATTGGTTGATTATTTAATTCATAAAGGCAGACCTTTCTTATTTAGTACATCACACCCGCCTGCAGTGACAATGGCTAATATAGAAGCAATTGATGTATTATTGGAAGAACCGGAATTAATTGAGCGTTTGTGGGAGAATACAAAGTTTTTCAAAGAAGGACTAGAATTTATGGGCTTTAATACCGGAAAAAGCGAAACACCGATCACTCCCATTATCGTTGGGGATGAGGCTTTGACAAATAAGCTGTCTAATAAATTAATGGAATATGGTGTATTTGCTCAGGGGATTGCATTCCCAACTGTTGCAAAGGGTCATGCACGTGTCAGGACCATTGTAACAGCAGAACATTCCAAAGAGGAGCTGGCTAAAGCATTAAATGCATTTGAAAAGGCTGGTAAAGAGCTGGGGATTATTAAATAAACTGTATGAATGGTCTTTCGAAAATAGTTATTTAAAATAATAGGCTACTTAGAGGGAACTTCAGATATCTCTAATTAACAAGTTAATAGTAATACAGAAAAGCATTAATTCATGAAGGACGTGAATTAATGCTTTTTTTAGTTAGTTAGTCTGTCGCTTGTTCCATTCTTCTCTCAGTAAACCATATACATGTACATCATGGAATGACCCAAATCTGAAGATTTCATTTCGTAATGTACCCTCCTTACTAAAATAGCATTTTTCGTAAGAGCGGATAGCATTGGTATTAAAACTGAACACCTGAAGTTTGATTTTATGGATATGGATGTAATTAAAAACAAAAGAAATTAATGTATTCATAGCATCTGTGCCAAAGCCTTTATTGTGCCACTCGTTGCCAATGGATATCCCAACAAAACACGTGCTATTCTTCCAGTTAATTGCGAATACACCACATGATCCAATAAGTTCATTTGATTCTTTCTCAAAAATACCAAACATAAACTATTCTTTTTTCCCACTAATCGTTTTGAAAAAATTTGTGTGATCTTCAGCTGTTAATGGAAATGGAATATCATCATTTGCAAGTAATAGTGTACTATTTTCATTTTCAATTTCAGCAAAGCGCTCAAAATGATGTGGTTCCATTTGTTTCAATAAAACTGTTTTACCTGATAAATAGTTATCAAAAAATTGTTTCATGTTTTTCTCCCTTTAATAAGGGGTGCAGTCGGAGATACACTCCCTCAGATTATTTGTTGGTTAACAAAACATCTACTGCCATATGCGCGGTCATATCCACAACTCCTGTTTATTAATAGTATAACTATATCCCAAAACCAAATATTTGAAAATTACAAATAGTATTTAAAAGGATTCTCGCTTGTTTAATTACTTAGGATGAGTAACCTTTAGGGTCGATATCTCTGAAAGTAGTTTCAATGAACAAAATGAAGAAAAAGCAGTGGGGGGAAACTTGTCGTTGATTCACTAGGTAATCCTATTCAGGTGGCTTTATTATTTTTTCTATGTAATTGTCCTATTGCGCTATCTGTTTTTTTGCTATTCTCCAACAGTCTTTAAGTGGTACAGAAAATTCATTAAGAATGATAGAACATAAAGGCTTGTTAGCTCATTGACATTGTACGTCTTATACATCCAACACGTTTGTATTTTTCTTTGTAAGGGAATGAATGAAGAAGAGAACAGAGCGGGTGTACATGAATTAGGTTAAAGGAGTACGGTTTATGAATGATAAAATAAATATAGGAAAAGAAGCTATGTCAGTGTTTAAATCTGTCGTATTGGCAATTGTTATTGTGACTTTAATGCGTCAGTTTGTTTTTACGCCAACTACAGTGAGGGGAGAATCTATGCTTCCCAGTCTCGAGGATGGAAATCGGGTTATCTTAAGTAAAATGACAACGATTAACCGTTTTGATGAGGTCGTATTTCATGCAACAGATTCATCTGATAGTTATGTAAAACGTGTAATTGGTCTTCCAGGAGATACTGTTGAGATGAAGAATGATGTTCTATATATCAATGGAAAAGCGGTTGATGAACCTTATCTGGTGGAATTTAAGAAGGATTTACTAGAGAGGGAACGTCTGACTGAAGATTTTACATTGAAGAATTTGACAGGTAAACAAAAAGTTCCAAAGGGACAAATGTTTGTTCTTGGAGATAATCGCTTGTACAGTAAAGATAGCAGGATATTTGGTTTTGTGCCGATGGATCGAATTATTGGTGAAGTGAAACTGCGCATTTGGCCAATAAGTGATATTGGTTTTGCGAAGTAACATGAATAGTGTTGGAGGATGTTTGTCTGCCTTATATCAAAGAATACATTGGTATAACGCAGACAAACATTTTTTTGGAGACATATGTGATTGATTTAGGGATTGTTTAGAAAGACAAATGCTCTTAAGTAATAGGAAGAACCAAAAAAATTGTATATATGCCTGTACAGGTATTTTTATCTGCATGTTTATCCCAAAAAAGGCTATTTTACACTTCATATTGAGAAATTTGCCCAAAACCATTATACTAAATGAATGTGACAAAGATAGTTTTAAAAATGATTGCAATACAGTTTGTAATTGTTATTTTTGAGTTTAGTGCTTTTATAATTGTGTTTATGAGTGGTTTGGTCTATTTAATAATATATATAGATTTAATCAATAAGTGTGGATACATGGAAGGGGATTTATATGAACGAGCAGCAACGATTGGATACAACGACCGCTGTTAAAAATGACAAAAAGCAAGAGAAAGATTATAGCAAGTATTTTGAAACGGTTTACATGCCACCATCCTTAAAAGATGCTAAGAAACGCGGAAAAGAAGCGATTAATTATCATAAGGATTTTAATATTAATGAACAATTCCGTGGTATGGGTGAAGGACGCAAGTTTTATATCCGTACGTACGGTTGCCAAATGAATGAGCATGATACTGAAGTTATGTCCGGTATCTTTTTAGCTCTTGGATATGAACCAACTGACAGCGTGGAGGATGCCAATGTAATTTTATTGAATACATGTGCCATTCGAGAAAATGCTGAAAATAAAGTGTTCGGTGAACTTGGCCATTTAAAAGCATTGAGAAAAAATAAGCCTGATTTATTGCTTGGTGTATGTGGATGTATGTCACAGGAAGAATCTGTTGTGAATAAAATTTTACAAAAGCATGCCTTTGTAGATATGATATTTGGAACACATAATATCCATCGTTTACCGGAAATACTGATGGAAGCATATATGTCCAAAGAAATGGTTATTGAGGTTTGGTCCAAGGAAGGGGATATTATTGAGAACCTTCCAAAAGTAAGAAAAGGAAACATCAAGGCTTGGGTTAATATTATGTATGGCTGTGATAAGTTCTGTACGTACTGTATTGTTCCATTTACACGTGGAAAGGAACGGAGCCGCAGACCTGAAGATATCATTCAGGAGGTTCGTCAGCTGGCTGCTCAAGGATATCAGGAAATCACATTGCTTGGGCAAAATGTAAATGCATACGGTAAGGACTTTGAAGATATCGACTATCGTCTAGGCGATTTAATGGAAGAAATTCGTAAAATCGATATCCCGCGTGTGCGCTTCACGACAAGTCACCCTCGTGATTTTGATGATCATTTGATTGAAGTTCTGGCTAAGGGCGGAAACATGATGGATCATATCCATTTGCCTGTTCAATCCGGTAATAATGATGTCTTAAAAATCATGGCTCGTAAATACACTCGTGAACAATACTTGGAATTGGTTCGTAAAATCAAGGAAGCAATCCCTAACGTCACACTGACAACTGATATTATAGTTGGCTATCCGAATGAAACGGACGAACAGTTTGAAGAAACGATGTCTCTTTATCAAGAAGTTGGATATGACTTGGCTTATACATTTATTTATTCTCCGCGTGAAGGTACACCAGCCGCAAAAATGAAGGATAATGTTCCGATGGAAGTCAAAAAAGAGCGTCTTCAACGCTTGAATGCACTGGTAAACGAAACAGCCAACAAAAAGAATCAATTATATAAAGGCCAAATTCTCGATGTTTTAGTTGAAGGGGAAAGTAAAAATAATCCGGATGTACTGGCGGGTTATACAACTAAAAATAAATTGGTTAACTTTAGAGCTCCAAAATCTGTTATCGGTAAAATTGTAAAAGTAAAAATTACAAATGCTAAAACATGGTCACTTGATGGTGAGTATGTGGAAGAAACAAATGAGGTAGAGGTGGGAGTTTAAAAATGGGGAACTACACGAAAGAACAAATTATTGACAAAGCAAAAGACTTGGCTAAAATGATCTCAACGACTAATGAAGTTGATTTCTTTAAACGAGCGGAAGCACAAATCAATGAAAATAAAAATGTAGCTGAGTTAATGTCAGTAATCAAGGGGTTACAAAAGCAATCGGTCAACTTCCAACATTATGGAAAGACAGAAGCCTTTAAAAAGACAGAGGAAAAATTAGCGAAGGTAGAACGTGAATTGGATGAAATTCCGATTGTCCAGGAATTCAAACAATCGCAGATGGAAGTTAATGATCTTCTGCAGATGGTAGCTAATGTCATCTCAAATACAGTGACAGATGAAATCATTAAAGCAACTAATGGTGATTTGTTACGTGGGGAAACTGGCTCAAAAGTAAAAAATAATTCTCACAGCCATAGCTGCTAATTTTAGAAAGCCATACATTACTCCTTTATTAAAAAGGTGTGATGTGTGGCTTTTTTACTTATTTAATAATATGGATTCATTTACACATACTAAGCAAAAAGGAAGATGTAATTTGTCTTCCATTCAAAGGACAGTCAGGATGCTGAAAAAAATAATTATATATTTCATTAACGGTCTTTTACTGTTTAGTACCTTTATAGGCTTGCTTTTAGTATGGGTGAATTATGATATTAAAGCGGGAAGAGAAGCGGCGGAAGCAGGTAGCCAACCTCATACCTATCCAATTCGTAACAGTAATTTTGGATTGTACACGGATTGGAAAACTTTTTATCCTCAGTTTTCAAAAGATATTTTAGAGGCTAAGGAATATGTGTATATTCATTATTTTTCAATTGGTAGCGGTGAAGCAAGCGAAGCATTTTTCGATTTATTGAAGAAAAAGGCGAATCAAGGAGTCGAAGTTTATTATTCGGTAGACCGAGCAGGCTCTTTAAAGGGTAAGAATGATTGGTTTGATGAACTGAGAAAAGCAGGGGTGCATATAACCTATAGCAATGATCCTCATTTTCCTCATATTTGGTACTCCATCCAGCATAGAAATCATCGTCGAATAGCTGTGATAGATGGGAAAATCGGATACACAGGCGGACTTAATGTAGCACAAAAATATACAAAGAATACATGGCATGATTATCAGATCCGTATGACAGGTGAGGGTGTTCAGGACTTTGAACAACAATTTTGCGAGGATTGGAAGGTAAATACAGGTAACTCTGCACCCATACATAAGGTTGACTTGGAAAAAGGAGAAACCAATCATTATTTGAAGGTATATTCAAGTGGATTTGGCTTGGTTGAGGATTTTATTCAAGAATTCGATGCGGCAAAAAAACAAATTATCATTGCGACCCCCTATTTTATTCCAGATAATCGTGATTTTATGGATGCTTTAAAACGGGCAAGAAAACGTGATGTGGAGGTTATCATCATGTGGCCCAAACATTCAGATGGATTAATGTTAACCCAGGCTGCGTATCCTTTTGTCAGAGAAGCACTCGAAAACGGAATGAAGGTATACCAATATGATAAAGGAATTTTCCATGGGAAGGTTGTCCTGGTAGATCATGAAAGATTAATGATTGGAACAGTCAACATCGATTCACGTTCATTTAGGTTGAATGATGAAATGACTTTATTTATGAAATCATCACCATTTAGTCAAACGGTTCAAAAACAATTAGATGTAGATCTCGGGGATTCAAAGGAAATTAAATTAGATTATTTTGATAACCTTAAAATGAAAGATAAAATACTGATGAAAATTGCCAAATACGTACATTATTATCTATAATAGAAGTAACTTCTAAGAAACGGATCATTGTAATGATCCGTTTTTTTTTAGGACTTTGGAAAGGAGAAATAAGAATGCCAAAAATAAAATGGGGTATTTTAAGTACGGCAGATATTGGGCAAACTCAAGTGATTCCCGCCATTAAACGTTCTGTCCATGGAGAGGCAACAGCGATTGCCAGCCAAAGTCAAAAGGCTAAAGATGTGGCTGCAAGCTTGGAGATTCCGAGGACATATGATTCATACGAAGAATTATTAGCGGATCCTGAAATACAAGCTGTTTATATTCCATTACCAAATCATTTGCATGCAAAATGGACAATGGAAGCAGCAAAAGCTGGTAAACATGTGTTGGTTGAGAAGCCAGCTGCTTTGACAGAGGCAGAAACAATTGAAATGATGAATGCGTGTGAGCGTTATGGTGTGAAAATGATGGAAGCGTTCATGTACCAATTTCATGCCCAACATAAACGTGTAAAAGATATTATTAAAACGGGAGAAATAGGCGAGGTAAAGTATATGTATGCCAGTCATTCGTTTTTATTAAGTGATGATGAGGATAATATTCGTTTATCTTCGGAAAAAGGGGGAGGGGCCCTATATGACGTTGGCTGTTATAATATCCATGCTATCAGGCATATTTTAGGAGCTGAACCAATAGAAATAATGGGCTTTGCAGATCTGAATAATCCTTATGATGTAGACTTAACTACCACAGCGCATATGACGATGGATAATGGTGTGCGAGCGATGTTTGATTGCAGTTTTGAAATGACTAATCGAAATGAATACCGCGTGGTTGGCACTCTAGGAGAGATTATATGCAGAAATGCTTATCGTCCAGATCTTGTTGGACATCAAGGGGAATTATTGGTTAAAAGCGGAGGGGAGACCCGAAAAGAAGTGATTATGTGTGATCAATATATGATGCAAGTGGATCATTTTGCAGAATGTATACTTAACGATCAAACCCCAGCATATACGCCATTGGATACCGTGCAAAATATGAAAATAATTGAAGCTTGTTATAAATCAATCAAAGATCAAAGTATTGTTAAGTTGTAACTTTTAATTGAGGTCTGTTAAGTGCGAAACATAAGTTTTTTCTGTGAGTATATGAAAGAAGAGTTTAGACAGATCAACATTGATTATACTTACTATATACTGCCAGACGAGCAAAATTTCCAGTTTGTGTATCCAGTTGTGGAAGAGCTGGTTATGTAAAAAACAAAGAAGTGGAAAGAGGCATTCAGGATCTTGGATGCCTCTTTAAGTTTTCAAACCAATGATTAAGGCTAAATGGCAACCCAGTGTCCGGCAGACACTTCCACTAGTTTTGTGTTTTCAACATTATACTCTCTTTTCTCTGTTTTAATTGATCCATCATTTTTTCTTTTTTGTGTTTCAATCTTTGGATCCGGGATAGGGATCGAGGCCAATAACGATTTTGTGTAATCATGCTGAGGGTTAGAATATAATTCTTCACTTTCGGCCAACTCTACTATTTTTCCTTTATACATGACGGCTACCCTATCGCTAATGTGTTTAACCATGGAAAGATCATGAGCGATGAACAGGTAGGTGAGACCGAGCCGTTGTTGCAAATCTTCCATCAATTCAACGATCTGTGCTTGGATGGAGACATCGAGGGCTGATAATGGCTCGTCACACACGATGAAGGCAGGGTCGACTGCTAATGCCCTGGCGATACCGATTCGTTGTCTTTGCCCTCCAGAGAATTCATGCGGATATCTCATCGCGAATGCAAGATCCAAACCAACCATATCAAGCAAAGTCTCAACCCGTTTCTTTCGATTTGATTTATTGGTGGCGAGATGATGGACATCCAGTGCTTCACCTATGATATCCAATACCCGCATCCTTGGATTGAGAGAAGCATAAGGATCTTGAAAGATCATTTGCATATGACGCCGCATGATGAGCATTTCATTAGGAGAAAAGTCGTTTAGCGCCATACCTTTAAAAAGAATATCCCCTCCGGTAGGGGTATGTAATTGAAGGATTGAGCGTCCGGTAGTGGATTTACCGCTTCCTGATTCGCCGACGATTCCTAATGTTTCCCCAGCTTTAATACTGAAAGAAATATCATCTACTGCTTTTATTGTATTGCCTTTGCCAATATCGAAGTATTGCTTAAGATTGCGCACTTCCAGCAACGGGACATCTTCAGTATTTCTGATTATATTAGGTACCGGTTTCAATTTCTTCTTTTCATTTAGTTTCGGAAGTGCATGAAGTAACTTCTTTGTATAAGGGTGAGTGGGTGAGGTAAAGATTTTCTCTGTCGAACCAGTCTCTACAATTTCCCCGTTTTGCATGACGGCTACTCGGTCGCACATTCCAGCTACTACACCAAAGTCATGCGTGATTAAAATGATTGAAGTTCCGAACTTTTCTTGCATCTTCTTCATTAGATTAAGGATTTGCGCCTGAATGGTGACGTCAAGAGCAGTTGTAGGTTCATCTGCTATTAGCAAAGACGGTCGGCATGCCAATGCTATTGCAATCATTACCCGCTGTCTCATTCCCCCAGAAAATTCATGAGGATACTGTTCATAGCGAATTTCGCTGTCCTTAATACCGACCAATTCCAACATATCGAGCGCTTGGTTTTTGGCTTGTTTATCGGATAGATTTTCGTGTTTTATTAATCCTTCTGCAATCTGATCTCCGATTTTCATGGTCGGATTCAAAGATGTCATTGGATCTTGGAATATCATTCCGATATCGCGTCCACGAATGACCTCCATTTCTTTTTCTGAGTATTTCCCAATATCTTTTCCGTTAAAGAGAACCGTTCCGTTCTTTCGTCTGGCGCTCACTGGTAACAGCTGCATGATTGAACGTGCAGTGACGCTTTTACCACTGCCTGATTCACCGACAATTCCTAAGGTTTCTCCTTTATTAAGTGAAAAGCTGATATTTTGTACAGCTTGAAATTCCTGTTCTTCTTGTTCAAAAGATACCGATAAGTGTTGCACTTGCAATAATGAATTCATCAAAAGACACCTGCCAAATCATCATATTGGTCCAAAAAAGACTAATGGATATATTTCCTCGTACTGTTGACTTTTACCAATTGCTAAAATAAAATATACTATACCACTCGGAAAAGTGCAATTATTCTTAAATCTTTTGTTTATACGAATGATTATATGTATTCGGCTAAACGCTGAAGGAAAAAAGGAGGGGATATTATTGATTAATGAGCAGGAGTGGAAGGGGAACCATTCTTTTGTACAGAGGATAGATCAAATTTTTAGGAAAATGATGGCTAACTCTGCATATAAAAGTTTCCTCCTGATTTTGGGGGCTCCGCTCTTTTTAATTGTTATGTTTTATTATCTTTTCAAAAGAAACAAAGGTAGTTATACAGCTGCAGAAGCAGAGCTAAAGCAATCCCTTATCGATTCTGGCCATTTCACTGCTTTTAAGAAGGACTATCAGGATCAGCTTAGAAAAAAGCGGGATTTCTTTGACAAGAAAGTAGACGATAAGGAGATTGAGCAAAAAGCAACCCAACTTGCCGAGCATCGATTAAATGTCTATATATCAGAGTTAATGGTCTCTTCGACTCGCGATGATAGTGAACCGTGGAAAGGGAAGATGCAGTTCGAGGATGTATTTTCTGTATTGCTCCGCGAAAGGTGGTTCTTCTTCATTTCCTTCATTGCTGGTTTTTTTATGTACATATTGATGTTTATCTTTAGTTACCCTTATGTAAAATACGTGATGGAACGTTTAATCATGACTATTTTCGTTGTTTTGGGTGTAAGTATACTTGTCTTTACGATTTTGTATATTTCACCGTTCAATCCTGCTGCTAACATATTGGGAGAAACGGCAACGAAGGAGCAGATTGCCGCATTCAATACTTTGCATGGATTGGATCAGCCCTACTTTATTCAATTACGAGACACCATAATCGGAATCTTCACTTTTGATCTAGGTAGTTCTTTTGCTGGAAATGAAGACGTGATATCTTCCATTATGCGTAAGTTTCCAATTACATTGACGATCGCCGTCTTTTCTTTATTGCTCGCAGTACTGGTCGCATTACCAACCGGAATCATTTCGGCTATCAGAAGGAATACAATCTTTGATCATTCTTTTATGTTAATTGCCTTGCTTGGACTATCAATTCCGAGTTTCTGGCAAGGGCTGATCTTCATATTGGGCTTCTCGGTTCATTTAGAATGGCTACCTGCAACGTATCGTGCTAACAATTGGCTTTCGCTAATCATGCCTGTCGTGGTACTTGGAACAGGACTGACAGCTGCAGTTGCCAGAATGACCAGGTCATCGACACTTGAAGTCATACATGAAGATTATATGTTGACGGCAAGGGCAAAAGGTTTAAGTGGAAAAAGAGTTGTCATGAGACATGCAGTACCAAATGCTCTTATCCCAATTATTACGGTGATAGGACTACAATTTGGAGGAATGCTCGGAGGGGCAGCAGTCACAGAAAAAGTGTTTAATATCAGCGGTCTGGGCAGTTATATTGTCGATAAACAATTTATACCGGATGTGCCGGCAGTAATGGGCGCTGTCATCTATACAGCCATTATCATTTCTATTGTTAATATGTTCATCGATATCTTGTATGCATTCTTTGATCCGCGGATTCGGCATAAGATGAAACAATACTAAAGCAGGTGTATGAAATGAATAGTTTAAAAGCTTCACAGGAATATAGACAGGCGAAGTTCGCTTTAGGTATTTCTTTGATACTTACAATCATTTTTCTGCTAAATGTCTATGATTTCAAAAGTATGGAAAGTAGAGGATTTTTCTTATGGATGTTTGGGATTTATACCTGCTTTACTGCCATACAGGGCATTTTGCTGAGGAGAATGAAAATAGACTTACTGGAAAAAGGAGATATTTCGATTATTACCAGGAGGTTGGGGATTATTCAACTGGCAAGTCTATTCAGCGGGAATGTCTTTTTGACAGCAGCTGCGTTGATCTTGATTAAAAAGAAGAAAAATTTCTATTACTCTCTTGGAATTTATATGCTATTGGTTGATTGCTTTGTAATAGGTGTTTCTGCCCTTAATTTGTTTAAACCGTATGTGTCAAACAGTTTTATGACAGGAATGGCTACCTTGATTGCGATAACATTGTTCCATCTGTTAGGTGTTTTGTTGCTCCTGAAAGGGAGACTGCATAAGAAGGCATCCATCGTTGTCGCTATTTTCTTTCTGTTGAGCACCCTTACCGGAAATCTGTTTTCTCTAGTGTTTGGAATAACGATCCTACTAAGGGCTAGAAATCTGCAGTATGGTGTTAAGACAGAGTGGGAATCAATATGGGAAAGGTTATCAAAGCATTTTGCAGCGATGCTGAGTTTGTTTTTTATCATCTTTCTGTTCATGATTTCAGTGTGCAGTATGTTTACTTTTGAAATGAGTCTTGCAATCGAAAATAATTACGGAGCAATCTTGCAATCTCCGAGTCTCGTTTATCCATTCGGTACGGATAATTTCGGCAGGGACGTTTTTTCCAGGCTTGTATTCGGTGCTAGAATATCACTCATTGTTGGTTTCCTGGCTACCCTTATTCCTGTATTGATCGGAGGATTCCTAGGTGCCATCTCAGGCTATTATGGCAGACATACTGATAATATCATCATGCGGCTTTTAGATATTTTATATGCTATCCCAGGTATTTTGCTGGCGATTACAATCATTGCTGCCTTTGGAGCTAATACTGTTAATTTGATTATCGCCTTAAGCGTAGGGGCTATTCCTACATATGCCAGGACGATGCGCGCTAATGTGCTCCAGGTTTCTAATTATGAATTTGTAGAGGCTTCGAGGGCTCTTGGAGTAAAGGATCGTGCCATCATTTTCAAACATATCATCCCTAACTCCATGGCTCCTATGATCGTGAAATCCACTTTAACAATAGGTGCAGCTGTCATATCGACAAGCAGCTTAAGTTATCTTGGACTTGGGGTTGAACCACATATACCAGAATGGGGAAATATTTTGCGAATTGGAAGCGCCTACTTGGAATCTAATCCTTATCTTGCTATTTTTCCTGGAGTAGCAATCGTTTTGCTTGTGTTGTCATTCAATTTTCTTGGGGATGGTCTGAGGGATGCACTTGATCCTAAGCTTGATCGATCATCCTGATTATGAAAAGAAGCTTTATCAAATATGAATCATTTGGGGGAGTTATTTTGAAGATAAAAGGATTTATGCCGTTATTGCTTGTATTCTTATTGGTTCTTAGCGCATGCACAGTCCAAACAAAAGATGATGTAAGTAATAAAGTTAATGATGGTGAAAAAAAGGAAGCTATTGAGATTGAAATATTGAGTACGAGTGCCAACGAGTCAGATGTAAATATTCTTCGTGATCAACTTACGAAAAATGGATTTGAAGTCAAATTGAATCTTCAACCGGATTTCGGAAGCTTTAAAGCACAGGAAGATGCAGGCAATTTCGATGTGTCTATGTCGAGTTGGACCACAGTTACGGGTAATCCGGATTATGCGGTGCGATCGTTGTTTATAACAGGAGGGGATTATAGCATTATATCAGATCCTAAATTGGATAAATTGATTAATAAAGCATCTACTCAAACTCCAGAAGAATATAAAGGAACCTACAAAGAGTTAGAAGACCACCTTGTATTTGAAAAGGCTTATATTGCTCCTTTGTATATATCCAACAAAAATCAAGCGGTTAATACAGATATATTAAAGGAAAAATCCGTACGTTTGTCGAAGTCGCGGGCCTTGGCGTGGGATTCAATTGATTTTGCCGATACTACAAAGCGTGATAAGGAACCTTTGAAATTGACACAGTCGATGTCTACGCTAACTTCTCTTGATCCAATCAAAGGGAATGATGGTTCCATCAACCAATTGAATACGAATATGTATATACGTTTGGTGAATTTGACTGACGATGATAAAATCACCTCGGATGCATCCTTATCGTTGAATCATGCCATTGCTGAAGGAAATACGGAATATTATTTTGTACTCAGAAATGACATTCGGTTTGCTAAAGTAGAAAATAAAAAGGCAGTTGACTCAGGTGAAAGAGTCGGAGCAGAAGATGTCATATTTTCCTTGAATCGTGCGAAAGACAAAGATTCCGTACCGGACCACAGAACATACAGCTTGCATGAGCATATCAAGAAAGTAGAAATCGTTGAGGACGTGGCGAGCCTTGAATCAGTGAAGCTTTCCAATGAGAAAGGCACCGTAAAGGACGCTCTTAATAAAGATCTGGAAAGTGAAATAACGGGACTAGTCAAAGTAAAAGAGGATGCCGATCAAAAAAATGGGATGTATCAAGTCGTAAAAATGACAACAACTGAGCCATTCCCACAGGTGTTGAATTATCTGGCCCACCAATCTGCAGGAATTGTTTCGAAAAAACAAGTTGAAAGCATCAATACTTATGATGTAGCTTCTTTCGATGTCAAGAAAGATATCCCTTATGGAGATCAAAGTACGGTAACCGAGGGCAGCCAATATAATAACACGTTATATACAAGCGGACCTTATATAATGCTGTACAAAAATGACTATGAAGCTGTATTCCAAAAGAACCCTGCTTATATGGAAGGGGGAGAATACGAACCATATATTAATAGAGTTTCCGTACGATTTATCAAAGACCCTGATAGCGCATTTAGTGCACTACGAAGCAGTGAAATCGACATGCTATCCGGTGTACCAGAAACAAAGTTTGATATTCTTAAGGAAGACAGCAAGATGAAACTACAAAGCATCCAGAGTAATGCCGTTTCTTACTTGTTATTTAACACGAAAAATCGTGATGTTGCACAAAGTGAGAACTTAAGAAAGGCAGTTCTTTATTCCATTAATCAGGATGAGTTCATTCAATTCTATAAAGGCGATAAAGCAAAGGCTATTTCAACCGTCAGCCCGCTTGTTGATACAGGTAACGAATTATCCCCTGATGCTGAAAAAGTCAAAAAAGCTTTAGAAGCCTATCGCTCTGAAAAGTAAATAGAAACAAAAAAAGAATCCCGAAAAGGATTCTTTTTTGTTCAGTATGACTGATTAAGAATATATTCTGTATATACAAAATACGAAACTGGGAAAGGAAAACAAACTGATTTTCTATCGCCGGGTTCAATTATGGTATTGATTAGTTATAGGTATTTATAATTTACCAGCCTCTCGAAGCCCCGCCGCCGCCAGATGAACCGCCACCGCCGCCGCGATTTCCACCTCCACGACCTCCGCCGTTCCTTGAAAATGCAGACAGAATGTGAAGAAGCATATAAGTAAATGTACCACCAAAGAAAGTCATATCAATAATGATAAATGTAACAAGTGCAGCTCCTATTAATAGTTTTTTCCAGGTCGCCATACCGCCTTCATTATTTACTTCGGAGACATAAGCTTTCGAATCGGTTGATTCATTTAGTTGATATTCCTGAGAGACGACATTAAATAATTCCTTATACGTATTGATGACAGCCTCGTTAGGTTGGTTAGATTGCATATATGGAATAGTATACGTGTCCAATATTCTGCCAACCTTTCCATCAGGCAATGCCCCTTCAAGACCGTATCCAACTTCAATACGGGCTTTTCTATCCTTATTCGCTATTAATAAAAGGACACCATTATTAAGTTCCTTATCACCTAGCTCATATGTACGGAAGGCATCCAGTGCGTATTCTTCAGGTGTTTGATTATCTAAAGTATTTACGGTTAACACAGCAATTTGGGCTTTTGTTTGATCTTCCAATGTACGACCTAACTGAATCAACTGTTGTTTCTCACTGTCATCTAATAGATTGGCGAAATCCTGAACGTAAATATCCCCTTGTGGTTTGGGAACAGCTGCGGACACTGGACTTCCAATCAAGCTGACCAATAAGAATAAGAAAGTCGCCATTGAGTGGAGAATTCTTTTAAACATCATTCAGTTCCATTAAAATCTACTGTCGGTGCCTGCTCTGCGCCATCAGCAGCTTTAAAATATTCCTTGCTATCAAAATTAAATAATCCGGCAATCAAGGCACCGGGAAATTGCTTCACTTTTTTATTATAAGTGGATACTTCCGTATTATAATCCTGTCTTGCTACAGCAATCCGATTTTCAGTACCGGCCAGTTCATCCATTAATTGCTGGAAACTTTGATTGGCCTTCAGATCAGGATAGTTTTCAACAACAACTAATAGTCGATTTAATGCACCTGTAAGTTCATCATTGGCCGTTGCTTGTTCCTGCGGTGTATTAGCACCGGCAAGATTTGCACGAGCAGTTGAGACATCATTTATAACGGCTTCTTCATGCTCGGCATACCCTTTAACGGTATTAACTAAATTAGGAATTAAGTCCATCCTTCTTTGTAATTGGTTGTCGATCTGGGAATAAGCTTTATCGACATTCTCTTCTGCGTTCACAAAGCCATTATAACTCGAAGCAAACATAGCGATTATAATGCCAATAACCACAACCCCAGCAAGTAATATGATTGATCCTCTTTTCAATATTTTTGCACTCCTTTCTTACACTATATAACGTTTGATGGGTGAAAAAGTTTCATTAATCATCATACCCCTAAATATAAAAAAGCAATCTTAGTTGAAAGGCTTCATTTCCTAATTATAATGGGGTTTACCTAATAAAAAGAATGTTTTAATTAATATTCTTGCCAAATTGTCAGGTTAGTATAGTAAAGAGAAATGTTAAAGAGAGGTCAGTCTAAATCAGATAATAATTTGCAAGCAAGTTGAAGCCAATTGAATAAAATGCGACAGAGTACTGTCGGCCATTTATTATCTAAACAGTATAGGAAGAGTTTTGTTGAACTATTCTCCAAGTTCTAGGTGATAACCTGGCTATTGTATTAAATGGTTAAAGGGTTGTGAATTGAGGAATATATTGACTATCTTATTCTTGGAAGGGGTTGTTTATGATTAGACGGGAGTTAAATACTCTTGTCTTTATCTTAATTGTGGTTATTAATGCTTTGGCTAACTTGCTGCCAATCAACGGTCAGACGACAGGAGAAATATCAAATCGAATTGATGTATTAATCACACGTGCAGGTTACGCATTTTCTATCTGGTCTTTAATATTTTAATAGGTATATGGATTATTCGACAGTATCCAGGGGAGCGTCGAGGATTGCCTGTTTATACAAATACTAGCATTATATTTATGTTAAGCGGGCTATTGAACTGTACGTGGATCCTGACCTGGCATTATGAATATTTCATAGCTAGTCTTGCTGTTATGTTTACCTATTTAATCAGTTTGATCATCTTGTATAGGCGAATGAAAAATAGCAATCCTGGCTTATTAGACATCGCACCATTTTCAATCAATCTTGGATGGATTAGTGTTGCGACAATTGTTAATGTAGCTTATGTATTGAAAGAATATGGGTGGGACGGCTTTGGTTTATCCGGTGAGATATGGACAGCTATTATGCTTGTGGTTGGTACAGGACTGGCGATTATCTTTAAATTTAAGGAATCGAATTATTGATATCCCTTTGTCTTTGTTTGGGCATACAATGCGATTGGAATTCGTAATCAGGAGACTTCAGAGGGCATTGCCTACATATGGCATATGGGTTGGCTGTTATCATCTTTATTGCATCATGTATCCCGGTAAACAAACAAAAACAAACATATAATCACAACGTAAGGTAGATAAATAGTTAATGTTAAAGAGGCTGGGACAAATAAAACGAAATAAAGACAATAGAGCTCAGCATAATCCTCCTTCAAATATACCGATCAGAATGCTAGTTTATAAATTTGAAAGGGATATGAAGGGTATACATAAAAGAAAGTTTGGAGAATTATTCCGTGATTGGCTGAACCGGATTCATTTAAATAATGATGAGCTGAATCGTCAATTAAGCGAAATATATGAAAGATCTCGTTATGGGGAAGAGGATATTCCGAAAAACGATGTAAAGGTATTTAAAGAGATGCTTAAGCAAATTAAGAAACAATTGGATAAATCAGCTGAATAATTGGATATAAATAGATATGATAAGCACCGACTGGATAATAAATAACAAAAATATATTATAGCACGTGCAATAATGAATTAAATTTATAGCAATGTAATAATACAGCTGCCCACAGATATTCTTCTAGAAGGATAAAAATTTCATGATTATTAGTTAGATAAATAAGTAAAAGGGCTTATCTTCCTTAAATATTAAAATGACTTTGGGCATCTTTTCATATCCGTAGGTAACGATTTATACTAAAAATATAAATTAGTCAGAATATTTGGTATTATGGAATTGGAAAAACTCTAAAGCAGGGAGGATGAAAGATTTGTTGATTCATTCACACGAAAAGAGTTTACATAAAAATAGAAGCAGGATAAGTACACAGGTACCCTATATGGATAATCCGGATCAAAAACTTGATGTTTTATTAAATGTAGCCGGGAATGTACTTTTGGTTCAAGGTTATCTGATGGAATTTGAGAAGATGATTCAATTATCTAAAGATGCAAAAAGGATAAAGAGACAGTACATAAAAATTATGAATTATATTAATGCGGAATTGCATGAAGATTATCGGGAATATTATTCAGAACGTGCCCAAACTTTATATGCTGAGTATATGAGATCATCTAAAAAAAGAAACTTTGGAGGAATCCATATACTTCATAGATACATACCACAGCGTAAATCCATCTATTAATAACTAATCATATTATTTTTCTGATCTTTATAAGAGCCTCATTTCCTTTTTAGGGAATGAGGCTCTTAGTTTATTTTACAATACTAGGAATACTTAGGAAAAAAGTATATACTTCGACAAAACTTGTTATTATACTAGGACTATAGACTTGTTTTACCAAAAATTACAAATAGGTAAAGTGTATAAAACTTTTCAATAATCCAGTAACGAAGGGTAAGAAGTGATGTGGAATGTATGAGTAAAATAAATATTCTTATAGGAGAGAGTCAGGCCATTATTCGTGATGGATTATTTATGATTTTGAAGGATGAACATGACTTTGAAATGACAGGTTGTGCTGGAGATACTGATAGTCTTATAAAAATGATGTCTGAGCAAAAACCAGATGTAATACTCCTTGATAGCAATCTTCCTCCAAATGGAGGGAATGAAGCCTTAGCAATCATTAAAAATGCCTATCCTTCTAGTCAAGTAATCATGCTTGCAGCGGATACAAATGAAGATGAAATCATCGATAGTATCAAAAAGGGAACAACCGGGTATATTTTAAAAAATGTGGAAACGAAGCATCTTCTTTATTCAATTAGGCAATGCGTGAATGGGCATATCGTACTGCCCTCTATTATTCAAAAGAATTTAATTATGTATTTACAAAATGAACCATCATCGCCAATACCAATTAAACTGGAGAAACAGGGAATTAACCTGAACGATCGGGAACATGACATTATTAAACTGTTGTCAGAAGGGCATACAAATGAACAAATAGCCCACTATTTATTCTTATCTAATGGTACAGTTAAGAATTATGTAAGTCAGCTATACAGAAAGTTTAAAGTAAATAACCGTTCAGAATTGATGGCTTATATATATTCTTTAGTGAATTAAATAAATAGGAATGAAATAGTCGATTGAACTTCACCCAAGAATGGTCGATAAATAGAGTGGGATTCTTTTTAATACTCACTAAATTATTGATTAGGCTGCTAGAAATGAAAAGAGGTGAGCTATCTTTGTTTAGTCATTATTATACCTATGGATTCATGTCGCCGGCTGTATTCATCAAGATAGCTGAAGAGGCCAAACTTATTGTACCGCTTGAAAGGTTAATTATCCGCCAAGTATTCCAGCAAATTAAGGTATGGAAAAGGGAAGGGATATATATTCAACTTATTTCAATAAATATATCTGTTATTCATTTTTCACAGGAGGACTTTGTTGAATTTTTTGCAGAAGCATTAAAAGAATATGGGTTAACCGGGAAAGAAATTGGTATTGAAGTGATCGAAACTATCATGATGCATGATAAACAGGAAAATAATCATTTATTACAACAGCTCCGTCAAATGGGGATACAAGTCAGTATTGACGATTTTGGAACCGGATATAGTTCATTTAGTTATTTAAATCAATTGGCTGTTGACACTTTAAAGATTGATAAAAGCTTTGTTGATGATTTCGAAAGTAATAGTAAAATCATTTCTGCTATTATTTCGATGTCACATTCTCTAAATTTGAAAGTAATCGCTGAAGGTGTGGAGACGGATAAGCAGATGGCATTTCTAAAAAGTATCCGCTGTGACGAAGTCCAAGGTTATTTATATTCAGAACCTGTGCCTGCACATGAACTAAAAACAAAGCTTAGGAGAATCGCTAATTAACTAGTAAATTAGGTCCTTGTTCTTATGCATAGAACAAGAGGCTTTTTAGTTGAGGGAAAGTATCTATCCAAAAATAAAAAACGCGAGCAAGGCTATTAGGATCTATTGCCTTCTCGCGTTTTATTCAATTTTAATCGAAGCATCCATCATCTGTGCAAAATTCATTTACATGTTGTTTGTTTGAAGCGGTCATTAATGCCATATCATATTCTTCTTCCCATACATCCTGAAGCACTTCTTTAAGTGTTTCAGTGCTTTGGGCTCCGGAGATGGCATATTTATTATTGAATACGAATAAAGGGACTCCCTTAACTCCTATTTGTTCGGCTATTTGTATATCCTCATTTACTTGTTGTTTATATTGCTCCGTGTTAAGTACATCTAGTACTTCATGTCCGGGAAGTCCTATTTCATTTGTAAGTTTCAGAAGGGTTGCGCGGTCTCCTATATGCAGTGATTCAGAAAAATAAGCTTTAAGTATTCGTTCAGTCATCTCCTCGCTTTTCCCATACTCCTTAGCATAGTGGGTAAGACGGTGAGCATCTGTTGTATTTGTAGGAATCATTGAATCAAAGCGAAATATAATCCCTTCTTCGCGGGCCTGTTCAGATATATGTTCATTCATTTTTCTGGCATGGTCAACTGTAGTGCCATATTTAGCAGCAATAAGCTCATGAATATTTGAATTTGATTTCTTTGGAGCATCAGGCTGCAGTTGATAGCTGTGAAAATGTACTTCTATCTGATCTTTGTATATGAATTCAGCTATGGCGGCTTCTAATCGCCGTTTCCCTATATAACAGAAAGGACAAGCATAATCGAACCATATATCAACTCTCATTTTTCAAGCCTCCCTGGTCTATCTGGTTGTATGTTCAAAGTATACATTTTCAAATAGGGCAAGACAATATACATGCTTGCAGGTGTGTGTCTTATCGGGTAACAGTTCGGAGTTTAATTGCTCTATGTAGTTTGCCTTAGATACATATTATACATGTTGATATATATATGAATGCTGCAACCAGAGTATCTGGACTAATTAAATTTTCCGCTTTTGAACAAAGGAATACTGCATTGGATTTACAAAGGAATCCTGATAAATACAGTTATTTTATTTGATTATAATGACTTTTACAACAATGGAATAATCCTTTTTAAAAAGCGAAAGAGATATGTCACTTTATACATGGTTATCAATAAAACAATGAAATTGAGTTAAATAATGTCATTTATTTAGATAGTTATATATAATTAATAGAAATACTCGAAATATTTGAAGTATTTATTGGTTAGAGAGTGGGAGGGATTTTTGAGTGGTCACAAAACAGGATACGAATCAGCCGTTGCGCAAGGAAGTAAAATTGCTAGGCAATATACTAGGAGAGGTTCTCATCTATCAGGGTGGACAAGAGCTTTTTAATACCGTTGAAAAGATTCGTACAATGTGTAAATCTCTTCGTTTACACGTGGAAGATGAGACGTATCATACATTAAAAAAGGAAATAGAAATGCTTAGCCCAGAGACAAGAATGCAAGTTATTAAGGCTTTTTCCGTTTATTTTCACTTAATAAATGCAGCTGAACAAAATCATCGTATTCGACGAAAGCGTGAATATCAACTGAACAATTCCGATGAGCAGCCTGGTTCAATTGAAAAAGCCATCCAATCTATGAAGGATAAAAATATTAGTGGTGAAATTATACAGCATGTTCTTGAACGAATATCACTGGAATTGATTATTACTGCCCATCCTACAGAGGCGGCTAAACGGTCTATATTAGAAATCCAAAAGAGATTATTACTTCTCCTTAAAACGCTTAATAATCCTATGTTAACCGAAAATGAATATAAGGAAATTAAAGAAGACCTCTATAATGAGATTACTACTTTATGGCATTCTGATGAATTAAGGGACAGGAAACCAACAGTCATTGATGAAGTCAGAAATGGATTGTATTATTTTGATAAGATTTTCTTTGATGTCATACCCGAAATACATCAGGAAGTAGAAGACAAATTGACTGAACATTACAGCGGTGAAATCTGGAATGTGCCAAATTTTCTTCGATTCGGTTCATGGATTGGAGGGGATCGGGATGGAAATCCGTATGTAACCCCAGCTGTTACATGGGAAACTCTAAATAGACACAGAGCATTAGTTCTCAAAAAATATGAAAAGGCTTTAATTGAATTAATGAAACGTTTATCTCACTCAACAGTCCAAATTAGAGTTGGTGATGAGATAATGAGATCGATAGAATTGGGAGAATCAAAATATATAAACGACGATAAAAAATGGCCTGTCAAAAATGAAGCGTACCGTCGTAAATTGGCTATTATGGTTGAACGTGTCCGCATGGTGGCTAATGATGAACGAGGGTATCAAACATCGGAAGAACTGCTTGAGGATCTACTGATGATTAAAGAAAGTATAGATACGCATCATCCAAAAGGGCATCAGTTAAAGCTTTTACATAAATTAATTAGACAGGTTCAGTTGTTTGGCTTCCACCTTGGAACATTGGATATTCGAAATCATAGTGATGAGCATGCAGGTGCCATTGATGAAATCCTAAGGAAAATTAAGATTACAGACAGTTATGCAAATTTGACTGAGCCAGAAAAAGAAAAGCTGCTGGAAAAATTGTTGATGGATCCAAGGCCGCTATTGCTAGACAATGAAGAATATACCAAGGAAACGCAGGAAATTATTACGGTATTTAAATTAATCAAAAAGGCCCATAAAGAATTTGGAAAAGCATCCATTAGGGTCTATATCGTCAGTATGACACGTTCGGCAAGTGATTTGCTGGAAGTTTTATTATTGGCCAAAGAAGCGGGATTATATAAGCTTCATGCAGATGGTACAGTTGAAAGTGATTTGAATGTAGCTCCATTACTAGAAACAATAGAAGATTTGTCAAACGGACCTGCTATTTTAAAAGCATTGTTTGACCTGCCAGTTTATCGTGAGCATCTAAGAAAGCTGAAAAACCAGCAGGAAATTATGCTGGGGTATTCGGATGGCAGTAAGGATGGGGGGACTCTGACCGCCAATTGGAAGCTTTATAAAGCACAGATAGAACTGCATGAATTGGCAAAGGAATATGATATTTCAACAAAATTCTTTCACGGCCGTGGTGGTTCTCTTGGCCGTGGTGGCGGGCCTTTGAGCAGAAGTCTTCTCTCTCAGCCGCTCGAAACACTGGGAGACGGGGTGAAAATAACAGAGCAAGGAGAGGTATTATCGTCTCGTTATTTAATAGAAGACATCGCATATCGTTCCTTAGAGCAAGCAACGTCAACGCTTCTGGAAACGGCTGCTAATGTTTCGAAATCTTCTGAACAAGGCCATTTAAGGGATGATAGCTGGGTACGCGCCATGGAAAGTATCTCTGATATCTCTTATGAAAAATATCAGTCACTTGTATTTAAGGATGAAGGTTTTTTAACTTACTTTAACCAAGCTACACCTCTAAAAGAAATTGGTGAACTGAATATTGGTTCCAGACCGATGGCTCGTAAAAACAGTGATAAGTTTGAAAATTTACGAGCTATTCCCTGGGTGTTTGCCTGGACACAAAGCAGACAGTTATTTCCTGCTTGGTATGCTTCCGGTACTGGTCTAGCAACATACGCATATAAAGAAAAAGGCAATATAGAGACATTGAAAGAGATGTATCAGGATTGGCCATTCTTTAGATCCACAATTGATAATTTGCAAATGGCATTAATGAAAGCAGATCTTAAAACAGCGAAAGAATATGCTGATTTGGTTGAAGATCCTTTAATTGGAGATCGGATATTTGAGGATATAGTGGAAGAGTACAACAAAACCAAATCAGTTCTGCTTGAGATAACTGGAGATGAAGAATTACTTGATCAAACACCGAATATTAAGGATTCAGTTCGTCTTCGAAATCCTTATGTGGACCCATTGAATTTCATTCAAGTTCACTTAATTAAAGAACTAAGAAGTTTAAAGGAAGTGGATACCCAATTAGTTGTTCAGGTATTACATACGATTAATGGTATAGCCGCAGGTCTTCGTAATACAGGATGATTGATTAAGGTAGGGAGGATGACAGTAGAGTCATCCTTCTTTTTATTTTCTTGAGATGCGTAAAAGCATTTATTTGAATTTATTGTGAAAAATTAAAAATTAAATTTTACAGGTAAATTTTCTCCGAATTTAAAGGTTTTCCTAAGGGAAACATGAAAATTATACGGTAAAAACTGCTTATTTATTATGATTTTGCTATAATACCAATTTCAAAATATATTATTATAATATAAAAACCTAAGGATGTAAATAAACGATAGATTTTAAGGTAAAGACGCTTATAAAAAATGATATAGGAAAGATTTGGAGAAGAATGTCGGTTGTCATATAATTATTTAAGGATAGGATAAAAATCCTATCTATTTCCAGGAAAGGAGATTAAGAGGATATCAGAAATTGGGCCTGCAGTCTGGGGGACCGGGCCCAATAGTCTGTTGCTGGGTACACCAACATAATAGTAGTATACCCATTATTGAATAGAAAGCAAATATAATTCAAAAAGGGTGGAGTATATGATAGTGGAAAACAGACCATATATTAGGATAGATACAAAGGTTTTATTACCCGTTTTTGTGGAAGGTTATTTGTATACTCAGTTATATTTTCAGGATACTTTTTATATGGTGGAGAAATCTCCGCTTGCTATTTTAAAAGACAGTATCATTGGCTATGGTGCTGATTATCAAGGGGCAAAAAACAGTTCAAAATCATATCTGGGAGGAAGTTATATTTTGCCTCTGCAGATTAGCGGCCAACATAGTATTTATATGTTTCCGACTCATTCTTGTCGTGATGTAGAATGTGCTTGGATAGCACTAGATCACTATCGAGGATGCGACCCGATTGATAGTAGTGAGTGTTACGTATACCTTTCCAATCAAACAACTATAAACATTAATTGTAAAGCATCCATACTAATGAAACGATATAATAACGCATTAAAGCTAAAAGATAAAATAGAAAAGTTCAGTCTCACTTAATGATCTTTCTTTGAAATCATGAAGGCTGTTTAATAGAAAGTTTCGTAATTTTGAAAAATGATATTCTAAAAGTTTAGATTAAAAGAATTCAGCACTAGACTGGATTCTTTTTTGTCAGGTTTTAAGTGCAAAGCGACAGACGTACTGCTACTTCTATCTATTTAAGATATAAATAGTAAATAATCAGAATAGTAGTTATTTTAGAAAACAAAATGAGAAAATAGACTCTTTTTTTTGAAAACTCAATTGATTCTTAATACTATTTGTGTTAAATTCTATGTAAATGGTCACAAATTACACTGATTTGTTGAATTAATTACTAAATTATGCATAAAAATTTATATATTAGTCTGATGAGGAGGAAAAGAAGTGGATAATATGCTACTAAATGAACTTGCTATAGAGGATAAAGGTAAAGTGGGAGATATCGTTGAATTTGAGCGACGTGGTCTTTCTATTTTAGGAAAAGTATCAATTGTTAGGGAGTTATCATGTATTGTTGAAATAGATGAAGAAGTAGCAGAGCATTTTTGTTATGAAACACCGAGAACGGTCGTGCGCCATAATAATTACAAAGTAGTTAGATCATCATCCATGTAACCTGTATCTGTCTATAAAACTAGCACTTAAACTGAATGAAATAGATTTAATAATCTGAAATATTCATATATAGATAAAAGCACTCGGTTTATGAACTGTACATAAAAGTTAGCTGCTTATCTAACTTTCTTAGTTCAGATTTTTATGCTGAGTGCCTTTATCTGTTCATTCTTCTTGTAACCAGGGACTTGGTCTATCAATCTGTATAAAAAGCTGGTTATTCCCACAACAAAAAAAAATTATTCCCCCAACAAATTATCATAATAATTTTTCTGAATATTTAAAATTATAGGTAGGAATTTAAAGGTCGTGTAAAGAACATATTGTAAGAAGCATAGTGGAATTAATCATCTGAAAAAAGATAGCTTTGTTTGTATCGACAGTTTTTTAAAATTTTATTTGAAAACGCTTACATGCAAAGGGGGTGTTTAATAGGCTTTGTTTATTCTTTTATTTACGTCCTGGAGTCTTTAGATAAAAAGGTAAAGTAGTACCGTAATCTTTCTTTGTTTCTAATATGCAAGAGAATGGTTAACTGCTACATTGAAAATCCTTTGGTAAATTTATGAATCCTCTGAGGTATCGTAGCGTTTTAAATAGGAATAACACTTCAAGATTAGCAGTGTTCAGTTTGATATAATTGGTAGTTTTAATTGGTAGGTCCTTATAGGAAGCTTCAAGCTGGAGACATGAGAATTTATTTTTTTTGTGAAAAATTCCGCGAATTGGAGGAGAAAAAGTGAAGCTATCACAATTGCTTGATTCGAATATCGAAAAATTCGATGAGTACTCTTTTTTATTCTATGGAAACAAGCAATTTACAAATGTAGAGACAAGGAGATATGCCAATCGATTGGCCAATGGATTTAGAAATAGAGGGATTCAGCCAGGAGACAGAATCCTTGTCATTATGCCAAATATGCCTGAAGTATTAATTGCGTATCAAGGGATAACAAGAGCCGGTGCTATCATTGTACCTGTTATGTTTTCACTCCATCCAAAAGAAATTGCCTATATTGCCGCAAATTGCGGAGCCAAACTAATTATCACCTCTAAAATCATACTCGATCATATCCAACAAGCGATTGATTTATTAAACATAAAACCAACCGTAATTATTACAGATGATGATACTTCCAGTACTGCGATTAATATATATGAATATATGGATTCCAATGAGAATTTGGACAAGCGATTTTCTATAGATATCGATTCAAAAGATACTGCTGTTATTCTCTATACCTCAGGTACTACAGGTAACCCAAAGGGAGTTATGCTGACTCATTCAAACCTCTATTCAAATGCGGTTAACTCTGCCAAACATGCTAATACAGAGAGAGGAACGACACTCGGAATTCTTCCGCTAGCTCATGTGTATGGGTTAACCATATCAAATACATGTTACATAGTGGGAAGTTCAATTGTTATCTTCTCCAGGTTTGACCCTGCAAAAACATTAGCAGCAATAGAAAAGCACAGAATTAAATCGTTTGCCAGTGTTCCTGCCATGATTCATGCCTTGGTCTCGTATCCTGATTATAATCAATACGATCTTCAAAGCTTGGAATCTATAAGTTCAGGTTCTGCGCCATTACCCACTGCCTTGCTGGCAGCATTTGAAGAAAGGTTTGGGGCAAAGGTTTATGAAGGTTATGGATTATCTGAGGCCTCACCTATTGTTACAGCTCATAAAAAGGGTCAGCCGGTTAGACCCGGATCTGTTGGATTTCCTATACCGGGGGTACAAATTAAAATTGTGGATGGATTGGCTTTGGAGCTACCAACCGGTGAGATTGGAGAAGTGGTGGTGAAGGGAGAAAATGTGACACCCGGTTATTTTCACAATGAAAGCGAAACAAACAACGTATTAATAGACGGTTGGTTGCATACGGGAGATTTAGGACGTATCGACGAAGATGGTTATTTATATATTGTCGACCGAAAAAAAGATTTAGTTATCCGTGGAGGGTTCAATATTTATCCACGTGATGTAGAGGAGATATTAAGTCAGCATCATGCGGTATCTGAAGTGGCTGTCATTGGAATACCAGATGCCAGTATGGGTGAAGAGTTGGTAGCATGCATTGTCAGGGAATCAAAAAAAGATATCCAGGAAGAGGAACTAATTGCATATTGCCAGGAACATCTTGCAAAAAATAAAACGCCAAGAAAAATATTATTTTTTGATGCACTACCGCGGAATGGTGTAGGGAAAATTCTGAAGACTCATCTCCGAACTGCCGCATCCGAGAGAATAATAGAGCGGGACTATAAATAATTTTAATGAAGGGAGTTTATAAATATGAGAGAAACCATTACAGCTACGTCAAGAGGCCTCTTGGTAGATTCATTTCCATATCGTTTGTATCAAAAAGCAAAAAGGGTGGGGACATGGAATCCAGCTGATATCGATTTTACAAAGGATGCTACGGATTGGAAGCAGGCAACACCGGGACAAAGGCATAGCATTCTTCGTCTTCTTTCACAATTTCAGGCAGGAGAAGAAGCTGTCACACTTGATTTATTACCGCTTATGATGGCAATTGCCAAGGAGGGACGGATTGAAGAGGAAATGTTCCTGACTACCTTCCTGTTTGAAGAAGCAAAGCATACTGAATTTTTTAGAGCCGTCTTGGACGCAATTGGAGAAAAGGGTGAGTTAAATCCTTTATTAACAGATACGTATAAGCAAGTATTTCAAGTCATTTTACCAAATGCAATGGATCGCCTGCTTACAGATCAATCACCTGAGGCGATTGCGGATGCCTCCACTGTATATAACATGTTTGTAGAAGGGGTACTTGCTGAAACGGGATATTTTTCATTTTATCAATCGCTGGAAAAATCAAATTTAATGCCAGGATTGCTTGAGGGAATTGGCAATTTGAAGAGGGATGAATCTCGCCATATCGGCTATGGTACTTACTTGCTTCAGCGTTTGATTTGTGAGCATCCTCATATATATGATGATGTTGTCATGAAACGGATGGCGGAGTTAACGCCGCTGGCTCTAACAATTGTGGAAGAGGGATTAACAGATGCGGATATAGAGGCATTTGGGACAAGCCCTGAAGAGGTTGTTAACTTTTCCATGAAGCAGCTTCAAATTAGAATGGATATTCTATCAAGGGCGAGAGGAAAGAAAATTGAAGAGATCTATAGAACTTCTGAAAGCGAAGTTGGCATGATTTAAGTAAGAACACTCGACTCTATAAATCTAGTAAATCTATTCAGGTGCTCTATAGAGCATCTGTAAATAAAACATACCGACTGGTTAGTATTTAAATGATAGGGGGATTAGTATGTATTTACGTTTAACTGATGAACAAAAAATGGTTCAAAAAACAATTCGTAGATTTGTGGAAAAGGAATTAATGCCATTAGAAAATGAAGTGTTACGAAATGAACGAGAAGGGAAACCAAGCCTCTCTCCGGGTAAGCTTAAGGAATTACAATTAAAAGCGAAGGAAGCTGGATTTTGGGGCATTAACACACCTGAAGAATATGGCGGCGCTGACTTAGGTCAGATGATGATGGCTATTGTAGCTATTGAGGTAGCCAAAACGTTTGTCCCTTTCACCTTTGGCGGTTCAGCGGACAATATTCTGTACTATGCAAATGATGAACAAAAGAAAAAATACTTGATCCCTACAATAAACGGTGACAAGAAATCCTGTTTCGCCATGACAGAACCAGGTGCAGGCTCGGATACGCAAAATATAAAAATGACAGCTGTAAAGAATGGCTCAGAATGGGTCCTTAATGGAGAGAAGACCTTTATTACGGGAGGAAATGATGCTGACTTTGTTATGGCCATGGCAATTACCGATAAACAACAGCACATCGAATCAAGAGGTCGTGAAGGAGTAACCTGTTTTATCGTAGACCGTGATATGGGATGGCGTTCTGAGTTTATCCAAACGATGGGGGAAGGAGGTCCAGCCGGATTAGTGTTTGATAATGTTCGAGTTCCTGAGGAAAATATCTTAGGTGAGTTGCATAAAGGATATAATTTAGGGCTTGAATGGATTGGCTTTGCAAGATGGATTGTAGGAGCGCGCGCTGTTGGTGCGGCTGAGCGATTATTGCAAATGGCAATTGATTATGCAAAGGAGCGTATCACATTCGGTAAACCAATTGCCGAGCGACAAGCCATTCAATGGCAGATAGCTGATTCTGCGGTTGAGATTGAAGCAGCGAGGTGGCTTACCTTAAATGCTGCATTTACTCTTGATCATGGGGAAGATAACCGGCATGTAGCGTCGATTGCAAAATTGTATGGGGCCAATATGGGAAATCGGGTGGTCGATCGGGTTTTACAAATTCATGGTGGTATGGGTTATACGAGAGAATTACCGATTGAGCGTTGGTACCGTGAAGCAAGACTTTGGAGAATTTATGATGGAACTGACGAAATCCAGCGAATGATCATCGCCCGTAATCTTATAAAAGGTCATGTTAAAATAGGAGAATTTAGCTGAATCAACTCCTAATAAAAGGAATTTTGTGGTTTTTGTAGAAATAATTAACGTTTATCTTATTTGAAAGGGATGTGAACGTAGCATGACTGGGAGATTTGAAAATAGAGTGGCCATTATTACCGGAGGAAGTAGAGGGATAGGTAAAGCAATTGCAGAAAATTTGGCCGTACAAGGTGCTAAGGTAGCGCTTTTTGATGTAAATGAAGAAGCACTGCAAGCGACTGCGGAACAATTTAAACAGAAAGAATTTGATTGTATGACTCGTGTTGCAGATGTTACTTCATCAGAGGAAGTGGAGAAAGCTGTAAAGGAAGTATATGAACACTATGGCGCTATTGATATTCTGGTTAATAATGCAGGAGTCATCCGAGATAACCTGATTTTTAAAATGACAGATACAGATTGGCAATTGGTAATGGATGTTCACTTGAAGGGCTCCTTTAATATGACTAGAGCAGCGCAAAAATATATGGTCCAGCAAAAGTATGGGCGCATTATTAATATCTCCTCCACCTCAGCGCTTGGGAACAGAGGGCAAGTGAATTATTCTGCAGCAAAGGCCGGTTTGCAGGGGTTTACTAAAACCTTGGCTATTGAACTGGGTGGGTTTGGTATTACGGCTAATTCAGTGGCACCTGGATTTATTGAAACAGATATGACAAAGGAGACAGCTGCTCGAGTCGGTATACCATTTGAACAGTTAATTGAAGCAAATGTTTCAATCATTCCTGTTGGACGCAGTGGTAAACCTGAAGATATTGCTAACGCTGTTTTATTTTTTGCTGATGAAAAGTCTTCGTTTGTAAACGGACAGGTTTTATATGTGGCAGGTGGACCTAAAAATTAATTGAGGTGAGATGAATGTTTGCTCAAGCAGTAGGCAAGAGATCAAATCGAGTGTTAAATAGAGTTGACAGAGAACGTGTTAAACAATTTGCCAAAGCAATTGGAGATGAGCATCCTATATATGTTGATCGGGAATATGGCAAGAAATCAAGATACGGTGAGAATATCGCTCCACCAACATATCCAAGAGTATTCAATTATGGAGAGTTAGAAGGTCTGGAGCTGCCATCTAAAGGACTAATCCATGGAGAGCAAATCTATCATTATGAGAGACCTTTATTAATAGATGAAGAAGTATATTGTTTTTCAAAAGTAAAAGATTATAAAGAGAGAACTGGAAGTAACGGAAAAATGGGCATTTTGCGGATTGAAAACAATGGTGAAGATAAAGAAGGAAACTCGATATTTACTTCTACCATTGTCATTATTATAAATGAAGTTGTGCAAAAGGAGTTGAAAGCATGACATGTTTGCTTGATATACAGACTGGTGATGAATTGGAAGAAGTAAAATTGGAACCTGTTTCTAAAGAAGCATTGGTTGAGTACGCTAATGCTTCTGGGGATCATAATCCTATCCATAAGGATGAGGAGCAAGCAAAAAGATTAGGACTTCCGGGTATTATAGCACATGGAATGTGGACAATGGGGAATCTGTCAAAACTGTTTACCCCTTATTATGAGGATGGATTTATAAAAGATTTTACAATTCGTTTTCGTGACATGGTCTTTTTGAACGATTCAATAAGATTAAAAGCAAAGCTTGAAACAAAATTAGAAAATGAGTTACATTTTATCGTTTCTGCTATTAATCAAAAAGAGCAGGAGGTACTGAAAGGTACCGTAGTGTATTATTTATACGAAACTAGTTAAATACAGGCAGCTTTTAAGCTGCCTGTATCCGGTAAATGATTAACGATAGAAGAGGCCTAATGAGATATCTAACAGACGCTGTTTTTCATCCTCTGTTAAGGTTCTGCCATATAGCACAATCTCATTCTCATGCATGAATTTATGCAAGTCATAGGATCCTTGTAACTGTGTTAATTCAGGTATTTTTCGTTCATTAGAGTTACCCAGTAAATAATCGACAGATACATCAAAATAATGGGCAAGTTCCAATATTCCGTCAATACTTGGTTCGCGTGTTTCCCGTTCGTAAGATCCCATGGTTGATTGTGCGACCCCTATAATAGCTCCTAGTTCTTCCTGTGACAAACGCTTCTCTTTACGCAACTCTTTTAACCTGCTTCCAAAAGAGGATTTCATGGTTGCTCCCACCTTTTACGAAACGTATTGTATATATATATTATAGGACAAAAGTTACAAATGAGCGAGTAATAAGGTGTAAAATGTCTCTTTATAGTACATTTTATATGTCTTTTTATCGTGCATAATTAGAAATCACCCAAATTGTGCCTATGATCTCTTTTATCCTTCTTGTTGTCTAAACAATGCCGTAATCCATATTTAAGTATTGCCAATCAGTATGGCTCAACCATTAATTTCGTAAACTTTTCCTGTTGTAACGTTAACTCCATACCATCCCCAGGTTGCGGTATGCTGGCTTTCTCCCTCATCAACTACTACTTCATATACATGTATAGATAAATCCTCAGTGCCTGATATCTTCCCTTGGACTTCGAAATGAACGTTTGATTCATTGGTATAATTAATATGATCCTTTACGAGATTAATAGCCTGATCCTGAGCGGATTCGAGATCAGAAGTGCCCTGTTGTTTTTCGTTTTCTTCATCAGACGAGAGTTTGGTTGTTTCATCTTCAACCGTATTCGTTGTATCAGCAGTGTTTATTTTATCTTCTGTGGAGTTTATATTTGAATCAACATCATCGGTAATAGGTGATTCCTCTTCGGCGGATTTTTCGATTTCTTTGTGTAAATTTATGATTTCCCTTTCCAACTGTTTATTGTTTTCTTTAGCAAGATTAATTTCTTTATTTAATTGTTCCAGCTCAGCGGAAGCTTTAGAATGCTGATAGTAATATTGAATGATTAATCCGAGGCTAAACAAACCTGCTAAAACAAATAATAGTACTATTTTTCTTGTGTTTAATTTTCTCATATGAATCTCCCTCTTGTTATTTTAATATAATTTTATAAATAAATAGGCTAGATGTGTAGTCTAAAATGCGAATATTCCGTTTTATCTTGAGTTGCTAAAGTGTGTTGATAAAATTGATTTAATAAATGCATAAGTGGTTGATATGATTACGAAGAATAGTTTTATAAGAATAGGGAATAGGTACATAAGAAATGATTGATAGGGAGTGACATTATGAGATTAAAGGATAAGAAGATTCTAAGTTTTGTACATCATGAATTTGAGGACCTCGAATTGTGGTATCCAATTCATCGACTGCGTGAAGAAGGAGCAATAGTTCATTTGGCGGGTGAACAGGCAAAAGTCAAGTATATTGGCAAGTATGGCGTACCCGCAGAAAGTGAGTATAGCTTTGCAGAAGTAAATCCAAATGATTATGACGCAGTTTTAGTTCCTGGAGGCTGGGCTCCTGATAAACTTCGCAGATTTCCAGAAGTATTAGAGTTTATCCAAAAAATGGATGAACAGCAAAAACCAATCGGACAAATTTGCCATGCAGGCTGGGTATTGATATCAGCTGATATTTTAAAGGGAGTAAAGGTGACAAGTACACCTGGAATACGAGATGATATGGTCAATGCAGGAGCTTCCTGGTATGATGAAGCGGTTATCGTAGACGGACATATTGTTTCAAGTCGACGCCCGCCTGATTTACCGGATTACATGCGTGAATTTATCAAAGTACTAGAGAACTAATAAAGAAGCCAGTGTTTAAATGTAAACACTGGCTTCTTTATATTGTCTGTGGATCCTAAGACTTAAGATGGAATAGCTACTCTTAATTGTCGAATCACATTATTAATATATTTTCTGTTTTTGTAAATGAAAAGTTTTAATTGATCACCTGAAAGCTGTAATTCATCTATGTCGCTATAAAACTCTCCCTTACCATGCGCTGTCCATTTTCCTTCTTTATCATAAAACATTAAGGTCCAGTGGCCACCTCTAATATGGTCTTCAAAGATAAAGTAATACTTCTTACCAACTTCATCATAAGAAGAGATAGATTTAAAATCAGCCAGGAATTGATCGATATCTTTTTTATACACAATGACCTTCATACAAGTTCCCTCCTAATTTATTATTCTACTCTTAACATGAGTTTTTTATAAGAAACATGTGTGTATGGTGTCCTATAAGATTTAATTATATAATTTTATCTGAATTTTCACCATAGCTAGATTTTCGATATTGTTAACTAAAATTTAATATGGAGAAAGTTTCTTTTAAATGACCAAAACTGTAATATTTTTTATTTATAATTATTATAAATAAAAAGGGTTCCTGGAGAGCGAATGGGATGGAATATATACACTTATAAAAATTTTTTTAGTGATAAAAAATATTGATATTTTAAAGGTTTATAAGTGTTTTTAAAGGGGGAGAGTGTGGGCGCTATTCTTGTTGTAGGTATGTTGATTGTACCGGCCGCAACTGGCTATCTTTTAACAGAGCGCCTGAGTGTCATGATTATGATCAGTTTAATAGTTGGGGCTCTAAGCTCCGTTTTCGGTTATTACACAGCCGTTGTTTTAGATGTCTCTATTGCCGGTTGTATGGTTGCAGTGTCTGGCTTGATTTTTGGACGTGTTTTTGTTCTCATCTACCCATGGAATCGTGTTTAAAAATTTCCAACATAGAAAATTAAGAAATTCTTTTATTTAAAATGTTCAAAGGTAAATGAAGCGATTGTCTAATAAGCTGAACAGAAGCAGTTTATTGAGCAATCCTTGTTTTGTTTATGTTCTTTATTCATCTGGCGGTTTAAAGTATGGTAACATGCTAAGGGAAGATTTTAGGTAAAAAGGATAAAAGGAGTTTTTATGAAAGTTTTTAAGTTCATCAGTTCTTCATTTGTAATTGTAATAGCTTATTTTTGTCGTTAAAGAGAGCATTTGGCTTTATCCGTACTTGCATATGTCGATAGGATTCATGTTTATGGTGACGTGTATTGAACAAATACGTTTAAAACATAAGGGATTAGCTATAGTAAACAGTGTGCTATCGTTTTTCTTTTTCAGTTTAGCTCTTATTAGGCTATTCTACGCTGAATTGTAGAATATTTTATGACCATGCTTCATTTTTCTGGCGTGAATGACGAAATAATGTATAAGAGATGATGGTCATTTAGCTGTCAATGAAGAAGCAGGTGTAAAGAATGAAATGTCGCTATTGTCAGAATGAAATAAATACCCGAAGTAAGTACTGTTTGCATTGTGGTAAATTGAAGAATGGACCAAAAAGAAAGAGATCAAAAGTTGTCTTGGTTTCTTTTAGTATCATCGCTATTCTTTCAGCAAGCATCTATTTATTAGCTGCAAATCAAACGGATAATCATAAGCAGGTCGAATATGGAAGCATAAAAGAAATAAAATTGGTACATAAAGAGAATGGAAAAACGAATCAAGCAGAGGAAATTAAAACAACGCCTAAACCGGCAACTGAAATAAAAGTAGATACCAAAAAAGAGGTTTCTGAGATTATAACTGAATCACTTGCAAAAGTTTTTACTATTTTCACTGAGGATAATCAAGGTACTGGATTTATCATTAATGATCATGGAGATATCCTTACAAATGCTCATGTAGTAGAGGGCTCTGTTGATATAACAGCAATCGATTATACAAGTCAATCCTATGCAGGAAAAGTCATTGGATATTCGAATATCCATGATGTCGCAATTATCAGGATACCTGAATTGGCGAATCAGCAATCCTTGGGGCTAGCTACCCAGGAATATGCTTCGATAGGTGAGGAAGTAATAGCATTGGGGAGTCCGCTCGGAAAAACTAATACAGCAACTTTGGGAACAATTGCAGCCATTAACCGAAGTTTTTATATTGGGGAGCGTATATATGAAAATATTTACCAAATGACTGCTCGGATATCTCCTGGAAGCAGTGGCGGTCCATTAGTATCTGTAAAATCAGGCAAAGTAATTGGAATCAATTCAGCGAGATTGATTGAGGATGAATCAATTGGGTTTAGCATTCCCCTGAAGGATGTTTATTCGTTTATCAGTGGTTGGGTTTCAAATCCGTTATCGGAGAGTGATATAACAGGCTTTTTTATACGGAGACCGGTGATTATCATTTTGAGGAAGAAGATGAAGAGATTGACGGAGGATATTTTGAAGGTGGAGAAACAACTGATGAGCCAGGGGTTTATTACGAAATTCCTGAAGACTGGTATGAGGTAGATGGGGAATATAATAATCAATCTGAGGCTGAAAAAGAGGATGTTATTGAAGGAAATCTTTTAGACAATAAACAAGAGGAACAATTAATAGTAGAACCCAGTGACGAAAAAACCAGTAAGTATTTCTGTAAAAGAACAAAAGGAGAACGAAGAATAATCAACTTCTGTAAGGTTATCCATTATGGAATTTTCGCTGAAGTAATTTTGGGGTCTAATTATGCTAGACAGAGGGAAAAAATGTACATATTTGCCGAAGGATAGGAATCGTCTGATCTAAATTGAAAACCTTATAGGTCAATAGTGTTAGAGTGATTTGGATAATCACTCTAATTTTTTGTTAAGTATCATTTAAAAATATGAGGCTACTATAATTTTAATATCGTCGATAAACACATAGGTATGAATAAGAACAAAATAGATAAGTAAAGGCAGAATAAAACACCAGCTGGTTCGCCCTTTTTTTATTAGTAAGCGTTTCATCTCCTTTTCATCGAGATGTGGATGTCTACGTCTTATCTGTTCAACATGTTTTTTTGTACCGGCTAAATATAAAAGATTACCGCTTCTGCCTATATAAAGGTGCATTAATGCGGCAAAAACTAACCAATAAAACAGGTGGTTACGGAATAGGAGAGATACTAAAATATCAATCAGGATGAAAATACCGACAATCAGATATCTTTTTCGATACGCAAGCCAGAACATCCCGAAGACTAAACCGAAAAAATTCCATCTTTTAATTCTATGATTCTCATTTAAAAATGAATGATAGTGATCGCCGATATATACTTTTATATCTTGTTTTTCCTGCTGAGAATCTTTTAATTTAACCATAAAAATACCTCATTTTTATTTACACGATTGAATGATGGTTTGATCAATGACTGAAACTAAATTTAAGCTATTAAATTTAGTTTCAGTCATTGCACTCAGGACATTTCTTTATGGCAGGATATAATCTGGTTGCCCTTTTAAAGGCTTCGTCATAGGAAAAATGGCTTACTTCAATAAGGCGAACTAACTCACGATCTAGATTTTCATATTGCTCATGTTGTTCATCAACTATATTCCCATCAAAGCATTCTTTGCAAATTTCCATCTTATTACTCTCCTTTATTATTTATCTATATAGAATTTTAACTAATTTTTGTTGAATAGGCAAAGAATTGGAAACCTCACTACACAATTAAGAATTCGAAAGTTTAGTATTAGACTATTGGCAAGATGTAACGGATTGAAATGTTTATTTGTTGAAAATAACGGTATGTAACTAATAAAGATATTAATAAGGAGGAGACTTGATGAAGGTAGGTTTAATCGGTCTTGGCAAGATGGGGATGAATTTGGCTAAAAATTTAATAGACCACCAAATTATTGTGCATGCTTATGATGTAAATTCAGCTTCGGTTGAGAGCCTTCAAAAATATGGAGCCATTGGCAGTCCTAATATGAAAGACATAGTGGATAAACTGGAGCAACCCAGAGTCATATGGCTGATGGTACCACATACTGTGGTTGATAATGTTATAGAAGAGCTTTTTCCACTGTTAAGTCCTGGAGATATTTTAATAGATGGGGGAAATTCAAATTATAAGGAATCGATGAGACGAAGCAGGGTATTAAAAGAAGCTGGAATCTATTTTATGGATGTCGGTACTTCCGGGGGAATGGAAGGAGCAAGAAATGGGGCATGTTATATGATTGGTGGCAATCAAAACGCATGGAAAGTAATTGAACCATTATTTGCAGCCACTTCCGTACCAAATGGGTACTTATATGCAGGTGATTCGGGGAGCGGACATTATTTAAAAATGGTTCATAACGGAATTGAGTATGGGATGATGGCAGCTATTGGTGAGGGATTTGAAATCCTCGAAAAAAGTGAGTTTAATTTTGATTATGAACAAGTAGCAAGAGTCTGGAATAATGGATCGGTTGTGCGCTCCTGGTTAATGGAATTAACGGAGCAAGCTTTTGCTAAAGATGCCCGTTTGGAAGAAATTAAGGGAGTTATGCATTCGTCTGGTGAAGGAAAATGGGCACTAGAAACTGCTTTAGACCTTCAAGCCTCGACACCAGTAATGGCATTGGCCCTATTAATGCGTTTTCGCTCACAGGAAAATGACACATTTAACGGTAAGGTTGTAGCTGCTTTAAGAAATGAGTTTGGCGGCCATAAAGTCGAAAAAATGAATAAATACAAGTAGTACATGATTAATAGATTAATGAACAAGCATAACTGTTAATGGAGGTATGCTCTTTGTATAGGGGATTTGTTACTAATTTGATCAACTCTTTGCGACCAAAGAACGAGTGAATCAAATACCTTTAACAAAGATATAAAGTTTATCACGGAAAAATATTTATGGAAGTGTGAAAAAGCCAGCTTCATTAGGAAACGGACAACGGATTATTCAACTAAGTCCCCGACTGCGGAATGGGAGATTATTATCAATTAAAGGCTTTCCATCCTTTATCGCCCATGACAGTCAATTCGGAAGCTGGAAAGCTATCATGAAAATATAGGACTCCTGTCTCATTATCACGAATAATTTTAGATAATCCCCTGTATAAACATCCTCAAAATGTTTATTTTCCACTATGACATACTCTTTTTTGGTTTGTTGAAGTAGCTAACTTCATATATAATGGCACCACAAAATAGTAATTTTATTCTTCTTATAAATCAAAATCTATTAGAAAACAGCATTTTATAGAAGCGACCCACAAAGTTAATTAGTAAATCATAATACTTAAAGAAATGATAAATAATGATTTGGAGATGTAGAATAAGTATATTCGAGTAGCTATTTAAATTCCTATATAGGAATTACTTTACAGGAAGTGGTTCATTGAATGGACATAGATGATTTATTGAAGTAACCGATGATTCTCAATTCATAATTCATAAGAAATAAATATGTGATTTTTCAAGATTTAATAAGCCAATAAAAATACGAGAAACAGCTTTTAATAAACAAAATTAGATTAAAAAAGATTGGCTTATTGTTTTGTCAGTAGCATCACAAAGTTCTATCTTTATCATTATAAATGGAAGATGAGCGGAACCTGACTTTAAAGAGGTCATGCTATTTAAATCCCCGATACCCTTAAGAAGTCATGAGGATGAATAGATCATAAATAAATTTAATTGATTGTAATTGTTCTTGATATATTTATAGTGTTGTACGTAGGTTTAGACAGGGTGAGTAAGAATGTATTTCAGTTGTTTTTAAGGAGAAATAGTAGATTGAAAAAGAAAAATATATATAAAACACCTTCGAGAACTGGATGTAAACTCGAAGGTGTCGTTTAAAGCGAAATGTGTTAGTTTAAAATTTGAATGTTAACTTGTTTACGTCCCCAATTAAGAGCAGCATCTTGTGTAGGGATGAAAACATCTATTTTGTTCCCTTTAATAGCACCACCGGTATCAGCAGCAGTAGCATATCCATAACCTTCAACATAAACTTTTGAACCTAATGGAATTACACTAGGGTCAACTGCGATTACTTTAGCATTTGGATTCGCATTTAAATCGACTCCGGTAGCAGTGACGCCAGAACAACCGTTACAACTAGCTGTATAAGCTGTGGCTGAAACAGAGAGAGTTTTTCCTGCTTTTTGCCCAGTAGACTTTGCAGTAGTAGTTGTTGTCTCTGTTTTTGTTTCAGTTTTAGTAGTTGTTGATGTAGTTGTTGTTTTTTGTTGAACAGCTTCAGTATTATTTTTTGCCGGTTGGCCTACACCAGACAAATTAAGGACTTGACCTGGTTGAATAATTTCTGAATTTAAGCTATTCCAACTTTTTAGCTGATTAATAGAGATTTTATTTTTAACAGCTATCTTCCAAAGACTATCACCTTTTTTAACGGTATAAGTTTTTGGTTGGTCTTCCTTTACGATCAATTTAGTATTCTCAATAATGATATCGGAATCTAAATTATTGAGTTCTTTAATATGATCAACAGAAGTGTCGTATTTATTTGAGATACCCCATAGTGTATCACCTTTTTTGATTGTGATTTCTTGGGCAGATGCTTGGGGTCCGCCCATAGCAACGGCGATGGAAGCTACCGCTACGAATGATAACAAAGTTTTCTTCATGTAGTTTGAACCTCCTAAAATTGTTTGTTTTGAGCTAACAGTGACAATCTTATCAGGTTTACGAGAAAGAAGTAATAACGAGGAGATGATAAATTCATTACTGATATAACGGGAATATGTCAAATACATATCTAATAATTTGAATATTCAGAAAACTATAGGTAAAAAAACTTAATAAAACCATGGTATTAATATATTTTTCTAGTAAATTTAGATAGAGGAGTTTTTGTCATAATTGTCACAAAAATATCCATTATTTTGAATTAATGGTAAAAAAAGAGATTAAAAAAACTGAGAAAAAATATTAAACTTATGAAAAACAATGCTTAAAATTGGAAGAAAAGGGTAATGAATGGGTGTGATTGCTATAAAGTAAAAAATGAAAATATCAAAAATTATAGTTCGTAGTTATAAGAATAGATGTAAATTTAGTTTTTAAGAGAATGGATGTTGATAACTAATTAGTAATTAAAAGAAACTTTAGTAAATTCATTTTCCTGTATGTAAGGAAGCATATTAGCTGGTCGATTTTCATTCTTTTGTTGTAATAAAATAATCTATTCCTATTATACCCTAAAATATGACATAGTTCTAAGGTTTTTTTAAATAAATTAGGTTAACGGACTTAATTCGTCAAAAAGATAATTAATCAGTTCTTGAAAGAATCAATATAATAGAAGAAACACGATAACAATTTGTTAGAAATCTGCTAATGAAACGCTAAATTACCGTATGTCGAGCTTATAAAGATGAGGAGATTGTTTTTAGTCAGATATCGGAACGAAAGAGAGTAACTGATGCCATATCTGGATAGTATGTAATAAAGAATTGACTGGATACATAAGAACTTAAATAATGCCTTATATGCTTGGAGGATTGAAAAGTTTTATTACTTGAGTTCCAGCCCTTTTAGAAAGATGAGGTGAATTATTTGATTCCTGATAGAAATATGAAAAATGAAACATTTAGCTGGTTAAAGTCCATTCTGATCATTGTTGCTGTCATTATGTTAATCAGGACTTTCCTATTTACTCCGTATAAAGTGGAAGGAGTATCGATGGAACCTACTCTCCGCAATCAAGAGAGAATACTGGTCAGTAAATCATTAGTAGAAAAGAAATATAATAGAGGAGATATTGTCATCATTAAGGGTGATAACAGTGAAATGTTCATTAAGAGAATAATTGGTGTAGCAGGGGATAAGATTGAAGTAAAAAATAATATCCTTTATATTAATGATGTTCAGAAAAAGGAAAGATATCTGGATAAAAATCGACAAGAAACCCATGAAGAAGGCGAAAAATCAAATGGAGATTTCGAAGCGATTCTTATTCCTGAAAATGAATATTTTGTTATGGGTGATAATCGTCTTGTAAGTATGGATAGTCGCAATGGATTAGGGTTAATTAAACAGGATCAGGTTATAGGACAAGGTAAATATGTCTTTTATCCATTTACCGATTTAAGAAAACTGGACTGAGGAGTCTTCTTAAATCAATGAAAAATAATTCTATTTCAAGTACATATTAATAGTTTATAAAAAGTGAATTTCTTAATAATAGTAAAGTATGTGGTGTATTGTCATTTTTTGTTATAAAATAAAGTTAATATATGGAGGCGGAGGTAGTCTGCGTGGTGTATATATTAACTTTATTCATTGTTATGATTGCTTTTTTATTGTTTATTAAATATAAACGGGATGAGAGAAATACAATTATACTCAGGATGAATGAAACGTATCCAAATGCGAATGAATATGTAGTTGCCATTAAATATGAGTTGGAGAAACAAGGGAAATATGTTGCCTACTCTGGCAATGGACATTTTATCGTTGATGGAATGAATTACAAGATAAAGGAACGGAAAAAAATCATAACAGACGGTATATCGATGCAGCTTACTATACTTAAGTGTCTAAAGTCCTCCTGATAAAGAAGAAAACATCCAACCAAGATTGGATGTTTTTTTGATTGAATTGAATTTCTTATCTTTAGAGGTTTCGTACTATGGAATGGTAATTTAGTTGATTTTTAGCTTCATTTAAATAGTTATTCTAATTGGTTACAAAGTAGGAAGGGAATTGTCAATCACAGCCCGAAATAAATGGATATACCACAATTTAGGAGGGTTGAATATGTTAAAAAGACATGAAGTACTCTTTAAGCAATTGGCTGATTATCGGCATGAATTGTTAGTGGCGGTGGATTCGATGAATGAGGATGAGGTGAATATTGTACCTGAGGGATTTCGAAATAATATACGATGGAACCTGGGACATGTATACCTGGATCAATATTTGTGGATTCAACATTTGACAAAGGAACCAATCATCCTGCCTAATCATTTTAATGAATGGTTTGGTTATGGTACGAGCCCGGAAGATTGGAGGGGAGAGGTTCCTAAACTTGATTATTTAAAAAGACTGCTTGCTGTACAGCCTTTTATGATTCGAGATTTATATGGAGAAAGACTGGAAGAAGAATATTCTGTAACGGAATCTGGAATGTTTACAGTGGAACAAGTCCTCGTTAGAACTATTTTTCATGAAGGAATACATTTGGGGAATATTCTTGCATTGAAAAAGCTTGTTACATCTCAAGAGGTATTAAGTTAAAATAATTTAATCCTTATAGGAAGACAAGTAAAAAAAGCTGAATGAATCCCTATTTTATATGCATGATAGAATAAAAAAACATTCAACTCCATTTATTTGTTTTCCTCTTTAATTAGTAGCCATATATCCCTTGTGCTAAATCAATTAAATTATATAACTCTAAATAATAATTATTTGTAATGATTTTCTTGGAAAAATATGAAGAAGTGCACTTAAAGTGCATATGGAATCCATAAAGTGATCAGAAACTGTAATATATAATATATCTAAAAGCCTCGCAATTCCCAATGGATATGTTTTTTTAAGAAACGGAAATGTTTTAATGGTACTGTTAAATGGCTGACCTCCTTAAATATCATTACTTCGAATATCCAAATACCATAATGAAGATTTTTGTAATTTTTTATAAACTCCATCAGTCCATCCTGTACTTTGTTCCTTTTCGAAATCTCCATGATTCAAAATCCAACGAGCTATTTTTAGTAGTTCCTCATCTTTAAGCTCTTTCTGAATAGCTGTTAATTTGTCCAACCAAGGCTTTTTTGGTGAACTGCCAACAGCATTATCTAACCAAATTATACAATCTCTTTTAATTTCGAATGTCCTGTAACTATTAGTTTTGAGATCATTAAAAATGAAGCTTATAATTTGATAGCACCCCTGATTATTATTTACTTTGTAATGAACAAGGTAATGTATGATATCCGTATTATCTGGTTTTATAAATCCTATAATTTTCTTGAAATCCTTGATAGTATGATGGAATCCTCTTATCTCATTTAGGTCCAGTAGGTATTTAAGAGCTTTATTGCGCATAAAAAAATCAGCAGAATGAAAGAATTTACTTAGTTTTTCTATTTTCCAAATATAATCAAACCTATTAAAGAAAATGCTTCATCTATATACTCTTTAATCCTCCATGTAGTACGATCTATAACGGATGAAAAAACATTGCCCCACATAGAGTCGTAAATCTTAAGAAGCCGACCTAAAATATATTTTAAAGAACTACTATCTAAAGAATCTGATGCTCCCTGCAGAGTATTATAAATCGAAAAAAAACCCTCCGTTTGTTTGCTCCCTATTTCTTTCTTTGTATTGATTTCGATCAATGATTCCACCCAATTATCTATCAATTTTGCTTCTTCTTTTTGTAGTTTAAGACTGGCGGCAAAAGTAGCAGCTTGAAGAATTTCTGTTTCTCTGTATCTTTCTAACTCGTTCAAAAACATAGATTCACCTTCTATTCGTGGATTATTAAATTGAAGTACAGAGCTTTGTGGCTAAAAAAAGGGTGTGCGTGTGCGGTTCTTTTTTATTTATTTTCCAACCCCCCTAAGAGAATTGCTGCTATTGCAACCATACTGAAATGATAGATTTTCCTATAAAAAGTAAAACCTTTTTATATAGAAGAATATTGATTTCTAAATCAGTTCACTCCATTTTTATATTGAAATTGTACTACTTATTTTACAAACAGATTACATAGAAGACATCATCCTTACAATAACGTTATAATCTGATGAATTCATACATTTCTGGCAAAGACTTTTGATATAGTACAAGAGTAACAAAAAGTAGTAAAAAAGTTGCTAATGAAAAGGAGTTTATATGATTAAATTACAACCTAAACTATTTGGGAAAATTGCTATCAGTTTACTATTCATTTTTGCGTTAATCGCAAGTACGACTATACCGGGACAAAAAGCTGATGCAGCAAGTAGCAGTTTAGCTGGATTTAAGTATTCAAAAAAAGTTCCTTTGCCTAAAGCTCAACAACAATATCTCTATAAAATGACTAAACAAAGAGGATTGGATTATAAAGAAACGCTGGCAGTGATGCTGCATGAAAGCAATATGAAAGTAAAAGCAAAAGGTGGAAGTAATTACGGATATTTCCAAATTAATAAAATTAACCATAAAAATTTAGCTAAAATTACAAAGACAAAGAACAAACCCTATGATCCTTACGTAAATATGAATTGGGGAACATACATGTTATCCGATTTACAAAAGAAATATAAGAAAAAAGGTTATAAGGGTACTGCTTTAAAAGAAGCTACCTTGAGTGCTTATAACAAAGGTGAAGGTGGATTTAAGAAGTATGGAAAAGCCAAAGCCTACATAAAAAAGCATAACCAATGTCTAGCGAAAGTTAAAAAATGGTTCTAATTAACACTAATTAACAACAGCGTTCGTTTATCGGACGCTGTTGTTATTTGATTAATGAAAGTGCATAAATATCTATAATTATAAGGAACAGTACTATAATGATTAAGGTTTATCGGAAGAATTTTATTTAAACAGCAATTAAAAAGAAGTATCTAGAATCTCGTGTACCAGTAGCTTAGGTCTTCTTTATAGAAACTTTACCTTCTTGATTTCTCTCATTATCCAATTCGACCTGAATCTCAAATGTTCCTTCTTCAAAAAACAATGGAAATCTTCTTCTTATAGATTCTTGCATAGGGAGATTAGAAGCTTCATCTATATGAACCCATACAGGTTTACCCTCGGTTGAGTTTTGCAACAATGTGCCGCTAAAACTAGTAGCTAAATAGTTAAAAATAATATGTCTGTCATGTTTTTCGGGATTGACATACTCATAAAGCCCTTTGTAGACAAGATTACTTACATTTAACCCTGTCTCTTCTTTCACTTCTCTAATAGCGGAATCCGTAAAACTTTCTGGAAACTCTACTTTTCCTCCTGGTGGTATAAATCCCTTGAAATGATCGTGTTGTCTATTTAATAACAGGACATAATCTCCATTCTGAACCAAACAAACAGTCCAAAATTTGTAATGAATAGATTGCTCCAGTTCCACCTAATTCACCTCGATCATCAGTCTTTAATAACTATCGGTATTAAATTTAATTTTACCTTAAAATTCCATAATATCACCAAACTAAATTAGATAAACCAGATTGATCAAAAGATAAAAAAGAATGGAGAAGAAATGAGGGATGTCGGGGATTGAACAAAGTGTTTGGTGGTTTAATCGATCCTTTCCTATCTATATAGACATAAAAAATGGCCGATTTCTAAAAATCGACCATTCTTTTTTTAAATAGCGGTCTGTTCGTATTTAAAAGATGGAACCGTTATAAATTGGTTTTATTTAATTTGAAATTCATTTCTGGATAATAAGCGTTTTTAACCAATACATTTGGACCTAGGCATTTTACTGTCGGGCAATGGCAATTTAATGAATCGGCCAGGCTTGATTTCATCCAATTATTATAGGCGACAGGCAATGACTGCTCCTTAATATTGCCAAGTGGCGGAGTATCTCCAAAGTCAGTTACGATTACATCACCACTAAAGATATTTACATTTAAACGAGATCGTCCGTCAGGGTCGTTCCGAACAGTCACGTTTTTACTTGAATATAATCTTTGCAGTAATTCGAGATCTTCACTGTTTTGGCTGCATGGGTAAAAAGGCAGTGTACCAAACAGCATCCAAACGTTTTCATTACGAATATCCAGAAGATGGTGAATGGCTTTTCTTGTTTCATCCAATGAAAGTGTTTCTAAAGTAGATGCAAAAGAACTAGGGTACATAGGATGCACCTCATGCCTTTGGCAGCCCATTTCTTCAACAATTTGTTTGTGAATATGTTCTAAATGGGGGAGCGTTCTTTTATTGAGCATGGTTTCAGCAGATACGAGTACTCCCGCTTTCGTTAATGCCTGGGAATTGGTAATAATTCTATTAAATAAGACTTCTCGCTGTTCACGAGTTGGTTTTCTTTCCATCATAGCAAAACCGCCATCTATAAAATCATCGATGGTTCCCCAGTTATGTGAAATATGTAAAACATCCAAATAAGGAATAATTGTTTCATATCTCTCTAACGGAAGTGTTAAATTAGAATTTATTTGTGTTCGCACCCCACGTGAGTGTGCATATTTTAATAGAGGCTGAACATAATTTTCAACACTCTTTTTTGAGAGCATAGGTTCACCGCCGGTTATACTGATGGAACGTAAAGCAGGGATTTCTTCCAGACGGTGTAAGATTAGTTCCAAAGGCAGAGCATCAGGATCTTTCGGTTGCAGGGTATATCCAACAGCACAATGCTCACAACGCATATTACATAGAGTTGTGGTTGTAAATTCTATATTAGAAAGGGTTAGCTTTCCATATTGTTCTATATCCATATAGGTTTCCCATGGGTCATAATCCGGGCTTAAAGGCGTTGCTTTTTGTGTGCTTTTCGTGATCATCCTATTACTCCTCATAAAAATTCATATCCCATATTATGGTCATTAATTTAGAAGTATGTCAACATTCTTATAATTGAGATTCTATAAAATTATTAAAATTGAAATGGAGAGAAGACTCGGATAATAGATAAAGGGCATAAGAATATCCTATTAGCTTCAGTGAAAATAAATGATTGGGTTAAGAATGGGTAGGATATGAGGATTTAATCCCCACTTACAGAAATATTTGGTAAAAAGCGGAAAATATATAACGAATATGCTAATTTTATTTTGATGGTAGGCGTTTAATTTATACTTCGAGAGCTAAGGGGAATTTTATAAGTGATAATTCAAGATGGATTAAGAAATTAGTATCTACAATGTAACGGTAAAGTTTAACGCACTGGGGGAGCAAACATTAGGATAATCATAAGAAATTTACTATCGGTTATTATTGTTTCTGTATTAACATCCTTATTTCTTACAGGTACTTCATATATCTTAGGAGAACAAAGTGATAATGTAATTAATTTTTTTTAATTCTTGGCATTTCCATATTCATTCCTGTTTGTTTTTCTTTATGGATTTATAGCATCAATCATTGGAGAAATAATCGCTGGTCTAGTACAGCATAAAAAAGCACGACTTCTAATAAAAATTACAGTATATGGAATGTTTCTTTCAGGATTTTTATTTGTAGCAATGGAGACTAAATTTTTTGCTTATCTTGGGATTGTTGCAGCGATTTTGTATGTAGTAATAGATGAATATCTTAGAAAAAGAACAAACCTAGCTTTTACGGATTCACACTATAATAAAGGATCTGTTGGGAATGACCATATCGATTAATAGAAAAAGGATTTATTGAAATAGCAGAAGCAAAGGTAAGCTTATATGTAAAAATTGTTTTCTGCATTCGAATAGAACTACACCCATTCGAACGAGCGACCCAAATGAGGACATCTCTACTGATTCTTGCAGTGTGTTTTTTAATAAATCAATCGCTTCTTCTGTTTATTCTATAGACATTAGATGTAACTATAGCATAAAAAACCTCCATTACAGTAATCTCCTTATATAAGCCTATTGTACCAATTTTTGAAGAGAATAGTTATTATTGTAAACATCATAATAAGCATTTAAAATGTGTAAAGTATTTAAAATGTTTACTATAGTAATAGAGAAAGAGAAGGGAGATTTAGAGAATGCAACAAGTTACATCTATAGAAGAATTTGATAATCAAATAAAAAGCGATAAACTAACAGTAAATATATTTACGACTACTTGGTGTCCAGATTGTAAACGACTTGATTTATTTATTGACGAAATTATTACGGAGCATCAAGATAAACAATGGTTTACAATTGATAAAGATGAATTACCCGAATTGGCAGAAAAAGAAAATGTTATGGGAATTCCGTCCTTATTAGTTTATAAAAATGGAGAAAAAATAGCTCATTTACATAGCGCTAATGCTAAAACGCCTGATCAAGTCAGAGATTTTTTAAGCAATTTCTAAAAAAGAGGTTAACCAATCATCTCTATTGCTGAGAAAAATTATCCAGGCATAAAGTAGATTAAATAAAGAGCATAACAGATTAGAATATCATATCTGTTATGCTCTTTATTATTGGCTTTATTCGTATATATTATTGCTTTTGCACCTATTTTACATAGTTTGCTTTATAAGAGAAGTAGATATGTATAGTACGTCTCAAACTAGGTTGGTCTAATATGGATGCTTCTCATTGAATGGGAATGGATTCTATAGCCAGTGAGAACGTTCTGATTAAACTTTTTGAATATAATCACTCAGTAGCGAGTGGAGAGGGATTCGATCCGCTAAGCTGTTCGCTCCCTAGAGAAGGACCTTAGCATGCAAATGAAAAATATCTATCACTATATAATGTAAATAAACGAGAATATAAGGAGTAACTGAAGAAAATAAACGGAACGAAATCTTTAAATATTGCATTTTTAATACTGATAATATCTGTCCTATCAGCTTGTGTTTCAAATCCCGATTTCGAGTTATACGAAGGAAATGCCTTACGGATAGCTGTTGTTGGAGAAAAACCGGAAGTGAAAGAAGAACAAGTGGAATTTACAGAAATTTCATTTGGAGAAATGACAAACAAAGAAATGAACTCTTATGATGCTGTCATTATTTCGGAAAATAACCTTTTGAAGCTGCTGAAAGTCAATATGCAGATTTTTACTTAAATTCTGCTATCCCTTACTTTTTTATGAGAACAAATCATTATGCCTCTTTTACTGAAAAAGATTTGGAATACGATAAAATAATGAATTGGACTTCAGGTAATAGTTATGCTGTTGGAATTTTTACAACACAAGATGATGATACATTAAAAAAGTGGGGATATGGTTTATATAATGATGAAAAAAATGATGAACATATAAAAGATGTATATTCCAGGATTTTCAAGACAATAGATGAACTAAATTCAAATGAATAATCCTAATAATATAAATTGGGGCGTTAGATCAATAATGGAGACAGCTATAGTCGGCTGTCTCCATTATTGATTTATTAGCAACAAATGTCTGGACAGAGCCCTGTTATTTAAGCTGAATTACAGTAGTATAATATTTGAAGTAATTTAGTCTAATTTATGGATTTCCTGATAATTGGATAATTCATAACAAGAATATCGACTTAATCATTGCGAAATAGTGAATTATAGGGTTAGATTATTAGTCTTATCCTCTCTATTAACAAAGTTTTAGTTTTCGCTCATTTTACCTCTATCTTTTCAGAAAAATTATTGTACAATATATAGGCATTGATTGATATTAAATGTGAAGTGAGTTGACGAAAGTGGCAGTAGACAAAAATAAGATTATTATTGATGCCAGTCTTCTGGCCGGGCGTATTATGCTGGAAAACGGAGCGGAAACGAGCCGGGTAGAGGATACAATGGAAAGAATGATTAGTACTTCACTAGGAATAAAGCATGGAACAAATGCATTTACATATGTGACAGTTAATGGAATTTTTGTGAATATAGGCTTGGACAATACGAATTTCGTTAGAATCGATAATCGGGATCATAATCTTGAAAAGGTAACGAAGGTCAATCAAATATCAAGAATGTATTCAGAAGGCCGTCTGACAATTGAGGAAGTTCTTTCGGAACTGAAAGCAGTGGATCAGGACCCGCTTGACTACCCCTTATGGTTCAGACTTATTTGTACAGCTGTATTGAGCGGAAGCGTTATGCTGATTATGAATGGCACATTTGTGGATTTACCGGCTAGTATGATTGGTGGCCTTTTGTGTTATATAACCTATTTAATTGGCTTTAAAATAATGAAAACACCATTCATAGTGGAATACATAGCTGCTTTTTTGGGTGGGATTGTTGCCTATTATATTAACAGTATAATGGGAAGTCATTTAAATTCCGTCATGATAGGGACGGTTGCACCGCTTGTACCTGGAATTGCGATGACCAATGCTATTCGCGATATGATGGCAAAGCATTATCTCTCAGGAACAATCCGGTTAGTGGAGGCTGTCTTCATTGCGGGTGCGATTGGTACGGGTATTGCTACCGTCTATTATTTATTTATCAATTAGGAGGCGGAAATAGTGAATCAGACCCTTATTCATATGGTTTTTAGCTTTCTATCATCGATATCCTTCGCAGTTATTTGTAATGTTCCGCGCAAGTCTATACCAATAGGAGGACTTGTAGGGATGTGCGGTTGGATGGGATACTGGATTTTAAGCACGGAAGGGTACGGCGTATTTCTATCCAGTATAGTGTGTTCGTTGTTATTAGCCTTTGCCGGACAAATCTCTGCACGAATTTTTAAGATGCCGCTGACTGTCTTTTATGTACCGGGACTGGTGCCAATCGTTCCGGGAATAACAGCTTTTCAGGCATTTCGTTTATTAACACTACAGGACTATGATGGTGCGCTAATCGGATTTTTAAATGTTGGTTACTGTGCAGTTGGGATTGCAATTGGACTGGTTTTATCTGATATCCTATTTAAGAGCAGTTTATATATGATTAAAAATTTCAAGATAGTTCGTTAAGGCAGTATGATAATAATCATACTGTTTTTTAGTGGAGTTAATTAGGAGAGAAAATTATCTAGTGGAATAGGTTCCTTTAAATGAATATATGATAAAAATGGAAGAAATGTTGCTAGATTAGAAATTCATGAACCGAGCTAAATAAACAATAAAGGACGTTCCAGAAAAAGGGTTGGTTCTTTATTGTTTATTTTTTTGCTGGTTATGATAAAATTAAATTGGAATATTTTCCAATATTGCTATGCTAAATGATTTTTATTGGAGCCAAATAAGGCTTAATGATATCCATCAGGCATTCAATAAATAAAGGATCGTCATTGGCAGCTTCTATATAATGATATTTTTCACCGCCGTTTTCCATAAAAATAGTATGATTCTCAACCTGAAGTTCTTCCAGTGTTTCCAGGCAATCTACTGTAAAACTGGGAGCGAGAATGTGAATATGTTTAGAACCGCTTTTGGCAAGATGACGTAACGTTTCACTGGTTGAAGGTTCAAGCCAAGGTTCCTTACCAAATTTAGATTGATAGCATGTAATGATAGTGTGATCTGGCAATTCTTTTTTTAGAGCTTGAATGGTTTTTAAGCATTGGTATGGATAATCGTCACCATCAGATACATATCTTTTAGGTATGCCATGATAGGACAGGACTACCGCATCAGGGTGGCCATGTTCTTTTGTGCATAGTTCAATACGCGTTTTTAATAATTTAATCCATATTGGATGATCAGGGTAGTCACGTATAAATATTACTTCCGGGATATCTCTCCATTTAGATAATGTTTGGTTCAAATGATCCCATACAGATCCTGTAGTAGTGGAGGAATATTGCGGAAATAAAGGCACGACAATTAATCGGCGCATTCCCCATTTATGCAGCTTTTCTAATTCATCCTTTATAGATGGTTTACCATAATTCATAGCAAGTGAGACTTTAATATTAGAATGTGCGAATTGTTTCTCTAATTCTTGTTTTTGTTTAATAGAGATGGTTAATAAAGGTGATCCTTCATTCGTCCATATAGATTGGTAGAGCTTTGCGGTTTTCGGCGGCCGTGTTCTCAGAATAATTCCGTGCAGGACAGGCATCCATTTCCACCTAGGTAAATCAATTACTCTACTGTCACTTAGAAATTCTTTTAAATACGAACGTACAGAGGACGTGGTTGGTTGATCAGGTGTACCCAAGTTAACTAAAAGAATAGCTGTCTTTTCCATATCCATTCTCCTGCCGTATAATAATATTGTTATTATTATTATTATTATTTTAATATATATATAATTTATATTACAAAACTTTTTGTACAAAAACGTACTATTTGACTCAATTGTTACAGTCCCAGATAAAAGGAGTGTGTATATTGCTTGTTCTAAATCAAAAAATACTCGCAAAGACCATTCGGATGATGGAACGTAAGATGGTACAGGCCTCCTTCCTGAAACCTAGTATAAAACCTAACGTTGAAAGGGAGGAGCGGTTGATTGAAACAAATTTAGGAAATACTCGCGTCATTACATATCGGCCAAACCGGAATACAGAGGGACCATTACCCGTTTTTGTGAATATGCATGGCGGTGGATTTGTGATGGGAAGTGCTGAATTGGATGATGCGTGGTGTCCTGTGATAGCGGACCGAGCCAGTTGTTTAGTAGTGAATATTGATTATCATCTGGCACCAGAATACAAATTTCCTGCTGCAATATATGAATGCTATGATATTCTGAAATGGCTTTATGAGAACCCCAATGTCCTTCAGGTAGACAATAAGCGAATAGCAGTTGGGGGACATAGTGCAGGTGGGAATTTAGCAGCTGCTCTTTGTTTGCTGAACAAGGAGAGAGAGCAGATTCCTTTAGTGAAGCAAATCCTTAATTATCCACCGCTGGACCTTGCTACTGATCCGGACCTGAAATTCAAGCATAAAAAAGCCATACCACCCAGACTGGCAAAACTGTTTAATGAATCCTATTTAAAATCAATGAAAGATGCGGAAAACCCATTGGTCTCTCCTGTATATGCTGAGGATTTGGAAGACTTGCCGCCTGCTTTAATCATCACTGCTGAATTTGACTCTCTTGCAGATGAAGCCGACTACTATGCAAGCCAGCTTGAAGAAGCTGGGGTGACAGTCAAGAAGAAGAGGTACATGGAAGCTGCACATGCATTTACTCATACAGGTGAATTGAAACAGGCTGAAGAGGCATGGCACTTAATTAGTGATGAATTAAAAGAGGCCTTTTCCTAGATTAATGCTGGGCTTACGCTGTCCTGATGATTTTTGATAAATCTATATAAATAAATCGAAAAACAATGGCGGTTCAATTCATTTAGAGTTGGACTGCTTCTTTTTATAAGCACATATCCTTAAACATATTTATTAAAAAAGTTCATAATAATGTTATTAAATGGATATATATACATGAATGATGGATTTTATTAATAATAAGGCTGTTTTGTATAGTTTGTGCCCTGTATAAATGGGTATAATTGATTTAAGGATAATATTGGAAATTATCTCTATTGGTTCCATTGGCTTGAATCAGGAAAAGATTTAGGATTTAATAAACGCGTGGAACAAATGTTTATTTCAAAAAAATCTAATTATAAAACAGTTGGAATGTTGAGAAATGCATAAAAAGACCTTGATATGTGTGATCACCTTAAAGAGATATCTAAATATTTTTCATATCTTTGCTTTTCAATGTTCAGTTCATATATTCTAATAAAATCTACTGTAAAATTAGGGTACGGTTTCAACTCTCTATCTGCTATTTTTTCCATTTCTATTAGTTCTTTTTTAGAGAGCCCAGTAGAAATATTTCCACCGTATTTTTCTTTCCCCAGAGTTAAGTGAGGTACAAAGGCATCAAGTTCAAAATACTGTTTTATTAAGTCTTCTGACGGTGAAATCTCATTAATGATTTTTTGATGCAATTTGTGTAAGTTAGTTGAGTTAACACCTCAAATATAAAACGCTATCTCCAAAATAGTTGGGCTTATCTAATGATACTTGAAAAGGTTTGAAGGTATCGCATACGGTTTGTACCTTATCAATCCATTGTTTATCTGGAGTTAGTCCTCCTTGTGCTTTCAATGTTATGTGTGGTTCTACACCCGATTGTTTAATCCATTTACTTTGAAAATGCTCAATACGTTCCAAATATTCTTCAGGTGGAACAATCCCTATAAAATACTCCAAATTCATTCTTCTTTACACCCTTATTTTCAGTTTTAATTATTTTAACAGAAAATTCCGAACATGCAAATGGAATTATTACGTGAAAAACAACAGCCATAAAAAAGATGCTATTCATATACTTTTAATGAGACAAAGAAACTTTAACTGTCTCGAAGTTTAAGACTTTAATATAAAATTTGTATTCAATTATATCTTCAATAGTCCTTATGAGGATTAGCTTCTAAAATGTTATATACCGATAATCAACCAGTCTATTCATATACTTTACAGATGTCATAAATAATAAAAGATGGGAGAGGGTTATTGTGCCTGGCTGTAGTAACGATTTTTATATAGCAATTGGCGGTAATATTGTTGCTCAGATAGAATTTGTGGCAGATGAGCAAGAGGTATCTGAACAAGGGAGTATCATCATTAATCATACATTAGTTGCAAATAGCTACAGGGGGAAAGGTTTGGGCAAGGCATTAGTAAACCGTGTAGTATTGCATGCAAGAAATGAAAATAAATATATTAAGCCCGTTTGTCCATTTGCAAAAATGATGCTTGAAAATAAAAAAGAATATCAGGATGTTTTAATGTAATCCAATAATCTAAAATGTACACACCTATTTCACTTCCTTATTTGCAAAAGTAAGGATTTTTGTTTTTAAAATATGGATATACAAAATCTGTTTGGGCCGAGGTACTTCTTGTTTTGCTGACATTAAAGAGGCTTTCACCCCTTTATGTTAATGATTTGTTATTTCGAATACAGATTTTTACGAAAAGCAGAAATAGTAGATATTCCGTCCTCCAAAAAGTATGATAAAAGTATAGAAATAACAAAATATGGCGATGCATGGAGTGGGAGTGTGAATAGGTAATGAAAGTAATAGGATTATCAGGTTCCATAATTGGTGAAAAAACACCTAAATCAGTGGAAGAGGTATTGGCAGCTGTAAACAAAATAGATAATCAATTAGATACAGAATTAATAGATCTTAGAAATTATAATGTGGAATTTGTAAGAGGCATTCCTTTTTCATCCTATAATCAGGATACCCGAACGGTAGTCAATAAACTAAACGATGCGGATATTATAATAATTGGTACACCCATTTATCAGGCGTCGATACCGGGTGTTCTAAAAAATCTATTTGATCATTTAGCTCCGGATTGTTTTAAAGGAAAAGTGGTAGGAATTGTTACGAATGGAGGATCTGAAAAACACTTTTTAGTAACTGAGTACCAATTAAAACCGATATTATCTTATTTCAAAGCGATAATACCATTTAATAATGTATTTTTACATACAAGCTGCTTTGGACCTGGCAATAAAATTGTAAATGAAGAGGAGAATAATAGGATCCAAGCATTGGCTCAGGAAGTTATTGATTTAAAGGAGATTCACTAAAATTTTATCAGATCCTCTAACTAAATGTGAATGAGAAAAATGGTATCTGCATTCCTAGCATTTCAATAGAATATAGAGCATTCAAGATAAAGATAGGAGTAGACGACTTACTAAGACATAAAAAAGTAAGAGATTTTCTTCCTACAGAGAATTGGATGAAGAGATTGAATTGATTTTTAAACTGCTCAATCTCTTTTTCATTCAATTTATATGAAAGGGTTAATTGTGTTTATTAAAATCAGATGAATAGTTTGAAATATCGCTTATTAATGATTTATCTTCATTGATATCCAATGTACGAAGTTTCATAATTAAATGTACGCGTCGTTTATAAAAATCTTTGTGTGATATGGACCGGTTATCATAGTACATTTGATAATTTTTTCTCAATTCATTTAATAATTCATTATATTTTTTTTGAGCGCACACTATATCACCTTCTTTCCTCATGATGTTATATTTAAATAATATCACAAAAGATTCTGTTAATTCACCGTTAAAATTTTTCCACATTCAAAATATTATGTAAATTATAACCCTTAAGACTAATGGTTAGTATCAAGTTCCTGTTAAAGGTAGAATCCTATTTAGAATTAGACCGAGATTGTTTATAGTAAAAATTGTATCACGACGAATTTCCTTTCGTAGGTTCCAACCTTCGCATAGAATGACATTCAAAAAAGCTTCAGGTAATGATAAATGGTCTAAAATAGACCATGATATCAAAGAGAAAAACTTACTGCCTTTTAAAGAGAGGCGAGGCTGGGACAAGTATTTCAGTTAATGATAAACCCAAACTATTAGGTGATATTTCAATTGGATATTCGCCGGCTAGGTTGCGTTTTAATTGTCTTCAATAGAAAGGTTCATTCTGCATACGATTATTCATATCAAGTGGAATGGAACGGAAGCCACTCGACTCCTTGGGAAGTAGAGGAGGCTTAAGACCCAGCAGGCTCAGCCGAGGAAGCGCCCAATGGAACAGACTTTTTTCTCAAACTTAACTCTTTAATAAGCAACAAAGTCTAGTAAGATTAATTTAGATATCGTTCGTCTACAGGATTGTTTTCAAGTTATTTCCCAGCCTCGTTTTTTTATTTGCTTATCTATAATACTCTCACAGCGAACGATTATGATTATTGGAATTTAGATGATAGAAGAATGAAGATTTAATATAGGACGGTTCTCTTCAACGATTTAATGTGGTACGTAAATATAATTTGTCTAAAAAGGCAGTGCAACAGGCCATAAATGACTGCCGCACTGCCTTTTAAATAGATTTGTATCATAAATGTTATTTCTAAAGTGGATTTTACGAATCATTGTTTACTTCGGAATAAGCTCCTAGAAATTGAGCTAACACTTCTTTGTTTTGAGATATATCTGCGAGTGTATAGCCATCTAATACGTTTAAAAAAGCATACAATGCTTTATTTAAAATACCTCTCAACGTACAAACAGGAGAGATGGGACATGTATTATGATCAGAAAAACACTCAACTATGTTAAAATCTTCTTCAGTTTTTCTTACTAAACCCCCGATATTGATTTCATGAGGTTTCATTGCCAGTCTCATGCCGCCATTACGCCCACGTATTGTTTCTATATAACCTAACTTGCCCAGCTGGTATATAATTTTCATTAAATGATTTTTGGATATGCCATAGGCATCAGCAATTTCTTTTATATTTACTAATCGATCGGGATGACTTGCCAAGTACATAAGCACCCTGATGGAATAGTCACTGAAATTTGTTAATCGCATAGTCACGCCCCGCTTCAGATTATCTACTCATCTTTAATACTACCATACATAAATAGGCTTCCAAAGAAAGTTCACAGAAAAGATGTATCTGAAATATTGCTTTTACTTTCCAATAGAGTAAAATTAAAGATGTATTTCAAATACATCTTTAAAAGGGGATTTTTATATGTTGTCTACTCAAACAATCGAAATTGTGAAATCAACTGCACCAATATTGGAAACAAGGGGTAAGGAAATAACTACGGTATTTTATAAAACGATGTTTGAAGCACATCCTGAGCTTTTGAATATTTTTAATCATGCAAATCAAAAAAGAGGCAGACAGCAGACTGCATTAGCAAATACGGTAACAGCTGCGGCCTATTATATCGATCAATTGGAAGTGCTTCTGCCGGTTGTAAAACAAATTGCACATAAACACCGTAGTTTAATGATTAAACCTGAGCATTATCCGATTGTAGGAAAATATTTATTGTTGGCTATTAAAAAAGTATTAGGTGATGCGGCTACAGATGATATTTTAAAAGCGTGGGAAGAGGCCTATGGGGCAATCGCTGATATCTTCATAGGGGTTGAACGTGAAATGTATGAAGAAGCGGAAAATAAGGTTGGTGGTTGGAGAGACTATCGAGAATTTGAAGTCATAAAGAAAGTGAGGGAAAGTGACGGTATTACTTCCTTCTATTTAAAACCAACCGATGGGCTGGCAATACCCGAATTTGAACCGGGCCAATATATAACTGTTCGGGTTCAAATTCCAGGAGAACAGTTTATGATGAATCGCCAATATAGCTTAACGAATGTATCCAATGGTGAATACTATCGAATTTCTGTAAAAAGTGAAAGTATGCATGACAATCCTGATGGTAAAGTATCTAATTACCTGCATAAGGAAGTTTGTACGGGTGATATAGTACAACTAACGGTACCAGCGGGAGATTTTACTTTAGAAGAGGACACCGAGCCAATTACCTTTATAGCTGCCGGAGTAGGGATAACGCCATTTATTAGTATGTTGAATACACTTTATAAACAGGAATCATTAAGAAAAATTACTTTGATACACGCGTTTAAAAACAGGAAGCTTCAAGCATTTGCTGATGAGCTCTCCATGTTAAACAGGCAAATGCATGATATGACAATCAACTTTTATAATGAAGAAGCTGATGTAATCGAGGAGAATTATAAAATAGGCAGAATCAATGAAGAGGTATTGAGGCAATTAGATCAGAATGGAATTTTCTATGTTTGTGGGCCAGTCGAATTTATGCAAGGTGTCATTCAAATGCTTTATAAACTAGGCGTACCGCAAGAAAAAGTACGGTTTGAATTTTTTGGACCTTCCATGAAAATCGAAACAGTAACAGAAAAAGTGTGAAAAAAACATGCTGGGAAGTTTATTCCTGGCATATTTTTTATAAATTCCTCGTCTGTTAAACTCTTTGTTGTGAAAATCAGCAGAGAATATGTTTTGTCTCCGTAACTCACCATGATTTTATTATTCTATAACGATCCCAAACATTACTAAAAGTGTGCGCTGAATTGATTGGTTTAATAGATTAAAAGAGGGGAGGATGGTAAAGGAATATACAGAGATAAAGATTATAAAAAACAATAAGAAGAATTCCTCAAGCACCTTTAGTGCGTTTGTTGATCAGGTATTAATTACCGTCATTTGTTTAGTGAAAGACATTCAAATGAAGTGCCTAAGGATTAATCTAATACTTCTTGCCTTAAATCGGTATGTTCAGAGACACAACTATCTCAGCTGGTTAACCCTAAATGATTAATCTGCAGCTGTACACAAAAACCAGGTTTCTTTTAGTCTATATGTACATTTCATATGTTTGCATTGACATTTCATAAAGGTAGCTGATTGAATGGCTAGATAGTCAGTATACTTAATAAAAGGATCACCCGATAAAATCAGTCTCTATTCATATCGGTTAATAATTTGGTGTCGTGTATAATATGTACCGTAGCGAAACAAGAATTTCAATTGTAATTGACTCTCATTGATACAGAAATAATAAACAGTGTTAGTCGAATTTGACTCTTTTTTATAATTAATTGATAAAGAGCTTGCAACATTTTCTATATAATGTTCCATTTCCATCCGTTTAATTATGTGGCTGCCTAATAATTTCTGTTTCTTAAACGAATCTAATCTGTCTAATAGTTCCTTCTTTATTAGTATACAATCTTCCATATTTATAGGTAATCATCCCCTGTTTTTTTGAATTTATTCATAAAAAAAGCCAGAAAAGGACAAATTTATTAATCCTTTCCTGACTTATGTATGGTTCTATGCCCACTCATTGCTATCAGTTATTTTATTAAGATGTTACAGATAACTTTATCGCAGATGGGGGTTATTGTCAATCAACCAATCAACTTTGCAAAATGAAAATAATATAGCTAGTATCTTTCTCGAAATTCCAAAAAGTAAATTTATCGATTATTTTGGTGTTTAAATAGTTCTCGAAGTTTCTTTTATGCTCTATTATCAAACGTTTCTCCAAATCCCGCTTCGCGATCGTTAATTGTTCAGTAAAGCCGAACTTGATCAATTCCTTTTCGTCGGAACCATTATACCTTTTCGGACAATCATCAGCTGCCGCTTATTGAGCATAGTTGAATAGATTTCCACTGGTTCTTTTTGAGCAAGCTTGGTAACCTTCGCTAATTCTCGTTCGACTTTCTCTCTATTTCTATAATCACTGATGCTCGTTGCTGTTTTTGATAGCGTAATAATAAACATGCCAGTCGAAGTTTGCAAATTCCAATCATAAAAGAATTCATCAACTTTTGTTCCTAATGCTGCTTCAATATAGGAGGTGATGTCTTTGATTATGGTTTCCATGAGAAGGTCCCGGTTCTTTTGCACGTAAACTTCACCATCTTAATTAGCCAATAAGGATTTCTCCATAGGGGAAAGGAAATCGGCAAGATGCACAGCAAGAGTAGGAGACGATAACGTACAAATAACGTGGCTGGGGCCCCGTCCGAAGGTTTCTCTTAGCATTCTTCCTATATAACTGCTAATGTCTTTTTCGGCTTTTGTTATTTCCATATCATACACCTCAGGCTTTGTGACTTTCTTATCATTTATCCCTAAGTAATTTTTTTGAAACATCAGACAAAGACTTATTACAGGGGATTTTAGTCTGAATTAAAAGATTAAAGTCAACGAAAACATCTAGAAACGATTAGGACATGAGAGGGGTGATTGGTCAAACTTTGGCGCTGCGGAAATAATATTTAATATTATCAAATGTGCCGGGAAGTTTTCTTCCCGGCACATTTGTTTTATACGGCTTCATCTGCAAACTGGCTGTTATAAAGATCCGCATAGAAACCATTTTGTCTCAGCAACTCATCATGAGTACCTTGTTCAATGACGGTTCCTTTATTCATTACTAGAATTAAATCTGCATCTTTAATCGTGGATAAACGGTGAGCGATCACAAAGCTTGTACGATTTTCCATTAAGCGATTCATCGCTTTCTGAATAAAGATTTCAGTTCTTGTATCAACACTGCTTGTTGCTTCATCCAAGATTAGAATAGAAGGGTTTGCTAAAATGGCACGAGCTATTGTAAGCAATTGTTTTTGACCCTGTGATATATTGGATGCTTCTTCATTTAATTCAGTTTCATATCCTTCTGGCAATGTACGAATAAAATGATCGGCATGAGCTGCTTGGGCTGCTTCAATAATTTCTTCACGAGTGGCACCTTCACGACCATAGCCAATATTATCTGCAATGGTACCATTAAAGAGCCATGTATCCTGAAGAACCATACCGAATAATCCATGGAGATCTCCGCGTTTCATTTCTTTAATATCGACACCATCAATTTTTATGCTTCCGCCATTTAATTCATAAAAACGCATTAACAGGTTAATCATTGTTGTTTTACCTGCACCGGTCGGACCTACTATGGCTACTTTTTGCCCTGGTTTGACATCAAGATTCATATCTTCAATCAATAGCTGATCCTGCTTATATCCGAATGCAACATGATCAAAAACCACATGTCCTTTTGGATGAGAAATCATTTGTGGATTCGTTGTTTCTGCTTCCTCCTCCTCCTCATCTAGCAGTTCAAATACACGTTCTGCAGAAGCAACAGTAGATTGAATAATGTTAGCGATATTCGCCGTTTGAGTAATCGGTTGTGTGAATTGGCGTGCATATTGTATAAAAGCCTGTATATCACCAACTGTTATTCTTCCGTTTGTAACAAAAATACCGCCAACTACACATATGAGTACATATCCGATGTTTCCGATAAATTGCATGAAGGGCATAATTACACCTGAAATAAACTGTGCTTTCCAGGATGATTCGTATAATTTTTCATTTATTGCCTCAAACTCTTCCAAAGCTTTTTCCTCTTGGCCAAAGGCTTTCACGACCTCATGTCCAGTATAGATTTCTTCAACATGGCCACTTAAATTTCCAAGTGATTTTTGTTGGCCAGCAAAGTAGGTTTGAGATTTTTTGGCTACAAATACAGCGACTACTCCGCTTAAAGGTAATGTTAAAAGAAGAATTCCTGTCATAACCGGGCTGATCGACAGCATCATAATAATAACACCAATAATCGTTACTACACTGGTAATAAGCTGTGTTAAGCTTTGTTGTAAGGTAGTGCTGATATTATCAATATCATTCACAATCCGGCTTAAAGTTTCACCTGTAGTTGTTCCATCAAAATACTTTAAAGGCAGCCGAGATACCTTAGCTTCAGCTTCTTCTCTTAATGTAAATACCGTATTTTGAGCAACGCTTGCCATAATATATTGCTGGATAAAGGCGAAGATTGAGCTAAACAAATATAAGGCGCCGAGTAGGAAGAGAATTCGAATGATATACTCAAAATCGATGCCTGCGCCAGGAATACCTGACATTTTTTCCATAATGCCTTCAAATATTTTGGTTGTCGCTTTACCTAATACTTTTGGGCCGACAATGGTGAAAACCGTACTGAGGATTGCAGCCAGCAATACAGTTAAAAGGCGAAATTTATAAGGTGCTAAATAACGAATTAATCGTTTTAACGTACCCTTAAAATCTTTTGCTTTTTGTATCGGTGCTCCTGGACCACCTGGAGGACCAAATCCCGGATTTGATTGTCTTCTTGTCATTCTGCTCATGCAATCTCCTCCTCAGAAAGCTGTGACTTCACAATTTCTTGATAGGTATCACATGATTTTAGTAATTCTTCATGTGTACCAATTCCCATAACATTTCCTTCATCCAATACAATGATACGATCGGCATCCATAACCGTAGATACACGTTGGGCAACCAATAAAACCGTTCCTTCCGTGGTTTCACTTTTTAAAGCATTCCGCAGCTTAGCGTCCGTTTTGAAATCCAGTGCAGAAAAGCTGTCATCAAACATATAGATTTCCGGTTTTCGAACCAAGGCTCTCGCAATGGACAGACGTTGCTTTTGTCCTCCGGAAATATTTGTACCGCCCTGAGAAATAGGAGAGTCAAAGCCTTCCTTCATATTAGAAACAAAATCATAGGCTTGTGCGACTTTTGCAGCATGGATGACTTCCTCATCACTGGCATTCTCATTTCCGTAGAGGATATTTTCCTTTACGGTACCGGTGAATAAAACAGCTTTCTGAGGAACTAGACCAATTCGGTTACGTAAATCCACTAATTCCAGTTCCTTAATATTGATTCCATTAAGATAAATACTGCCTTCAGTCGGTTCATAAAAACGAGGAATCAGCTTTAATAATGTTGATTTCCCAGAACCAGTTCCGCCGATAATGGCTGTAACCTCACCAGGACCAGCGCTAAATGAAAGGCCTTTTAAGGCAGGTTCTTCGGCACCTGGATAGCTGAATGTAACATTCTTAAATTCCAGGTAGCCAGTTTTAGTTGGTTTAGCTTCATGTTTAATTGGCTCATCTTTAATAGTGGGCTTAATCGCCAATACTTCATTAATACGAGCTGCGGAAGCAGAAGCACGAGGAATCATGACAAACATCATGGAAAGCATAACCATGGAGAACATAATTTGCATGGCATATTGAATAAAGGCCATTAAATCACCGACCTGCATATCTCCATGATCAATCCTGATTGCACCAAACCAAACAACCGCAATGGTTGTATAGTTCATAATCAGCATCATGAGCGGCATAAGTGTAGCCATTAATTTATTCACTTTGATAGTAGTGTCTCTTAAGTCTTTGTTGGCCTTCTTAAAACGTTCCTTTTCAAAATTGATCCGATTAAAGGAACGAATGACACGGACACCAGTCAAATTTTCGCGAATGACACGGTTTACAGCATCCAATCTGCGTTGAACCAGTTTAAATAGAGGGACGCCTTTCCAGATGACAAAAAGAATAACGCCCACTAAGACCGGAATCGCAAGGATGATAACCCAGGATAGTTCGGGATCTTTTGAAAAGGCCATAATAATGCCACCAATAGCCATTAAAGGTGCCATTATCATCATTCTAAGGATCATGTTAAGGACCAATTGTACCTGTGTTATATCATTGGTTGTTCTTGTAATTAAGGAAGCAGTACCAACTTGTTCAAATTCATGAAGTGAAAAATTCTCAACATGGGAGAATACTCTGGAGCGAAGATTTTTGCCAAATGACATGGATACTTTGGCGCTGAAGTAACTTGCCGTAATAGAGCAAAGCGTACCAACTGCAGCAACCAAAAGCATAAATCCGCCAATTTTCCATATGTATGGTATGTTCTGATTAATGACACCTTTGTCGATGATGTCAGACATCAATGTGGGTAAGAATAATTCTGATAATGACTGTATAAATACCAATGCGAATATAAAAACAATCGGTAATTTATACGGTGCTAAATAGCGAAACAATTTCCTCAAAAATTAACAACTCCTTAATACTGATTTTCATTAAAAAACTCATACACTTTGGTTAATAATCGGGTGAGTTCCTTACTATCATCTAATCCGATATATTCCTCTAGAAGGGTAAAAGTTTGATGTAATTTAGCAAGTGCTGCATCTGCTACAGAATCTCCCTCACATGTTAATGTAACCAGTACCACCCTGCGATCATTTTTATCAATTCTGCGGGTAATTAGGTTATGCTGTTCCAGCTTATTTAAAATGGGGGTAACAGATGGCATTTTAACATTTAACTGCTTGCTGATCTCGGATACCTTAATCTCGGTAATATGTTGAGTTTTTTCTTTGATACATGTCAAAACTCTTATTTCACTTGGTTTATATCCTTTTATTGTTTTCTTTTCCCAATCCAATTTGTCAAACTGTGTAAAAGCCCTGATCAATTTTTCAACTGATCGGTCTTTGTTAACTGTCATACCTCCACCTCTAAAACAAAGTCTTCCTAATAGTTAAGTAACCAAATTAAAAGCAAATAAAATTATATTTATATAATATATACAAGTCAATATAGCTATACAGTTTCAGAAAGTGTAAAATATGACAAATTAAATACGATGGTTTTGTAGGTCTGTTAAATAAAAGAAATAGGAAATGAAAAAATGTATAATGTATAAAACATATTAAATTCAGCTTAAAATCCCAATGTTTTACATAATTAGGATTGTCTTTATATCAGTTCTTCGGTAACGTTATATATAGAAGCTAAACTCAGGAGGAAGAAAGTTTATGAAAGAAAGAAAACAGAAGGGGAGTTATAAACGCTTTTTTCGGTTATTGCATGCAACGAACCCTTCATATGGAAGACTTGGTTTTGCACTCGGTCTGAGTATTATTACTACCCTTATTGGGTTGCTCATTCCATTGTTAACAAAGGAATTGGTAGACGGCTTCAGTATGTCTTCATTATCTAAAAGTCAGATTCTCATAATTGTATTGGTGTTTATTGCTCAAGCTGGTTTAAGTGCATACGCGACCTATGCACTTGGATATAATGGTCAAAAAATCATTGCAGGCTTGAGGGATTTATTATGGAAAAAGTTGATTAAGCTGCCTGTATCGTACTCTGACAAATATGGTTCAGGGGAAATGATTAGCAGATTAACAAATGACACAATGGTCGTCAAAGAATTGATAACTACCCATTTAGTTGGGGCTATTACTGGAATGATTTCAGTTATTGGGTCTATAACGATATTATTTATCATGAACTGGAAATTAACCCTGTTAATATTTATTGTTTTCCCAATAGCAGCCATGATTTTAATACCAATTGGCCGAATTATGCTTAATATCTCGAAGGAGACCCAAGCTGAAACTGGTAGATTTACAGGGGTATTAAATCAGGTCCTACCTGAAATCCGCTTAGTCAAGGCATCCAATGCAGAAGAAATTGAATATAATAGGGGAATGTCAGGTGTAAACCGGTTGTTCGCTCTTGGTTTAAAAGAAGCGAAGACCCAGTCTCTTGTTTCACCAATTATCACATTAGTGCTAATGGCTGCTCTAGTAGGAATTATTGGGTATGGCGGTATGCAGGTAGCGAGCGGAATTATTACAGCAGGTTCGCTTGTAGCTTTTATTCTTTACATTTTTCAAATTATTATGCCTATGGGGCAAATTACGACATTTTTTACTCAATTGCAGCGTTCGATGGGAGCAACCATGAGAATAATTGAAATCCTGAATGAAAAAGAAGAGGATTTACTCAAAGGGAAAGAACTAGTAAAAGCAAATGTCGATATCGTTCTCGATGATTTATCATTTGGATATGCAGAGGAGTCTTTAATTCTTCGTCATTTAAATGCAAAGATTGAAGCGGGAAAAGTAACAGCGATTGTTGGACCAAGCGGTGGAGGGAAGACGACTCTGTTTAAATTGCTTGAACGCTTTTACGAACCAAGTGAGGGATCAATCAGGATAGGTGAAATTCCTATCGGTGAATACAATTTGCAATCGTGGCGGAAGCATATTGGGTATGTATCTCAAGAAAGCCCGCTGTTGGCAGGTACGATCCAGGATAATATATGTTATGGTTTGGAAAGGGAAGTCACCTCCGCTGAACTGGAGCAAGCAGCTGAAATGGCTCATGCACTTGAATTCATTCAGCAGCTTCCAGAAGGATTCCAAACGGATGTAGGGGAGAGGGGATTGAAGCTGTCAGGAGGACAGCGCCAACGAATTGCGATAGCAAGAGCGTTATTGAGAAATCCAAGTATTCTAATGCTAGACGAGGCCACATCAAGTTTAGACAGCCAGTCTGAACAAATCGTGCAGGCTGCATTAAATAAACTAATGGTAGGGAGGACGACAATCGTTATTGCCCATCGATTATCAACCGTCGTCAATGCCGATCAGTTGTTATTTATTGAAAAAGGTGAAATTACAGGTAGAGGAACACATGAAGAATTAATGCAAACTCACAAGCTCTACCATGAATTCGCAACACAGCAATTAAAAATTAATGAGAATTTAAAAGAGAAGGCATAAATTGCACAAAGCATAACAATTTTTTTTGATATTTAAGAATGAACAACTAGCTAAACGAAACCAAAACTCGCTTAGAAATATTTTACTAAGCGCGTTTTGGTTTTTTTAAAAGCAATTTTACTATTATTTAAGGGTTATAAACCTGTAAATAGAATCAAAACGCCCAATTCCCATTTCGGAATATGGCCTCACGTGTACCATCAGGCAATTCTCCATCAATGTCCATATCAGCTGAACCAATCATAAAGTCCTCATGCACTTGGCTGATATTTACCCCATACTTATGCAATTGTTCGATATTCATTTCTTCTCCACCTTCGAGGCAAAATGGATATCCAGCTCCAATGGCGAGGTGGTTAGAAGCATTTTCATCAAATAACGTATTATAGAATAAGATATTTGATTCAGAGATCGGTGAATGGTGAGGTACCAGCGCAATTTCACCCAGGTATTTAGCTCCTTCATCAACATTGATAAGATGATTTAAAATTTTATTTCCTTTTTTTGCCACGGCATTTACGATTCTTCCTTCTTCAAATGTTAACGTAAATTCATCAATTACATTGCCGCCATAAGCTAACGGTTTTGTGCTTGAAACCGTGCCATTTACTCCATTTTTTAAAGGAATCGTAAATACTTCTTCAGTAGGCATATTGGCTACGAATTCTTTGCCGGTTGAGTCTTTAGCTCCTGCTGCGCACCACTTATGTTTCTCGGAAAGTTCAATTCTTAAATCCGTACCAGGTGCTTTATAGTGTATGTATTTATATTTTTTGTTATTTAAATAATCAGCTTTACTGATTAATGTATCAAGATGCTCCTCCCATGCTTGGATAACATTTTCCTGATCAACACGGACTGAAGAAAAGATGGCATCCCAAAGTAAATCTAAGCTGTTTTCTTGTCCAGGGAATATTTTTTTGGACCAACCCTCACCTGCAGCAGCAACGACTGTCCAACTGATCTTATTGGACTGCATTGCTTCGCGTAAATTATTGAGAGCCTTACCTGCAGCCTTTTGAAAATTAGCGATCCGATTTGAGTCGATCCCATTCAGTAAGTCCGGATCTTGAGAGACAATCGTTATAAAAGTTGCACCTCTTTCAACCATTTCGTTTCTGGAGGCAGCCATCCATGAAGGAAATTCAGTAAATGCCTCGTCAGGTGCCAGCAAATATTTCGTTCGGTTAATTTCTTCATCACTCCATTCCACAAAAACCTGCTTTGCACCTGCTTCATAGGCTTTTTTAACAAGTTTACGTGTAAATGGTGCAGTTTCAATAGTGGATATGATGAATACAATTTGATCCTTTTGTACATTAGCAGCTTTCTTAACAGTCAAGTCAGCATAACGATCTAATTTTTCTTCAAAATTATTCATGGATTAATCCTCCCCATACAATATTATTTACTATAAAAGTATATCATCTAGATATCAGAAAATATCAAAAATTTATTTGGATAAAAATATAGAGCTGGATCTATAAGAAATCCAGCTCTATATAGCATTTTTATTAATGTCCTCCTAAGAAGACCAATTGAATAAGGAATAGTACACCAAAGATGTAAACAAGAGGTGGAACTTCTTTCGCTTTGCCACCAACTAATTTCAAGATTGGATAAATAATAAATCCAAATGCGATTCCAGTAGAGATACTTGAAGTTAAAGGCATCGCAAGGATAATAACAAATGCTGTAAAAGCTTCATCAAACTCAGACCATCTAATCTTTGATATACCTTCCATCATAAAGCACCCAACAATAATTAAAACAGGAGCTGTAATGGAAGCTAAGTTTGAGATGGCTCCAATAAATGGTGAGAAGAATAATGCTAAGCTGAACAATATAGCAACAACTACTGCTGTTAAACCAGTACGACCACCGGCAGCAACACCTGTACTTGATTCTACATATGCTGTTGAAGGACTTGTACCAAAAGCAGCACCAACAGTAGTAGCGATAGAATCACCAAGGAAAGCTTGCTTTGCCCTAGGAAACTTACCGTCTTTTAATAATCCGGCCTGTTCGGATACAGCCACCATTGTACCTGTTGTGTCAAAAATCGTTACGAGTAGGAATGAAAATACAACGGCGTATAAGCTGTTAGTGAATACACCACCGAGATCTAAATCAAAAAATGCTATTCCTTCTGGAAGTGAAGGGAGTAATTGCTTGGCTGTAATGTCCAGCATGCCTGTAAAATAGCCAATAATTGCTGTAATAATCATTCCAATAAACAAAGCACCAGGTACTTTTCTTACCATAAGAATAAGGGTAATGAATAAACCGGCAATTGTTAATAATGGAACAGGAGCAGTTAAATCACCTAAACCAACAAGATTGCTTTCGTTTGCGACAAAGATTTGTGCTTGTTTAAAACCAAGAAACGCTATGAATAAACCAATACCGGATGTAATTCCATATTTAATAGAAAGAGGGATGGAATTAATGATCTTTTCACGTAAATTACTAAAACTTAATAACATAAATAAAAGTCCGGCGATAAATACTGCGCCTAAAACCACTTGATAGCTAAGTCCTTGTGTCGCAACAACACTCGTAAAGTAAGCGTTTATTCCCATACCTGGCGCAACGGCGATTGGGTATTTTGCATACAAGCCCATAATTAAAGTACCAATTACTGCCGAGATAATGGTAGCAATAAATACCTGATTAAAGGGAATTCCTGAAGCGGAAAGGATTGCCGGGTTAACTATTACAATGTACACCATTGTAAAGAAAGTAGTTATACCAGCTAAAACTTCCGTTTTAACAGTAGACCCGTTTTGGCTAATTGAGAAAAATTTGTCTAACAATTCGTATACCTCCATCTATTCACCTTTAAAAAAGCGAACGTTTTTGACGACATTTAATATAATATTCGCTTTTAGGTTATTTTTCAACCACAAATTAATAATTATATTAATTATTTGCAATAACTACTTATAATATGAGGATTAAAGAGAGGCTTTATCCTAGTTATGAGGTTGATATTTAAAACATTATCATACTAAAACTGATTGTTAGTATTAGAAGTCATTATGAATAGTGCTTCAACATTTCAGGACTTTGATTTGTAAATGGTTGATGTTACTTTTGTGACTTCTGTATAGGTTGAAATACAAAGTAGACTGTGACCAAAAAACAAAAAGAAATTTATGTGAATAAATTAAAAATATACAAAAATTAGTAGATGAAAATATTTACATTTTTCATATCGGGAGTATTATTATCAAAGTTTCTAATTTCTAAATCGCTTAAGCATAATTGCGCGGGGGACCCATTGTGTTCTGGGGTGAATCCATTATGGTAGGGCTACTCAGTAGGCACGAATCCGACAGCTAACTCCTCAGCGTTTTATGAGAAGGAAGGTGGAACTTGTGAGACGAAACTAATATAACGTCTGCAGGTCTATTTATTGATGGCTTGCAGGCGTTTTTTGTTGATCAAGCTATTAATTTATTAATTTCTTAATAATAAAAGCGGGTGAGCAGAGTGGTTTCATCAATAAAACGTATACTCATTGGTCGTACTTTAAAGTCAATATAAACACAGAGTGATTTCCGCTATTAATGGAATCACTCTTTTTTTGCTTAAACTACACATCCCTTTAGATTTAATAGTTATATGAAATAATGATGGCATTTTTATGCATAAAAATACAAGTAAGTATTTACCTCAAAAAATTATGGTGATATAATTTATTTACTTTTTTAAAGAGGGTGATTCCCATTAGAATGTTAATTTTAGAAGATGAGCCTGTTGCGAGAAAAGTACTAAGGAAAAGGCTTGAATTACAAGGATATACAGTAGATGATTTTGACGATCCAGAGGATGCAATTATAGCTTGTGATAAAGTGAAATACGATTTATTAATTTTTGATATTACCATTCATGGTGCAATTATTGATGGTTTGGAAGCTGCTTCTATTATAAGGAAAAAACATAATATTCCCTTTGTCCTCGTTACCGGAGCAGATTCGTCAGATGCAAGATTGCGAGGATTACAGGAAGGTGCGCTTTTGTATTTTACAAAGCCTTTCAGCTACAAAGAACTTGTCCTTAACATAAAAAATATTATGGAAAGTACAGCAGTAAAAAATAATTCGTATTATATACATAGAGGATTAAAAATTGAGCCTCTTCGTGGTACGATTACGAAAGAAGATGGCAGTGTTGAAACGCTATCGAAAATTCCAATGCAGGTGTATACGTATTTATTAGAACATAAAAATCAAGTTGTCAGTAAACAAGAATTATGGGAAAAAATATGGACTGAGCATGGGGATATGAGTGATGACATTATTAATACAACGATAAATCGGATTAGACGAAAGATAGGTAAGAATAGCATTAATACGATTAAAAATGTTGGATATGAAATCAATGACTAAAAATTGGCTTACTGTTAAACGGTTTACCATTTTATCCAATATTCTCATGTTCTTGATATTTACAGGCATAGTCTTACTGCAAAATATTAATCGGGTAAACGATTATGCAAAACATCGAATCAATGAAGTATTGCCGAACTTCTATTTGGTTGAAACTCATTTAGCTGAATACGGTTTACAGGAAGACTTTCTAAATGATAAATTCGGTAAGCTACCTGGTGCTTATGAGTATATGATGATTTTGGATAATGACTCAAGTTATCAAAATATTGCTTATAACCAAACATCAAAGAATATCAATATTTATGAAGGAAAAGATAAAAAATATTTACCAATAATTAAGTGGTTATTAGGTCAGAGTCGAGAAGACATCTATGTAAAAGATGGTTTAAGTGATAAAAAAATTAAGGTTGAGTTTTATGAAGTTAATGGATCTGTAATAGCTGAAATTGAGCATGCCATTCATACGGAAGCATTCAATGGTCAGTTATATACGAAAATAAATCTCTCGGTTCTGCTTATTGAAGATTTTAAAGAAATACTCATCACGAATGGTTATTTATATTTGATTATATTCATTTTTTTCTTTTTGTTTCAGGCCTTATTATTTGAAACTATTTTTAAACCTTTATCGAAGATGACCAATCATTATAAGCTGAAAAACAAGTTTAATATTACACCCCATTTTATGAATGACTATATGTTAAGGGAAATGGAAGAGTTAAACAATGTTACCAATAGTAGTGTTGAAAAAATGCTCGCTGTAACCGACGAGACGCATGCTTTCCTAGAAGAGATTGTCCATGAGGTTCGGAATCCTGCTCATAATATTAAGAATACCATTGAATATTTGGAGGACCTGATTGATAACGAAACTCATCCTGAGATTAAAGAAGGATTGTTTCATATTAAAAACCAATCTAGTAATATAGATTCGTTATTAACAGGTATTAAATTATCGCATGAACTTTATTATTTAGGAGGAAATCCTCCCGATAGCTGGATAGAACCAAAAGGTTGTATTGAACCATTAATGGCTGCCTATATGAGGAATTACCCCTCCTACACATTTATTTTTAATGATAATGTAAGTAAAACCACCAAAATCTGGATTGATGAGTATTCATTTGAATTAGTCATGCAGAATTTATTGAGCAATGCAGTGAAATATTCTACAAAGGAATCAACCATTTTTGTGGGAATTAGAGAGAATAAGCTTGATAATACTATTAATATTGACGTAACCAACACTGGCTCATCTATCCATTATTCTAATATCAATAAGATCTTTGATAAGTATGTACGTCTAAGTATGGCTAAGCAGATAACGTCTGGATCGGGTATTGGGTTATGGATTGTTAAAAGGGTTTCTGAAATTTATGATGTGAATATTGATGTAAATAGTACAAATCAATCAGCAACCTTTTCGCTGAAGTTCAAGCATATTAAACAGGAAAATATTGAAGAATAGCGCAGGGAAGAGTGGGGCAACAATTTAATGCATGCCTCACTCTTTTTTACATTACTGAATATTTCTTGGAGAATACGTTTTATTACTTGAAGTTTTAGCTGCTTTAGAGCATTTATCATAGCGGTTAAAATAGAATGAGAATGCTATTATGCTGAATGAAAATCGAATTAATAGAAAAAAGCGGAATATCCAAAATCGGACATTCCGCTTTTTTTCCTTAATGGTGATTTTAATTTGATTTTGTTTCCTCTAGCTTTGTTAATTTATTGCGCATCTCTAAAGAATCCTTTTTTCCATGCATAAAATAATAGACTACGATTAATGCCAATACGAGAATCGACATGATTAGATAGAGATTTCGATAGCCTGTGAAAGGAATAATCATTCCAAGTACATATGGGCCAATTCCGAAGCCTACATCCAAAAAGATAAAAAAGGTTGCTGTTGCTAAACCGATTCGGTGAGGAGGAGTCACTTTTACGGCAATAGCCTGAGTTGTAGATTGGATATTCCCAAAACCGAGTCCAATAATTGCGCCGGCTAAAAGCAAAATAAATCCGTTATTAGCATAGCTTAATAGAAGAAGTCCAAGGGCAAATACAAGTAAGCAGGGATACATAATAATATTAGATCCTTTTAAGTCTAACAAGCGGCCAGTAAAAGGTCTTGACACTAAAACCGCTGCTGCATAAACGACAAAAAAGAAACTTGCTGCTTCAACTAATTGAATCTCTTCTGAATAGAAAGTAATAAATGATAAGACGCTTGAATAGCATAGGGCTCCCAGCATCATAACGATAGCAATGGGGATAGCCTTTGGTTCAATAAAACTGGAAAGCTTAACTCTATTGTTTTCTGATTCAACAGAAGTGTGAGATTGTTCATTTTGTATTTTTAATAGAAAGGCAGTTAAAAAGCTAACAGCTCCCAATGCTATACAAAAGCTGAAAATGACTTCAAATGTTGTATGCTGTTTTAAATAAATACCTAAAAAAGGACCAATCGCAGTAGCAAGAGTGGCACTAAGGCTAAAATATCCAACGCCTTCACCACGTCGTTCTGCTGGTATGATTTGCGCTACAATGGTACCGGTAGCCGTACTTGCAATTCCTAATCCGATTCCATGTAATAAGCGGTTAACCATCAAAAAAGACAAGCTATTAATCCCAAAATATAAAATAGTTGTTAATGTAAAAACGATAAGTCCGAATAATAATATTCTTTTTCTGCCGTATTTATCGATAATTCTACCTGTCAGAAGTCGGCCAATAAGTGCTCCAATAATAAAAATTCCGGTAACCAGTCCTGCTTCACTCGTTGAAGCACTAAATTGTTCAACAGCATAGACCGAAATTGACACCATTAATAAATAAAAAACAAGTGTTAATAAAAAATTAATGGTGGATACAATGATAAAATCTTTTGTCCATAATTTTGCTCGTTCCGTTTGCATAGTTATCTCCTTACTCATTAAAATTTTGCTTAATCCTTTCTAGGATATTTAGGAATTGTTCTTGTTCATCTGTCGTAATACCTATTAACTTTCCAATCTGAAATTCATCAATCTCACTTCTTACAACTTTATATTGTTTCTCTCCTTTAGCAGTCAGTTGAATATTTTTCTTCCTTTTATCTGAGCTTGAAAATGACTGAATATACCCTTGCTGCTCGAGGCTGTTGACTGTGCGGGTTATCGCTGGCTTTTCGATACTTTGATATTTAGATATCTCAACAAGGGTATGTGGCCCATAATTAAAAAGGATATACATAATTGTCCATTGTGGTCTGTTCAAAGCATATCTACCTAGAATTTCATTTAACTGGTCAATATAAGGTTTATGCACCATAGACAACTCGTGAAATAACTGTTGATATCTTTTCATTTTACCTCCTTATAAATTAGTTACTTTAGTTAACTAATCCAATTTTTTTATTATGGCAGAGAAGAGGAGAAGATGTCCAGTCTTTTTATAATGGTAAAAGATAGGCATATTATTTTGCTTTGAATTCAAACTATATTAAAATAAATTTACAAATCATATATCGTACATGGAGGTATACATATGACTAAAGTTTTATTTGTTAAAGTAAACGATCGACCGGCAGACCAAGCTGTTTCTGTTCAAATGTACAATGCATTTTTACATGCATATAAAGAAGCAAATCCAACTGATCAAATTACAGAGCTGGATTTATTCCAAGTAGAACTCCCTTACTATGGAAATGCGGCGATTACCGCTCTTTATAAAAACAATCAAGGAATCGAATTAACAGAAGAAGAAACTAAATATGTTAATTTAGCAAATCAATATATCGATCAATTCTTATCCATGGATAAAATTGTTTTTGCCTTCCCTCTTTGGAATTCAACTGTTCCTGCGCCATTAATTACGTATATTTCGTATTTGGCTCAAGCCGGAAAAATGTTTAAGTATACTGCTGAAGGTCCGATAGGATATGCAGCTGATAAAAAGGTAGCACTATTGTCTGCAAGAGGTTCTGATTACTCAGCTATACCAGGAGCGGAAATGGCAGTTAATTTAGTTAAATCTGCTATTAGCCTTTGGGGAATTACTAACCCAGAAGTTATGGTTATTGAAGGACATAATCAATACCCAGACCGTACGGTTGAAATTGTTGCAGAAGGGCTTGAGAAAACCGCTAAACTTGCTGCCCGCTTCTAATTAAGAAACATCAATACTATATCGTTGGATTTACCATTAATATAGAAAACAATAAAAACAGTGGGATTCGATTAAGAATTCCCACTGTTTTTATATATAAAGGACGATAAATGACGCGTTTGTTAAAAAATAAGCAGAATAGTACCAATTGTAATCGCAATACCACCAATAATCGTATTTTTATTAGGTTTTTCTTTTAAAATAATAAAGCTTAATACCATTGTAATGACTACGCTGAATTTATCGATGGGAGCTACGATGGATACCTGTCCGATTTGAATGGCAGCAAAGTAGCACAACCAAGATAAGCCAGTTGCGATACCCGATAGGATTAAAAAGAGATAGGACCTATTAGATATCGTTTTAAGATCTTTTTGCGTCCTTTGGAAAAATACAATGCTCCAGGCAAAAATTAAGATCACTACAGTACGAATGAAGGTGGCAACATTTGAATCAACATCCTCGATACCGATTTTCGCCAATATACTGGTTAGTGCTGCAAAAACGGCTGATAAGACAGCTAGGAAAATATACGACTGAAGATAGCCTTCTTTCTTCTTTTTTTCTCTCTTACCGATAAGAATAAAAGTACCAATCGTAATAACGACCCCTCCTGCAATCACTAACGGAGTCAACGGCTCCTGAAGGATGATAAAGGATAAAATAATTGTAATTATGACGCTTGATTTATCAATAGGAACTACTTTTGATACATCACCAATTTGTATGGCCTTAAAAAAACATAGCCACGATAGGCCAGTGGTTATACCTGATAAGATAATGAAAATCCATGCCTTAGGATGGATAGTATACAGCTCATCCCATTGCCCGGTTATTCGAACAACGGCATAAGCCATAATTAGGACTACAAACGTTCGAATCGCAGTGGCCAAATTTGAATTCACATTATTAATCCCGATTTTTGCTAATATTGACGTTAATGCTGCAAATAAAGCAGCCAGTAAAGCTAACAGTATGCTCATGAAAATCCTCGCTTATTTATGTACTTAGAATCGGTTTGTTCCTCTGGTTTTTTCTAACTTTAACTATAACTCAATTCCATTTAAAAAGGTATTTGGTTTCATATAAGTTTAAATACTTGATTCTTGAGTTGTATTTACATGAAGAAAAAATACACTCCTTATGTCACATAGATTATCTACCCGGCATAAAAAGTGTATTTTAGTTTTAGGATTCAAAGGATATATAGTAGGGATATGGGAATCTCATTTCAAGCTGTTAATTCAAACGTTCCAACGGTTTAACTGCTGGGCCTTCGATGACTTCCCCGTTAGGTGCAAAGCGGGATCCATGACATGGGCAATCCCAGGAACGTTCTCCATTATTCCATTTCACTTCACACCCCATATGGGTACAGGTAGTATCTACTACACAAACGTTACCTGTATGGTCGCGATAGGCACCGGCTCTTTTACCATTAAAGGTAACGATACTGCCTTCATCGGGTTTAAGTTCATCTGGACTGATATCTTTATCAGCAAGTTTTCCTTTAATTAATTCTTTTGCTACATTTATATTTTCTTTTATGAATTTACCGGCAGATTGTATATGTGTTTCTGAACGAGTGGGGGTAAACAGATCAAAATATGGATTTTCTTTTCCACGTACTAAATCACTTAAAATTAGAGCAGCGACAGCTCCGTTCGACATTCCCCATTTCCCAAAACCAGTTGCAACAAAAATATGATCCTTCATAGAAGAATATGGACCAATATAAGGGACATAATCCAATGTTTCTAAATCCTGTGCTGACCATCTGTATGGAAGGTCATTAACTGTGTAATACTTTTCGGCAAAATCCTTTAGTGCTTCATAATGCTTAAATGGATTTTCGCTTTGACCGGTTTTATGACTTTCTCCTCCAAATAATACCAGGGTTTTATCCCCGTCTTTTGTATGGCGGATTGAGCGGGTAGGCTGCTCGGCGCTAATGTACATTCCATCTGGTAGGTCTTCCTTGATTTCAGCGGCAACAATGTAAGAGCGTTTCGGGCTCAGGCGAGAGAAGTACAGTCCCTGCATATCATAGAATGGATAGTGGGAAGCAATCACAACTTTATTGCAATAAATGGTATGTCCATTCTTCACTTTAACTTGAACAGGTCCTTTATCGTCATCTTCAATAGCTTCTACTGGCGATTGTTCAAATACTTGTCCGCCTTTTTTTATAATCAGGTTTAAAATATGGCCTAAGTATTTAACTGGATGAAATTGTGCTTGATTAGGCATAATAATGGCATTTTTGATTGGATAAGGCAAAGGCAGGTGTTCGACAAGTTTACCTGGAATGCCCAGTTTTTGATAAGCTTCGAACTCTGACTTGATTTTCTTTTCAAATTTTTCAGTCTCTGCGTAAAGGATGGCTTCCTGTTCTTCATAATCACAATCGATCTCTTCTTCTTTGTAGAGAGAATGGATAAATTCAAGGCCATCCATATTTGCCTGATAGTATAGTTTCGCTTTTTCTTCACCTACCGAATTAATTAATTTGTCATAAATTAATCCATGCTGGGCGGTTATTTTTGCTGTTGTATGGCCTGTTGTCCCATTCATCACTTCGCTTGCCTCAACTAATGCAACCTTTACTCCTTTGCTGACCAATTGATAAGCCGTTAAAATACCGACTATTCCAGCTCCAACTATAACAACATCTGTTTCTAAATCATTTTGTAGCTTATTAAATTTCAGTTCTTCTTGATTCTGCATGAACTTCGTCCAATATGAACTCGATTGATTAGGTAATTGATTCATTTTAACCCCTCCGGTTTTTCCAATATAGTATATAGTTACCCATGTTTTGTTAAAAAAATCAGCTAATTATGATAAACGGATTGTTTATAATGAAGACCGATTGGATATTAAGTAAAAAAAATGGGGGCTGGAGGGGAATTCGATTGAGGAGTCAAACTAAAAAGAAATTATTAGTAATAGGAAGCTTTCTGTTGGGATCCGGCTTTATGGGTGCTATGGATGGGATTATTTTTCATCAGCTTTTACAATGGCATAGTGTCGTGATGGAAACGAGTCGCTCAGGTCAAATCATGAGTGATGGGATTTTTCATTTTGCGGTGACGATTGCTTTGGTGGCAGGGGGCTTTATTTTATGGCTTGCTGGGAACCCATCAGACCAAAAGCAGGGTGTCAAACAGATTATTAGTTGGTTTTTAATTGGCTCAGGTTTATTCAATATGTTGGAAGGGATTGTTAATCATCATATCCTGCAGATTCATAGGGTAAAACCAGGTGATCCCAATGCTTTATTCTATGATATAGCGTTTCTGATAGTTGGAGCTATTTTATTTTTGATTGGTTTGTATTTGAAAAATAGTGCGTCCAGGCATAAGGGTGGCGAAGAGATTCATGTATAGAATACTTAGCTTTATTGTTATCGCTGGGTTTGTATCCATCATGCTATATTTTCATCAACAAAGCAGCCATTTCAGCAATGATGCTCATGCTGGGCATACGGGACAACATGATGGATTAGAAATAAGCAATATAAGTGAAGTGAAAATTCCGGAAATTAATGGATGGATCAAGCAGGATCAAACAGGGTGTTGGATGCTGAAAATCAACACAAAAAACTTTTCGTTTAAACCAGAAAAGCTGGGTTCGAATGAGCAACGAATTAATGAAGGTCATGCCCATCTATATATGAATGGAGATAAAAAGAATAGAATTTATGGTCAATATTATGATTTAGGCACACTCAAACCAGGGGTGTACAAGGTGAAGGTTACGTTAAATACGAATAATCATAAAGCACTAATGTATAACGGTAAGGAGATTGCCTATCACTATAAACTTAAGGTGAAATAGATTACAAACAGTCATCTGACAATTCAGAAGATATACCTATATGGTAATTTGGAATTAAATGGTATGATTATTCATATAAATGATTATCGATGGAGGATGAAATGTTTGGAAAAATTTATATTGCTATTCTAGTATGTTTTTCTCTCGTTTCTTGTATGATGGCCATCGTAAAACCTTCCATATTTGACTTGCATTTAAAAAATTTTCGCCGAAGCCTTTATACGTTATTTGTGCTTTGCCTCGGAATCGGCATTATTGCAGGCGGAATAAATATAACCAACTGGACATATATATTGAGTTTAACTGCAATCGTTGTTTTTATCGATTTATCCGTTCTTTTAACACCAAGCATTTTAAAGATATGGCAGGCAGAGTTTATAACAGGTTCTGAATTTCTTGAAGCTACCATAAAGGAAAATGAAAAAATTCAACGAGCGACGGTGACAAAGGTAGAGCATATGTCCTTATTAGTACAGGATGCTATCTATTATTTTGAGCAAAAGCCTGTTCCTGAAAACGGAGAAGAATATGAGAGAGAGTTAAAGAAATATCTTGTCCTGTATTGTGAGGAATTTGGTTTGTCAGTTGATATCAATCAGTACGAAGCTGACGATTCGATTGACTTAGATATATCCGTCAGGGAGAGAATTAAACAAAAGCTTATCAGGATTGATCATATACATAATTTCGATTTTAATCAGCAGCTTTTACAAAGCTTTACCGATTCGATTTTCAATTTAGAGGTTATCACCCTTGAAGACCACGATGCTTTGTTAATTCCTATCCATTTACAAATGTATAACTTTATTATAGTTTTAAAGAAAGATAAGGGCATTCCCATTGAAGTGGATGGTGTTCATATTGCTAATTTAGTTCACATTTATGATTCGTTTATGTAAAACTTTGGTATAATAAGGGTATAAAAGTTAAGGAAGAGAGGAGTAAGATGGCTATGAGGCGTAGGAGAAATAACATTCAGTCTGACGATTCCGCTGAGGCAATGGCAAAAAACTCCCAGTCAGGTCCCAAAATCACCCATCTCTCTGATAAATCAGTCAGTAAGCAGACAAAGAAAGTAAAAGAAATGAATAAAAAAGCATTGGCTTATATATACTCTGTAAAATAACAAAGTGATGGGACTTTGTTATTTTTTTTTGTATTGCTTTTTTGTGTTATAGCATAAGCTATAACAAAATGCACATGTTAGGAGCATAAAATATGACATCTAAGAATGTAACTAAACAATTAGGAAAAAACAGAAGGTACACAGTTTTGGGCAATAAGGCATTAAGGATCAGTAAAATGAATCATGAGGCCATTAGAGTTTTAAAAAAACTTCGAGGTAAATTTGGATAATTGAAGAGACTAAAGGCTAAATAAAACATTCGTTAAAGATAAAAAAGACAGCTTCCGGATAGGGAGAGCTGCCTTAAATTGTAATAAGAATATGTTATTATTTATCCCATGGAAGTAAGTAGAAGAGAATACAGAAGAAATGCATAACACTTCCGGCGATAACGAAAAGATGCCAAATGGCATGATGGAATTTGAAGCCTCTCCATACATAAAAGATAGCACCTACCGTGTATAGAATACCTCCAGTAACTAATAAAATCATTCCATTTGGCTCAAGGAAGTTGACCAATGGTTTCCATGCGAAGACAATCATCCAACCCATTACTATGTAAAGAAGTGTTGATACGATCATATATTTTTTAACAAAAAATGATTTAAAAACTGTTCCCCCAAAAGCTATTCCCCAGACAATACCGAATAAAGTCCAACGTGTCCAACCGTCCAATACAATAAAACAAAATGGCGTGTACGTACCTGCGATAAAAAAATAGATAGCTGAATGGTCGAATATTTCAAATACATTCTTAGCTTTGCCCTGGGGTAAGCTGTGCAAAAGAGTGGAGCACAGATACATAAGAAGCATTGTTATTCCAAATATAGTAAAACTAACGATGTGCCAAGCGGTCCCATATATAGAGGAATGGAAAACCAGCAAAATCAGCGCTACTATACTTAATATAACACCCAGGCCATGGGTAACTGCATTTGCGATTTCTTCACCTTTGCTATAAACATGAATGTCCTTCATTAAATTTCCTTCTTTCTAGTACAATATGAATTATTATCATTAGTATAATGCAATATCATTAATATGTAAATATTAATACTCTATATTATTGCTTCGACAATTCATTATATAGTTTTAATAACTACTTATCACCCATTTTATAGTATGCATGTTAAATGAGATATTTTTGAATTCATCTTAATTAAGAAAAGGAAACTGGTTATCAGTTTTTTTGTGGTTTACGCAGGTCTGTTATATGAAAGATTTAACTATACCAAGACTCGCATTAGTTCTTCTGAGGCGTGTTGTTTAACTATTCAATAAGAATCATTATTTTAACCATTATAAATAATGAATGGCTTCTACGAATTTAATGAATATAGTAGTATACTAGTATGGTATTTATTTAAGTTACAGTAAAAGGAATGATTGACGTTGAGATTAATTGCAACAGACATGGATGGGACTTTGTTGAATGGTAAAGGTCGTATCAGTAAGGAGAATATAATCGCAATTGAAAAAGCACAGGCGGAAGGGATTCAGGTAGTTATTGTTACAGGAAGACCATACAGTTATGCCTTGATGCCATTGGAACTGGCTGGATTGTGTTGTCCTGTAATTGCATTAAACGGAGCTGAAATAAGAGACGAGCAGAGAGAAGTATTAAATAAACTCCCACTAAAAAAAGAATGGTGCCGCTCAATTCAAAAAGTACTGGAAAATAAAAACGTATATATTGAGTTTTTTACTAACGTTGGAGTTTTTTCTAAAAGTATGGAACAGTATATTGACATTAGAATGCAATTAAAAATGGAGAGATTCCCATACGCTGATGAAGCTCTAATGCTAGAGGATGTTAGAAGAAGAGCGGAGGAACGATTTAAATTCGAACACTGCCATTTTGTAGATAACTTTGAAGGTATATACCTGGATGAAGAATTGATTATCTATAAGATTTTAGTATTATCAGCTGATATGGATGAATTGGCACGTATAAATAGCGAATTAGCCGGTGAAACCGAGTATATCATTACCTCTTCTGAGCGCGGAAACATAGAATTTAATCATCCAAAAGCTCAGAAAGGAACATCATTAAAGATGTTGGCTGATCAATTTAATATCGAGATGAAAGAAGTTATGGCACTTGGTGACCATTTAAATGATGTTTCCATGCTTCAGCTGGCTGGACGTGGAGTAGCTATGGGAAATGCTTCCGATGAGGTGAAAGAACTCTGCCAATATCATACTAAAACGAATGTAGAACATGGTGTTGCCTGTGCGATTGAAGAAGTCCTTGCAATACGTCAAGTTTAAGGTAGTTAGTATGATTACAGCTTAAGTCAATTCTAAATGAGATTGCTAATAATATATTTCATCAAGTCTAATTCTAACAAAACTCAAACTTTATATATGATATATGATTTTCTGCTGATTCTAACGTGATATGTTTATAAATTTTCAGTTGTTAACATCCGTATATACATTCATTTTGTTTATATAAATATGTAAAACAATAGCGAAATAGAATGATTGGTGTATAATGGTAACGGAGCTGACTCCGTAAAATTTTGCAGGGTTATAATTGATCTAATTATAGCCTCAGGAGGAAAAACATGACGATAAGCACAGAAAATATTATGGAATTGATTACGGTTGACCAATGGGATGATGCATATTCAATAATGAAGCAATTACGTACTGATTTGGATAAGCATTCGTATTTAGAATTAATGAATCAAATGCATAAAGAAGGGTACAGGCTTTTTGCATTGTTTTTAGGTGAAGAAGTGGTAGCTGTAATTGGTGTTAGTTCTCGTGTGAATTTCTATAATAAACGTCATATCATTGTTCATGATTTGGTAACAACTGAAAGTAAACGTTCGAGAGGATATGGGGAAAAGCTGCTTGTTTTTATTCATGAATGGGCTAAGGAAAATGGTGCGAATTATGTAGCATTAGAATCTGCTCTTTCACGCACGGATGCTCACCGCTTCTATGAAGAAAAGTTAGGCTACGATAAATGGTGTTACTCATTTCGTAAAAAGCTGTAATACATGATTTCAGATTCTGCGGAACGCCCTTCTTTCGGCATACAAGGTGCAAGCTTTGCATATTTTATTTTTTTTGCCGTGACCATTTTGATATTTGCGTAAATCTTTATCTTTCTTTTTGCAAATAGAACATTTATTGAAAAAAGTGAACATACAAACTTTCTCCTTTAGGAATAAAATAATAGTAGCATAGAACTACTATGAGTATGATAATGAATAACAAAAAAGCCGAAGAAATGTTGTTAATCAGCATTTCTTCGGCTTTTTTGATATTTGCTGATGACTTAAAAAGCTTCATGCCACAGCATAGTTATGGTTAAGGCACTGCTGGAGTCATTTGGATTACCTGGGAATAATTTAATTAATATGGCTCCTGGTGTAAAGACTACCTCTGGGCGATGCTTTAAAGGTAAACTGTTAAGCATTCCTAAGATTTCATTTTTTTGCCCATGCTGAGCATACGTCATTATTTGTCTTGAAAACTGTGGATTGTTTTGAATGTGGTTAGTTATGGTGTAGGCATCATTTATAAGCTCCTTGGCAACCCCTGCTGAATTAATAAATATTACTGGTTGAACTGGAGGAAGCTGGCGATCATAATTTTGGTAATTATTATGGTAACCGGGGTGCATATTATTCATGTCATATGGATTATTCATGTTCCTATCTCCTTTTATCAAAGTAATTATAAATGAATGGATATTAAAGATGGTCTATAGTATTCATACCTATGAAGAGGACTGGCGATAGGTGAATCTTTGGATATGTAAGGAGAAGATGCCTGGTTAAAAGTGTTAATGATACTTTTACTTATAATTACTCCTTGTTTTATTGGGATTTTAGTTGGGTCCTTAACCTAGACAACCTATATAGCTGGTTGTCTTTTTATTTACTCTTCTTTAAAAGAAGAACTAAAGAAAAAAATTCCACTAATAATCTGCTTTAAATAAGGCATGATATATCAGAAAAATGATATAGACGATCTAGCAGATTAACTCATTGTAAGTGTATTAGAAACTTTTTGATGTGAAGCTAACAGGAGGTATTTCATTGAATGCTGGAAAAGTGGATTTAGAAGAGAAAAAGGAGTTCAGGGCTGTACCAATGATGGCAGTTTTGGCAGTGGCAGCATTCATTGGTTTATTCAGTGAAACAGCCTTAAATTTGGCTTTAATCAATATTATGCATGACTTTAATATAGAAGCTTCAACAGCACAATGGCTGACCACAGGATATTTATTGACATTGGGAATTTTGGTACCTGTTTCGGCTATCTTAATTCAAACGTTTACGACCAGGCAATTGTTTTTTTTCTCTCTGGCGATGGGAATTGTTGGCACATTGATTGGTGGCCTTGCGCATTCATTTCCTATATTGGTGTCGGCGCGAGTCATCCAGGCCATTGGAACCGCTATTCTTTTACCCTTAATGACTAATTGCACACTTATTATTTTTCCTCCGCATAAACGTGGGGTAGTGATGGGATTAATGGGGCTTGTTATCATGTCTGCTCCTGCATTTGGCCCTACCTTCTCTGGAATCATTGTAGACCAATTAAGTTGGCATTGGATTTTTTGGACATGTTTGCCGATATTATTGCTTTCCATGGGTGCCGGGATATTTTTTATGAAAAATGTTACAAAACTAACAAAACCAAAGATCGATATAAGGTCAGTAATACTTTCCTCAATTGGATTTGGCGGGATTGTTTACGGATTTAGTGCTGCCGGAGAGGGCGGAGGTGGATGGGGAGAAGCACATGTGTTACTCCCTATTGGAATCGGTCTATTTTTCTTGATATTGTTCTCCTTCCGTCAAATTTATACTGATAATCCTATGATTAATTTGCGCGTATTCACTTACCCTATGTTTTCCCTGGGTGTCTCATTGGTTTTTTTAGCTATGTTAATGATTTTATCGAATGCCATTCTATTACCGATGTATTTAAAAGGAGGGCTACTATTATCGGCATTTACAGCTGGTTTAACGCTTTTGCCTGGTGGGATAATGAATGGGATTATGTCTCCAATTAACGGAAAATTAATGGATAAATATGGGGCGAGATGGTTGGTGGTTATTGGGTTTGTATTAACTAGTATAGCGAGTATTTTATTTTTACAAATCACAGCTGATACTTCTTTATCGACAATTATCATAATGCATGTTTGCTTATCAATTGGCATTGCTTTTATCATGATGCCTTCACAGACAAATGGCTTAAATCAATTACCCAGAAAATATTATCCTGATGGGACCGCTGTCATGAGCACGCTTCAGCAAATTGCCGGAGCTATCGGAACTGCATTGGCGATTACCTTTATGACAATGGGGCAAAATTCATATTTAAATGAAGCAGGGAGTTATCCTAATTCAGAGGTTCTAACGGAGGCTCTCATTTATGGTGTGAAAAAAGGGTATATCCTTATAATGGTTGCTTCAATTACCGGGTTATTATTGTCTTTATTTCTGAAAAGAGTGAAAGTATAGAGAAAGAAAACTCCTTATGTGAAATAGGGAGTTTTCTTTTTGGGTATATAGGGCGATTATTTTGAAATAAATGTATATATTAAAGTAAAAAAATAATCAAAAAGTGTAAAAAGGGTTTATAAGTTTGTAAATAGAGGAATTTAGGTATAGGTGTTGTTCTGTTTGTATAATATGAAAGCTAATACAAAACATATAACTAACTATCTTTTATACAGATAGTAAATCGGAAAAGATAGTGAATTACCATAGAATACCACAAAAAATCTTGAATATTTTCACAGAAGCAGAAGAACAAAAGGGGTTGCTAAGACTTGAAGCTTAAAAATTTGTTGAGTGATGTCGCAAAAGTGTCAGATAAGGATAAAGAAATATATATTACCGGGATTGCTAATAATTCATTAGAGGTAAAAGAGGGATTCATATTTGTAGCCATTACAGGATTTCAGGTGGATGGTCATACGTATATTGAAAAGGCAATTGAAGCTGGAGCGAGAGTTATAATCGGCGAAAAAGAAATCACTGATCTATCGGTCCCGTATATTAGGGTTGAAAATAGCCGCGCTATCCTGGCTGATTTAGCTAAACGTTTTTATCCTGTGCAAGCAGATAGAACAATTATTGGAGTAACAGGTACAAATGGAAAAACTACTACTTCGTTTATGTTGAAGCATATCCTTGAAGCTTATGGTAGATCCTGTTCTTTATTTGGTTCGGTTTATAATTATATAAATGGTGAAAAATCTACACCCTCTGTAAATACAACCATGGATGCATTGCAATTACAAAAAGAATTATCAAGAAGTCAAGATGATATTGTCATAATGGAAGTATCTTCACACGCACTGTCACAATATCGAGTGAAAGGGATTAGCTATGATTATGCTCTTTTTACAAACTTAGACCATGACCATTTAGATTATCATAAGGATATGGATGATTATTTTTCAGTAAAAGCACAGCTTTTTACTCAATTAAAGCCAGATGGTGCTGCTGTGATTAATACGAATAACAAATGGGGCAGTAAACTTGAAAAAAGGTTATGCGGTACTAATGACCAAATTTTTTGTGTAGGGAATAAAGAATCTGATTTGTATATTCAGCAAAATAAAACGGGTGATATACAGTTTGTATATAAAAATAAAGAAATCTATCCTATTAGGCTTTCTATTAAGGGAAAACATAATATTCAAAATGCGGCGCTTGCATTTCTAACAGCGAGAAATATGTGTGTACCAGGTGAAGTAATAATTAATGCACTACAATCATTTCCTGGCGTGCCGGGGAGATTTGAAGTAGTGAATCACCCGACAGGTGCACAGTTAGTTGTAGATTATGCTCATACTTGCGATGCTTTTGCACAATGTCTTAAAACCGGAAGAGAGATGGGGGCAAAGCGCATCATTCATATCTTTGGATTTAGGGGAAATCGAGATGTGACAAAGAGACGTGGTATGGTTGAAATCTCGAAAAAGCACAGTGACCTATGTATTTTAACGCTGGATGATTTAGGGACCGAATCTTTTGAGGGGATGATAGAAGCACTACATGATTTAAAGCCATCTGCCAAAGGGAAGGTCATACCGGATCGTACGTCGGCAATCGAATATGCTTGGAAAATTGCAAAAGATGGTGACTGGATTTTTATTACCGGAAAAGGCAATGAAGTTTATAAAAATACGTATCTTTTACCGACTAATTCCGACATAGATACATTAACTTATCTTTCAAAAGAGGAAAAAACAGTTAAGGTAATTTGAGCCTGATTGCAAAATTTGTTGAATAAATAATAATATAGTCGAATTTCCAAGAAAACGTTTGACTATAGTAAGTAGTTAAATTATATTAAGTATGTAGTAATGATTACTACATACTATTTTTAATATAAAATTGGTCATACCATTTTGTTTAAAAGGGGAAGAGGGAATGAAACAAGAACCACCAAGAATTGCTTGGATTACAGACACGACATGCACATTAAACGAGAATTTTATTAAAAAAAATCGAATAAATATTATTCCTTTACAAATTGTTATCGATGGAGTTTCATACAAAGAAACAATTGATATTACAGAAAAAGAATTTTACGAAAGAATGGCAAGTGAAAATACCACTTTCCAATCATCACAACCATCAATTGGTGAATTTGTTGAATTATATGAAAAACTGAAAGAAGAGTATGATTATGGAATAGCGTTCCATTGCTCGGGTAAACTATCAGGTACTTTTTCAACATCTGTAATGGCTGCTGAGCAAGTAGGTTTTAAATTGTTTGCAATTGATTCACGTACTGGATCTTACCCTCTTTCTTATTTGATGAAAAAAGGTATAGAGTTATTTGAACAGGGTTTTGATGCTGAAGAAATTGTCAGACAAATCGAAGAAATCAAAACGAATGCAAGGCTTTTCCTCATACCGTCTAATCTTAATCAGCTCCATAAAAGCGGGCGAGTCTCAGGAAGCCAACGGCTCATTGCTAACTTGTTTAATATTAAGCCTATTCTTTCTATAGAAACAGAAGGGGCTAAAATTAGAGAAAAAGTTAGAACTGAAAAGAGAGCTATCCATTATATATTGGATTTATTAAGAGAAGATATGAAAGTTTGTAAGGTTAGTAAAATAGTAGTTATCCATGCTGATGACGAAGAAAATGCGTGTAAATTGGAAAAACAAATAAATGAAGAATTTAACTCCATTCCTACTGAGCGAATGCTATTGGTTCCTGTTGCTGGAGTCCATACAGGAGTAGGAACAATCGGAGTCTCATGGGTATGTGAATAAATAGTAAAACTAAAGAAACTAAAGCTCCTCGACTGGGAGCTTTAGTTTTTTATAGTTACATACTGGTTGTATCATTTAAATTTATTTCGTTTGGATTATCCAATGCTTCCTTAGGAAGTACAATCTTATCAATTTTATTATAGTCATAGTAGCTAGATTCAATACTTTGTTCTAATACAAGGGAATTTCCGTTTTCCGAGATACCTATATTCATATCTACATTCATCACCGATGGTAAAAAAGTATTTTTGTCTATAAAGATTTCATATTCGACTTCTTGTAGTGTCATAGATTTCAGAGCTGTTTCTAATTCAGGTATATTAGCAGGTAATGATCCTTTTACGTATTCATTTAATTTTTCATCATTGCCTGCTAAAGTTAAAACATATTGATCAGCTTCCTGCTCAAAGGTAAAGTCGTCTGCAAATGACTCTAAATCTTTCAGAGAATCTAATTGATTCGTTCCCGGCTGTAAATTAAGCCCTTTCGCCACCTCAGTATAATCTGCATTATATCTTCCCCACTGATCTCCCTCGATATCGTGCATGAAAAATCCTTCATCTGTTAAATATTGATCGATTTTACCTTCCTGTTCTCCGGTTGCTGGATTTTTATAATAAATTTCAATCTGTTGGTATAAGGACAAAGGTTCCTGAATCATTTTAGAGTCTGTCCTTGTTTCTGTTGTCAAAATGATTCCATCAGCTTCAGTTGATATTTCTTGATCTATATCTAATTTAAGACCAAGACTTTTAACTTCAGAAGAAGCCTCAACCATTTTTTTATAGACTTCCTTGGCTGTTAGTTCAGATTCACCATTTTTTGTTTCCTCTGCCTTTGCTACCTCATTGCCATTTTTAGATACCGGTGAAGCTTCCTCATTACAAGCAGTTAAAAATAAAATGAAAAAAATACTTCCCAAATAAGATACTGACTTCTTCAACATATGTTCCTCCTTGATATTGAATTCACTGAAAACGAAGTACATTCTAAAGCATATTAAGCAAAGTCATATATGTATAAATTAATTGCAAGTTTGCAAGTGCTTAACTAAGTAGACAATTGGACTGATATCAGGAAATGAATTTTTTATACTGATTGAGATGATACCTAATGAAGAGAGCATCTGGAGATTATTCATAGTGGTAATGATCAAATCAACAATAACACAATACCCTAAATTTTGTAAAAAATGCATCTTTATAAATATAATTAATATTTTGTTTGAATATGATTATAGCAACTGTATTACTAGTTATATAAGTAAACAAAACAGAAGAGAAGGGGGGCAAAAGCTGGTGTGAATTCTGAATGGAGGATACCGCTACATTAATCTAAACTTTAAATTTATAAATGATAATCTAAAAGTAGCAAAGAATGGCTGGATCAATGAAAGGGGTTCTGGCCAATTTTTATATAGCCGGTTTTGTCAGAATGCAGATAAATTTTTTACTAGCAATAGTGGCAAAAAATGGATTGTCTTAATATCCAATCTTAAATAGTGTTTAAAAAAATAGGCTGTCGACAAAGTCGGCAGCCTAAAAACCATCTAATCTAAAGGTTATCATATATCAGGATTTATAGCTTTAAAATCAGAACCCTTCTTTAAATCATGGAATTTAACCTATGATTTAAAAAGTATTATTTTCATAGGTCTTTTTATTTATTTTATCGATTACCCTATGCAGGTCATCAGGTTTGTGGAATTCGATGGGGGAGAATCCCTTCTCAAATAAAATTTGCTCTGCTTCAATCACCAATACATAACGATTGTTAATTTTGGCTAAATGAATGGTTTCACTGAAATCGGCCAGCAATCCTTTAATATTCGTATTATCCAGCTTCATCTTTAGTTCAATATCCGGTTCTTGTTCAACAATTTGAGCGGCTGCTTCTACAACTTGTTCAGTTGTTAATCGTTCCTGAAGCTCACGCTTGGGACTGTCAGCCCAGATTTCAATAGCTTCTTCAAACTGACGGCGTTCCTCACTTTCGGGCTCATATACTTCACCAATATGCTCCTGTACCATGTCAATGACATGATTCTTCACTAATTCTTGTTTAGATTCACCATACTCTACAAATTTTAAAAAATCTTCGAAATATCGGGCATGTGAGGATTGATGAATTTTTAATTCGCTTTCCTCAATCATGCCTTCTTCAGGCATATGAGGGTATAGAATGGATTTCATATTTTTAGTAGTGATGGCCATCTCGACATTGCGAATTAATGTTTTTTCATCAGATATAGAAGCGACCTTTGGTTCAAAATCACATTTCATTAAAAATAAAAATCGATGTTCGAAAAATTTCCGCGGTACGGCTGAAGCCATAACAAACACACCGCCCCGAACTGCACTTGTATCAAGATAAGCATGAACGAATTCCTCACTGAATGCTTTAAAATCTTCTTTATTATCAGCAAAGCGAGTACGGTTAAATGCATTGTAGTTTGGATTTGAATCCAATGTATGACCTGGTTCAATTATAAAATGGCCCAGCTTTGTTGGTACTTGTTCTGAATTGGGATGACGATCGACTTTACGTTTTACGATTTTCTTGAATTCGCCATCAAGGAAATCTTTAAGAGCACTTTCCTCATATTCATCTGTATCAAGTGTTTGATAATGCTTAGCTGTAGGCTGTTCCTTATCTTCTGTTTCCACAACAAAGAAAGATAAAAATTTAATCTCAAATTCCATGTTATACACCTTTTTTCCTTAGAGTCAGCCTTTTCAGTATCCCAAAACAGAGGTATTTCGTCAATGAAGACATGGTCGAAGATCGAAATAATGAAAGCTGAGAGTTCTTTTTAAATTTAACCAACCATCTAGCCATGAACTTTCCTTAGTGATGCAATAATAAAAGCGAATGAACAGGGTGCTTCATTCGCTTAGAAGGTAGATATTCAGGAGGCTTCTATACTGTTTTTATGATTCCTGTTAAGTACCAATAAACGTCTTTTTAATTCATTGGCATATAGGATATCATGATGTTTCATAGCTATATTAAGTAAATCTAATAAATCATCAAGTGTTAGATGAGGGGTTGATTGTTCGTCAACAGAAGGCATTTGATCTTTAAGAGGGTTATCTTCATTCTGATTGGTATAAAAATCAGTGAAAATATCTACCAATAAGGCATCTGTGATTTTTTCCCCATTTGTTTCTGGTAGTCGATTCTGAGACTCAAGTTCTTCTACAACACAATCGAATCCTTTATCGGATAAGGAAAACTCTCCGTTTCTGCCGAATAATTGTTTGAAAATAGTAAGTAGGACTGGAGTTGTTAATGATATCAATAGCTTTTCATATACAGTTTTTGTCTGCCTGATTTCTGATACTATGATTTCCTTAGTCGTTGATTTCATTTAAATCCCCCTCAAAAAATAATAATCGCACAATATTTTGTTGGGACCATAATAACATATACCTTTATATGATTTACACTGTAGTGAACTGAATAATTGCAATTGTCACAATATAGTAGTATTTTCCCTATATTAGAAGGAATACCCTGTAATTAGATGGCATCTTTGTTGGAAATACTTCTATATGTAATCGCTTGGCAAAATAATCTATTTATAATGGTTGCTGATCAATTTTGATATTTTATTGTAATTAACATTTGTACGCATTAAAAAGGATGCCTTTTAAAAAAGCATCCCCACATATTTATAATTTTTATCGTAATAAAGAACAAATTTGAGAAAGGCGATCTTTAATATGTTCTGCATAAAGCTCATCATGATCTTCGTTTGCGAAATTAAGTAAATCCAGTAGGTCATCTACTGTTAAATCATTTGTTTCTTCTTTGGAGTCCCCTTCATCATCCTCCAAAACGGTCTCAGCCGTGACGTGCCTGCCAATCTTGTCATAAAATAAATGAATCAGTGTTGAACTGGCATATGGCACAGAAGTGTTTGGAAGCTCTTCCGTGTGGTCTTTCAATTCAGTAAGAATTTTATAATAAGCATTTTCACTTAACCGGTGTGTCCCAGAAGGTCCGAATAAATTATAAAACATTTTTATAATAATCGGAGCTGATAAAGAATGTAATAATTTTTGAGAAACTTGGTCTGATTGATTTAGTTCAGCAATAATTGTATGATATGTGTTTTTTTTCATCTTAAGACCTAACTTTCCTTTTTTAATAATCTATGATAGAACAAAAAATAAAAAAAACAAAATATTTTGATTCCATATGAATCATATATTTATAATTTCATCTAACATAAATCATTCTTATAGCAAGGTTTTAACGTTTGTTTTTTAGAGGTCCTCTTGAAATACGGAAATGTTATTACAAAATAAAGGAAAATAGGTGTTAACATTTGGCAAGGGATTACGGTATAGTGAAAGTAGAAGACTTTCAGAAAGGTTGAATAAGATGGCTCATATTATAATATTTAACAAAAATATTCTTACCACTATTATTTCTTTTATAAAGATAATTTGCTCTGCACTATTTGTTGGATTCATTGCTGTTGCTGGTATAGCATTAGTGATTTACACTTTTATGATATTAGAGGAATTCATTTCCTCAATTATATAGGTTGTGCTCGGTTTAACATATGCTTAGATTTTAAAATGATTGTTTACATAATATTTTTATTTAGTATTAGTAAAAGTTTTGACTAATGAATCTAAAAACAACTAAAAGTATAGAATTATGTATATATCTCTACATTATATAATAAGAATTAACTACATAGTTAAGGTGACAGCTTGTCTCTTCATTGGTCATTCAAATTAAGTATGTTCTACATATTTTAAAATTAGAGGTTATGGCTACTCCAATCATATAAAAAAGGATGCTAACGCCTGGCATTATTTTTTTTATAATATGATTGGTGATTCGAGCTGTTTGAATACTGTTGCCAAGACCACACTATAACTTTATAGGTCTTTCCATCCTTGTACATATTTTTCCCCTTGATAACCCCAACATTTACTCCAAACATCAAGACAAGCACTGGGGGTACTAACCCTGTTTCTGAAAACGTGTTTGTACATAATCTTCCTAACTCACAGTCTTTTTTAGCTGTTTCTTCATCCCCACACTATATAGCTAATAAATCAGAATATATAAAGTTAAGGGGGGAGCAACCAATGTATTCGCGAACTATATCCCTTCTCTGAATGTTTTAACAATAGAAGCAGTACTAGTAAATATGATTAGGGAGAAGATAATTAGTAAAAAGTGTGAGGTCATTTTTTAAAAATGATTCTCCTTTTAGGTGCTTTCATATACAAATTAATATGGCTATGCCTTCATAGCCAGTTATACTCTGCTGTTTAATAAAAGTGTTTAAAAAAATATAGAAGGGGAGAGTCCATTGTACAAGCAGATGAAATGGTTATGTCTGTTAATGGTTGTTATGGTTATTAGTTTTAGCTCTGTCAGTCCCTTGAAAAAGGACGAGGCTTCTAATGCCGCTGGAGGAAGCCAGTTAAGCTCTAAAATCGCCAAGGTGCTAAGCCATCCTGATTTAAAAGGTGCCAGTATTGGAATAAGCGTGAGAAATGCATCTAATGGAAAAATAATATACAAGCATAATGGGGATACCAGATTAAGGCCGGCCTCAAGTATGAAGTTAGTTACCGGTGCTGCTGCTCTTCAATTACTTGGAGAAAACTATCGTTTCAAAACTGAGATCTATACAGATGGTAAACAAAAAGGAAGTACCTTAAAGGGAAATATTTACATCAGAGGGAAGGGGGATCCTACTCTAGGGGAGAAGGATCTAGACAATATTGCTTTAGCTCTAAAAAAGAAGGGGATAAAGAAGATTAAAGGAAATCTTGTGGCGGATGATACATGGTATGACCAAATCCGATTATCATTGGATATGCCATGGAGTGATGAGCAAGAGTATTATGGTGCTCAAATTTCTGGATTAACCTTTTCCCCCAATGCTGATTATGATGCAGGTACAGTGATTATACAAGTCAAGTCTGGCAATAAAGTAGGTAAAGCCGCCTCTGTAACCATGACTCCAAAGACGGATTATGTGAAGATATCGAACAAAACCAAAGTTGGTAAGGTTAACAGTAAAAATACTGTTAAGATACATAGAAAACATGGCAGCAATGGAATTACTGTCACCGGGAATGTCCCTCTAAATTCCGGTACTACAAAAACATGGATTTCTGTATGGGAGCCTACTCGATATACCCTTGCTTTATTTAAAAGATCTTTAGAAAAGCAAGGCATTAAAATTACTGGGAATTATACAGCCGGAAAAATACCAGCTAAGCCTACAAAGCTTGCCACCGACCATTCACCTAAATTGGGTACGATTCTTGTACCATATATGAAGCTTAGTAATAATACAATATCTGAGGTTCTTGTAAAAGAAATGGGCAGGGTAAAAGGAAAAGTGGGAAGCTGGGATAAGGGATTATCAGTTGTTGAGGGCCAGTTTGTCGATTTGGGGATTGGAAATGATGCCATACTTATGAGAGACGGTTCAGGGTTGTCTCATGTTAGTATGATCTCAGCTAACGCATTAACAAATTTACTTTATAAAGCGCAAACCAAACCATGGTATAAAACATATAAGAATGCACTTCCAGTAGCAGGTGATAGTGATCGAAGTGTAGGAGGGACATTAAGAAACAGAATGAAGGGCACAGCTGCACAAGGTAAAATCATAGCCAAAACAGGTACGATTTCAACGGTCAGTAGTTTGACGGGATATGTAAAAGGAAAGAAGGGGAATAAATACGTTTTCTCCATCATTATTAACAATGCCAAGAAAGAAAATCAGCTGAAGAAAATTGAAGACGAGATGGCTGTCATTCTGGCTAGCAATTAGAAAGAACAATCCAATTAAGTAGGACCTGCACTATTATGAGCTCAAGACCATCTAACCTTGGTGCAGGTCATGCTGATATCTGAATTAGTTTTGTATTTTATAGTAATCTATAAATTATTTGAAATCATGAGTATAAAGTGATGAAGATTCTTAATAGGAAGATCATTGGTAATAAAATGATAAATTTTGTCACGGAGTATTTCGATAGTCCTTCAATAACTAAAATGGCAAATACGGCATATATGGTTATAAGCAATCCGAAAATCCAGTCATTAAAGCCAAAGTTCAACTGTAAAAAGGTTATGCAGATAATCGCTAAGAAATGGAGACCGTCGTACTTATCTCTGTTCAAAAAAAACCGCTCCTTTCCTTTATAGTCTATTCATGATGTAGGAATGGGAACATTTTAAAAACATCATTAAAACAAATAAACATGTAACTGACGTCTTTATTCTGAGGCACATTCGTTCCTTTAAACTGTACACTATGTCAATTGTATTTTTATAAACATAAGGGGGAGACCTATATTAGGTATTACCTTATACTATAAAGTTAATGGCAAAGGTATACCTCCTATTTTTGTAAAATTCATTGGTACATAGAATAATGCTAATTAGTTGGAATCCTTTTACTTAAAAAGCGGCATTTAGCAATTCTAAATGATAATTTTTGATGATAAAATCAATAAATAAGTTTCACTTAATTATTGAAAAAATCAGAATACATGTTTAAGAATATGCTGATGAATTATGAGGAGGAAAGAGAATGCTTTTGCCTTCTGTTGTACTTGCGGTGATCGGTATATTACTCATGATGAGTGGGAACTCGATTAGAAAAAAAGGAAAAACGTCCTTTATCGCAGGGAATAATGAAGTCTTTATTCCGAAGAATGAGAAAAAATTGGCTGAAAGAATAGGGTGGCTATTGGTTTTATTTGGTTATGAAACCGTTGCTTTTCCCATCTTTTTTTATTATATAAAAATCCTTGAAGGATACCATTTCGCAATATTGGCAATTCTTCATTTGGCGATTGTTTTTATTTTTATGCTTATGGATCAATTCGAAGCAGGGAATTCATAAGAAGATATGCCTCTTGGAGTACTCCTTTTTAAAACTATTCATTACAAAAACATTGACTTAGCACATTAGACATATCGACAATGGGATGGTTTTTGCAATTCCGCTAATCTCATCCTTAATCATTAACAGAGTTGAAACAAAAGAATGTCGCAATAAAAGGAGTGGAATTTTCACTCCTTCTTTTAATTATTGGTATTATTTTAAGTCTCATTTTGCTTAAATGTAGATTGTGTGAGTGTTTGAGTAAAGTGCTGATAGGCTAAGAGAGAGGAAATAATAACTCCTGATAGTAGTATGCTGGAATAAATAAATTTTGTCCCCACATGATCAGAGAGTATCATTAAACCTGCACTTGCCATTACACAAGCCAAGACCGAAAAATAATAAGCATGAGTCTTTGGATTTTTAATACCAATATAACTGGCTAAGATGAGGATACTAATGAGACATATCAACATAATAGCAGGAAAAAACGGCTGGAATTTTGCAGCATAAACCAGGTAATCTAATTTTGATACTTGATCGGCATGTGAAATTCTTTCTGCTGTAAGCATAGTAAATGGAGTGGACCACCGCCATTCGAAAATGTCATCTCGGAGAGCACTTCCTTCATAGAAAGCGGCCATTGTTGATAAACATAGCAATAACAATGAAGCTGAAAGCGGAATAATGGTTTTCAGTTTCATTTTGTATCCCTCATTTTTTATAGTATGGATCATGTAGTTACCAAAAAATATGACTGGAATCTTCAATTGTTAGCAAACTCTGAAAAAATATCTTATAATCATGTGAAATCCAGCTCAGGAAAATCAATATAGGGATTTCGATTTCCTTGGAGTTTAAAAATTGCCCAATTTCGATGTTTTTCATGAAGAGAGACCGGATGGTTGTTGTGCCATTTTTTGTATAGGTCGATATCAATCAATGACATTTTTTCTTGTATAATTTCATCAGGATACCTCATTAAAAAATATAAGCATGCTCGTGCTATTTCACCTTTGCCATTTTCAGGCTCAAACCTTTGATTGCCATCTCTTTTTCCGCAAAAGGATTTTATGACTTCTTTATAAGCTCCAGGTTTGTAGTCTTCAAAATCATAATAAGGAATATTACTTCTGAATGAATTACAATCTTTTTCACACGTAAATAAATGATGAAGATCTCCAACCATGGGGTGTCTTTTCTCAAACCACGATTGTGGAATGACATGTTCAATATTGAATTGGAGAGACCGCAATACGGACTCAATCAATATATTTTTATGTTCATGAAGCACTCCGAAATCCTTACTCAATACTTGTATCATTTGGTCGATTGCCGCATCTTCCAGCAGTTTATCCTGAGCAATTACATCACTGGGATTTAAGCTTTGGTCGGAATATATGCTTTTTATTTGACCATCTTCACGCAAATCTACCCATGAATGGAGCGCTTTTCTGCTGGTTGAATAGGAGAGCTGGGGATTATGAGTTCTTGTCAGCAATTCGGTCAGCTCCGAAACTAAATTGTCATTTGAAAAGTCATCCAGTGGAAGGTTTTTGTAATACATATCAATAATGCTCTGGTCCTCTTTTTCATCGTAATAAATTTCATTAATCATGTCTGTAACTAGCTGGAATTCAATTTTCTCTGTAGGTTGTTCCTGAAGTTGGCGGGTAAGGGGTTGTGTAACATGAATAATAGAGTCATAGCATACATTAAGAGTTTCCTTTATCAAACGGTGTGAGGGATTTTTATGGAATAAAGCTAGCAAAAAATGGACGGTATCCTGCAAGATTATTTCATAGGAATGAGAAAAAGACGGATGGATTCTTTTTTTCATCAGCTTCACCTCTTTATTTTGATAATATCAAGTGTGGAAACAAATGTAAATAAATGATGGTTACAGATTATCTAGAGGTTAAGAAATATATGATTTCAGTAGAATGATTATAAGATAATCATAGAGTGAATATTAACAAAAAGGGTGAAGAAATTCTTCGAATAATAAAATTTTCTATAAATCAATGTATAATATATCGTTTAAAGTTAGAATTAGCTATTGTATACGAGGGTAGAACTATTTATTACATAATGTAATCATTATTCCAATATTGTAGTTATATTTAAAAGAAAATTCTAAATATAATTACTTTTTATATCCTTCCATATATAAGAAGACAACTTTTGGTAAACCGTTTATACTTTTAAGTACTTAGCAGAAGGAGTTGGTATTTATGGTTACAAGCACTAGTTTAGAAGTAGAAGAAGAGATTAAGGCTATACAAGCTGAACATGAAATGTTAGAAGACACGCCTGAGGATTTCTTTGAAAAAGCTCCGTATCACTACAAAAATAATTACGGTGTAAAATTTGCTGCAATCATTGAAGAAGACTCTGTATTATTTACGAAGGATGATCAGGATTGGGGAAATAAGCTTTTAAGATTCTCAAAAGGTCAAGCTGAAGAAGCTATTATTCAATTAAAAAAAGAACAGATAGGTAAACTTGATAGAGAATCGATTAATATGCATAATCCAATGAATCGAATTTTAATCAGTATAGGAGAAACTCTTTTTTTAGCATCTGTATTACAGACTGCACTTGAAAAATGGCGCAGTCCCAAAAAATAAATATTTGAATATTACTATTATAACGAAATAATACCTCTAGTCTCATAGACTTGTCTATGGGGCTTTTATTATATCGGCCGATGTTAATTTATCATGAACTATAAAAAGTGCTTTTTCTCTTTTGGCTTATTTAATACTCTGATTATCGTTTGTTTCACAAAGTCCCTTACTGAAAGATTCAGTATGATTAGACTATGTATCGTCTTTTACCGCTGCTCCTTCATTTATTAAAAATATTTGTATATCTAGCACCCAAGAGGAAATAAATGTTAGAAGTGATAAATGCTTGATCAAACGCTAGCAGGAAGCGAAAAAATTATAGATATGTTCGGTATCTGATAAATGGAAATGTTTACGGATATTACTTTTGGGCATACATCTAATGTAAAATACTCTAAAATTTGAAACCATGAGTGTTGCTGTACGTAATGATAGTATATGTTAAATAACTAAAGGATGAAAAATTTGTTACATTATAAAATCTATAGTCAACAACATAAAGAATGGGTTGTTTTAGTACACGGTGCAGGAGGTAGCTCAACTATTTGGTACAAGCAAATTCGAGTATACCGTAAGCATTTTAATGTGTTGGTCGTCGATCTTCGCGGCCATGGTGATTGTGAGATTGAGAACAGTCCAACTAAATATACACTTGATTTGGTTAGCGAAGATATTTTAAATGTTTTAGATGAAGTAAAGATTGATAAAGCTCACTTTGTAGGAATTTCACTGGGGACAATGCTGATTCGTCAGTTAGCTGAGACGAACCCTGAAAGGTTTCATTCGATGGTACTTGCAGGCGCTGTAATACGTATTACACCAAGGCTGCACTTTTTACTTGGTATCGCAAATATGTTTAAGAAAATAATCCCATTTATGTGGTTATATAAACTATTTGCCTGGATTTTAATGCCGAGAAAAACCCATGAAACTTCACGTCATTTATTTGTTCAAGAGGCGAGAAAAATTAAGCATAGAGAATTTTTGCGTTGGTTATCACTAACTGGTGATATCGCAAGCTATTTATTGAAAATCAATGAAAAAGATACACATATTCCTACATTATATATTATGGGAGATGAGGATTATGTGTTTTTAGAACCAGTGAAGCGGCTAGTAAAAAAACAATCATCAAGTCAGTTAGTCATATTAAAGGATAGCGGTCATGTATGTAATATAGATCAAGCTGCCCAATTCAATGAGATATCCTTACAATTTTTATTGGCGCATTGAAATAACAAAAAGCCAAAGTTGATGATAGTAAAGCGATTGGCATATATATCGATTAAACAATTCATTTACTAAAATAATCTTAATTCTTTTACATCGGTTATTAAACCTTTTAGAGTGATGTGGTAATCTCTCTAGAAGGTTTTTTATTTTGGACTGTGAATGGGTGTGATGAGAGAATATAGTCCACTCTCCTCTTAATATTAGTACTTGTTTTGTATATATTGAATATAAACCCAATTATTCATCATAGGTTATTATATAAACCAATCAATAAGTTTTTTAATCCAGTATTGAGGGAAAAGAGAGATAGATAGAGAGATGGGGGTATACAGAATGTCTAAGATAGAAATCCCAGAACTTCAAGTGGAACAATCCTACCTACAGTTCATCTTCCCCTTTCAAATAAAGGACTCACGGAGTGAGGGCTTGGTTCAGCAGTTAATAAAAGAGCAGTGGGAGTTTTTTGATTTAAGAGATACAAGTCAGGATTGCAAATTTTATGGAGATATACGAGTATCTCATGAACGCATGGAGAAATTTTTTCTTCCTAATATGGAGCCCATTTTATTTCCCCCAACTATAAAGGATAAAAATGCATTTCGTCGCTTTAGTAAAATTATCAATCAAAAGGGTTGTTTACAATCCAAGTATTTAGAAACTGATTTTATATTAGTATCTTTTGATATCTTTGTTTGTCCGTATAATATTGGCATTATGAATATGCGAATTAATTTGCCTGATCATATGAGCTATAATGATGTTCTTCATTTTATAGACTTATTCAGACAACTAGATAAACCGCATGATATAGTTATTAGATTAAATGAAAAAGAGTATTCTGAAACAAAAGGAATTATTTTCAATGAATATTGTCCATGGCTGGAGGATCATTTATCAAAGAAAGAGCATACAACCTATTTTGGCAGTTTGCCATTTTTTATAGAAGAACGTATGCAAGTTTACTACTATTTAGCTTTCGAAAAGAATACCCTCCTGGATGAAATTTCTTTATACAGAGCCGCTTTGATTAAGGGATATGATAGGGAAGGACATCCCTATGCCGGTGCTAAATCGGAGGCATACATCCATCGCTTTTGTGATCAGCATGTATATGATCGATGGGGCGATTCTTCCTATTATATAATCAGTAATTATGCATTTGTCTGTCTATCAAATGAATGTGAAGAGAAAAGTAAATTTATTGCTGAGCGTATGTATGGAGAAAATTTTTACACAAATATTTTATTCTTTTTCAATCGACTCCTCTTATTAGAATTATCGTATGAGAATTCCCAGCTGAGAGTGGATGATAAAAAAGGTTCTATTGAAAAGCTTATCATTCGAATCACGAATTTTTCTGCACAATTTTATCAGCCTGAAGTACATAGCCGGATTTTTGGGAAAGAAATCTATTTAAAAATGAAAGATATTTTTCATATGGATGAGCTTTATAATCATGTGAACCGAACACTTGGCAATCTCTATAAAAACCACGAAAAGCTAACAGGGAAACGACATGAATATTTACTTACGTTTTTAACTACATATACGGTTATTTCGGGAATTTACGGCATGAATCTGGTCATTGAACAGGATTGGAAAGGGAATATTAACTGGTCCCAGGCTGCTTCCTATTCCTTCTTTGAATATATCGCTTTATTTGTAGCATTATCCGGAATTGCGTTGGGTGGAGTGTTAGGAATCGTAACAGTCTATAAATGGATGAAGGAAAAAATAAAATCTAAGAATGATTGAGCAGGGGAATGGCAGATGATTGTAGAACCTAACAAACAAAGGAATTATAAGGAGGTGTGAGTTTGAAAAAAAGTCTAAGCTTTATTTTATGTATCCTCCTGTTGGCAGCATGCGGGCAAGAACCCAGTCCAAACAAAGGAAGTGATGATAAACCAGTGAATATAGATAAGAGTACAAATCGTATCAATGATGCAAGTTTAACGTCAAGCTTAGTCCAAAAGAACAAAGTCGAAAATGATTACTTATTTGTATATACAGTTGAAAACGAGACAGCGAAACCGATTAAATTAACGTTTAACAGCGGCCAAACGTTTGATTATATTTTAAAGGATCAAGCGGGAAAAACAATCATCCAGTATTCAGAGGGAAAATCCTTTATACAGGTTATTACTGAAAAAGAACTGGTTAAAGGAGCGCAATTAACGCATGATATCCATTTGAAAGACCTTGAACCTGGAGAATACACTCTAGAAGCATGGTTAACAGCCAAAGGGGTGAAGGATGACTCAAGGAAAAAAATTCAGTTCAAAGTAGACTAACGAAAGGAGGGTACCAATTTATATTATATTTGGATACTCAACCTTCAAATCAATGTAAAAAAATAGCCCAATCATATTTTAATTTTATAATATGATTGGGCTATTTTTTTTATGATTCAATTCCTAATGATTCTACCTTATACAACTATCAAGCCAGACACATTCGTGTTCATTAAATAGTTAGTTTTGTGTTTCTATCTTCTTCTTAGCAGCACGTTTTCTCGGTTTAGATACTTTAGCCAGATATAAAGCTTTATTATTTATTACATCTGTGAACCCGCTTAGCATCATTTGAGCGGATAAAATGGTTAATCCTAAAAATAGGATAGGTATAAGTGGTAACCAGGGATACCCGATCAGATTATCGTAAGCTTGGCCAATCAAACCTGACCATTCGTGAGAAGCTGAGTTAGCATTTCCATCAGAATCCTGTAATGTACCGCCAAAGAAAATTTTTAGTACTCCTAGATGAGCTAATACAACGAGTACTTGTATGTACTGCTGAATCAAAATAATAACGATATTTTCTTTTAAATGAGGAAGTATATGTGTCTTTAATTTATGTAGTTTACCGCCACCTAACACCATAGCAGCCTCCATGAATTCTTCTTTATGAAGTTTTTTTATTTCATTAGCTTGATAGATAGCCAATGTCGGTACAGCATAAAAAGTTAGAATTGCTATTTCAAAAAAGCTCTTTCCCAAAATGGAAAAGGAGAACCATCTCCTCCATAGACAATTACACTGAATAGAACATAGTATGCTACTAACGTTAGTGGAATCACCGTAATTGGATCAAATATTTTTTCGTACCAACGAATATACTTTTGGCAATATACTCCTAAAAAAGCGCCAAATATTAAGGCAAATAAAACCCGTAAGATAGCAATGAGAAAAGCAATCCCTATCGTAAATTTTGCACCATGTATAATCATATGAAGTAAATCTCTGCCACCTGAATCTGAACCAGCTATAAACCCATGTGTAAATGGCTGGTAAGGAGGAGAATCTACTATATTCGCTTGATCATCCATATATAGAGGCACAGTTCTAATCGTACTATCGTTAAAGAGTGTATTAGCCATACTCAAAATCAATAAGATAAATACAAATAAAAATCCAACCATAAATGTTTTATTTTTTAGCAAAAGTTTAATCAATCGCTTCACCTCTTACAACCGGGGGAATTAACCAATCGCATATACGATAAATAAGATATAATGGCAAATAAATCATCAGTATACCGATTACAAATATTTCGGGTGATTTTCTAAAGATAAAATAGATAATCCCTGTCATATTGAACATATACTCCAAAATAACCAAATTAGATATAACAAACCAAATCGCCGTTTTGGAATAGTGGTATAAACTGAATAATACATTTTTAAATATATGAATATTAAATATGTATAGTGGCTTCATTCCCTTAGTTACAGCATATTCTACATATAACTTCCCTTGTTCTTTCTCAAATTGCTGTATTAAAAATTTAGTCAACAGTAAGGTTAAAGGCAAACTAAGACATACAATAGGGAGAAAAAAGGCCCGATCATCCCCCGCGGAAGCTACGTTTAATAAGAGCGTACCTGTTTTTTTAAAAAACATAATAGTAAGAAATTGAAGTGCGATTATATAAAATATATCTGGTAGGGACTCAATAATCGTGAGAAACCACATAATCTTACCTTTAATTGTTTGAAAAACTAATAGGATTAGGTAAGTTAATAAGAATGCAAGTATGGTTGAAATTAAAAGTGATGCAACAATCAGTAGGACTGATTCTTTATAATGGTAGAATATTTGTGGAAAAACTGGTCTTTGGATGCCCATCCCATATGTGATATCTAGAGGGTGTAATAACGATAGAAAAGTGTTTTTGATTTCTACTAAGAAAGCAAAAAAATTAACAGAAATATCTCTGAAGAGTGTTGGCAATGCACTAACGCAGATAATTACAAAAATGGCTATAAGCACTTCTGTTATCATTACTGCAGTTTTTTTGAAAATTAAAATAAAATCATCTCCTTTTTATCCTAATTTTTGGATATGATTTTATCATAATTATATCTATCTTTTTTGTCTATAAATTATTTTTGTTTCCAGAATACGAATCTTTAAGTCTATTTACACGAATATATGGTTATTTAATAAAAGGAAGTTTGTTAAAAATAACTGAGAGGAAGTGATTAATAATAAAAGGTTTCTGCCCATATTTTTGCTTATTTTTCTTGTAACGTTAGTAAGCTGTTCTCCAAAAAAAGAAACCGAAAATAATAAACCAAAAGAAACCATAATGAATCAAGAATGGCAAGTTCGTAATGAATATAAATTTTATTAACGGTAAATCCAGAACCTAATCTAATAGCAGGTAAACCATTTGGGTAGGTATTCCATTTTACTGCCCCTTTTAAAACCTTTGAAGGTAAAGAATTAGCTATATATGCCTATCATAAAGAAACAGAAGAGAAGATAACGGCTCTAAATCCAATAAGAATCAAAGAATCGTCACCGGGTTATTCAAAATTAGAGCGTTTTACAGTTAATTTTGAAGTTCCTCAAAGTGGGTTATGGCGTTATGAAGTTATATAAGACAATGAGTTTTATGCAGACGTTGTTTTTTTAATTAAAAATAAATAGAGTAATAGATTTAATAGCGGCATTGATTCAAGGCGAATTACTGCCTTTTTTCGATGAATTCTTACAGGGGTAAAGGGCAGTTCTTCGGAAGAAAGAAGGACTTTCTATTTTATCTGTCGAATAAATTTAAATTATATGTCGTGAAAAGGAATGGTCTATATGAAGTTAATTAAACAATTTATTTTAAAACGTCCTGCTGAAAAAAGACTTACTTATTTTTATGCTATGGTTGTGACGGATGAACAGGTGTGGCTACTTCGTGATAAAAATAATGGCGACTTATTACTATTAGAAGATGAAGGAGAATATCATTTTTTGCTTCCAGTTTGGCCAAGCCGAAGTTTTGCTGAAATAGAGGCTGCTAAAATAGATCATAATTCATACGAAGCTTTTAACGTTCCATTAACTACATTTTTAGATGATATACTTGTTGATATTGAAAATGACCGTGGTATTGCGGTGATTTTTCCTAACGGGAAAGATTCGAACATTCAATCACGTGATGAAATTAAGGAAATGATTCGTAATCTATAGGATAGGTTGTTCCTACTGGCTGGGTAGGTTAAATGAATAATAAATGGAATTATTTTGTACTGTGAAAGGGGAATAGGATTGTGATTTTTAATTATAGTGATTTTATTAGTCTATCTCTTTGACTTTGTAAAACTGAGAAAGCAAAATGAAATAATAATCGCACAAAACGAAAAAGTTATTGCCCTATTGGAGAAAATTGAAAATAAGTAGTATATATTTTGCGGCTTGCGGAGGGATATAATTGGGGTTTTAATAGTTCTTTTATATTGGATATACTATTTTCCTTGTCAGGTTAAATTCAAATAAAAGAGGATACCTAGCCTCTATAATAGACTTGGTATCCTCTATTCTGCACACTCTTTTTCATATAAGAGAAATTATGCCCGTTTCTCAAATAATTGTACAAGTTCTATGATGACTTCGGTGGCTTTTTCCATACTTTCAACAGCTACATATTCATATTTACCGTGGAAATTTTCTCCTCCGGCAAAGATGTTAGGAGTAGGCAGGCCCATATAGGATAGTTGGGAACCATCTGTACCGCCGCGAATTGGTTTAACAATTGGTTTAATGCCCAAGTTTTCCATGGCTTGATGGGCGACATCGACTATTTCCTTTACAGGTTCAATTTTTTCTCCCATATTATAATATTGATCATTCATATCTAATATAATATTTTCTTCGCCGTATTTAGCCTTGTATTTTGCAACAAGGTCTTTCATCGTCGCTTTTTTGGCTTCAAATTTTTCACGGTCATGATCGCGGATAATATAAGCGGCATGAGTACGTTCTACATCACCGTTTAACGATAGGAGATGATAGAAGCCTTCGTAGCCTTCTGTATATTCGGGTGATTCTTCTTTTGGAAGCTCATCATTGAAATTCACGGCAATCTTTAAGGAGTTGACCATTTTATTTTTAGCGGATCCTGGGTGGACATTGGTTCCTTTAAAAGTCAATTTTGCCCCTGCAGCATTAAAGCTTTCAAATTCAAGTTCACCAATGGGACCGCCATCCAGTGTGTAAGCAAAGTCAGCATTAAAACGCTCCACATCAAACTTATGAGGGCCTCTGCCAATTTCTTCATCCGGTGTAAAAGCGACACGAAGTTTGCCGTGCTTAATTTCCGGATGTTTAATTAGGTAATCCATTGCCGTTACGATTTCAGCGATGCCTGCTTTATCATCAGCACCAAGCAGAGTAGTGCCGTCAGTGGTAATAAGTGTTTTACCTATATACTCTTTTAGCTCAGGAAAGTCTTTCGGTGATAGGATGACATTAAGATTTTTATTAAGCGTAATATCACCGCCATCATAATTCTCTACGATTTGTGGTTTTACATTCTTACCGGTAAAATCAGTAGCCGTATCGACATGAGCAAGGAAGCCGATTGTTGGTACTTCTTTTTCTGTATTCGCGGGAAGGGTGGCAAATAAATAGCCATTTTCATCAAGTGTTACTTCTTCCATTCCTATTGTCTGCAATTCATCTTTTAGAAGATTTAAGAGGTCAAATTGCTTCTCTGTAGAAGGGCATGTTTGACTGTTTTCATCGGATTGGGTATCAATTTTTACATATGTAAGAAAGCGTTCAACTAATTTTTTATTCATCAGATTCATCTCCTTCTGTATTCCTATTATAACGAAAGTTTTATTGATCAACAAAAAGTTATTCGAATTTTCTTTAGGTTAATATTTCCGTACAGAGGTAATTTTATTTATTTCGGGTATTCTTATATAATGGGGATGGAAAGAAAGAAGGGATCGATACAACCATGTTTACAATTGGAAGCCGCACAGTTAAGACAGCGATTGGCGCGATGATTGCCTTGGTTATTGCTCAAGTTTTGTCGCTGGAAAATACAGCAACCGCTGCAGTTATCACCTTATTAAGTGTTCAGAGTACACAGCGCAGAAGTATACAGATTGCATGGCAGCGGTTTGCAGCTTGTATACTTGGGATTTTATTGGCTGTATTGATATTTGAAGGATGTGCTTATACAGCTGTTGCAGTAGGTTTATTATTATTTATTTATATACCGGTCATGGCTAAGCTGGGGCTTCAGGACGGTATTGTACCTGGTTTTGTTATTGTCATGCAATTATACATATCGCAAAATATTACGTATGAGCTTATTTTAAACCAAATCTGCATCGTATCGATTGGAATTCTGGTCGCTCTTTTGTTCAACTTATATATGCCAAGTGTTGAAGGTGAGATTAAGAAGATTATAAAGGAGCTAGAAGGAAATTTTAAAGTGATCTTCTTGCAATTCGGTCAGTTTATTCGGAAGAAAGAACGTGTTTGGAATGATGAATACATTATTAAAACAAAGAAGCTAATCGAAGTGGGTATGGAATTAGCCAAGAGAAGTGAGGAAAATTCCTTTTTTAAAAGAGACTCCTATTATTTGCAATACTTCACTAAAGTGCATCAGCAATTCCAAATCGTTGAGCGAATGGCTCCTTTAATCATTCATCTGCCTACAACATTTGAGCAGAATGAAATGGTAGCTGACTTCGTAGATGATTTGGGTGCAAATATAGAAGACCGGAATCGTCTACTGTTAAAATTACAGAATCTAAGAGGTAAGTTTGAGAATATGGATTTACCAAAAACAAGGGAGGAGTTTGAAACTCGTGCTGCCCTGTTAATCTTGATCAATAAAATTGAGCAATTTATCGAAATCCAATCGTAGTAAAAGAACGTGCTGTTTTCAAAACAGTTCGTTTTTTTTGTGTGGAAGAAAGGTATGGCGTCTATAATATTGCTGCTTCTGACCGTAAACTTTCACAGTATTCATGCAACAATTTCCATCCATCTTCATATCTTTTAAATCTCTGTACAAACAGTTTAACAACCTCTTTCTTTTCACCATCCATTTCAAATGTTACCCAAAATAAAACAATGACCTCATCCTCAGACGCTGGAGTAGTATGTAAAATAGTAAAATTCCATTTTGGGTTATGTCCGCAATATTGTTCAAAAGCTTCTGCCCATCCTAGGCAAGCCTCCTTATATCCCCAATCTGAAACGACACCATCCGCATTTGCCCAACGAACAGATAAATTCAGAGAAAGCTTGGAAATCATCAATTCAGTATTACAGCTATTCCATATAGATTGAAATTCAAGAAAGAAGGACTTAAAATCCTCAATAAGTACTGACTGATTCAAATTGGAACCTCCTCGTCAAAGTAAAGATGGAGCCTCTTTAATACTATTCTATACAATGGATATATTTCCCTTTTATCAATAAGAGAAACTATTTTGTATGAGAGCATTTTATCATTCATTTTGAAAGCATGTGTTTAAAAATGCAAAAAGCGCGTCTATGTTGCTAAAAGAACACAAAAGTACAATATAGATCAAGCTTTGCTCTTTTTCAACAAATATATGGTGTATTGAATTAATTCATGTCAAAAAGGAGCGAACGATTCATTTGCTCTGCAGATGGTAATTAATTGAAAATGGAAAATAGATGGAATATACTGAAAGCGTTCACAAAATGATGGATATAAATGGAGGGAATTAAATGACCACTACTATAAGCTCTAATATTAGTCCCAAATTAGCAGAGTTTCTAAAAGGTACAAAACAGTTATATATGAATGGTGAATTCGTAGACTCAGTATCTGGTAAAACATTTGAAACAATGAATCCGGCTACTGGTGAAGTTTTGGCTGTGATTTCAGAAGCGCAATCTGAAGATATTGATTTAGCTGTCAAAGCTGCACGTAAAGCATTTGATCAAGGACCATGGAGAACAATGAATGCTGCAGAACGCAGTCGTTTAATATACAAATTGGCAGATTTAATGGAAGAAAACAAGCTGGAGTTGGCTCAATTGGAAACATTGGATAACGGGAAGCCTTTCCGTGAAACATCTAATGCAGATATTCCATTAGCCATTGAACACTTCCGCTATTTTGCAGGTTGGTCGACTAAAATCATGGGACAAACCATCCCAGTAGCCGGTAATTTTTTTAATTATACAAAACATGAACCAGTTGGAGTGGTTGGCCAGATTATCCCGTGGAATTTCCCATTATTAATGGCTGCCTGGAAACTCGGAGCGGCACTTGCTACCGGGTGTACAATCGTATTAAAACCAGCAGAAAACACACCTCTTTCTGCATTATACCTGGCACAACTAATTAGTGAAGCTGGATTCCCGGATGGAGTCGTCAATATTGTCCCAGGATATGGTCCGTCAGCAGGACAACCATTGGTCGATCATCCAATGATCGATAAGATTGCCTTTACGGGTTCGACTAAGGTTGGTAAACAAATTATGAAATCAGCTGCTGATACGCTGAAACGCGTAACATTGGAACTTGGAGGAAAATCGCCGAATATCATTCTTCCGGATGCAGATTTATCAAAGGCTGTTCCGGGTGCATTAATGGGTATCATGTTCAATCAGGGGCAAGTTTGCTGTGCAGGCAGCCGTTTATATGTCCAAAAGAAAATGTATGATAATGTCGTTTCTGATTTAATAACGTGTGCCAAGGATATTAAACAGGGTAATGGGTTAGAAGAAGATACAACGATGGGCCCGCTTATTTCCGCCCAGCAGCAGTCCAGGGTAAAAGGATATATTGACCAAGGTGTTGAAGAAGGAGCCGAAGTGTTAATTGGAGGGGATATTCCATTTGATAAAGGCTATTTTGTATCACCGACCGTGTTTGCAGATGTAAACCATAGCATGACAATAGCAAAAGAAGAAATATTTGGACCTGTTGTAGCGGCCATGCCATTTGATGATATTGATGATCTTATACAAAAAGCCAATGACAGCAACTACGGATTAGCGGCAGGTGTTTGGACACAGGACTTGAAAAAGGCTCATCAAATCGCACATAAGTTACAAGCGGGTACGGTATGGGTAAATACCTATAATACATTTGATGCGGCTTCTCCTTTTGGAGGGTACAAACAATCCGGTATTGGTCGTGAAATGGGAAGCTATGCACTCGATAACTACACAGAAGTGAAGAGTGTATGGATTAATATGGACTAAGATCTTTAAGAAAGCAGTGTGGTTATGGACGGTAATCACACTGTTTTTCCTTATTTGGTTAATCAGTCAAATAAGAGCATAAATAAGCCCCATAAAAGTCAGAGCTATGTCTGTCTTTTATGGGGTGATTTTATTTATTAAGAGCTTAGCTTTTCTTTAAAGATGGCTCAGTTTGAATTTTTGCAAGGTCTTTTGGTTCTTCCTGTTTAAAGATACTTTGTAAAACGAATGTCTGGATGATCAAGAAGATTCCGCTTGTTATCCAATAGAGCGGAAGAGCAGCCGGAGCCGAAAAAGAAATGAACATAATCATCATAGGTGACAAGAGTCCCATTAATTTCATTTGATTCTGCTGTTCAGGCTGCATTTGGCTTGAGCTGACTTTGAATTGGAGATAGTAAATCAATCCGGCAATTAACGCCATGATCATGTTCGCCTCGCCAAGACTAAACCAAAGGAAGTCATGGGTTGCAATTGTATGTGAGTCCCTAATGGCATAATAGAATCCCATTAATATCGGCATTTGAATCAGCATTGGTAAGCATCCGATATTGAGAGGATTTACGCCATGCTTCTGATAAAGCTGCATCATTTCCTGTTGAATTTCTGCTTTCTTCGCTGCATCAGTTGTTTGTTTTAATTTTTCTTGTATAGCTTCCATCTCAGGCTTTAAAACTTCCATTTTCCGTTTCATATCAGCTTGAGTTTTATACTGTTTAACAGTCAACGGCATGAGCAATAATTTAATCAGCAACGTAGCCAAAATAATGGCGAGCCCATAATTCCCCTGAAATAGATCTGCATTAAATTCCAGTAAGGATAATAAGGGAGAGACAATAAAGTGTTGGAAAAAACCGTCTCCGTTAGAATTGGCTGAACATCCACTCAACAACATTCCTGCGAATAAAACACCTATTAATTTTTTCAATCCATTTCCTCCGATCATGTATTTGTTTATACGATGGGATGGAAATGGCTGCTTTCTTTATCTCCGGGGTTTACCTTAATACGAAATAAAGTGAAAAAGCGTTGAATATGGCGTTTATCTATAATTGGCTGTTTCTTATTGCTTTTTAAAATCGGTTGATTCGTTCCTTCTTCATAGTGGTTACTGAAAAGGACTTTATTTTGCTTATGCACTATGAATAAGGCGGCTAACGGAAAGACAACCGAGAATAAAAAGGCAATTATTAATGTCTGCTGTATGACATCATAATCGTATTCAATTATTAATCCTATCATGGCTGGCAACTCTCCGTTAAAGATTTTCAAATTATGAAGTGATTTGTTATGGATACTATACCATTAAATGAATGCCAGGGATAGAAGAAGTTCTCTTATTAAGTGAGAAGAGACGAATAAGAAGGGAATAAAGTTTTAGCTGAGAGGTGAAACAGTTTTTTGATTGATATTTACTTATATAAACAAAGGTGTTAGCTACCTTAATCATTATGCTGCAAGACCAAAATAAAGTTTAATAAAAGGATTTAACAATATTTTAATCGAATAAATATAGATGCATATAAAAGAGTCAGAATTCGAAGGGAAATTTCTTTGTGTTTACTAGAATTAAAGAAGGGGGAGATAGATTTGGAAATAGATATATCAGGTGCAGGAATAAATTTTGGGCTATTTTGTATTGGAGTTGGATTAGCTTTATTGGGGCATTACATAGGTAAAGGACTCATAAATTTTCGTCAGTCTAAAAATGTAATTGATTACAATGTGTTTTTAAAAGAAAGTGACCTAGCCTATGTTTTTAAATTAAATAGGAATGAAATAAAGGCTTTATTGACTGAATATCAGGATGTCCCTAAGCTGGTATTAAACGGAACTACCTATTATCCTAAAAATCAATTAATTGAATGGATTTCATCCAAGAATTTTAGCAGTTAAACGGACGGTTTAAGTAAAAAAAGAACAAACGGCTGGTTTCCCAGTCGTTTGTTCTGTTATTTATAAGCGAATAGACTCTATCCTAATAAAAATACTTATATAGAAAGTAAGCAATCACACCGTAATAATGGTTACCTCAATATTTCCACGCGTTGCTTTAGAATAAGGGCAAACCTGGTGGGCCATATCAGCATATTTTTTAACTTCTTCTTTATCCAAACCAGGGATAGAGACATCTAAGCGGACAGCCAGTTTAAAACCGCCATCTTCTCCATCTTTACCAATCGTTACATTAGACGTGACCGTTGTATCTACTTTTTTTCGATCCTTACGTAATACGAGGTTTAATGCACTGTCATAACAAGCAGCATATCCTGCTGCAAACAGTAATTCTGGGTTTGCAGCTTGTTCTCCGCTACCTCCCAATGCTTTTGGTTGCCTCACATCTAAATCTATAATCCCGTCTTCAGATTTTACATGTCCTTCACGACCGCCTGTGGATGTGACGGTTGCTGTATATAATGGTTCCATCAAACCAACTCCTTAATTAATGATATATAGCACTTTTCCCTATTTTGGTTTTATTAAACAGATTGTCAAAAGAATAGGTATTAATTATTATGAAAATATTTCCTTTTTTATCTAGACTACATAGAAAAGCTAGGTATATAATAATGGTGAAAGTAAATTTATGGGAAGTAGTGTGTATATGTATGGAAACAGAAATGCTAACTATTTTTGATGAATCAGGTTCCGCGATTGGGGTAGCCACACGCGATGAAGTCCATAATAAAGGATATTGGCATCAAACCTTTCAATGTTATGTGGTTGGAAAAGAAAATCATGAAGAATATATGTATCTTCAACTTAGAAGTCATTTAAAAAAAGATTTTGCTAATGTTTACGATATAACTGCAGCGGGACATATTCTTTCAAATGAAACGGTAGCTGATGGTGTAAGAGAAGTTAATGAGGAACTTGGATTAAATGTTACCTATGATCAACTAAACAGCCTTGGTATGTTTCCTAATGTAATAGAAACAGAGACAATCAAAGACCATGAATTAAGTCATGTTTTTCTTTATGAAATGACAGAACCTATGGAGACTTTTATCCTGCAGCCGGAAGAAGTATCTGGAATGGCAAAAGCTCGATTATATGATTTTATTTCTTTTTACAATGGAGATTCAGATCATTTGGAGATTGAAGGCTATAAGCAGGATTCTAGCGGAGGTAAAACCTGGTTTAAGGAGACAATAAGTAAGGACCGGTTTGTACCGCATTCTAAGCAGTATTTTGTTAGCGTGGCAGAAGCTATTTGCTCTAACCGGAAAGCTTAAATCGAGGAAGTGCTTAGAAAAGATAAACGATCGGTAGCATAGTCAACTGAATCTCGGAATGGACATAGAAATCAAAGTAAATTATAACTCAATATATGCCGAGTCTATGCAGCAAGTCTATCAATCTGTGGGCTGGAATAAGCATACAATTGAAATGATTAATCAAGTATTCACAGTAAGCACGCATGTGGCCATTGCTTTTAAAGAAGATAGACTAATTGGTTTTGGAAGAGCGCTATCAGATGGTGTATTTAATGGTGCGATTTATGATCTCGTAGTCCATACAGACGAACAGGGTAATGGAGTAGCTAAGGAAATTATTAACTCTCTATTAACACAATTGAATCCGTATCTTGTATCCACTTAATTTCGACAGTCGGAAACGAGGAATTTTATAAAAAATGCGGATTTTACCCATTGAAAACAGGTATGGCCCGCTATTTGAATCAGGAGTTGGCTGAAACCTATTTGGTTAAATAAAAAAGGGGGAATACAATGTTTGAACAGATTATAACGGAGGCAAATGAACTGCGTGCTCTGATAGGAGAACCAAGTAAACTAGTAAAAAATAAAGTGATTAAACGATTGGATGATCATTGTGTTCATTTCATAAGCAAATCTCCGTTTGTGTTTATTGGTACAACGGATGGAAACGGGAATTTAGATGTTTCACCTAGGGGAGACCAAGCTGGATTTGTTCGAATATTGGATGAAAATTATTTGATAATTCCAGAACGGAGAGGCAATAAAAGAATGGACACCCTATACAATCTTCTAATGAACCCTGGAGTAGGCTTGTTGTTTATTATTCCAGGCTTGGGTGAAACCCTCCGTGTAAATGGAAAAGGGTACGTAGTAAAAGATCCAGACTTGCTTGAGTGTTTAGGTGTTAATGGAAAGACACCAAACATCGGTATTGGGGTTAAGGTAGAGGAATGCTTTATTCATTGTGCAAAAGCATTTATTAGATCAGAATTATGGAACCCGACAACGTGGCCAGATAAAAATTCTCTTCCTCAAGCTTCAAAGATACTTGCAGCGCATGCCAGCAAATTGAAAACAAGAGCTGAAGACATTGAAATTCAATTAAAGGAGGGTTACACAACCAGATTATATTAAGCAATTTTTTTTTTGCTCTCTGATAGTAATCTTATTCTTTCGCCACAGTAAAAATAAGACTGTTTTCGTAAGGATGTGGCTGTTCTTGTTATTTAAAGAAATCACGCGTTAATTCATGTACCTTTTTACATATTTATAGAGTGGTTTTACATCATTAATCGGTTTATTTTTTAATACATTAAGAAAATTGAGGAGCATCATATTGTCGTGTAAATATCTCGAAGTTCTCCCTCAATCTGTAAATCCAGTCTATATATGTTTTAATCAGGATAGAATGTTCATTTCATCGCATATATTTCATCGCCAAATTGCTTCTATCCGAGCTATAATATAATTAAATATTACGAATTGACCCCATTTTTAAAACTCTCCAGCGAAAAAACATTCTAATCTGCCTATTTATATGAATTGAGGTGTTTATATGGAAAAAATCATTGAGGTACGCCGCCTCACCAAAACCTATGGTGACATTACTGCGGTGAATGATATTGATTTTTATGTAGAGCAAGGAAAGCTGTTTGCCTTCCTCGGTCCTAATGGCGCGGGCAAAAGCACGACAATTGATATGTTATGCACGCTCTTGAAGCCAGATAAAGGAGAAATCATCATCAATGGCTTTCAGATTGCTAAAAATGATTCAAAAATCCGTGAATCAATCGGGGTAGTCTTCCAGGAAAGTCTGCTCGACCCTCTCCTGACTGTACGGGAAAATCTCCTAACAAGAGCCAAATTCTATCAGATTCCAAAATCGGAGCTCAAATCCAGAGTGGAACAAGCAGCGATTGCAGCTGATGTCATGGACTTTATTGATCGCCCATACGGAAAATTATCAGGAGGACAAAGGCGCCGCGCTGATATAGCAAGAGCTCTTGTGAACACACCGAAGGTTCTTTTCCTGGATGAGCCGACTACCGGTCTTGACCCCCAAACAAGAAGAAGTGTTTGGGAGACGATTACGAACCTGCAAAGAGATCAGGGACTGACTGTATTCTTGACGACACATTATATGGAGGAAGCCGCCTCTGCCGACTATATCATGATTATTGATGATGGAGAGATTGTGGCAAAGGGAACTCCTTATGAACTGCGAAATACATATAGCTCAGATATGCTGAAAATTGAACCGATTGACTATGCTGCTCTCGATGAGCTTTTTCAAGCCAATGGAATCAGTTACAAAAACGAGCATCAACTGATGATCATTAAAATAGCGAATACAAAAGAGGCCCTCTCGATTCTAAAATTGGCAGAGCCCTTGATTGCAAATTTTGAAGTGATGCATGGGACAATGGATGACGTGTTCATCGAAATCACAGGAAAGGAAATACGTGCTGATGTTTAATTTAGCAAAGCGTAATCTAAAACTATTTTTTCGGGATAAAAGTGCGGTCTTCTTCTCCTTATTGGCCGTCTTCATTATCATTGGCTTATATGTCCTCTTTCTTGGAGATACCATTGCAGGGGACATGACCGAAATTAAGGAAGCTCGATACTTAATGGACAGTTGGATTATGGGCGGTCTTCTTGCCGTTACCTCTGTCACGACGACAATGGGCGCTTTTGGCACAATGGTAGAGGATCGGGCAAATGGCAATGCAAAAGATTTCTATGCTTCGCCATTAAAAAGGTATCAAATCGCTGGTGGTTATGTAATCAGTTCATTTATGGTCGGCCTCATCATGTGTATGGTCACTTTTGTCTTAGCGGAGATATATATTGTCGCAAACGGTGGGGAGCTTTTGCCACTCATAGGTATGTTAAAAATCATTGTGTTGATGTTCCTATCGGTTCTAGCCTCAAGCGCAATGGTGTTTTTCTTAGTTAGCTTCTTTTCAAGTGTTAATGCATTTGCAACTGGCAGTACGATTATCGGGACATTAATCGGGTTTCTTACCGGCATTTACATACCAATTGGCAATCTTCCTGATGCTGTACAAATGATTGTGAAGATCTTTCCGGTCACCCATGCAGGCGTCTTATTTCGTCAGGTATTTATGGAAGAGCCCTTAAAAATATCATTCGACGGTGCACCAAGTGCTGCAGTCGATGGTTTAAAAGAAGAACTGGGTGTTGTGCTGACATATGGTGACTTTACTGCCCAAGGCAGCACGCATATTCTTGTCCTGGTAGGAGTCACCATTTTATTTTTCGCTCTTGCCGTATGGAATGTATCACGAAAGAAATCTTAGCAGGGGACATAGTTTCCTGCTTTTTTCATGCACTAATATAGTTATCTTTTTCCTGAATCAATTTCATGTTAATCCAGCTAAATTGCCCTTCACCGCATCCTCAACCAGTATTTTTTAATAATGACTCTTATTCGATTATTATATCGAAGCTGTATGATCCTTTCTTATTCCCTAAAGCTTTAATTAGAATCAATATTAGGGAATGTGAATTGCAAATATTTTCCTAATATTTGATATAATGGTAGAGGTTGGAGAGAATTGAAAGTAAGAGGAATTACTATAAAGGTATATTTTTATAATTCAAACAGCAAAAATACCATTAACAAATACCGCGGAAAAATGATAATAAGGGGCGAATAAATTGATCAAAACCACTGAAGAATTGTTAATTGCTCTGCGAAGTGTTATTCAAGAAAGCCGAGTAACGACCAATCATACTATTTTAGAACAACACAGCATAGATGAATCGTATCATCGTGCTAGTCTGCCTGATATAGTAGTGTTTCCGACAAACACAGAAGAAGTGAGGGAGATAATTACTATAGCGGATCAATATAAAGTGCCGATTGTGCCATTTGGAAGGGGAACAAGCTTGGAAGGGCATGTTATTCCTTATGACCATGGAATCATGATTGACTTTTCTCTTATGGATAAAATAGTAGAGGTTAGGGAGAAGGACTTTCTTGTGAAAGTTCAACCAGGGGTGACGCGTTCTCAGTTGAATAAAGAGCTGAAAAAATACGGATTGTTTTTCTCCGTAGATCCGGGAGCAGATGCAACACTTGGTGGGATGGCAGCTACAAATGCCAGTGGAACAACATCTGTTAAATATGGAATTATGCGTGACCAAGTTCGGGATTTAGAGGTTGTTCTCGCAGATGGCACAGTGATTCATACAGGAAATTTAGCAGAAAAATCTTCTTCTGGCTATCATTTAAATGGTGTATTTGTTGGTTCGGAAGGGACACTTGGATGTTTTACTGAATTGACATTAAGAGTGTACGGTATTCCTGAAAATATTATGGCAGCGCGAGCATCCTTTAAAACAGTTAGTGATGCTGTTGAAGCAGTCTTGAATATTTTACAAGCGGGAATTCCAATTGCAAGAGTTGAGCTCGTAGATGAACCTTCTATGAAACAAGTAAACCTTCATAATAAGACGGCCTATCTGGAACAGCCAACCTTATTTTTAGAATTTGAGGGGAATGAGGCGGGCTTAAAGCAAGATGTTGAATTTATGAAAGAGATTGTGGAAGCTCACAATTGTGAACGTATTGAATTCGAGACCGATAATGCTGCTCGAAATCAGCTATGGGAAGCTCGCCATAATCTAGCTTACTCCTATATTCACGGACACCCAGGAAAAAAACTCATGATAACCGATGTTTGTTTGCCCCTTTCCGAGTTAGCAGGTGCTATTGCTCATGCAAGAGAAACACTTGATTTGTTAATGCTTACAGGCGGTGTTGTTGGGCACGTCGGTGATGGCAATTTTCATGTTCTGTTAATGATTGATATGAATGATTTTGATGAACTGAAAAGAGCTGATCAATATAATGAAATGATTGTCATGTATGCACTTGAACGAGGAGGAACTTGTACAGGAGAACATGGTGTCGGCATTGGGAAACAGAAATACCAAGAGAAAGAACACGGAGAAGCACTGCTGGTGATGGAAAAGATTAAACGGGTACTAGATCCAGATAATCTTCTAAACCCAAATAAAATTTTTAAAATAAAGAAAGAGAAATAAATAGATTGGTAGAATTTGTTCTAACCTTGATAGCTCTCTTAAGATAGAGACATGTATTGGTGGATGAGTTTTTATAATGATAACAGGAGGGTTTTAGGGGTGGAATTACAACAATGGTTTGAAAAAGGTTTAACAACGGAACAGTATATCGATGGTATGAAAACAAATAAAGAAAATCTCCTAAAGGTATATGAATCGTTCCATCTATCAGGGGAGAGTAAAGAGGCGCTTTTAACTATACCGCCCACTGGGATTAAGGTTATTGTGTTGACAGAAGATTGGTGCGGGGATGCAATGGTAAATATCCCGATTTTACTGCGTATTGCAGAGGCAACAAATATCGACGTTCGTTTTATCCTGCGTGACAGCAATTTAGAGTTAATGGATCAGTATTTAACCAATGGAACGGCTCGATCGATCCCGATTTTTATTTTCATAGATGAGGATGGAAATGAATTAACCGTCTGGGGACCACGCGCTGCTAAAATTCAACAAAGCTTTGAGGAATTGAAATCACAGTTACCAAGCGCAGATGCCCCTGATTTTAAAGAAAAACAACTTGAGATGTTCAAAGAATTTGTAAATAAATTTACGGTGGATTATGATACTTGGCATGTTATTGCAGATAGCATTATTAGTAAGTTAAAAGAAATTAAGTAGCGAGTGATTCATCTAAAAGTATTAGAAGAGGATATATCACCGAGAAAAGCTTAGGCGACATACAAGGACGGGCTTCAATGATTCAATAGAATGGAATCCAGCCATAAAATTTTGACAATCATTTAACTTCAGGCTTCGGTAATTAGGAACTTAAAATCTAGATAATTGAATGTGTAGAGAAAATATTTTTGGAAAGGACAGAAGGAGCAGGCTTCCCAACAAGAAGAAACCTGCTTTTATATATGGGCCATTAAAAAATGTGAAAGGATTGCAAAGTCAATAAAAGACGGTGGAACTGCAAAGTTAGTCAAGTACTCAAAGGAATAGAATGCTGGTTATATGAAAGGATTTTTGAATTGGAGAAATATAAAAAAAGAAAGTGTCCGTTTGTTATTTCAATTGCTGCTGTTTCAGGTGGAGGAAAAACGACCATCACCTCTTACCTGAAAAATAATTTGCAAAATAGTGGAACTCTATCCTTTGATGATTATGATTTTAATGGTCCCAATGACATGATTAATTGGATTGATAATGGAGGTAATCCAGATGATTGGGATTTATCACCGCTTCTTACAGATATAAAAAAGTTAGTTAATGAACCGCTGGATTACATAATAGTAGATTTTCCATTCGCTAATTTACATAGTCAAATGAAGGAAATTATTGATTTAGCAGTATTTATTGATACTCCACTGGATATTGCCATGGCACGAAGATTAACTCGAGATTTTAGAAATGGTGCCGTTGAGGAGATTATGATGGATTTAAATTACTACATTGGTTGGGGAAGAAGGGGATATCTTCATATGTTGAATACGATCAAACCAATTTCTGACCTCATTGTAGATGGAACATTACCTGAATATGAGATTGTAAATATTATTACTAAAAAAATAGAAACATAGTTGATTTTAGGGGGTAAACATGGTGAATATACGCTATGTAACAACAGAAGAGGAAAAGCAAAAGGTCTTGTCAGCCTATTTTAAAGAAGGTTTGAGTGGTCAATTAGATACTTTTCCGAGTAAGGAGAAAAGAAAGCTGATCATTTTACAAAATATAAGTGAACGTTTTGAACTGGGGAGAGTATATTCAGAAATAGAAATTAACGAAGTATTGAAAACAATTTACGGTGATTTTGCAACAATTAGAAGAGAGCTTATCGTGTATGGATTTATGAATCGCAGCACGGATTGTTCGGAATATTGGATAAAAGAAGATTAAATGGATAAAATTTATATTGAGCAAGCCAAGCAAAAATGTTAGGGGATAATAGGATATTTAAATTATGTTGAATGATGAACTATTTAGTCTCACCCTTTGGAGACCGGTATTCTATCAAACTATAGCGAAAGTCCACGGCTGTCAAATTGACGGTCTTCTTTTATGCTGTTAAAGAGCAGTTTAGTTGAAAACAAATAGTGGATTGATAAACTGGAATAAGTGTATATTTATACCATGAGTGTAATAATGATACTAATTTGATTAGTAGGTTTTGTAATCATAATACAAGTATACTGCATGAAATAAAATTTTATTTACATAATATGATTATTATACGGCAATCATTTCTTTTGACCGACGAAAAAGGGTATCGGATAACTAATTATATAAATTATACAACTAAGGGTGAGGTAGCATGAAAAACTTATTAAAAAAGATAACCCGATTTTTCAAAACAGATAAAGAGTTATTTATTGAAGAATTGAACGATTACCGCCAAATGTTAGATGATGCTATAAAAATTTTAGAGGAGAACATTCAAATTTTAAAGTTAGCATTAGCAAAGCATATAGAAATCGGTCATTACTTGGATATGAAACAATCGAACAAGCTTATTCGAATTGAAAGTATAAATAAGTTAGTCACACAGTATGTGGATCATAAGAAAGATACAGCTGCCAGGGAAATGATTCGAGAAAAAGTTAAGGAACAGCAGAAATTACAATGTCTGAATGAAATAATAGATATGCATAATCAAAGAATCCAAGAATATCAATATAGGCTAAATAAAGCCCTTTGTGTTTTAGATAATGATAAAAGCAATCGAGAAGCTTTTATTATCAAACAGAAAATAGCATTACAGGAATTGGTGATTTCTGAAAAGTTAGACAGAGGGAACTGCAAGAAGCATATTGAACGGATTAAAAGGGAAATTATCGATAAAGAGTCCTATAAAGAACTTAATCCAAAAGAGGATACAGTAAATGAAGTGTTAATAGATAGCGAGATTGAGAAGGAACTTTCCATCTTTAAACTGAATTACTCTTCAAGTAATGTGTAAACCCTTTAAAATCAAAAGCTTATGTTGAGCTTTTATGAGGTTAGTTTTGGTCGGGCTAATCGAATAAAGGTTTATGATGCCATTAACGTATGAATATTAAGATTGAAGACAGGGAGATTATTTCTCTGTCTTTTTTACTTTTCCATTTAGGACTTCGCTTTCTTGCTGTTAAGAATGATCATTGCCATACTATCTTGTTCGATATTATCTTGGTTCAGTTTATCAACAGAAGAATTGAATTGAAGTAAGGATAATTACAACGATAACGAATGGAGTAAATTATAAATGGTGATAATTTAAATATTTTAATAATTCAAACAATTAAAGTATAATAATGGAATATCTGGATATTTTTATTATTTCTACAAAACATTACATATTTCTCTTGAATGGGATGGAAGGTGAGGGATGGTAGTTGAATTATTCGTTACATCCACTTGGAGACCGAGCAATTTTAATTGAATTTGGCAAAGAGATAGATGAAGAGACCTATAACTCTGTCCGAAAGATAAGCAACATATTGGAAAGTGAGCAACCTGAGTGGCTGATTGAGGTGGTTCCCGCGTATACAACACTTACCTTATTTTATTCTCCTGAATATGTTTATCGAGCATTTCAGGAAAGTCGGCTACCATATGAAATAATCACTAGTGAATTAAAAAGATTGCTAGACCGTCTTCAACCATCAATTAAAAACGAACAAAGAAGAGTGAAAATTCCAATTTGCTATGGCGGAGAATACGGTCCGGATCTAGTATATGTGGCTAAATATAATTATTTAACTGAACAGGAAGTTATTGAGATTCATTCAAGTGGTGATTATCTTATATACATGCTTGGTTTTGCACCTGGATTCCCCTATATTGGAGGAATGTCTAAGGAAATTTCAGCACCAAGAAGAAAATCGCCAAGACAAAATATACCCCCGGGAACGGTAGGAATTGCTGGTGAACAAACAGGAATTTATCCAATTGAAACACCAGGAGGTTGGCAGTTGATTGGCAGAACTCCTCTGAAATTATTTAATCCAACTGATTCGTCACCCACTTTATTGCAAGCTGGGGACCGGGTTCAATTTAAACCAATTAGCCATGAAGAGTATGTCAGTCTGGAGGGGGAACGGCAATGTTAATAATTGAAAAATCGGGTTTGTTAACCTCCATTCAGGATTTAGGAAGGTATGGATTTAAAAAATATGGGATTATCACAGGCGGAGCAATGGATCCGTTATCTCATAGAATGGCAAATCTGTTGGTCCAGAATCATGAAAATGAACCGACGATTGAAATGACCCTCTATGGTCCAACTATACGATTTTTAGAGAATACGATAGTTTCTTTGTGCGGAGGAAACTTATCCCCTTCTTTAAATGGCAGGCCAATGCAAATGGCAAGTCCTATTCACATTCAAAAAGGGGATGTTCTGACATTCGGCCAGCCTAAGACAGGATGCCGTGCCTATTTAGCAATACGCGGGGGCATAAAGATTCCAAAAGTGATGGGGAGCTATTCCACTTATTTACGTGCACAAATAGGGGGATTCAAAGGGAGACCTTTGCAAAAGGGCGATCACTTAGGGGCTGGTCCTTTAAAACTTGAGAGGGATGTAATTAGCACGAAGTGGTTTGCTTCGGACTTGTTGCATATAGAGCCAGAAGGCCGTAAAAAGGTAAGGGTTTTAAAGGGCAGGCATTTTGAAGAATTTACAAAAAGGAGTATAGATGCCTTTTCTAAGCAATCTTATAAAATATCTCCTCAATCAGATAGAATGGGTTATCGTCTTGATGGAGTCTCGCTTGAACTTTTTAAGCAGAAAGAGATTATTTCAGAAGCCGTCACTTTTGGGACGATACAGGTTCCTGCAAATGGGAAACCAATTATATTGATGGCTGATAGTCAGACGATCGGCGGCTATCCAAAAATAGCAGAAGTTATTTCGGTTGATTTGCCAGTTGTTGCCCAGGCAAAACCGGGTGATTCTTTGCAATTTGAATTCGTCACATTGGATGAGGCGCAGCAGCTTTATATTAATCAAGAAAAACAACTGAAAATTTTAAAAAGGGGAATTGGGATGAAATTTAATAAGGGAAAACAATATGTATAAGATTGACATTAATTGCGATATGGGAGAAAGCTTTGGGCAGTATCGATTGGGGCGAGATGAAGAGATACTAAATTATGTATCTTCAGCTAATATAGCCTGTGGTTTTCATGCAGGCGATCCATCGACAATGAAGAAAACAGTACGGTTAGCGCTTTCGAAGGGAGTTGGAATAGGAGCACATCCGGGTTTTCAGGATTTAATAGGTTTTGGGCGCAGGGAAATGAGGGTTAGTCCTGAGGAAGCCTATGATCTGGTAATCTATCAAATCGGTGCATTATATGCGTTTACAAAGGCAGAGGGAGGCAAGCTACAGCACGTAAAACCGCACGGAGCTTTATTTAATATGGCGGCAAAGGATGTTGCTCTGTCCGAAGCCATTTCGGAAGCGGTATATGATGTCGATCCTGAATTGATTTTATTTGGATTATCCGGTGGAGAATTGGTGAAGGCGGCCAAACGTATTGGTTTACGTGCTGCCAGTGAGGTTTTTTCAGACCGCACTTATCAGGCGGATGGAACATTAACCTCCAGAACGGAAGCCAATGCATTGATTAAAGATCCAACAAAAGCCATTCATCAAGTTGTTCGTATGGTGAAAGAGCAGAGGGTTACTTCCGTTCAGGATGAGGTGATAACGATAAAAGCAGATACAGTCTGTATTCATGGAGATGGAGAAAACGCGTTGGAATTTGCAAAGCAAATCTCAGAAACATTAAAAAGAGAAGATATCGAAATTCAAAAAATAGATCGTTTCATAAATGAATTGATATAAAAAATCTCTTTGGAAGACATTTGAATACAGCTGGTTGTTATTCTAACTAATGAGCCAAAGCTGGATGGGGGAGTCGTATGAAAAAGAAAGAATCGCATTTGAGTATTTTAGTAGGGGCTGCCTTTTTAATGGCCACATCAGCGATCGGCCCAGGATTTTTAACACAAACGTCTGTATTTACTGAACAGCTATTGGCGAGTATGGGCTTTGTTATTTTGATATCCATTATTATAGATATTGGGGCACAGGTGAATATTTGGAGAATTATAGCTGTATCAGAAAAGAGGGCGCAGGATATAGCGAATGAATTACTACCGGGATTAGGTTATTTTTTAGCTACTTTAATTGTATTAGGGGGATTAGCATTTAATATTGGGAATATTGCGGGGGCAGGACTCGGTATCAATGTAATCACTGGGGTCGATGCAAAATGGGGTGCGCTTTTAAGTGGATTAGTTGCGGTAGGAATATTCTTAGTTCGTGAGGCTGGTAAAGTAATGGATCGGTTTGTACAAATTATGGGCTTTATTATGATTTTTCTTACTGTTTATGTAATGTTCACAGCTAATCCTCCCTATGCCAAAGCTCTTGTACATACAGTGTGGCCTGATGAGATTAATCTGCTGGCGATTGTCACATTGGTTGGAGGAACAGTCGGTGGTTATATAACTTTTGCGGGTGGGCACAGATTAATTGATGCCGGGTTGACTGGAAAACAAAATTTACCTCAAGTTACTAAGAGTGCGGTTAGTGCCATTGGCATTGCATCCATCATGCGAATATTTTTGTTTTTAGCAGTATTGGGAGTGGTTTCACAGGGGTTTGTTTTGGATGCCGGTAATCCGGCAGCCTCTGTCTTTAAGCAAGCTGCAGGGAATGTAGGATATAAAATGTTTGGGGTCATAATGTGGGCTGCTGCCATTACTTCAGTTATAGGTGCAGCATATACATCGGTTTCCTTTATCAAAACCTTTAGTAGTTTTGTTGATCGTTATCAAAAATGGTTTGTCATAGCTTTTATCGTTATTTCAACGGCAGTGTTCGCGACAATTGGCCAGCCTGTACAGATTCTCGTGCTGGTGGGGGCATTAAATGGTTTGATTCTTCCTGTGGCTCTTGGTGTTATGCTAATAGCAGCCTATAAGAAGAAAATAGTAGGAGACTATAAACAGCCTTTATGGCTTACTGTTTTTGGTGTAGTTATCGTTATTGGTATGGCGATAATGGGAGGTTATTCACTCATTAATGGTTTGTCACAATTGTTTTAGTAAATAATCTTTGATTAATGAGTCTCAATATCATTTAATCCATTGAGAAGTTATAACATCTAGATTTTAATCAAAACCCTAATTTCGTTCATATAATCTTTGTGAAAATCAGGGTCTTTTTATGTAATGTTCCGCATATATGGTTCGTGGCACGGATTCATTCATCGGTTAATTTTCCAGGAAAGGAATCAACTTATTGTATATTATATTCACCCCTGTTTATCAGCGGTGATTTAAGCGGATTTCCTTAGAGTTTTGCGCCTTTTTATACACCTTAAATTTATGGTTATTATACGTAAGTGCGTGGAATAAAATTTCATTCTACATCAACACAAAATGTTTTGTCAATAATTAATTTGTAAAAATATCAAAAAAATGGTATAATAGTTTTACAGTTGTTTTTTATCGTATTTCAAATTCCGCTGGACTTTTCTTTACAGATAGAATTTGCATACGTTTTTTTTTATATACTTTTATAAAACGAAGGAAAATTCAGATGTTTTTTAAGCTTTAAAGTAAGTTAGTTGAATAAAATTTTCAATAAACTATTTATCCCGTTCAAACTGGTGCTAAGACTCCGCCTTCAAACGTAAGCAGAAGCAATCACGGTTAAGGCGGAGATAAGCGTCGGTAAGAACCCGATTGGTTCAACGAATGCTCGGGAGGGGATGAAAGAAAACCTTCACCGAGCAAAGTTTCACTTTATTAGTAAACGAGTTTTTATATACAAGGAGGACTTTAATAATGAATCTAATCAATAAGAAAGTTACACACAAACGTTTTGGAACGGGTAGTATAGTTGGGCATAATGAGTCTAAAATTGAAATAAATTTCGAATCGGAAAATAAAATGTTTGTTTACCCTGATGTTTTTGGAGAGCATCTAAAACTACATGATAAAAGTGATGCTAAGTCACTCGAAGAAATTATACAAAAAAAGGAAGATGAACTAAAAGAGGAAGAATGGAAAAAGGAAGAAGAAAAAAAACTACAACGAAAAAAACAGGAACTTCGCGTAGAACACGAAAAACTTATGAAGCATCATAAGCTACATCCTGAATCACAAATGGTTTTTTGGTGTGACACAGAAGAACAGAATAGTTCTCTTTCAGAGTGGAAGGTTTTTTCGGGTGTAATAAAAAGCGGTAAAAACAAAGGAAATCCGAACAAGCCAGTCCGTTTACATCAAAATAGCGCTGTCCTGTTAACTGCAGTCGATTCCAATATGTCTGAAAAAGACAGACGTATCTTAGGTGTCTATATGGTGCATGAAAATTTTGTCGGAAAGATGTGTGAAGATGGAATTATTCCTGCTCATTCAAAATACAGAATCCAACTTACAGAAGAGGAATCAGATCAGTTGGCTTTCTGGGAATATTATGTAAATGAGAAAAATCCAGAAAAAATGACATGGAATACAGGTAAATACCGTTATTTCGATAATTTATGGATGGCTCAAATTTTACTTGCTATCATTTCGTTGAAAAGTGACCCGAATGAACGAGAACTTGCACAGCAATTCTTTAATCATTTTTGTAAAATGAATCAGATCATGGAACAAGATATACCAAAGCCTAATGGCGCTATAATGCGTACTTAGACGCTAGTCTAAAGATTAGTTGAAAACGAATAAAAAATAGCGAGCATATGTCATTAAAACCAACAGGATCATGTGTACACACATATAGTATACTCTAGGTTGAGTGAATGACACAGATTGAAACAGTTTTAATTCGAATGAAAGTACCCTAATCTCTGAGCGGAGATTAGGGTTTTTTTTATGCCGTGTGAAAAAGTGAAATTAAAAATCTGATTTTTGATTTATAGGTATATGAACCACTTGATGTTATATTAAAATATTGGTGGAGACGTATATATAATTAATTTTATACTGTGAGTGGTTACTGAAGTGTAGATATATTTAAAAATTTGAATAGCTCTTTGGCAAACTATATTTGTTTTCGTGAACAATGAAACCTCAGTAAGAGAAGCTGGAACATTAGAAATTTGATTTTTTATTACCAAGGTAATGCTAATGACTTAAAGGTTGTTACAGTTGTCTGTCTAAATTTCCTTTCGTTTTTTAAGCCTTGAAATAGTGAGTTGAGTAATGAGAGAGAGGGATTATTTATGATTGGTGCGATTATAGGTGATGTTGTTGGATCTCGTTTTGAATTTAATAATCATCGTAGCAAGGAATTTGAGTTGTTTACCGAAGAGTGCCGAGTAACGGACGACAGCATTATGACTCTTGCGATTGCTAAAGCTTTTATGGAGACAGAAGGGTCTATTCACTCTTCTATCACTGCAGGGGATTATGACGGTGAGTACGAGACACTTCTTGAGAATATGTCGATTACATATATGCAAGAATTGGGGCGTAAATATCCGAATTGTGGATTTGGTGGGATGTTTGCGAAATGGGTCTTCAGTGAGAATCCCGAACCTTATAACAGTTTTGGAAACGGGGCAGCAATGCGAATAAGTCCTGTAGGATTTTTAGCAAGAACCGAGAACGAAGCAAGGGATTTATCTAAGATTGTTACCAGAACAACCCATAATCATGAAGAGGGAATAAAGGGTGCTGAGGCTACCACAGTAGCTATATTTATGGCAAGGCAGGGGTTAACCAAAAATGAAATTAAAAATAGGATTAATTGTGATTACTATCATTTAGATTTCTCAATTGATCAAATCCGAGACACATACGTGTTTAATGAGATATGCCAAGAGACCGTTCCGCAAGCGATTGTTGCTTTTTTAGAATCAACGTCCTTTGAAGATGCAATTCGTAATGCCATTTCGATTGGTGGAGATAGTGATACTCTGGCAGCCATTACCGGCGCTATAGCGGAAGCGTATTACGGAGTACCTGAAACCCTGAAGGAAAAGGTATTAACCTATTTGGATGATGAACTGCAGTCTATTTACGATGACTGGTGTCTTTATAAGAACGAACATCACTCTGGTAAGTTCACAGTACTAACAAAATATATACCTAAAATTTGTGATACGGATTCCTTTGGTGAATGGTTTATAGATCGAGAGTATAATGAAACACTAGGGCAATCCATCCAAATGCCATATGTCATGTATAAAAAGCTTATAAATTTATTTGTTAAGGAATTCTATCACTTTTCTGAATCCCATCCGGAATACAATTTGACCAGTTACAGTGATATTTTGGAGAGGAATGGTCTTAAATGGAATCAGGAAGCAATGCGTAATGCGGATGAGGATTCTCTCGATGCCCAATGTATCCTTGCACTCATTATGGGTGCCACTCGAGCGGAGCGATTCAGCGAGGGGGTTCTGCTAAGCTTTTTTGAGAATGGATGCATGGTGAAGTGGCTAAAAAGGTTGAAAACGATTGATGAGAATAATTCTACTGGTATTAATGGAATTTGTTAAACTGGTGAGTATCCGGAAAGAAGAATGTTAAGTACCAATATTGTGTAATTAATAAAGGATTATATCCAGAGTATTTTAAATAATCATCTGGGCGTAATCCTCACGTATATGTATCAATACATAACAATCGCATACTTTTTTTCTTCTTCCTCTTCATCAAAGATAAAGGCAAAGTTAAGTGTCACATCCACTCCATCTTCTGTTAACCAATTAAAAGGAAAAGTGGCAGGCTGAGCACTAGTTGTTAATCCATGCTTTAAAATTACCTTTCTTTCGAATGTGCTGAATGCTTCTTCAAGTCCGTGCTCCTGAAAATCGTATTCTGTTATTAAATAATTTTTTAATAAGGGCCAGCTGTAAAATTCAATCACGATAGAAACTCCTTTATTTGTATAGAATCAGGTTTATTATAAGTGTTGCTTGATGGATAAACAAATTCAAGTGCTTGATTACAACATATACATAAGTTTGAACCATTATTCTAAGAGCACAATGGCAGTAAAGCCTTTGTGTTTTTATTCGTTATAAAAATTAATATACGATATTTGATACCGTAGCTGTTAATTCACTTTTTATCTTTTATATAATTACAAACTTTAATCTGACCAACCAATCAGGTATAAAAAATCGTTAAATAACTTGAATTAACGTTTAATTATAAGAATTTAGAGAAATTATATTAATATAGAATAAATGCTCTTATTAAGAGAAATAGACTTATAAAATCGAAAACAAGCTAATGTGAAGGAGAGAGGGCAAATGGTCAAAGGACTAGGAATTGACTTGGGAACAACTTTTTCATGTGTGGCGTATATCGATGAAAACCAAAATCCAATTGTATTAAAAAATGCAGAAGGCAATGCTACAACACCATCTGTTGTTTATTTTGAATCACAGGAAAATATTGTAGTAGGAGAAGTAGCAAAACAAAGCTTGGTATCTGAACCGGATAATACGGTAGCCTTTATTAAGCGTGATATGGGGAAAATAGACGATGAAACAAAGGCGCCAATTATGAGAACAATTCATGGAATAAGTATGTCTCCACAAGAGATTTCGGCAAAGATTCTTACGAAAATAGTCAAGGATGCTAATGCTGAGCTAAGGAAAATAGGGAAATTAAGTGATGGAAATCCAGATATTAAGGATGTGGTGATTACCTGTCCTGCCTATTTTGGTATGGCTGAAAGAGAGGCAACTAAGGCTGCAGGCAAGATTGCAGGTTTAAATGTAATGAATATTATCCCAGAGCCTACAGCTGCAGCATTAAATTATGCTCATGTTAATAAGGGTAAAGAACAAACCGTTATGGTTTATGATTTAGGCGGAGGTACATTTGACGTTACGATTATTGAAGTCCACGATGGTATTCCGCGAGTTATTTGTACAGATGGTAGTCATACATTAGGCGGGAAAGATTGGGATGATGCACTTGTTCAATATTTTGCTGAAAAATATATAGAAGAAAAGGGTGAAGACCCTAGAGAAAACCTGGATATCTTACAGGAGTTATTTTTAAAGGCGGAACAAACTAAAATAACTCTGAGCAACAGAGAATCAGCACCAATTATGATTATTGGTGATTCAGGACGAATAAACTTTACGATGACACGCAACGAATTTGATGAAAAAACGAAGGATCTATTAGAAAGAAGTATTAGTTATACAGATAAATGTTTGAAAATTGCTGCAGCGAAAAAATATGGAAAAGATATTGAAGCTATAACGAATGAAGAAATAAATAAATATCTTCATGAAGAACTTACCGACATATTATTAGTCGGGGGTTCTTCCAAAATGCCTCAAGTATCAAAATTAATTCAGAGTAAATATGGTATTAAAGCAAAAGAAGCAGACTTGGATGAGGCTGTTGCAAAGGGAGCGGCCATTTGTGCAAGCAATGATTATGTGGAATTCAGTGAAGAAGACTGGCAATTGGTAAAAAAATCAGTTGGCGAGCAAGATTATGATTTTGTGAAAGAAGCGATTCAGGAGGGAAATGAAAGCATAATCAAACAGTATGAAGATGTACTGCCAAGACATATGGTTCAAAAGCAAGAATCGCGTGGCATGATTTTTACAAATGTTTCTCCAAGAACATACGGAACAGCAGCCTATGAAAGCTCTTCCAGAGATAAACTAGTAATCTTTAATTTTATAAAAAGAAATGATGAACTTCCACAAAAACAAACCCTGATGTTTTATACGATGGATGAAGGGCAAGTTGGAGTGGATATTGACGTATATGAATCATTTACTATGAGTGCAAAGGCTGAACTTGAAGAAGGTAATAAAATTGGATCAGGAATACTTGAGTTTCCAAATAGCATGCCGAAGGGAACACCTATTGAGATCACACTTCGCATGAATAGTGCTGGTTTATTGGAAGTTAGTGCCTTTCATAAAGAAACAAATAGTATGTATAATGGTACTTTTGATGTTTCGAACTCTTTATCCACTGAGGAAACAAAACGAGCTATAGAACGTAATAAACACCAATCATTCAATTAAGAAGAAAATCATACAACCTTGGAATGTGGTGATTGATATGACGAATGATAATTATTTTGATTTGTTTAAACTTAAAGTGGATGAGTCGCTGATATTAAATCCTACTTCTGAGTATGAAGAGCAAATAAATAAAGCTTTTTTAGAAACGGAAAACAGATGGAAGCAATTAAAGCTAAAACATTTAGGTAAGAAAAGCGATGAAGCGTCTGAAAATTTAAAGAGATTGAAAGCACATGAATTTGATATTTTAAAAAATCCGACAGAACGACAACGGTATTACTTGAAAATTAAAGAGGAGAAGCAATCGGAACTAAAAACTAGATTAATCGAATCTAATGAAGAGGATATGGATCTTGAAGCTTTAAAGAAACAATACCATCAATATCTAGATGAATCGGAAATTGAAAAAATAGTCAAAGAGATATTTAAAGCTAAAGAAAGACCAGATGAAGCCATATCAATGAATCTACTTAATAAGCTAGCCATTTATGAAAATGAATTGAAACAGTTAGGAGAAGTGAATTTATTTACTGCTTTTGGATTTGATGAAAAAGCAAACTATGAAACAGTCAAAAATAAAATCAAGCAAAAACAAGATGATTTACAAAAAATATATGATGAGCACCCAAATGATAGTAGTTATAAAAAATATATTAATAAGAAGGATATCCTGAAAAAGTTTGAAAAAGAAGTGTTCTTAACAAATGATTTCAAAGATCACTATGAGGAATATAAACATTTTCTAAAATATTCAATGTTTATCCAATTATTACTGAATATAAAAGATAAGGATATTACTACCATTTATTTCAAAGATATTTTATTGGAGAAAGTAAAAGAAGAAGGTATCGATGAAAAAAAATTCATCTTGTTTTTATTAAAAAACCACAAGTATTTTGGCATTAAAGGTATTTCTCCTGTTACGGATTATTATATCGCCAATGTCGGGCATAAGGATTTTGGAGAGGAAGATACTCAACAAACATTGCAAAAAGTTCTTTCTATAAAAGATTATGAGTATCATTGTGGTCGTGAGGCATTAAAAAATAAAGAGTTTGATAAAGCTTTTGAGCATTTTAAAGAATCTAATATTATTGATCACAGTTATGCACTGTATGAATTAGCTGAATTATATTATACAGGTACAGATAGCCTTCCTAGGGATCTGAATAGGGCAATAAAATTACATGAAGAGGCGATAAATAAAAACAATTCTAAAAAAGGAAATAATAAAAATTCGTTGTATCGGATAAGTCAGATGTGTTTCAGTGGAGAGGGTTGCGTAAAAAATGAACAAGTTGGTTTTAGTCATTTAAAGGAATTTGTCAATAATTTGCATGCTTCGAATGATTTTTACAATCAAGCTCATTTAGATTTAGGTGACTGTTATTATAAAGGGAAAGGCACTACTAAGAATTATAAAAAAGCACTGGTTCATTACAACAAAGTAAGTGATGAAACGGCTAAAGGAAGAATAAGAAAAATAGAGCGAGAGATTACTTATAGACCAATTATAATGATTGGGATAACTTCAGGTTCTTATATTTTATTGTGTTTAGTATCTTTGTATTATTTACAAGAAGTTCTTCCAACTGATTTTAATATAGCTAATGTATTAATCTATTTTGGGATATTATTTGCATGGATGATCTTTACAAGCTTGTATTTCTATATAAATCCATCATGGTTAAATCAACTAATCAAGTTTGATAATATAAGGACACTTCAGGCAAAGATTGTACAATATATATATTTAAATAAAAAGCGGATATTAACCATAGCGATATTATTGTTTGGATGTGTTTGTTTCTTGTTGTTTTACACGGAGGGGTTAATTAAACCTTGGTTAACTGAAGCAGACGTTGGAGAAATCCCGGAATTTTTATCCCTCCTATTAAATTATGGAGTAAACTGGGTTTCTGTGGGAATATATTTAATAGTGTTGTTTCCTCTATATATTATTAAGGAAGTTCATAGTCCAAATGACGCAATTAAGGTCAATGTTAAAACAATCATTTTTGACGGAGTAAAAACTTATTTATTCGCATCAGGTATCTATTATGCTATCCAGTGGTCTGCAGAAAACGTATTAACAGAGTTTAGTGTATTAAAGTATATTGGAATAAGTATTTTTTTGTTGATAATCGTATCAATAATTAATACTACAAAAATAATTAATCGGTTATTTAATGGAAAGTTAACCGTATATGTATTTGCGGTGTTATTGTTGTACGGTTCATTAACTTGTGCATTAGTGGCTGAAAATAACGGGGACTTGCCAATAGCTACTACATTGCTGCAAGTCGCGTTTACCTCTCTTTTTATAGAGACAAAGAACCCATAAATTATTTTTTGACCTTGGGTTAGTCGTTTTGCTAATTAATACAAGAAATGATTCAATAAATAATACGTTAAATTAACTTTAATACCATCTAATTGGTAATGGTATAGTTAGCTCTATATGAAAAAAATTTCATTATATAATTAACAGACCTCCAATTGTAAAAACAATTGGAGGTCTTTCGTTCTTTAAGATTATAGGTAAAGAATATTAAAACTACAGGCTAGATTAAGACCTATTTGCTTTATCTAATTCGGCTCCCAAAAATTTTGCGAGCTCAAGCATTCCATATAGGCCTGCCTCAGCTTCGGCGTCGGAATTATAGTTTGTATTTGTATTGATATCATATGTGTAAATCATTCCATCCTGATCACGGATAAACTCAATTCCGGCAATGTCAATACTTGCTGAGGTAAGAAATTCTTCGTATTTCGCAATAATAGGATCATTGAAATCCTTAATAATTTTAAATTGCGGAGATATATCCTCTTGTTCTCCAACTGGGCAAAATAAATCCTCTATTTGGCAGGCATCGGCAGGACATAATTCAAAACCTTTTGATGTATCCACACGAACAGCATAAAGAAATTTTCCTCCAATAAATTCACAACGGGTTATTGAAGAATCAGGAGAGAGGATATATTGCTGTATGAGTGTGATCCCATCTACTGGCTCTTCAAAAAGAGGGCTGTTTACGTATTCCTCTAGGGCTTCTACAGATTGAAATAGCTGCACACCAAGACCTTTTCCAGCTCTGTTGTGTTTAGTAATAAAAGGTGTCATTCCAAGTTTTTTAGCGGCAGAAATGATATTACTCCGACCGACAGCTGCAATCGTGGCAGGAGTTTTGATACCTGAAGCTTGAAGAGCTGTATATTGATTGATTTTGCTGATTTCCATTCCTAAAGCCTTTGAACCGTTAAATACTTTTCGATTATGACGTTCGAGCCAGTTGATTACTCCGCTAGCAAGTTCAGGTGCATAACGGTGTCCGCGTGTGTGGGATGACGCACTCATACGGTTGTAAAAAATACCATCTGGCGGTGTATCCGTCAAATCGACTAAGCCCTCAGCTAAATGCCAGTTTTTGTATGGAAGGTTTAATTCTTCCATTCTATTAATTAAATGATTGGTCCAGTCATCATTTTCATGAATGATATGTATATGTGTCATTAGGAAAATCTCCCTCTAGTTTTCGTCAATTTATGAAAATCATACCATTTAACTTGGAATTGGGTCAAATGTTGAAATTTAGGAAAAATAATTATTGCAGTGGAAAAACCGTTTGGCAAAGTTTATACTGTTGATTGAGAAAGAGATTAAAAGGGAGATACCATGCCAAATTTTTCGCCATACAGATATTTTTCAAAAAAAGACTGGGCTAACTTGCGATTTAATACGCCAATGACATTGACTCAATCGGAAATAGAAGAACTTCAAGGTGTTAATGAAAAGCTTTCTGTTGAGGAAATTACGACTATTTATCTGCCGTTAACCCGTTTATTAAATTTATATGTGAACTCATCACAAATGCTGCACACGGTCACGGACACATTCTTTGGGAATACCACAAGAAAAGTGCCATATGTTATTGGTGTAGCAGGAAGTGTGGCTGTAGGGAAAAGTACAACAGCCCGTATTATTCAGGCTCTTTTATCCCGATGGCCAAATACTCCACAGGTAGAAATTATCACAACCGATGGATTCCTCTATCCTAATGCTGTGCTGGAGGAACGAGGAATAATGGACAAAAAGGGCTTTCCTGAGAGTTATAATACGAAGGAATTAATCAAGGTTTTATCTAGAATTAAAGCTGGTCATCCAAAAGTGAAGGCACCTATATATTCGCATCTATATTATGATATAATGCCTAACCAATATACCGTCATCCAACAACCGGATATCGTCATCGTGGAAGGAATTAATGTTCTGCAAACTCCTAAACAGGATGATCATTTTCCAAGTGTTTACGTATCAGACTTCTTCGACATCTCCATCTATGTCGATGCCACTGAAAATAATATTTATAATTGGTATGTTGAACGTTTTAAAACGCTTCGTAAAACCGCTTTCGCCAATCCGGCGTCTTATTTCCATCGTTATGCCGATTTGACGGATGAAGAAGCAGACGAAATTGCAACAAATATTTGGAACACCATTAATAAAATCAACTTGGACTTAAATATTGCTCCAACTAAAACGAGAGCGAACATTATTCTTAAGAAGGACTCAGATCATTCTATTTCCTCGGTGAAATTGAGAAAGATTTAAAAGGATGTACTCATAGGGAGCAGGTGAACTATGGCAACTGAGAAACAGAAAATGATTAATGGAGAATTATATAGGCCACTAGATGAAGAGCTCGTCCATGACCGTCTCCGTGCCAGGAAGCTTACGAGACTATATAATCAGACGATAGAAACTGATTATGCAGAACGAACCGCTTTATTAAAAGAGTTATTCGGTTCAACCGAAAAAAATTGCTATATTGAACCGACTTTTCGGTGTGATTATGGGTACAATATTCATGTTGGTGAAAACTTTTATGCTAATTTTGATTGTGTTATCTTAGATACATGCGAAGTGCGAATTGGTCAAAATTGTATGCTTGCACCTGGTGTTCATATTTATACTGCTACACACCCGCTCAACCCTGATGAACGAAATTCCGGTAAAGAATATGGAAAGCCGGTCACAATTGGTGACAATGTATGGATTGGTGGTCGGGCGGTTATTAATCCAGGTGTTACAATTGGTAACAATGTAGTGGTAGCATCAGGAGTTGTTGTAACGAAAGATATTCCAGATGATGTGGTTGTTGGCGGTAACCCAGCCCGCATTATAAAACGAATTGATAAAGAATAAGATTCTATTCCCATTTACATAATGAGTTGTGTAGGAAGAATAATATTCCTTGGTGCTATTATTCCATTGATAAATGAACTTATTGTTAAAATGAGATTATTTTGATTACATTATATGGGTACTTTTGATAAAATTTAATTAATAGTTTAAGATATAATAGCACTTATAACTTCAAATGAAGTACGAACAAAATTGAGGATGTGAAGAATGAAGAAACATATACCAAATTTATTGACTTTAGGAAATCTTTATTGTGGTTATCTGTCCATTTCTTACATTATCAGCGGGGATGTGCGAAATGCGACTATACTCATTTTTATTGCATTGATGCTTGATGCGCTGGATGGAAGAATGGCAAGAATTTTAAGGGTAGCCGATGATATGGGAAAACAGCTTGATTCATTGGCTGATATTGTATCATTTGGGGTCGCGCCTGCCTTTTTAGCATCTTATACATATTTATACGATTTTGAACAATATGGTCTTTTGATTGCCGGTTTGTTCCCGCTTTTTGGATGTTATCGACTTGCAAGATTTAATATTACGCCTACTGAGGAATCATTAAAGCATTTTAAAGGAATCCCAATTACATTTGCAGGGGGACTTGTTGCCTTTTTAGTACTATTTGAAAACTGGATTCATGTCAGCGTATTTGTCATTATATTCTTTAGTTTGGCAATCTTGATGGTCAGTACCATTAAAATCCCAAGCTTCAAAAAGGTAAAATTAAATTATTATACGGTCATTATAACTTTATTCCTATTGTATATGTTTTATCTTATTGCAAAGTCAGGATTTAAAAGTGTTCCTGAATTTTTCTATGTTGCCATTGCTATTTATATTATCTTTATCATTGCCCGATACATTAAAGGTAAGACACCTAAGTTTCGCCTTAAAAAAATGAGAACGATTCGGGTCAGAAAAAAGAAAATTAAAAAAGGAATGAAAAAGAAATAATGACCTATTGAGTCTACTGCACCTTATATTCCTTTTTGGTTTCTATGACGGGGAAAAGGCATTCAGGTTTACCACGAATAAGAGGACTCATATCTTTAAGAGTACTTGTGGATTGATTCAAACGTGTTATGATTCTCCGAGTTTTTTCACACCCCAAATGTTGGATTTCGAATCTGACTTTTGGGGTGTTTATTTATGGTTAATTTTTGAGAAATGGATAGCTGGGGAAGAATCCTATGTAACAATCGGAAAGAAAGGGTAGGATTCAGATTTAGATATGGAGTCTGAAAATTAAGACATCCGAGATAAGCTATCCTGCAACTATTTCTAGCTATTATCCTAAGTAAATGAAATTGATTGTTTGACAGCATAAGTGAAGGTGGGTATTTTTATGAATTCTTTTTTAGCATTAATCAAATATCTAAAGTCATACAAGTTAATTGTATTGCTTGGCCCCTTATGTATGATTGTGGAAGTAACTATGGACCTGATTCAGCCGACAATCATGCAAAATATTATTGATAAAGGGATTGCTTCGAGTGATAGTCGTTATGTAGTAACAATGAGTATATTTATGCTGTTCTCTGCAATTATAGGGCTGCTTGGTGGTATGGGAAGTACGATATTCAGTACGCGTTCAGCGATTCATTTTTCAACTGAGCTCCGCAGAGATGTTTTCGAGAAGATTGATTACTTTTCCGGTGAAAATACGGATAAATTCGGTGCTGGAAAATTGATTACCATCATGACGAATGATATAACAGCCGTGCAGCAGGCTGTCATGATGACCTTACGGATATTTGTTCGTGGCCCGATTATGTTTATTGGCAGTATTATTATTGTATTTTTCACTGCCAGAGAACTTTTTCCAATTCTTCTGGCAGTTGTACCTTTATTGACAATATTAATAGTTTTATTTACATGGAAGGCCGGTCATCTTTTTCAATTGGTGCAGAAGGCAATTGATCGTGTCAATACGAAATTACAGGAAAACCTTGCCGGAATCCGGGTAATTAAAGCATTCGGTACACAGGACCATGAAATGAAACAATTTCAGATTGTTAATAAGGAATTAACAGCGGTGAATATTCGTGCTGACCAAGTCATTATGGGTTTAATGCCCATACTATTGTTTATCGTTAATATGGGAATAGTTGCTGCTATTTGGATGGGTGCGATTAAGGTTGATAACGGAAGCTTGAATGTGGGAGTAATTGTAGCATTTATAAATTATTTAACAATCATTTTGAACTCCCTTATGACAAGCAGTAATGTTCTCATGCAAATCACTAGAGCCTTTCCATCTGCTGGGCGAATTGTTGATGTATTGAATACAGAGCAAGACATTAAACAATCTGAACAACCGTTCGTTCCTATACCGGATAAAGGTACTTTGGAATTCAAAAATGTGAGCTTTAGTTATAGCAAAAATGGGGAGAGAGTTCTTTCTAATGTTTCTTTTAGTGTACCGAGTGGACAAACACTTGGAATCATTGGAGCAACAGGTAGCGGAAAGACAACACTGGTAAAATTAGTACCGAGACTTTATGACGTGGATGAAGGACAAATCCTGTTGAATGGAATAGATATCAAAGACATGGATATACAAGAATTACGAAAGTCCATCGGGTTTGTACCGCAGAAAGCATTGTTGTTTTCTGGAACCATTAGCCAGAATTTAACTCAGGGTAATGAAAATGCAACAAAGGGCGACATGACAGAAGCTCTTCAAAATGCTGAAGCCCTTCAATTTGTAGAACAATTAGACCCGGATTATGCTTATGAACTCACTCAGGGGGCAACTAATCTGTCAGGTGGACAAAGACAAAGAATATCCATTGCCCGGGCTTTTATCCGGAAGCCATCCATTATTATATTGGATGATTCTACTTCAGCTGTGGATGCGATATCGGAAAGCCGTATCCGAAAAGTATTGATAAATAAATATCCGGATTCAACCAAAATTATTATTTCCTCAAAGCTTTCATCTTTAAAACATGCGGATCAAATTTTGGTTCTTGAGGATGGTAAAGTAACTGGAATTGGCAGCCATAATGACCTTTACCGAAAAAATGAACTCTATCGTGAATTATGTTCTATACAGAGTGAGCAGGGGGTGAGCCATCTATGAGCCAGCAGACGCAAACTCAAAAACAAGTGAATATGAGACCAGGTCACAGACATTCATTTGGGCCTAAAAGCAAGGCAAAACATCAAAAGGAAACGGTTCTAAGAATATGGTCTTATCTTAAAAGGCGAAATTTGACACTGATTGCGTCAATTATATGCGTGCTATTTTCGACTGTTATCAATTTACTTGGTCCTTATTATATTGGAATTACAATTGATGAATATGTACTTGTTAAAGATGTAGATGGTTCTATTCGAATGACTTTGTTATTAGCCGTTATTTATATAGTAGGTGCGATTCTTACCTGGCTTCAGCAAAACTTGATGATACATATTTCATTAAAAACGATTCGGACAATTAGAGAAGAATTATTTTCAACCCTGCATACATTAAGCCTCCGATTTTTTGATAAACGTTCATCCGGCGATTTAATGAGTCGGGTAACCAACGATATTGATAATTTAAATAATGCATTAAGCCAAAGTGTAGTCCAGATTTTTTCTTCCTTACTGACAATCATTGGTGTCTCAATCGCCATGTTTGCATTAAATTGGATGTTGGCAATTGTCTCATTTCTGGTGATACCCCTTATGATCTTTACATCCAAAAAGATTATCCAAGTGAGCAGCCGTAATTATGCCAAGAGGCAGCAAAATTTAGGTAACCTGAATGGGTATGTAGAAGAAGCAATAAGCGGCAAAGAGGTCATCACTCTTTTTGGACGAGAGCAGGAAACCATCAAGGAGTTTAAAAAGATCAATGAGGACTTGCGTGAATCGGCTATACAGGCTGATACATATGGTGGTTTTCTCGGCCCTGTCAATAACTTTATCAATAATCTCGGCCTTAGCTTGATTATTGGCACTGGGGCCATCATGTCGGTGCATGGGCTGACAACAATAGGTGTAATCGCTGCTTTTGTTACGTATTCAAGATTATTTTTCAGACCGATCAATCAGTTATCCAATTTGATGAATACGATTCAATCCGCTATAGCAGGAGCTGAGCGTGTGTTTGAGATAATGGATGAAGTACCTGATTTAAAGAATAAAAGGGGAGCTATACCAGCGACTTCTATAAAAGGGAATGTCCGATTTAAAGGTGTTCGATTTGGCTATGAGAAAGAGAAGGAAATTATAAAAGGTATTTCCTTAGAAGCTAAAAGCGGACAAACCATAGCATTGGTAGGCAAAACTGGTTCAGGAAAAACGACTATTATTAATCTGCTATCAAGATTCTATGATCGATTAAGCGGTGAAATTTGGATTGATGACAGATTAATAGAGGATTATTTAGTCGAAGATTTAAGAAAAAGGATAGGAATCGTTCTACAGGAAACATATTTGTTTTCTGGAACAATCATGGAGAATATCCGTTATGGTAAACTGGATGCCTCTGATGAGGAGGTCATTCGAGCTGCTAAGATTGCTGCTGCACACCAGTTTATTAAACATTTGCCAAATCAATATAATACAGTCGTCACATCGGGTGGTATCAACTTAAGCCAGGGTCAAAGGCAATTAATCTCGATTGCACGAGCGGTTTTAGCAGATTCAGATATTTTAATATTGGATGAAGCCACTTCAAGTATTGATACACGCACAGAAATAGCCATTCAAAACGGAATGAAGAATTTGACTAAGGGTCGTACAACCTTTGTAATTGCACACCGCTTAAAAACAATCGAGAATGCTGACTGTATATATGTCATCGATGATGGGTTGATTGTGGAACATGGAACTCATAACGAGCTTATTCAAAATAAAGGGTATTATCACAGACTATATGAAAGCCAATTCACGACTTGATTTCACTATATAATATGCTTTTCAAAAGAAGAGCAATGGATTTACTTCCGTTGCTCTTTTTTCGTTCAAACTGAAGTCAAGATCCTCACTTCAAACGAATGAGAAGCAATAACGAATAGTGGGAGACTAGCGGATTAGTTCAACTGACGCTAGAGCCCTGCACCGAGCATGTATACTATCTTGCTTTCGGTCTTACAATTACATTCATCAGTACAGGGATATTTCTGCCAAGAATAAAACTGTACTTTACTTCCAAAAAAGTACAAATTGCATTCAAAAAAGAAATTTATAATAGGAAGAATGATTGCCTAATATCATAAACAGCACGATATCGAGATAAATACATCGGTTGCCCAGAAATATCAAACTAGCTAAGAATAGAGAAATAATATTTTTATAGATGCTCCTTTTTAGCTTCTTTATTTATATATAAGAGGTGAAAAGGAGGTGAGAACATGGAAAATCAATTCTTAGAGTTAACAAAGCTGCAAATTGAATTTGTTGTTGGGGTTGATGCACAAGGGGAACCAATCACCCAAAAAAGAACACTATCCAATATTAATAATGGGGCAGACGGTGAAGCATTAAAACGATGTGCGAATGCGATTATCTCTCTTCAAGTCCATGAAGTAGCAGGGGTAAGGCGCTTGGATACTTGGCAAATCTAGTATCGGTAGAAGGAAATATCGGATAGAAAGGAGGGGCTACAGATGGAAAATGTTCTAGAATTATATTTTCTAACAGAAGAAGGTAAAACTGCTAAACTATCAATTGATAACCCAAAAATGCCAGTTGACCAAGAAGCGGTTAGACAGGCAATGGATATCATTATTGAATCGAAAGTATTCTTAACAAAATCAGGTTATTACGTTAGTAAAGAAGAAGCACAGTTAGTTGAAACAGCAAAAACCGAATATTCATTTGTGTAATTGATGAACAGATGGCTAATCCAAATAAGCTGGATTAGCCATTTTTAAAGGATTGAGCGAGGAGGTGGCAATCCGTGAACGATTTAATTCCGTTAATTAAAGATGTGGGTTTTCCTATTGTGGTAACCGTTTATCTTTTATACCGTATTGAAGGAAAACTGGAGATGCTGAATAATTCCATACAATCATTACCTTTAATGCTTAGTGAACTGATCAAAAAATAATTCTAAGGCTTGCCATCAGTAAGAATGGCGAGCTTTTTTTATTGGACCATCACTCCTTGCGAATACTAAGTGCCAGTGTAGTAAGTGCAAGTGATACGTATGAAATAACAACCACTTTCAACATCAAAAATTAAGCTCTCTGGCTTTGGCTTTCCCGTCTATCCTATACGTTTTATTTTCTACCTAATTATTGCTATATTAATTGCTTTTAAATTTTTAAGGTTTAAAAATAATGAATCAGTGGTATTTTTTGAAAAATATGTAACTTTACATATGTATATCTATATATGAAACCATTAGACAAAGAGATGAGGTAGAGATGATGGCTGGTAAACATATTCACAACGAAAAAGACAAGCAATTGGATGATTTTAGAGTGGATAATAGCGAAAAAAAATTAACAACCAATCATGGTGTACGGGTTTCTGAAGATGAACATTCTTTAAAAGCGGGTGACCGTGGACCGACTCTCATGGAGGATTTTCATTTTAGGGAAAAAATGACGCATTTTGACCATGAGAGAATTCCGGAACGAATCGTCCATGCTCGTGGTTTTGGTGCACATGGTTATTTTCAGGTGTATGAACCAATGACGAAGCTGACCAAAGCAAGTTTTTTGCAGGATCCATCTAAAAAAACGCCAGTCTTTGTACGATTTTCCACTGTTGCAGGCTCCAGGGGATCTGCTGATTCTGTAAGGGATGCCCGTGGATTTGCAACCAAATTTTATACGGATGAAGGTAATTTTGATCTCGTAGGAAATAATATTCCTGTATTTTTCATTCAGGATGCGATTAAGTTTCCAGATTTAGTTCATTCCTTTAAGCCTGAGCCACACAATGAGATGCCTCAAGCAGCAACAGCCCACGATACTTTTTATGATTTTGTTGTAAATAATACTGAATCTGCACATATGGTTCTATGGACGAACTCTGATAGGGGTATACCTAGAAGCTATCGGATGATGGAAGGGTTTGGTGTCCATACATTTAGACTTGTAAATGAACAAGGAGAAGCCCATTTTGTTAAATTCCATTGGAAACCAATACTTGGGGTCCATTCTCTTGTCTGGGATGAAGCGCAAAAAATCGCAGGTAAAGATCCTGATTTTCATCGTCGTGATTTATATGAAGCGATTGAAATGGGAAATTATCCAGAGTATGAGTTTGGTATTCAGGTAGTTAAGGAAGAAGATGAATTTAAGTTTGATTTCGATATACTGGATCCTACTAAAGTGTGGCCAGAAGAACTCATACCTGTACAGAAAATAGGTAAAATGACGCTTAATAAAAATGTGGATAATGTATTTGCGGAAACGGAACAGGCGGCATTCCATATTGGTCATATTGTACCGGGAATTGATTTTACCAATGATCCATTATTACAGGGGCGTCTATTCTCTTATACGGATACACAGCTGTTAAGGCTTGGGGGACCGAACTTCCAACAAATTCCGATTAACCGCCCGATTTCACCCGTACACAATCACCAACGTGACGGATATCATCAAATGCGTATCGATAAAGGGCAGGTTAGCTACAATAAAAATGGGTTAGCCAATAATTCTCCATCACCGGCCTCTCCTGAAGAAGGCGGTTTCGAGCATTATCAGGAAAAGGTAGATGGATCTAAAGTTCGGAAGAGAAGTGAAAGTTTTAAGGATCACTACAGCCAAGCTAAATTATTTTGGAACAGCATGTCTTCAGTAGAAAAACAACATATCATCGATGCATTCCGCTTTGAGCTTGGTAAATGTCTAAGTAAGGATATCCAACAACAAGTTGTTAATATGTATGCGAATGTGGATCATTATTTGGCTGAACAAATTGCGATTGGTTTAGGTCTTGAGGTACCATCAAATACTGAAGTTAAAGAATCAAAAGTAATTGATTCATCACCTGCACTCAGTCAATTGAATACAACCATGGGTGCCGCGACAAGAAAGGTTGCTGTCCTTGTCCATAATGGATTTGATGGAATTGATTTAAAACAGGCGCTGGTAGCCTTTGAGGAGGCTGGTTTAATTGCAGAAATTGTTTCTGAGAACCAAGGAGAAATAACTAGCGCTAATGGAGCTGTGTTAAAGGTAGACCAGACGTTTTTGACAACAGATTCAGTTTTATATGATGCTGTCTATCTTGCTTCGGGTCAACATAGTGTAGATGCTCTAAAAACGATCAACAAGGTGAATGAGTTTATAATGGATGCATTCAATCACTTTAAAGCAATAGGTGCCGCAAAAGAAGCTGCAGATTTGGTTGCTCCATTTATCCGGACATCTAATGGAGCTGCCGGTATTATTACCTCGGCTTCTGATGAACCAATAAATAAGTCAGTTGAGCAGTTTATTGAAGCGGTTGCTAAGCATCGCCACTGGGATCGTATTCAATAAGAAAGTTCAAATATTGATTAAAAAGCCTCTAATCCACAACAACGGATTTAGAGGCTTTTTGTCAGTTAGGAAATATGAATAGGATCTTGTTTTTTTGTCTGATGAGCGAATTTTTTCTCCCATGGACGGCTGTGCCAGCGTTTGACTGCAAAGATTGCACGGAACCATTCGTCAATTCCCTGAGCAATCCATATTCCGAGTAAACCAAGCCCGAATGTAATGCCAAACAAATACCCGAAACCTACAGTAAATGTCCACATAGATAAAATGCCGATAATGACTGGGAAACGAACATCCCCTGCTGATTTTAATGAGCTCATTAAAACAATGTTGACAGCTCTGCCAGGTTCAACAAAGGCAATTCCCCAGAGAACAGGCAAAGCAATCGCTAAAATGGCCGCATTAGATGTAAATAACTCAATCAATGAATTTCCCATTAGTGCAAATGTCAGTGACACAGCTGTAGAGGCAAATACAGCTATTTTTACGGTTTTCATTCCTCTTTTTAAGGCCTGATCAAAGTGACCGCCCCCTATATATCTTGCAACCAACAGTTGTGTTCCCTCGCCAATCGCAACGCTGAATAAATAACAGAGCATTGTAATATTCGTTAAATAAACACGTGCAACTAATGAAGCATCACCGAGGGTGGCAACGAAAGCAGTTACCAACAGCTGTGAAAAATGATAGGATAAATTTTCACCGGCAGAGGGAATACCTATTTGAAAAAGATTTTTCATGTCTTCAGTGTTAATATGAAATAAATCACTTAATCGGAAGCGCAATGCAAGCTCTTTGGCAACGATCATTATTAAAGCGACCACTGCAAAACTTCGAGCAATAACCATCGTCCATGAAACACCAGTCACACCGGTTATCGGAAGATTGAATACTCCGTAAATACTAATGACATAGCCTAGTGTACTGATAATATTCATAAAGAGTGAAACATACATAGGTTCCTTTGTTCTTCCATGGCTCCTGAGAATAGCGCTTAGAACAAGTGAAATTGACTCAAGAAATAAAGAAAATCCAACAATCCTTATGAATAGAAGAGCATAGTCATAAACCTCTCCGCTAATGTCAAATAAATTCAATAAACTCTGCCCGAAAATAACTACAATAAGAGATATGAGGACACCAAACCATACATTAATGCTAAATGCAGATCTTGATAATTGTCTTGCTTTATCAAGACGCTGTGCCCCGATCCTTTGTCCAATTAAGATCATCGCACCAATAGAAGAGACATTAAAAACTAAGATAAAAATACTTATTAATTGGTTGGCGACACCTACTCCTGCTGCAGCTAGGTCAGAATAATGTCCAAGCATCAATGTAGCCAGTAACCCCATTGCTATATGTAAGCTAAGCTCTATAAATAAAGGCCATGATATAGAAAAAAGCGATTGATTTTTTAAATTTTCTGTATTTACCAATCCGTCTGACTCCTTTAGTTTAAATTAAACACCTAATAAATCATTCTATAATACTTTACCATTATATGTATAGAAGAGATTATGAAAACATGAGTTTTATCTTTTGGAAGTATCTTTTATCTGGGGGATTTGGTTCGTTTTCAAGTATAATGAACCAAAAACAAAGGGTGAATAAAGGATGAATATAAAAGGGATTAATCATTTGTTATTTTCCGTATCCAATCTGGATCAATCCATTTTATTTTATGAACAAGTGTTCGAAGCGAAATTACTTGTAAAAGGGAGAACAACTGCATATTTTAATTTTAATGGTTTATGGTTAGCATTGAATGAAGAAAAAATGATACCTCGGAGGGACATAGAATATTCATATACCCACATAGCTTTCTCCGTAGAAGAAGCAGATTTCGATGAGTGTATAAATCACTTAAAAAAGTTAAACGTGAATATTCTTCCAGGAAGAATGAGAGATCTAAAAGATCAGCGATCCGTTTATTTTACTGATCCTGATGGACATAAATTTGAGTTCCATACTGGGAATCTTGATGATCGTCTTTCCTATTATAAAGAAGCGAAAACCCATATGAAGTTTTTTTAGTTGATGTGAAAGCAGCTTAAAGTAATCATTATTCTATATTTATTAAGCTTGGATGCCAATGATAATGTATTCACGCAGCATTTAAAAAAAGATAAAATGATTGAAACTTGTTCCTTAATTCTAACTTTTTTGCCGTTACGAATATTACACGTTTCATAGATAAACGTTTGAGGAAAAGAATGATTTTCTTGTTATTAGAAGGTTGTTAATAATTCCAAATGTACATTTTATTTTACCTACGCATCTTTTACATTTGTAAAACCTTTTATAATAGATGGTTTAAGAGAAAGGCATAGCCATTTTGAGAAGAATTTAGTATAGGGAGTTGATGTGAGTGCAATCCATATTGTTAGGTATATTGGCATCTTTTTTCTTTGCGGTGACATTTATACTAAACAGGTCAATGGAACTCTCAGGAAGTAGCTGGCTTTGGAGTGCGTCATTGCGCTATATTTATATGATTCCATTTTTAATGGCAATTGTTTATTTCCGAAAGAATTTATGGCAATTGTTTGTTATTATGCGAGAAAACTTAAAGGCATGGTTTTTTTGGAGCTTTATTGGTTTTGGGATGTTCTATCTGCCTTTATGTTTTGCTGCAGCATATTCTCCAGGGTGGCTTACAGCAGGAACCTGGCAAATTACAATAGTGGCAGGTACTTTATTGACACCATTGTTTTTTGAATTTAAAGAGGGGATTTATTCAAAAAAAGGTATCATACCTAAAAAGCAATTGTTTTTCTCATGCTTTATTTTACTGGGGATTTTATTGATACAGATGGAAAATATGAATCAGTTAACAATAAAGGAATTCTTATTTGGTTTTATCCCAATCCTGATAGCAGCATTTGCTTATCCATTAGGAAACCGTAAAATGATGGAAATTACAAAAGGTCGGTTGGATGCATATCAACGAGTACTAGGAATGATCATAGCCAGCTTACCTCTTTGGATTATCGTCTCCATTCTGGCGCTGTCTACAGTTGGACCACCAAGCCCTATGCAAAATATTCAAACATTGATAGTTGCTATTTCTTCAGGAGTCATTGCCACCGTTCTATTTTTTAAAGCAACCGATCTCGTTAACCGTGATATGAAAAAGATGGCAGCGGTGGAGGCCACTCAATCCATGGAAATTTTGTTTGCTTTAGCAGGAGAGATGATAATCTTATCTATTTTATTTCCGTCCATCTCGGCTATGATTGGAATATTTATTGTCATGTTTGGATTAGTCTTGCATAGCTTAAGTTCTGTTGAGAAGAAAGAGAATACGATTACTGCAAAAGAAATATAAAAAGGTAGAAATATATAAATAGTAATCCTTCTAAAATGTTAATTCTGCTGAAATTGACATTTTTTCTTTTTTTATCTCCTAGTAAGACTTTATTCTGATTAATTTAACAAAAATTTCAGACATCTTTCTTGCCTAGGAGGATGGAAGCATTGTATTATTGGAAAGGTAGTTTGATAAAACCAACAATTTCTTATAACTTCTAACTTCAATACAGTTTATAACCTCCTCTGTTTAGTACATAAATGATTACTTACTCCGCCTCTGTACTTTCTCTTAAATTTCACAAATTGGACTAGTTAATGAATGACTGAATAGAAATACATCTTTAGGATAATGAATTAAATGCTTAAATATTGGAAGGAGTATTGTGAGAAAATGAACTATACAATTTTTAAAGATTACGAAGAAATGTCCACATCCGCGGCTGAAATAATCATACAAGAAATCAATGAAAAACCAAACCTTTTTATAGGTCTCCCTGCAGAAAATAGTCTAAGGCGAGTATTGGAGATATTAGCGAACCAATATTCATTGGGGTTGGTTGATTTTTCAGAGTGCCGTTTTGCAGTTATGTATGAATGGATGGGCAGAAGCACTTATGATGAAGGCAGCTGCAATCAATTCCTCTATAAAGAATTTTTTTCTAAAGTTAATGTCAAAGCTTCACAATTGGTTTTTTTTAACGGAAAATCTGAGATACCTCATAAGGAATGTAAGAGAATTGACAATGATATTATTAAAAACGGGGGATTAGATTTAGTCCTATTGGGAATTGGCGGAGATTGCAAGATTGGTTTTATTAGTCCCAGTAGTTCTTTTTCTTGTTATTCACATGTTCGCCGCATAGGAGATAAGGATTATTATAATCAGTCTGATACACAGGATCTGCCTGCAGCTTACTTGGTAGGATATAAACATATAATGGGAGCACGGGAAGTTATTGTGTTGGCGAATGGTTTGCATAAAGCGCAAATAATCAGGAAAACGTTAAAGGAGAATTTACATTTACATACACAAAAGAAAGTTTTACACCAAAATACAACTTTCTTATTAGATCAGGAAGCTGGAAGCTTATTAAGGGTTTAAAAAACGTACATGGTATAAAAATCAATATTAAGTAAAATAATCAGTCAGCTTTATTACATACCATTTTCTGAATATTCATTATACTATTTATCGGTTTTGAATCAGTGAAGAGGTCGGATAATCGTTTTTTGTATTAGTGATAAAATACGATTTTGTCTTTCATTTTTGAATCACGCCCATTGTTACACTCAGGTTAATTATAATGTTAACTTGTCAAATTATAACGATTGATAAGTAGTAACCATGAATCATGAATAATTATGTAAATAAGCTAATTAAAAATCAGTGCGAATGTACCTATGATATTTTTATATATATTGTTAAAATATGGGTAACAACTGGTACCGGCTTCAAATTAATCTCAAGTGGAGGAGATAAGATGAAGAGAGAAGTGCAAGTTATACCATATCATATTGATCAACAGCTTGATTCAGTCAATGAGGTGCCAAAGGGCATTGAAATGATTGAAGCCCCTGAAATCTGGAATGTTACGATGGGTGAAGGTGTAACCATTGCAGTGTTGGATACTGGTTGTGATGTGAACCATCCTGATTTGGCAAAGCAAATTATTGGCGGCCGGAATTTTACTACAGACGATGATAGTGACCCTGATAAATTCCAGGATTATAACGGGCATGGTACACATGTGGCGGGAACAATTGCAGCCACGCAAGATAAAAGTGGGGTAGTTGGGGTTGCTCCAGCTGCCAAGCTGCTTATTCTGAAAGTATTGGATAAGGATGGCTTCGGTGAGTATGACTGGATTATTAACGGGATTCTTTATGCAATCGAGCAAAAAGCAGATATTATTTCTATGTCTCTAGGGGGAACAGAAGATGTACCTGAGCTGCATGAAGCAATTAAGAAGGCAGTAATGAATAATATTGCAGTTATTTGTGCCGCAGGCAATGATGGAGATGGTAATGAAGAGACGGAAGAGCTTTGCTATCCGGCAGTTTACAACGAAGTCATCAGTGTTGGCGCAATTGATCTCGAACACCGGTCATCCCGATTCTCTAATTCGAATAAGGAGATTGATTTGGTAGCACCTGGTGAGAAAATTCTATCCACTTATTTGAACGGAAAATATGCGACTTTAAGTGGAACATCTATGGCTACGCCTCATGTGGCAGGAGCAATGGCTCTTATTAAGGTTATGACCAATAACAGCTTTGAACGTAACTTAAGTGAGCCGGAAATATATGCACAATTAATAAAGAGAACAATACCGCTTGGGAACTCACCTAAATTAGAGGGAAATGGCTTGCTGTATTTGACAGCCCCTGACTATTTAACAGAGCTGGTTAATAAACTGTCCTTAGATGATGCTATAAATATGTAGATTGTTGACAGTACAAAAGTATTCTTGAATCGTTAAAAAGATTTATGATGCGAATGAGAAGATTTGAAAAGCTTCATTATAACAGTGATAGTAAGATTGGCCGCGTAACCATAAAAAGGACCGCCACACTGAATAGCTAGCTCAGTATGGCAGTCCTTTCGTTTATGTAGGAAATGGATTAGCATTCTTTTTTAATGATGACGATTGATATGGTTTGTGTTGAAGATGCGCCAGCCTCTGTGAGTCAATGCGCCAATAAAGGAAATGAAGAGGAGAGCGCCAGTCCAAATTTCAAATTGTTCAGGAACATAGTTGAAAACGGAAAATGCTAGATTCTCAACTTTAAGGCTAAAAGATAAAACAAGTACAAACAAGCCTATCATTAACAGTTCTTTAAATAAATTAATAAGTTTAATGTTGTTCTGATCCCAGCGAATAAGAAAGAGAGCAATCGCTAGGGCGCCAAATAAATTCCAATCCAATGTCTCCACTCCTTTATTAGTTATTCTTTTAATATTTGAAAAATGATTGGTGGACAGGCAGGATAAAGGGCTTCATTAACGAATGCCAATCATTTAGGGGGACATCGTGAAAATGGATAATTTTGTATTCATTATAAAGGTAGACAAACTTCAGTGGCAATATATATTTTAAGGCAGGAATACGGTTTTAGATGTAGAAATGTTAATGAAGAGGGAATTAAGAATGTCAGGGAGTGGCAATATGGATTATAAGAATTTATACTTTACAGATAGTTTTTTTTCATCTGGCCAAAAAGATATTTATACAAGGGATGAACACATTGTTGGTAAATTAGATTTAAAAAGTGCCTTTACTTCCACAATCGATGTATTAGATTTGAAGGGAAATATTTTGATTAGCGGCAAATTCCCGCTTTTCAGCAACAGGTGGATCGTTACAAATCAAGAGGGGGATGAACTTGGCTTCGTACGTGCAAGATTTAGCTTTTTTGCCAAAAAATACGAGTACACAGCTCATAACCGGGGAGTATTCCGCATTGATTCAGAAACCTTTTCCAAAAGATATGAAATCCTCAGTGAAAAAGGAAAGCAAGTTGGCCGATTTAGAAAAGTCAACTCCATCTTATCAAGTCCTGCCTATGAATTATCTAAAACTTCCAATGAAATCGAAATAGGTGAAATGATAGCTGTTGTCATGGGTGTAAATGCTATTCAAAAAAGGAGTCATTCGGCTGCGAACAGTACCGTATAAACGAGAGATTACTATTAAAACTTTAATTGATAGAACTAAAAGAGTAAATAGAGGTGACTTAGCCAGACTGATTGAACGCGATAATAATTGAAGTGCCTCCAATAAGTAATTGAATAATAAAGTTGAAGGCACCATGATAGGTTTTTAATATATCTAATTGGATAATCTTAATAAGTGTTATCATGGTAATAATGGGGCAGAAAAAATAGGCGAGCTGGGAAAAAGAAAATGACCAATCCTGAAGTAAGGACTCTGTTAATAAGGGTAAAAGGATAAATAAGTTCATAGCTGTGACTCCATATAAGGATTTTATCGTTATCATCCTTAACCTCCGTTAAAAATTTTCATAATCCATATTAGTATATAATTGAATTTACAAAAAAGTAGTAGAAATTAAGAGTAACAATTTTTAATCAAACAAATGCTATGAGACTAAAATGAACTCTGTAAGCGAGATTATATGGGTTCATTCTAGTTTTTTTTATGTTCTTCTAAGTGACCAACGATTCGTTCCAGAATACATAACCCTTCATGACTTTTCTTTTTTAAAGGCTGTTTTCGTGATGGTTATACCAAATGGGGGTTGATATATTAAGCTTAAAGAGGGAATAACGATATTTTTTATAGTAGACTGAAGATCCGTTAGCATATTTAAGTTGTTGCAACTCAATATTTGATAACTGCCTCAATTGGTTTCGCTGGCTTAAATTAGGAAAGAGTTTAGGTGTGGAAAACACGTATAGACACAACTACATACAAGCTCAAAAATGTCAAAGATCCCCAATATCTTTTATACATTGAATCCCCCATCTAATTAAAATACTACAAGTATTTATATCACATTTCTCTTCGTATTTATTGGATTTTTTTACTTTATTTTCCTCTAATTTGGGTTTTCGCACTCAACCTTTGACTACTAACAACAAACTATACGAAAAGCCTTTATAAAGGGTAAAATCCTTTTTAGCTTTTCTGTCATACGAATTAATAAGATGACCTATTAAATACTTTAGAAAGGAAGAGTTAATATTTTACGATTTTTGAAGTGTCTGATAAAATTTATGTAGCCAGACGACTATAATAGGAGGGATAGAATGGATACAACCTTGGATAAAGCTGCCATGATCAAAGAATATATCGTGGAAAATCGCCAGTCCTTTAGTGATATGTTATTATCTGAAGCAGTAAATGTCAGGCGGAAAATAGAAGAAATCTTACTGATTGGCAATATTGATTTGATAAATAACGCCCATAAACTGGTTATATACGTTCTTGACCAGGAGAAGAAAGAAGTTATTGATTTTGCTAAGCAAGAAGGCATAGCTTGGGCTACTCATTCCCTTACTTTGAATTTTAAATTGGAATGGGTACAGGCAATAAGAAGAACGATGTGGGCATTTATCAATCAATTTGTTCAACAATCAGAAGAATCTTTTAATATGGAAGATTTTTTTATTATGGAAAAACAAATTAACAATCAAATTGATAGTTTCTTGAATACTTTCTTTATCAGCTATTCGAATTATAAAGATATATTAATTGAAAAGCAGACTAAAATGGTTGAAAATTTATCCGTCCCGATTATACCGATCACACCGACGATTTGTATCTTACCACTAATCGGTGTATGGGATGATAATAGGTCCAAAATTATAGAAAAGAAAGCGTTACAGGCAGTTGGAGAACACCATATCCAAACCTTAATTATTGATTTATCCGGTATAGCTGAGATGGATCCTGATGTTATTGATCAACTAATGAAGTTAATTGAGGGTACTTCAATGATGGGGTGTGAATCCATTATCACAGGACTTCGCCCCGATATTGTACAGCAAATTATCCATATGGGGATTAATTTTGAAAACAAAGCTACTACAATGGGCAGTCTTCAACAAGCTATCAAAAGATTTCTTTAAAACTTTTAAGTAAAAGAAAAGTAGGCCCTGAAAATTCAGGACCTACTTTTTTTGAAATAGCTGGTTAAATAAATAATAATAAACTGATTGCCATTAACGCCATCCCTGCTATCAACCCATAAATGGCATGGTGACCTTCATCATACTTTTTAGCTGCAGGTAATAATTCATCCAACGAAATGAATACCATAATCCCCGCAACCGCCGAAAAGATAATTCCAAACAACATATCAGTTAAGAATGGCATTAACAGTAAGTAAGCTACTAGAGCACCGACTGGCTCTGCCAATCCGGAGAGAAATGAAAGTTTAAAGGCTTTTCGTTTGTCCCCGGTCGCAAAATAGATAGGCACGGCAACCGCTATCCCCTCGGGAATATTGTGAATAGCGATGGCGACTGCAATAGCAATTCCTAAGCCAGGATCCTGTATTGCTGATGTAAATGTAGCGATACCTTCCGGGAAATTGTGAATACCAATTGCCAAAGCGGTAAACACACCCATTTTCATAAGCTCATCACTATGAATTTCACTTCGCGGCTTATTCATGTCCTCCACTTTTTTTGGTTCATGAGGATTCCCTTGCTTTGGGATAAAACGGTCAATTAAGGCGATAAGTAAGATACCGCCAAAAAAACCAACCACAGTCATTGTATAGCCCTTTTCATAGCCTAAAGCACTGACAAGAGAATCTTTTGCCTTAACAAAAATTTCAACCATTGAAACATAAATCATGACGCCGGCAGAAAAGCCAAGGGAAACGGATAAAAATACTTTATTGGTACGAGATGTTAACAGAGCAATCAAGCTCCCGATTCCTGTTGCTAAACCAGCCATGAGTGTTAATGCAAAGGCAAATAAAATAGTTTGATCCATTATGAAAACCTCTCTAACCTTATAACTTAAACATAGTGTACCTTTTTGAATCAAGTAAAATCAAAATATAACTCTATAGATTATAATTCTATACTCTAATTAATATGTTCGTCAAAAGTATATTGTTCATAAAAAATTGAATCTTTAAAATAAATTAGGTATTATAAATTATTACTTCTATTTTGAAAAATATGGAGGATGAAACATTTGGATACTTCTAAAATTACATTAGCTAGTTATTCCGACGAATATATAGAAGGTATAAGAGATTATAAGCTACCCCCTGAACAATATCTATTTACATCATATCCGCTCGAAGCATTAGAACAAGTATATCAGGGTTGTGATAAGTTTCCAGTGTTGATTCTTAATAACGGAAAGGCAGTCGGCTTTTTCTGTTTATACAGTGGCAAAAGGGTGGCTGAAGTGACGACAAACCATAGAGCACTGTTATTAACCAGTTTTTCAGTTAATTATAAATACCAAAAGAGAGGGTTTGCCAAACAAGCATTATACTCCATCTCCAACTTTATCAAAAATCATTTTGAGGAAATTGATGAAGTTGTTCTGCTAGTGAATATGAAAAATATCCCTGCTCAATCCTTATACATAAACTGCGGCTTTAAGGATATGGGGGAGAGGAGAATGGGGAAAAGAGGAGAACAAATGGTTTTGCATTTGAAGATTTAAGGGGATAAGAAATGGAGGAGTTAAAATGGATTTTGTAGAATTAGAAACTAAGCGTTTACAATTAGTAAGATTAAATACCTCTCATCTAAACCAGTATTTTACGATCATGTCTAAACAAGAAGTAATGGAGTATTATGGGATGGAGCCTTTGACCAAAAAGGAAGATGCTGCTTTAATTTTTGCAACTCTGGATAGAGGGCTGGCACTTGGGCAATCCATAAGGTGGGGTATTACTTTAAAGGAATCTGGTCAGTTAATTGGTACAGTTGGCTTAAATAATCTTAGTTTAAAAAGCAAACGTGCCGAGATTGGGTATGAGATTCATCCGGATTTTTGGCGGTTAGGATATGCAACAGAAGCTATTATATCAGTAGTAAACTATTCCTTTCATCAACTTGATTTATTCCGGATAGGGGCTATTACGTATCCGGCTAATACTTCATCTAATCATTTGTTGCTGAAAATGGGTTTTACATTAGAAGGGACACTTCGAGGATATTTATATCAGAGAAATCAATCACATGATGCCTATGTATTTTCAATTACGAAACCGGAATGGAAACACTGATAAATACTCCGCTGTATTATTTTTCGGCGGTTGGACGTATACAGACATTAATAAAGCAAATAACGGAACTTATTGAAAAAGTCCCGTTATACTTCTAAGTTAATATCCTTATAACCCAAACATGATTTGTGTTATTTTCCGTTTCCTTTTTCGCCTGGATTTTATTGTATCAAGTGCAATCGGCTTAGAAATAGCGGGAGGTTTTTTTGTTCCGCTTAATTGGGTCTCAAGATGATCCATTCGAGTTGTTAGTTCATTTACGATTGACAGTAAATCCTCAAGTTCATTTCGATGTTGGAGTAGCTGGATGGACGCAACACCATCCGCTTTTTTATACAGTTTTAATTCAAGTTCATTAACTTTTAGTTTTAGTTTCTCTACCTCTTCGTTATTTGGATGAGAGAGCATTTGAACGGATTGAATTTGATCTTGATTATGATAGTGTTCCAATTGGCTGAATTCTTCCTTTGTAAAGATAAAGTGCCCTTTAGAATTTCTGGCAGGTTCAATAGATAGGTGTTTAACCCAACGTTTAACTGTACTCGATGAAACTCCTAAGATTTTAGCTACTTCGTTTGTATTCATTTTTAATACCACCTTTAGATTTTACTTCTTGCGTCGAAAACTCCACCATTTCTTTTCTGCTGGAACCATATCCTTTTCCTTTAAAGTCTGTTTATCTTGCTTATTTTTTTCTGTTTTGACTTTTCCTTTTTCCTTTGTTTTATTCTTTTTAACGTCTTTAAATTTCACTGTTTTTGGTTTTTCTATTTCTTTTGTAGGTGCCGCATCTCGGAAGCTCATGACCATTTGTTTAAAAGCTTCCTCTCGTTGACGGATGTCATTTCGATACTGGTCTAATTCATTATTCATCGTTTCGAAATACTGCTCGCGATCCTGATACATGGCCTCTGTTACACTTTTAATTTCTTGTTGTGTTTCAGTTACGGACGCAGAGAGGTCTGCAAGTAAGTCACGATAACCATCTGCGGCCGCTTCGGATATCCGTTTGGAAAACGATTCAAAGGCTCCCTCTGAAGACCTCGCAATGGTGGTCGTTAGTGCTCCGAATGTTTCGGATGTACGCTCTGATGCTTTTGAAACATTTAGAGAAAGTTTTCGTAACTCTCCGTTTGTTTTTATATTGGATCGTTGAATCGTTTTCGATAGGCCTTTAATCGTATCAATTGAACCTTGTGAAATTTCTTTTTTTACCTCTTCAATCATAAGGTTCCGATTATTTCGTAACTCTGCTGACATTTCTTTCATTAAATTATTCTTATAATCATCCATGGCTACCAAGAAATCCTCCATCCTTGGTTCAGCCGGTTTTTCTACAACAGCCAAAGAGGTTCCGGAATCTTCAGAAGGGGGTTCTGAAACAGGCTGTTTTTCTTGAGTTAAATGTTTTTGTAGCATGTCCTTAATAATTTCCTTACTAAGATTTTTATCACGCATTTCCTTTATTCTTTTTAAAATTGAAATTTCAACTTCAGTATAAAAACGGGCTCCCTGTTTAGAACGCGGAATAATTAATACGCCATTTAAGTCCTTTTCCCATTGGCGGATTGTTCCTGCAGGTACATTTATTCTCCGTGAAACTTCTTTAATGGAATATGCTCGTAAGATTTGATTATCTTTCATAATTAACAATCCTTTCCCTTTGTCGTTTAGGTATATTTGTATCTTTCTAATACATGTATTCTTCACAGGCAATATACTTTTCCTGCTGCATGACAAAAGCTATCAAAACAAGTTGTATTTCTTCAGAGTCCTTGTTTTTATGTTCATTTCGGGAGGTTTACCTATCTAAAAACAGAGAATGCTGGGAAGGATTCATAATACGGACGAGGCATGGCAATTATATGCACGATAAAGGGGGAAACAGGATAGGTTGAAATATTTTGCGGTAGAAAAAAGTGAAGTTTGTAGCTTAACAGTAAAAAGGTGTAGGACAAAAAAAGCAAATAAAAAAACCCTCAGCAAGTACCTGAGGGCCAAACATTAAGAATGTTCTTTTACAAAGTTATAAACAGAATATCCTAGCATTGCCATTCCGATAAAGAAGACAAACCCGCCTAACAAAACTCCGTTGGAAATACTCTCAAGAACGGTTGTGTTGGAGTATACCTCAATACCATTTGGCTGTATGCTTCCGGAAACTTTAAAATGTCCTATAACAGCAAAAATAATGGAAAGTATAAATAACCCGTATGTTTTTAATTTCATTTGAACCCCACCCTTTGTAGGAATAGTAAAAAAATTTAAATTGTTACAATTATCGTAACAGATTGTGTATATTTTGTGAACAAATAATGCTTAATTATTTTTTTGTTAAGAGATCCTTAATTACGCAGGGCTGATTTCCAGGAATTAATTGTTTGTTGAGCATAAAATTTACGGAAGTAAAAAGGTGAAAAATGAATCATTTAGATTTTGTTATTAGCAATCGGTGCAGTGATGTATTTAGTTTGCGAAAGTAAAACCCAAAGGATCTTATATAGTAGCGAAAGTTGGCGTTGCTAATTTAGAGGGGATACTTCCTTTGAAAAGGTATCCAAATTAATGAAATCAAAAAAGATGTTCATGAGAAAAGGCCAGAGGGCATTTGGCCTCTGACCTGTTTTTTTTCATGGGCTTTCAATTTATGCTAAGATGATTTACTGTCTTTCCAATTTGATAGTAGTAGTTGTTCCCATAGCTGATGCTTCATAGGAAATCACACCATCTTTATAAGTGAAATCTTTAGTGTCAGCACCAGATGCTAACAAGGCACTGTCAGTTTTTTCTTTATCATTTTTAGATGTCCATTCATATTCATTAGTGGATTTAGTTGGCGCTTCATATGTGCCAGACCAGTACAATGATTTTGTTTCCCCTTTATCACTGATCCAGTTGATTTCAATTGTGCCATCTGCAATAGTGGCTTCCTGCCAAGCTTCATCAGAATTGCTATTAATTTGAACCCATGTACCTGAAAGATCTAGTGGTTTAGCAGGTGTATATCCCTCCTGTTTGCTACTAGATGAACCGCCACATGCAACTAACCCCGTGCACATTACAAGTGCAAGTATTATGAAAAAAAATTTCTTCATGTTTTTTTTCCTTTCTCACGTAAGATACCTATTTTTGTAATTACATTTTAATGAACATCAGGGAAGAAAGAAATAGTTTTATGCCTTTTGGTAATAAGTTACATTTTCTTGATGACTGTGTTAAGGCAAAGAGAATTCGAATACTTACGGATTAGGGCCAAAGTAACTTCCAATGTCCATATTGCAGAATGAATGGATGAATTAAACACGGGAAATTTTCAAATTAACTACTACAAGATCCTGCATTTTTTTATTATATGACTGGAGGGGAATAGCTCTATTTGATTGATGAACCTCAGGAAATATAGATAGGATGCAATTATAAGAAGTTAATTGCAATCTTTATTTTTGTATAAATTCATCCTTAAATGAGGCTCTTTTGTTGATAAGCGGCATTAAACGTACTATAGAAAGAGGAATTACACAATATTTGTTGAAATATAAAGAAGTAATCAGGCAATATATATATTATTTTTTAGAGTAATGTCTACAGTGGAAGCTACATGAGTATGAATCAAGGGGAGATATTCAATGGAATTAGCCGCTCCATTCGCGATGGGGAATACAGCAAATATATATCTTTGGGATAATAAGATTATCAAAGTATTTAAAGAGTATTTACCAGCGACGGAAGCAAGGTATGAAGCTAATAAGCAAAAGCTAGTTTTCTCTTTGGGACTTTCTGTTCCAGAAATAGTGGATGTGACAGTAATAGATGGAAAACAAGCAATCATAATGGAGTACATTAAGGGCAGAACATTTGGCAGTATCGTATCTGAAAACATGAGTAAAGCTGAATATTACATGAGTATGTCGATTGATATACAACAGGAAATACATTCGGTTATTGCTGATTCTCTTGAACTCATGACAGATAAATTAATACGCCAAATTGAACAGGCAGCAGTTTTAAAAAGAAAACATAAGGATATTTTGATACAAAAAATGAATGAAATGTCATATGATAAGCGACTTTGCCATGGTGATTTCCATTTATTTAATTTAATCGATTCAGACAATAAAGTAACGATTATTGATTGGGTAGATAGCAGCGTAGGAGATATTCGTGCTGATGTATGTCGGACGTATCTTTTGTATTCAGAAGTTTCAATGGAGTTGGCCGAAATGTATTTGCATCTGTATTGCGTGAGAAGCGGGTTATCAGAAAAGGAGGTTTTGCAGTGGATCCCAATTATTGCTGGAGCAAGATTAGCAGAGCATGTTTCCAAGGGAAAATCTAAACATCTACTGGAAATTGTTCATCAGCAATGTCCGCTATAGGAAGAGATTTATTAAGCTAACCATATGCGTTAGATGGATTTTAATTTACATAATATAATTATGGTTTTGTACTTATATAAAAGTAGACCGTTTAAAAATATAAAAAACTCATCTTAGAGGGTAAGAGAATGGAGGAACCAGTCGATGAGAAACTTTTTTATGGGGATGTTAATTTTCGTTTTACTTCTGATTACAGGTTGTTCAAATAATACAGGTAAAGAAAATGAAGCTAATGCTAATGAATTTCCTCCACATATGAAGGGAGAAGTAATAATTAATGGGATAGAGTATCAGCTGGAAAAAGGAAATTATAAATGGAAAAGGATTAACGGAGAAGAAGAAGAAATGGTGGAAACAGATCACGCCTCTCCTTATCGGATGGCGGACAGCATAGAATCAATTAAGGTTAAATCTAAACAAAAAGCCACTATCCAAATTGACGATAACCCAGATATTAAAATTTATTTATGGAATGAAAAGGGCAGAGGACAAGAAATCGAACATAAAAATAAACAGTTTTATATTCCTGCAAGTAAAGGCCGTTATATATATGAAGTATTAGCTGAATGGAATGATGGAACGATATCTTATACATTTGTGTTAGAAATTGACTAGCATTAAGGTGATCCCAAGAAGTTAGACATGGTTTTCATTAGGCAACTTGGGTAAAATGCGTTAGGTATTACACCGGATTTAATTTTAAATTCGCCTTCATTCGTTTCGTGTTGTAATAGGTTATGATTTTTCTAATTCGATTTTAAAATGCTCTACACATTCAAATTTCTTTCCAATAAAGTAATTCGAGCATTGAACCTTCTTATAATTCACTTTTTGCCCACGGTTCGCTAACTCATCCCGTATACGGCGGTAGCAATAACGTCCAAGCCCTTCATGTTCCTCATAAATCGCTTGAATTTCAGTCTTTAAATCGAAATCTGGGTATGGACGCTCCATCTTCCTTACTAAATTGTAATATGTACCACGTGGGGTGTGTGAAACTGCCACTAGTGCTTTTACCGGGTATTTATACCTTAATTCATAGATGACTTTTACTTTTGTTTGTCGAACTTAAGTGGTACTTTAACCTCATGTATATTTCCTAACATTTCTCTGGAGGATATAGGTACTTTAAACCACCCTCTATCGTTCTCTCTCTAAATTAAACAATATAAATTGATGTAATAATCCTAAAGCGCTTATTAATATATAGGAATATGCGCCTTTACAGGTGTTGATTCTTATACTAAAATATATATTATTTTAATATAGTTTAATACAGGAGATGTGGAAGTTTTTGATTAAATTAGATAATGAAAAGCAAAAATTATACAATAGAAATCTAAATGTTGACATTATTAGAACTATTGCTGTTTTTGCTGTACTCTCAGTTCATTTTTTCTTGAATAATGGTTTTTATTCAGAAAATATTCAGGGAAGAGATATGTTAATTGCTACAATAATGAGAAGCTCTTTTATGATATGTGTGCCATTATTTATAATTTTAACAGGCTATCTAATGTGTTATAAGAAATTATCTAAAAGTTATTATTTTGGTATTATAAAAACACTTTCTATTTATGTACTAGCTACAATATGTATATTAATATATCAAGGTATTTTTTTGAAAAGTGAAATTAGTATAAATCAAGGTATTTTTAACATTTTGTCTTTTAAGCAATATTCTTGGTATGTAGAAATGTATATAGGACTTTTTATGCTAATACCTTTCTTAAATTTGATATATAATAATCTTTCAGAAAAAAAACATAAATTATACTTAATTATTACATTATTGATATTGGTTACTATACCAACAATGACAAATATATATGATTTTTTTACAATGAATTGGATTGATAAGCCTAGTATTTCTAATGATTATCAAAAAATATTACCGTTTTGGTGGTCTGGCCTTTACCCATTAGTTTATTACTTTATTGGTGCTTATATTAGAGAATATAAAGACTCAATAAAGTTATCACTCAGAAAGAATTTCTTTGCAATAATTATTTGTATGATAGTATTTGGTCTGTTTTCATATTGGAGATCATATGATTCCAATTTTATATGGGGTATATGGAGTTCATGGGGAAGCGTAGGGAACGTTATTAACTCTGTTTTGGTGTTTATATTTTTTATCAGAATAAATACTAAATCAGTTAATTTAGTTGTAAGAAAAATTTTTAAAGTAATAGCTGATTTGTCTTTTGGAATTTATATAGTCTCATGGATTTTTGACAAACATTTTTATGCGATTCTTAATGCTAATATCGAAAATGTAGGTGACAAAACTCCATATTATTTCATTATAGTACCAGTTGTATTTTGTTGCTCTCTTATTTTATCTTATATTATTAATGTTATCTATAACGTTATTGCAAAAATTGGTAGTAAAATATCTGGAGTAATAAATTTTTGAGGAGCTTATTTAGCTCCTCTTATTTTTTGAATGCACCAGACTTTAATTCTTTAATATAACATGTATTTTAAACTTAAAAACAAGGATGTATAAAAAATGAAACAGTGAAACACTTGAATCTCTTGTAAATACTGAGTGTAACAGATGTAACGCTTATTTTATTATTAAGTAAGATGTTATTTAAAATATGGATACCTCAAATTATTGTATGGGGATTTAACTTGATATACAGCGGAGATGATAAGATTATTGCTGATTTTCTTGAGCCCATGTCAAAAAATCAGAATATTAAATTGAAATTACTGCTGAGTTAGATGAGCCATTGATTGGTTCGATAGCAGCTCAGTAATTGTCGTGGATGAAGTATTAGCTGAATGGAATGATGGAACGATATCTTATACCTTTGTGTTAGAAATTGAGTAGCATTAATAAGATTAATTAAAGGGTTTCTTTACTGAGTGAATCGCTCCCTGATATTAAATTTAAAATCTCTATTCCTTCATTATCTTAACCATTAAATGTATAATATATGAGGTATAATAGTAAAGTTGCTTCATTTATACATAGAATCTTGGAGAAACCAAGGGATTGTAACAAAAAGTATTGAAGTAAAAGCTTATTCGTATTACTATTTTTAAGTAGATATATAGTGGAAAGAGAGTGTTCATAATGGGACGTAAATGGAATAACATTAAAGAGAAAAAGGCTTCTAAGGATGCTAATACCAGTCGTATTTATGCCAAATTTGGACGTGAAATATACGTAGCTGCAAAACAGGGTGAACCAAGCCCCGAATCTAACCAAGCATTAAAAATGGTACTTGAACGTGCAAAAACATACAGTGTACCAAAAGCAATTATTGATCGTGCGATTGAGAAAGCTAAAGGCGGAGCAGAAGAAAACTATGATGAGCTTCGTTATGAAGGTTTTGGGCCAAATGGTTCCATGGTGATTGTGGATGCATTAACGAATAATGTTAATCGTACAGCTTCAGAAGTCCGTGCAGCGTTTGGTAAGAATGGCGGGAATATGGGTGTCAGCGGATCTGTTGCCTATATGTTTGATGCTACAGCAGTTTTTGGTATTGAAGGGAAAACATCTGATGAAGTGCTTGAATTGCTAATGGAAGCAGATATAGATGTTCGTGATATCCTGGAAGAAGATGAGGCGGTTATCATCTATGCAGAACCGCATCAATTCCATGCTGTTCAAGAAGCATTGAAAAATGTTGGAATTACAGAATTCACTGTGGCAGAGCTTACCATGCTTGCTCAAAATGATGTAACATTGGATCCAGATGCACAGGCGCAATTTGAAAAAATGATTGATGCAATTGAAGATTTAGAGGATGTTCAGCAAGTTTATCATAATGTTGATCTTGGTGAATAATTTTATTTAATGTCTCTCCGGGGTATTCCTTTGGAGAGACTTTTTGTTTAAAGAAGGGGGATACAAGGTAATAAAATGTTAAAACATTTATTACTGGAGGTTTATCATATGCCCTACAAATCTGTTAGTGAACTCCCAGATTCCGTAAAGGACTCGTTACCGCATCATGCTCAGGAAATATTTAAAGAAGCCTTTAATTCGGCAAGAGAAGAATATGATGAAGAAGAAACAGCTTTTAAAGTAGCCTGGAGTGCGGTGAAAAATAAATACAAGAAAAACGATGATGGCGAATGGGTAGAAAAAGAATAGGCTAATTTAAGAGGAATACTCCTTTCGATTATGGAGTATTCCTTGTTTTTTCATAAAGAATTTTTAAATCATAAAATTTAGGGTGATTTAATAAATGAAGATTATCTGATAAGAGAATTTCTTTTAGGGCATCTTCCTTTGAAATGGGGTAGCCAATGCTTTCTTGTTCAATCCATTGCCTTTGTTCAATAATCAGATAGCTGCCATCTTCCAAGCATGATATTCCTTTATGATAGGATAAGCCATCATTTAGTTGCTCCCAGTAATCTCGTTCAGTTTCTCCTTGAATGGATGCAAATAGTATATGTAATGGGTCATTTCCAAATACTTTAGCCATCTGACAATCTCCTTACATAACCGATTTAAGAATATGATGTCCGAATGATATTCAGCTATACGGCTAATTCCTAATTGTATAAATTTAGATAAATCCTCAAATAATGAAATCATAATTCAGAAGAAAAAATAAAAAATCGGCAAGCAATAGTAGCTTACCGATTTTGATTGATAAAGATATGCTTATAGGCTTCTTGCACCTAAGTATTTTGGTTTCCAATAGGATGATGTCATATCAGCCTGTACAACACCGCTGGAGCCAGCGTGGATGAATTTATTGTTTCCAACATAGATTCCCATATGAGAAGCACCGGAAGTATATGTTTCAAAGAATACAAAGTCACCTACAGAAGGTGTGTTTACTTTCTTCATAGTAGAGAAGTAAGTTGCTGTGTTAGTACGTGTAAAGCTTGGGCGTTCTTGTTTAACGATATAGTAAATGAACCCGCTGCAATCGAATCCTGATGGTGTTGTTCCACCCCATTTATAAGGAGTGCCAATTAAACTTTTTGCCGTAGCAACCATGCGCTCAGCTTCTGATTTTGTAACCGTACTGCCTGAAGTGGTACCAGTTGAAGTAGTTGATTTGCTTACAACCAATACTTGTCCAACATAAATGGTGTCGCTTTTTAAATTATTCCAAGATTTTAAGTTTGCAACAGTTGTATTATAGGTATTTGCAATTTTCCATAAAGAATCACCGGATTTTACTGTATATTTCTTTGTAGAAGTGCTTGCAGTCGTATTTTCACCAATATTAAGTGTTTGACCTATGTAAATAGTATCAGACGTTAGGTTGTTTTCCTTTTTGATTGCAGACACAGTAGTATTATATTTAACTGCTAATTTCCATAAAGAATCACCTTTAGAAACTGTGACGGTAGCAGCAGAAGCAGCACCAGCAAAAATAGAAGACGCCAGGACAGCGGTAGCAGTAATAGATAAAACTTTATTCTTCATGTTGACCCCCACTAAACTTAGTAAAATTTTAAAGTACTAGCCTAGTGTAGTAGATTCGACAAAAAATTACTAGGTATGTTTCCTAAATGTAACAAAACAGAAAGTTTATTGTAATAAAAGTGAGTTTTCTGTGTTTTGGATAAGTTTACTTAATTGTAAAATTTTTATATTCAGTAGCGACCTGAGTGTTAACCTCTACATGGTTTATTCGACTATATTTTGGGCCTATTCTAATTTTGCCAAGAAAATGATCCAATGCTTCTTCTGTTCCTTGTGCAACAATTTCTACATCACCATTTACTAAATTACGCACCCACCCATGTATATCATAATCTTTTGCTGTAAGCAGAGTAAAATAGCGAAATCCTACACCTTGAACAATCCCAGAGACAATTATGTGATATTGCTTCATTATTTATCCTCCTATTCTGATATATAGATAGAATCCCAATATCTTTAATCCCAAGCATCTCAAATATTTAGAATTTACATGAGTGTACAAGACTAGGTGCTTCAGCACTACTTGTTTTAAGAATTCATATTTCTATATTTTAATGGTACTTATTTTTTATTTAACTATCAACAATAGGATGACGTACTAACCAAAGCTCTAATGGAATTCCTTATATGGTAGAATATAGTAAATAAAATTTATAGGGAGTAGGAGAGTGTCGTGTTGAAATACATATATTTAGTTCGACATTGTGAGGCTACCGGACAGGGTTCTGAATGTGATTTAACAGAAAAAGGGAAAATACAGGCGAGGGAACTAGCTGATTTTTTTAACTCTATTTCAATAGAGCGTATAGTCTGCAGTCCATATAAAAGGGCAATTGAGTCTTCTGAAGCAATTGCTGAAGAAAAGAATATACAGCTCGAATATGATGATCGTTTAAAGGAACGGATCTTATCTGGACATGATTTACCTGATTGGAAAAATAGATTATACCAATCGTTTTTGGAACGTGATGTTAAATTAGCCGGAGGAGAATCCAGCAATGAGGCTGCTAAAAGAGGTTTTACTGTAATAAAGGAGGCATTGGATAGCGAGAATCTCAATATATTAATCGTAACACATGGTAACTTACTGACTTTAATCCTAAATCATCTGGATGAATCCTTTGGTTACGAAACTTGGTTGGGTCTGACTAATCCGGATGTGTATTGTTTAAAGATAGATGAGGATCAAAGCAATATCACAAGGGTGTGGAAGTAAGTCACTGATGACATCTCCGTTTTTGATTAGCAAGGTGAATAGGAGAGAATAAAATTTAGATTTCATGTCTTAGCATACATATTAATGGTTACTTTCCATGACTCGTTTAAATTTGTCGGAGGTTTATAAAATGAAAAAAAGAATCATTTTAACAGGTGGGGGATCAACTGGGCATGTTGCTGTCAATTTGGCGCTCATTCCCTATTTGATTGAAAGGGATTGGGAGATTTACTATATAGGATCTAAAGAGGGAATTGAAGTCTCTTTGATAAAGGAGTTTGATCGTGTCACTTATTTTCCAATATCCACAGGTAAACTTCGCAGATATATGGATATAAAAAATGTAAAAGACCCTTTTAATATTTTGAAAGGCTTTATGCAATCAAGAAAGATTATTAAGCGGTTACAGCCGTCCATAATCTTTTCAAAAGGTGGCTTTGTTTCCGTTCCTGTCATTCTTGCTGCGGCGAGTAGAAAAGTACCGATCATTTCGCATGAGTCAGACATTACACCAGGGTTGGCCAATAAGCTATCATTGCCTTTTGTTCAAAAAATTTGTTATACCTTTCCGGAGGCTAAAAATCATATTCCTGCAGAAAAGTCTTTTTTCTTAGGGCCCATCGTAAGAGATGAACTGCGTCAGGGTGACCCATCGATTGGAATGAAAATATGCCAATTTAATACAAGGAAACCTGGATTATTGATCATGGGAGGCAGTCAGGGTTCTGAAGCAGTGAATAAGGCTGTGCGTAAGGACTTGGATCGATTGCTCAAAACCTTTAATGTCATTCATTTATGCGGAAAAGGAAAGGTAGATTCCACCCTACATCGTGATGGATATGCTCAGTTTGAATATATTAACCAAGGCTTGGCAGATATATTGGCTATGACAGCTGTGGCTGTTTCAAGGGCCGGTTCAAATTCTATTTTTGAATTTTTAAGTTTAAAAATTCCAATGGTCTTAATCCCGTTATCAAGGAAAGCCAGCAGAGGCGATCAAATCATGAATGCTGAATCATTTAAAAAGCAGGGTTTTGCCTATGTTATTGAAGAGGATGAGCTTTCGTTAAACACGTTAGCTGATAAGGTAGAAACTATATTTAAAAACAAACAGATGATTATCGATAAAATGAACAATTTTGAGGAAGAAGATGGACTGGAACGCTTGTATGAATTGATTGATACCTATAAAATTTAATGTTGAAATGATAAGTATTATTCTATATACGAAAAAAGCATTAAAACAGAACACTAAACAGGATTTGTAGCCAAAAAGTAGGAGTGTCGGAGCAATGAATCTTAAATGTTATACCCAATATGATGGACTTGGGTTAGCGAAGCTTGTAAAGGAAAAACAAGTATCCGCAATAGAATTAATAGAGGACGCATTTGAACAAATAAATGAACTAAATCCTAAAACAAATGCAGTTGTTCGAACTAGATTCGAAAAGGCAATGATGGAAACTGGAAAGTTTGAATCTATATACGGACCTTTTGCAGGAGTACCTATCTTATTAAAAGACTTATCACAATCTATTAAAGGCGAACCGATTACAGCGGGTTCAAAATTACATGTAAATCGGATTGCTAAACGGGATTCTAATTTTGTGAAAAAAATTCGTGAGGCAGGATTTGTCATTATTGGACAGACGAGTTCTCCGGAGTTTGGTCTGAAAAATATTACTGAGCCAGCTGTATATGGAGCGACACGTAATCCATGGAACCTGCAGCATTCATCGGGTGGATCAAGCGGCGGAGCATCAGCCAGTATAACTTCAGGTATGGTCCCAATTAGCGGTGCCAGTGATGGCGGCGGCTCTATTCGTATACCGGCATCATTCACTGGATTAGTAGGCTTGAAGCCAACAAGGGGAAGGACACCCGTTGGTCCAGGTGTGGGCCGCCAATGGCATGGAGCTGCGGTAGATTTTGCCTTAACCAAAACGGTTCGTGATAGTGCAGCTATGCTGGATGCCTTGCAAATCATTCAGCCGGATACTGCCTTTCAGGTACCTTTATATAATGGGAGCTATTTGAAGGAGCTTTCGAATCCATTGAAAGAAAGGTTTAAAATTGCTTTTTCCACAAAGTCTCCGGTGGGAACACCCGTTAGTGAAGAAGCTGTAGAAGCGGTACATAAGACAGTCAAATGGCTGGAACAGGCAGGGTTCACCGTTGAAGAATGTGATAATGGGGTAGATGGAATCCGCCTTATGGAAAATTACTATATTATGAATAGCGGAGAAATGGCAGCAGATATACTGTCCATTGAGGAAGCCATTGGACGGCCGATTACCGTTAATGATATAGAGATAGTCACATGGGTACTCAGAACTGCCGGGCAGAATGTATCAGCTGTTCAATTTACACGCAGTTTAGCTGAATGGGATACGGCAGCTGCACAAATGGCCAGGTTCAATGAGGATTATGATTTGTATTTGACGCCGGCAACAGCTTTCTCAGCTCCAAAGGTGGGCGAATTGACGCATACGGATGAACAGAGCTTGCAGTTATTGAAAGTAAATGAACTAAAACCCTCTGATCAGTTAGCAATGGTCTATGAAATGTTTAAACCAAGTTTAACGTATACGCCTTTTACACAGTTGGCGAACATCATCGGACAGCCTGCGATTAGCTTGCCTGTTCATATGACAGATTCTGGCTTACCCCTTGGAGTGCAATTGATGGCTCCAAAGGGAAGGGAAGATTGGCTTCTTAAAATAGGAGCGTTGTTAGAGCAATCCGATATATGGGTTGGACAGAAAGGGAATCCATATATTGGATGGTGATAAAAGTGATAGATCGACTAGAAGATGCGTGTAATTCAGTTGGTCAATTAAAACAGTCATTTCACTTGTTTATATTTATGAGAATTCCTATATATCGAAAATATCTTCCGTTTACATTTTCAACATGATATATTAATAATACGAAAATTTAAAACAATCATAAGTGCTCACTATTGTGAGGTAAAAGGGAATCCAGTGTAAATCTGGAACAGCCCCCGCTACTGTAAGAGCTGATGAAATCACGTGACCACCTTTAAATGAGGGAAGGTGTGAGAGTAAAGTGAAGCTCAGAGTCAGGAAACCTGCTTATGAATGTGTATTGCTTACTTTTCGGTGGGAAAAGGGATGGCGAACGTAGAGATGATTGTGTCTTTGCGCTGATTTTGACAGCGTTTTTTTGTCTGTGCATGAATCAAGCCTGTTTTCCTTAACCGGGAAGACAGGCTTTTTTATGTTTAATATTTCAGCGTGAATTCGCTAAATATAATAAATTTTGGAAAAGGGAGAATAGTGAGATGAAAAAGATTGCAAGCTTATCACTTTTGGTGTTCTTATCCGTTTTTGCATTGTTTGCATGCGGAAATGATGAGACAGTAAACAACCAGAAAAATGAAACAAACCAGGAAACTAGCGAGTATCCGAAAACACTGACAGATGGTCGTGGAGAAAAGGTAACAATAAAAGAAAAACCTTCAAGGATTGTTTCAACAACGTTGGCCATTGATGAATATTTATTGCCATTGGCAGAAGAGGAACGGATTGCAGCGGTTACGAAAATGTCTACAGACTCAGGGATTTCGAATGTAGCAGATCTAACAGATGGAATTGATACAAAAATTGAATCAGTCACATCTGAATTGGTGCTGTCACTTCAGCCTGATTTAGTGCTGATTCCTTCCTATGTAGATCCTGAGGTTCTTAAACAAATTGATGCAGCAGACATCACCACCTACCAACTTAAAGATGATTCCTCTATATCAGGTGTATTGGATGGTCTAATGGAGGTTGGTACCATTGTTGGCGAGGAAGATAAAGCAGAAGAAATCATAGCTGATGTCAAAAAGAGGATGTCAGATTTACAAACGAAAGCAAAAGCACAAACAGATAAAAAACGAGTGGTTTACTGGACACAGCAAAATTCTTCAGTTACTGAGAATACTACAATAGGAGAAATCATCACCTTAGCAGGCGGGATAAATGCCATTACAGAAGCGGGCATTACCGGTGAAGAGTATCCTGATTATCCGAATCTTTCAAAGGAAAAATTAGTTGAGTTAAATCCAGATGTGATTATTACAAGTGATTGGCAGTATGATGGCTCAAAAGCAACATTCGTCGAGGAATGGAAAAAGGATCCGGCACTTAAAAATCTTAAAGCCTTTAAGAATAATGAAGTGCATGTGATAGATAGCGCAAATTTAACAACGGCTTCCCATTTTGTGATTGAGGGAGCAGAAGATATTTATCAAGTTTTATATGGAGAATAATATGGTTTGTAAACAGTCTAAACAGGTTCTTATTTTTGGAATCCTGATTTGTTCCTTGCTCGTATCGTTACTTTTAGCAACCATGTATGGCGGGGTCATCGTTCCATTTACGGAAACTGTGAAAGTATTACTCTCACTGCTTCCATTTATAGAGTTTGACTATAACCCAATGTATGAAACAATCCTTGTGCAGATTCGCCTGGGGCGGGTTGTTGTGGCTGGATTAGTCGGGGCAGCCTTGGCAATATCGGGAGTCGTGATGCAAAGTGTGTTTCGCAACCCGATGGCTGACCCCGGCATAATTGGTGTTTCATCAGGTGGAGCATTCGGAGGTGTACTGGCCATCTATTTTGGTTTGGCCGCGATCCATTCTCTTTTCGTCCCATTAATGGGCTTTATCCTGGCTGCATTGACTTTGTTTGCAATTTATATGATTGCGACCAATCAAGGAAGGACCTCAGTACTGACATTGCTGCTGACGGGTATTGCGATTAGTTCTTTTTTATCAGCCTGTACCTCTCTGCTAATCTCTTTTTCGAATGCAGGAGTGATGCAGCAGATTGTCCAATGGATGATGGGGAACTTAAACGGGCGTGATTGGAGTCATGTACAAATATTAACTGTTCCTGTTTTATTTTCGATTTGTGTCTTTTTGTACCATGCCAACGACTTAGATATCTTTCTGCTGGGTGAAGAGCAGGCCCAGAATATGGGGATTTCCGTTCAGCGCACCCGTAATCTATTGTTAATTACTGCTTCATTAGTAACTGGAATGAGTGTCTCATTAACGGGAGCCATCGGTTTTGTTGGTCTGATTGTCCCTCATATGATCCGTATGATCATTGGGCCCTCGCATCGAAATTTACTACTGGCTAGTGTCTTAGGGGGAGCGAGTTTCTTGATTCTTGCTGACTTAATATCCCGTTTGGCCATTAGGCCTGCTGAGATTCAAATCGGTATTATTACAGCTTTTTTTGGCGCTCCGTTTTTCCTTTATTTAATTTTAATAAATAAAAAGAAGGGGGAAATCTGAGATGACAGCTATTTTGAATGCGGAGAAACTCAGCTTTAGCCGTGGCAAACAGGTGATTTTAAAAGCAATGGATATCTCTTTGGAAACTAACCAATTTACCTGCTTGATTGGTCCGAACGGTACCGGAAAATCTACTTTACTGCGCTTAATGGCAGGATTGCTAAAGCCACCTGCAGGGTCAATAGCCTTTAAGAATCATGCTCTCTCTGAGATGACTACTCTTGAAGTGGCCAAAGCAATCACCTACATGCCACAAAGCACGGTCCTTGACTATGAATTTACAGTGAGTCAGGTAGTACTTATGGGAAGGCATCCGCATCGGAAGAAATGGCAATTCTCACAAAAAGATGATAATCAATTGGCAGAGAAAGCGATGAAACAAACAGGAATTTATCATTTAAGAGACCGTTATATCACATCCCTTTCAGGAGGAGAACGTCAGCTTGTTTTCTTAGCTAAAGCCATCACTCAGAATTCTGAGGTTATTTTGTTGGATGAGCCAACTTCAGATCTGGATATTTATCATCAGGTCCAAATTGCCGAGGTCATCCGGGAGCTTGTAAAAGAGGGAAAGGCTGTCTTCGCGGCAATCCATGATATTAATTTAGCCACTCGCTATTGTGATCGACTCATGCTTATGGGAAATGGAGAACTCATTGCAGCAGGGGAACCGGAACAAGTCATTACAGATCATAATTTAATGCGTGTTTTTCAAACCCACACGTATACCTATAATGATTCCTATTTTGGGAAAAGGCAGATGATTCCTTATGCCATAGATATAAAAGGGGAGGCATGAGGAGTAAGGATTTCGTTATATTTCTATACATACATGAGCGATGGCCTTCTATGTGAATAAAGTAAACGGCATCGCGGAGGGTCACCATTTCATACGAAATTCCATGTTTTAAATAAGGAGGAATGAACCTTGAAAAAAGACTGGCGCTACTCCAGTTATCCATTCATGAAAGAAAAAACTTGTTTAGTTGATTATGAAATTCGCACTGATAGTTTAACAACAAGGATTGGGGCTGTATTCCCATTATTGACTGAGAAGGAGCAAGCAGTCATTGATGACCTTCGTATGGTTCAAGCGCTATGCTATCATGTGAACGGTTCTGTGCGCGGAAAATTGGCGATAACTGAAGCAGATTTACAGTGGTTGAGTGATAGATATGATTTTTATGTTGAGAAAACAGGGGAAAATGTAAAACAATTCGTCTTACCGCAAGGAAGCAACGCCGCATGCGCACTTCATGTCGTACGCAATGAGGCCAAGAAATCCTATCGTGCCCTGCATAAAGTTAGTGAAGAGCGAGAAGTGCCAGACATCTTATTTGATTTCCTAGGATTGCTCGCTAATGTTTGTTTTGTAATGGCTGTTTACGTCAATCAGGTGAATGGGATACAGGAAATTCCTTTTGTCAGTAAATCATATGCCGTAAAAAAGAATTAAAAATGATCATCCTTCTTTTGTTATGGATAAAATGAAGCAACAGAGTTCATGATTAGTGGATGGGAAACAGGTATAGCCTAGAAAACAAAAACGGAGTGCAAAATGAACTGCTAGCCCGGTCCCGGCTTTATTCAAGGTGTATGGAGGACCCGAAATTGTGCAGGATGCAGGGTATTATTTATATGAAAAGTACCAATTCGAGCCAGACCGGATTTTTTCGGAAGACGACTATATAAATATAGGAGATGTGCCTTATAAGGCAATCTGGACACCTGGGCACTCTCCGGACCATTTTTGTTTTCTTGATGAGGATCAGGGTATTCTTTTTGTCGGGGACCACTTACTAAACGTCATCAATCCGATTGTTCTTATCCAGCAGGCAGGTGAAAATCCATTGAGGGATTATATGCAAGCCATCTGGAAAATTGAACAATGTTCAGTACGTTATATGCTGACCGGTCATAAGGAAATGATCGAAAATCCCTCAGGAAGAATCCGGGATTTAAAGAACCACTACCGGAAAAGATGGATGCAGATTTATGAAAAAGTTGATTATGAAGGGAAAAGCGCCTTCGATATATCCAAGCAAATATATGGACGGGATCCGAGTTGCGCACGTACTCTATCAGGATTTATGCAGACCATTACTAATTTGGAATACCTGCAATCAATTGGTTTTGTTCGAAAAGAAGATAGAGATGGCATGTTTTATTTTTATAAATCATGTTGATTTTCAACTCAAAACAAGGGAACTCTAGTGTTAAGGAGTTCCCTGTTAATTCAACTTTTATAAAATTATTTGAAAAGCAGTTACTTTACAATATAAGTTCATCTTATAAGTTCATCTTTCTCTATATCAAAAGTATTTTTATCAATTGAATAACATTTGACTTCTTTCTCTACAGCATTGTTCTTATTTTTGGAATTCAGATTCCCCATTACCAGCATATTGCTTTCAAATAACTCCTTCTTTTAAAAACAAATATACGCTATTCAAGTTAGCGTTGGATAAATTGATTTATTCTTCTTCGGCATTTTCAATTTCTTTTATATCATTAGTGGAAATAAATAAACTAAGCAGAGCCATCATTTTGAGGGAACTATTTTAACCATGGGGCCGTTGAATGACGGTCTTTTTAATGCTCTAAACGGATTGAACTTTAGCTCTTTGTGTACATCATTTTAATTTTCCTCCAACAATCACGAGAATGTATCTATAGGAGAGTAACTTTCAGGGATGAATTTTTTTCTAGTTGATGAGTACATATATCTGATAATACGATAGATTTAGCGAAATACTTAACTACAGGACGTGATTGAATGATGAAGCAACGAATCTTAATTATAGAAGATGAACCACAGCTGGCCAGACTTCTGCAACTAGAATTGCAGTTTGAAAAGTTCGAATCGGATATTGCCCATACCGGCCGGGAAGGATTGGATAAATTCAAGGAAGGGAGTTATGATCTTGTTTTGCTTGATCTTATGCTGCCAGAGCTAAACGGCATGGAAGTATTGCAACAGATAAGGAACTCAGGATCATGCACACCTATTATTTTATTAACAGCTAAAAATGAAGTGAAAGACAAGGTTGCTGGATTAAATTTGGGAGCCAATGATTATGTGACAAAACCATTTGAATTTGAGGAGCTGCTGGCCAGGATACGGGTGAATTTACGATTTAGTCCAGCTTCCCTTCCAACTGTTACCCCTCCATTAAATCAATTCAGTTTTGGCCCAATTCAAGTGAATTTAGATAGCCATGATGTGCTGAAAGATGGAAAGGTGATTGAACTGACCCCGCGTGAATTTGATTTACTTGTCCATTTTATTCGGAATGCACGCATTGTCCAAACGAGAGAGCAAATTTTAGATGCTGTATGGGGGTTTGATTATTATGGAGATACAAATGTCGTGGATGTCTATGTCCGCTACCTTCGTCAAAAGCTTGGGAATCAGGTGATTCAAACGGTACGGAGCGTTGGCTATGTTATGAAGGAGGAATAGGATGTGAAATTACAAACAAAGATTAATTTGTTATCAACTGTCCTTACTCTTTTCTTTTTTTGTCTGAGCTTTATCGGCATTTATTATTTCTATAAGTATTTAGCCTATGATACAGAGTACGAGCGGCTAAAAGGATATGGAGATGAAATGCTGGCTGCAATCAGTGAATTAGACAGTGCAGATAATATTGATACTTTATTACGTTCCTATATTCCGCAGAATGGGATGATCCATATAACCGATTCGAATGATCATGCCTTTTTACGCCTGCAGGCTACTTCTACAACAGATAAAATGAATTATGAGATAAATGAAAATGACAGATACACCATCTCTGAGTGGGAAGGTGTACTGATAATGGCCATCCGCTATCCGATGGTCTGGCCGGATTATTCACTTGTCAACGTGCATTTTGTCCAGCCTTTGGGTGAAGTGTCTGAAAATATGGCTATCTTAAAATGGATCTTGATCTTAATCACCTTGCTGGCGATCATCCCGATTCACTTAGCAAGCCAGCTGCTTGTTCGCTTGATTGCTATCCCAATTCAAAGGCTGACTAGCACGATGCGTCGAAACATTTCACAGTCGAGGTATGAGAAACTAGAAACACCCGCAAATAAAAAAGATGAAATTGCTGAGATGACTTATACGTATAATTCACTCATGGATAAGTTAGAGGACAGCTATGCAAAGCAGCAGCAATTTGTCGGAAATGCTTCACATGAACTGAAAACACCGCTCACGATAATTGAATCATATGCAAAGCTTCTCCAGAGAAGAGGTTTTGAAAATGAAGACATCAATCACGAGGCATTAGAGGCAATCACGAATCAAACAGCCCAAATGAAAGCGATGATGGAACAAATGCTTGAGCTGGCTAAAGCGAATGAAACATTACAGATCAAGTGGGAGACCATTTCGTCGAGGGAGCTTTTCTCAGATACCGTGATCAGCTTTCGACAAGCTTATAAAAGGGACATTAATCTACATGCAGAAGATTTTACGTTAGCGACGGATGTATCAAAGCTGAAACAGATTATCTTTATCTTACTTGATAATGCCCGCAAATATAGTGAGGACAAGATTGATGTATTCATAAAAAATGGCCAAAACGTGACCATTACAATCCAGGATTATGGCGTAGGGATCACTGAGGAAGATATCCCTCATCTCTTTGACCGTTTTTATCGAGTGGCAAAGGACCGTAATCGCCAAACAGGGGGAACAGGTCTTGGTCTTGCGATTGCAAAGGATCTTGTTGAATTACTTCAGGGAACGATTACCGTAACAAGTGAGGTTGGCATGGGAACAGCTTTTACCGTAACACTGCCTAAGGAGGAGCCCGCATATGAAAATTAACTGTACTTGGATATTGCCAGTTCTCCTTTTGATAGGGATCATTAGCTTATCGCTTTATGCCTATAACCAGATTTTGACGAAGACAATTTTTGGAGAAGCGGAGATAAAAAATCGGGTAGAGTCTCTATTTAACGGCCAAGTCCAGTCCGTTACGAAAATAAAAGATCAATATGAAGTAACTTTTTCAAAAAATGACTTCCTATATGAAGTGTCAGTTGATGAAACGGAAGGGACGTTCAGTAATATTTCGCTGATTAAAGAAGGTATGATAAAAGAAGAACCACCTAAGGAAGAAATTCCAGAGGAAGTGGCACCAGCAGAAGAGGAAAAGACAGAGGAAAAACCAACAATTGAAGAACCTGAAGCGGTAAAGCCGTTAACCGAACAACAGGTGATTGAAATTGCTCGTTCGAAATTTAATGGTGAAGTGGACGAGATTGAGTTTGTAGGTACGAATGAGGGTGGCTATTATAATGTGGACATTGAAACCGCTGAGGACGAGGCAACCCTTCAAATACATGCACTAACTGGTGAAATTTTAACAATCACGTATGATGATTAGTATTCTCATCATTTTCTAATGTTTTCATTTCTTTCTCATGAAACTCTAATTTTTCTCTAATTTACGTTTAATGTTGCCACTATACAATACAAGTAAGTTAAAGAATAAAGGAGAGTTCATCATGAAAAAATTAGGGATAATGTTAACAATTTCAGCAGCTGTAATAGGAGGATTTTTCATCGCACATTCTACGACAAACGGATCCGCTGCGACACAGACTACAGAAAGTACAAAACTAATCACAGAAAAAGAAGCTAAGGAAATTGCATTAAAAAAATTCAACGGAACGATTACGGAGGTTGATTTTGATCAAGATTATCAGCACCCGCATTACGAGTTTGAAATCCAAAGCAATAATAAAGAAGTAAATATTGATGTTGATGCAAAGACTGGTAAGGCAACCATTACGGAGAGCGAACTAGCTGAAAAAGAAAATTCAGCCAGCACGAAACCAGTACAAAACAATCAGTCAGTATCTAAAGAGCAAGACGACGATGATGATGTAAAGGCATTTTCATCTCAACCAGCTGCTGCAAAACCAAGCTCAACTAAGCAGAACGAAGCTGTAACATCAAACCAAACAAATGCAGCTAATACTCGAACAGCTAAACCGAATGCAGCTAAGACCCAAAAAGCAATCATCACAAAAGCAGAGGCCATTAAAATTGCTTCAACTGTCGCTAAAGGAACAGTAACAAAAGTTGAATTAGACAACGATAATGATGATCAAACTAAGACTTATGAACTGGAATTCAAAGACGGAAACGTAGAATATGATGTTGAAGTAGATGCATATACAGGAAAAATCATTGAAGTCAATCAAGATATGGAGGACTAATCAGGAAAAATCCTTTATGATTCGATAAAAAGAAAAGCACGATTCTTTCATAATTAAAGAAGGAATCGTGCTTTTTTATGAGTGGAAAGAGGACACATTAGTAGGGAATTTCATTCTACCCATGTTACGATCAAATTATATTTAAAGAAACAAGTAGAAGAAAAATTGGAGTTAATTAAACCGGTAACTAAATACAATAGGAGTGTTGCCACCGTGCTGGATAAATTTAAACAGAAATTTAACGAAATAAGTAAAAATGGAGTCACCGTCCCTATTAAGCCAGTAATGTTAGAACAGCTCATAAAAAGACAGTCTGGTCAAAAAGAAATAAAAGTAGAAATTACAACAGGCCACCTGAACATTCGCGGTACAACAGATAAAAATGTTTCATATATGATAAGTCTGAAACCTATTCATATGGAAAAAAGAATGATTATTTTTGAAATTGAGAGTTTGAAGCCTACTGATATGAATAAAGATGAAATTAAAATTTTTAACAGTCCGCCATTTTCAGATTCTACAAATCAGACGGTTAAAATGGATTTTAATTCCTGGGATATCGTCAAAAAGATACCTGTTGGAAAAATTAAATCGTATGAGATGAATGATGGGACAATCAAGTTAACATTATCATTATAAAGAAGAGCGAGGATTTCCGTAAAAGTGCGGAAATCCTTTTTTTGGACCAAAAAGATTATACGCAGCAGCTATTATAAACAGAGATACTCAAAATCATTCATATACTTCGCACTGGTTATGAGGTAGAACAAGTTTTGTGTATTTGCCCGTTTTTATGTTACTTTACGACTAAAATAATTAATAAGTATTCGTAAATCAAAATGTGTAATTAGATTATATTTAAAAATAGAATTATTGGCTGTGGAAAGTGGAGAGTGAAAAAAGGAAAATGCCAGAAACCAACTATTACTGTAAGTTAAAAATATAATATGAATATGGAAATTCAGTTGATAAAAACGTTATGGAATTATTTTGAAGTTCAAATTATTAATTTATATTAAATTTTCAAAATATTTTGCTATTTTTATTTTAGGTGTGTTAATATATCTAAATACTAATATCTCCAATAAAGGAAGGATGCATAGAAAAGAAAACATAATACCTTTATTTTTCAGAATATTTAATTAACTACTAAGGGGCGATGGGGATGAAGAGAAAAGAATATATAGTTAATCGAATGTATAAGGCGTCAACGGGAATCGCAAATGCCGTTTTAGTAACATTGGGAATCGGTCTATTATTTGAATCAATTGGGGGTTATTTTGATTGGCAAATGTTCCTTACTATTGGAGGAGCGGCAAAGGTTTTGCTCGCGCCTGCTCTTGGTGCAGGGATTGCCTATCAGCTTGGAGGTAACTCATTAGTACAATTTAGTGCAATGGCATGTGCGTCAGTTGGTGGAGCAGCTATTCAAAAAACAGCAGAAGGTGCTTTTACGATCGTTACTGGACAACCCATATCGGCTGTATTGGCTGCACTCATCGCTACATATATAGGCAAGAGGATGGTTGGTAAAACGAAATTGGACATTATGGCAATTCCAATTACAGCTATTTTTATTGGCGGGGTTTCAGGAGTTGGATTAGCGGCGGTGACAACACCTTTACTAACATGGATAAGTGCACAAATAACAGCCTCTGTAGAAGGCTCTCCTTTAATTGGATCGATTGTCCTATCCTTGGTATTTAGTCTTTTATTAATGACTCCAGCTTCATCAGCTGCGCTTGCGATTGCTCTGCAGTTGGATCCAGTATCAAGTGCAGCAGCTTTGATTGGCTGTACAGTACAATTTGTAGCCTTTACAGCAATGAGCTATAAAGATAATGATTTAGGTGGCTTCCTTGCCCAATCAATCGTGACACCAAAGGTACAGTTTCCTAATTTGATAAAAAACCCAATCTATATTATACCTGCGTTTACAGCTGCCGCAATTGCTGCGCCAATAGCTACGATGGTCTTTGATTTTAAAGTACCGTATGAATTAGGGGGTATGGGGCTAAGCTCGTTGATTGCACCGATAAACATCTTAGCTAATCAAGGGATAGGCATATTCCTCATTTATGTAGGAATAGGGATGGTGCTTCCTGTTATGATTGCTCTTTCGATTCACCGTCTTCTAAAAATGGCTGGAAAGGTTAAAGCAGGTGATCTTCATCTTGAAGTTCAATAGTTGTCTGCTTTGTCTCTTTTGAAATATTGACTCAGATAGGGTTTGTGTAAATCCAACGAAGAAGAGAATCTATTTTGAAAAATATGCTAAAAATGAACCTAAACAATCCATAGAGAAAGTTATTATATCTTCATTTGTAATGAACATATAAAAAATGCGAAGTGAGTAGATGATTTCTGTATGATGCAGGAATCATCTTTTTTCGTGTGCAGAATGACAGCTTAGTTGCTTGTTGATTTAAAATATAAAGTACTTCAGTTTACTTAAGTCCAAAGAATGTTTCAGGCGGGCCATGAGTTTAAGAATATGCCTACAATATATCGCGATTATTCTTTTGGGGGTATTATGACTTCGTAATCAATAATCAGATTATTGTTTGGATGGAAATCACCTCCATTGTGAAAGAGAATTCAGCAATATAGTAGCAGACACATATAGTTAATTATATTTGAATGTTTTTTCTACGAAAGGGGACGTATTCAAGAGTTGCTGGATTTGTTTGGTAAGGAAGAATGATTCAACTCTGATGATCCTCTTTCGTTTAATTTATATAAAGGTATAGGCATAAAGTCCATATTTCTTAATCATATTCTTCTAAAAATAGGAAAACGTAAACTGTTCTTCAGAAAGTTAGTTTACTAGAATGGAAGGGTGTAATTATGAAAACGATTACATATATGAATTTATGCAATCGTTTGCCTACTAAGAGAAGAATGAAGGAGGAGGAAGATGTCTGTGAGAAAGAATAGAATTATCGCGTTGCTAGGCACATTTTGCTTGTTATTGACAATGCTCCCTCAGCTAAGTGCAAAAGCAGAAGATGGAAAAACGGAGATTGTCATCCATTATCAGGGAAATGATGATGCAAAGGATTGGAATCTATGGGTATGGCCTGAAAATGGAGAAGGTCATGTCGAACAGTTTGAGGAAGAAGATGCATTTGGAAAGGTTGCGAGATTTACACTGGAGGGACTTCATGAGCGGGTTGGCTTTATTATTCGTACTGATTCATGGGAAAAAGATGGAGGCGACCGTTGGATTGAAGGAATAAAGGATGGAAAGGCGGAGGTGTGGATTATTTCAGGAGATGATGAAGTGTACTATTCAGAACCAAACAGTGAGCCGAGCATCAAAAAGGCAGCGATGGACAGCTTTACAGAAATCACTGTCACGACAAATAATCCACTTGATATAAACAGAACAGTGATTGAGCTTGAAAATGCACCCATTCAAGCAATTATCCCTGAGGAAGGGAATAGCTCAGTAACAAATAAGTTTACGATAAAAACAAACAAGAAGCTTGATGTGCGTGGAAGCTATGCCGTGAGAATTGAGGGCTATGGAGAGCGGGCTGTTGAGATAGGAGAAGTGGTGCGGACAGAGGAGTTTGATCGCCAGTATTATTATGGTGGCAATGATCTTGGGAACACCTACTCACGTTTTTCGACCAACTTCCGTTTGTGGGCTCCAACAGCTCAAGAGGCAAAGCTCGTTCTTTATGAAAATTGGAATGATCCTAAGGGCAAGGAAATTACGATGAAGTCGGATAAAAAGGGGACATGGACGGCTAAATTAAAAGGAAATCAGGATGGTCTCTTTTACACATATAAAGTGAATATAGGTGGGAAATGGACAGAGGCTGTTGATCCATATGTAAGGGCAGCGTCAGTCAATGGTCAAAAAGGAGCCGTGATAGATTTATCGAAAACAAATCCGAATGGCTGGAATAAACATAAGAAACCAAAGTTAGCGAATCCAGAGAGTTCAATTATTTATGAATTGCATGTACGCGACTTGTCCATCCAGTCAGAAAGCGGAATTAAGCAAAAGGGGAAATATTTAGGCGTTACGGAGAAAGGTACAAAGGGACCAAATGGGCTTCCAACCGGTCTTGATCATATACAATCATTGGGAGTAACTCATGTTCAATTTTTGCCAATCTATGATTATAAAACAGTAGATGAAACAAAGCTTGACGAGCCACAGTATAACTGGGGGTATGACCCACAAAACTACAATGTACCTGAAGGGTCATATTCTACCAATCCCTATGAACCTAAAGTGAGAATAAAAGAACTGAAGCAAATGATCCAAACGCTCCATAAGGAGGACCTACGTGTAGTAATGGATGTTGTCTACAACCATATGTATGATGCTGCAGAGTCAAACTTTCAAAAGTTGGTTCCTGGCTATTACTACCGCTACAATGAGGATGGTACATTGGCAAATGGTACCGGTGTCGGCAATGATACTGCCTCCGAGCGAAGAATGATGCGTAAATTCATCGTCGACTCCTCAAGCTATTGGGCGAAGGAATATAAACTGGACGGATTTCGATTTGATTTAATGGGAATCCATGATGTTGAGACAATGAATGATGTAAGGAAGGCTTTGAAGCGTATTGACCCATCATTTATTATCCATGGGGAAGGTTGGGATTTAAATACTCCGCTTGCGGCTGACATAAAGGCAAATCAGAAAAATGCTGAAAAAATGCCTGGCATTGCTCATTTCAATGATGACATTCGAGATGGACTGAAGGGCAGCGTATTTGAAGAGCAGGATAATGGATTCGTAAATGGAAAATTGAATATGGAAGATCGGATCAAAAAAGGCATTATGGCCGGTCTTGATTATGATAATAACCAGGCGACATACCGTGATCCGGAACAGGTCATCACTTATGTAGAAGCACATGATAATCACACCCTTTGGGACAAGTTGGAATTGACGAATCCAAATGCAAGTTATGAAGAGAAAAAACAAAGACATAAACTGGCCTCGTCTATCATTTTAACTTCACAGGGGATCCCATTTATTCACGCCGGACAGGAATTTATGCGAACTAAGTATGGAGATCATAATAGCTATAAATCCCCAGATGAAATTAATCAATTAGATTGGAAACGGAATGCAGAATTTGTGAATGAAGTGAAATATATGTCGGGTTTGATAGAACTTCGTAAAAACCATCCAGTATTCAGAATGACGGAGGCCAGCGCAATAAAGGATAGTATTCGCTTTTTAAATGCACCGGTAAATACGATTGCCTATACGATTACTGAACCATCAAGAGGAAAGCAAAATGGGAGCTATTTTGTAGCACATAATGCCAACACAAATGATGTTGAAGTTGTACTTCCACGAAACGCTGTATGGAATGTACTCGTAAATGCAAATGAGGCTTCCTCGAAACCCATATATAAACTGAAAGGGGAAAAGGTGACCATTCCTGCATTAAGTACTGTTGTGCTTCAAGAAAAGGGAAAAAAATATAAAAAGAAGCGCTGATGCATAGTTTATCCAAGGCCAAACAGCCCTGTCATCATAATGACAGGGCTGTTTGTTTTTTATAAAACGAATTAGCTAAGGCTTCAATAACCAACCTATGCCCCGGGTATCCCCGGTCAAAGGCGGAGCAAAGGTGTATCAAAGGTGAAGGAAAGCAGCTATCAAACACCTATACAGTACCTATGCCCCGGGTATCCACGGTCAAAGGCAGAGCAAAGGTGTGTCAAAGGTGAAGGAAAGCAGCTATCAAACACCTATACAGTACCTATGCCCCGGGTATCCACGGTCAAAGGCAGAGCAAAGGTGTGTCAAAGGTGAAGGAAAGCAGCTATCAAACACCTATACAGTACCTATGCCCCGGGTATCCCCGGTCAAAGGCGGAGCAAAGGTGTGTCAAAGGTGAAGGAAAGCAGCTATCGAACACCTATGCAACACCTATGCCCCGGGTATCAAACCCACCTCTCCCGCCAGTTTATCCCCTAAGACAAGTAAAGGAAGGTTTAGAAAACGAAAAAAGAAAGCCAAAATAGGCTTTCTTTTTACTTAGATATAAATTGCTGAGTCCAAATGTGACCAGATTTCGCATAACCTACACCAATATGAGTAAACTTCGAGCTTAAAATATTTGCTCTGTGGCCTGTGCTATTCATCCACGCCTTTACAACTTGTTCAGGTGTTGTTTGACCTTTTGCGATGTTTTCACCAGCAGATTTATAGCTGATACCAAAGTTTTTCATCATGTCGAATGGTGAACCATATACAGGACTAGTGTGACTAAAATAATTATTATCTCTCATATCTTCTGATTTGTATCTAGCTACTCTAGCAAGCTCCCAATCATATTTTAATTCCTGCAAACCTTGTTTTGCTCTTTCAACATTGACGAGTCTGATAACTTCTTGCTCATAGGATTTAACATCGTCTTGAGTAGGAATATTGATCTTTTGACCAGGATAAATCAAGTTTATATTTGAAATTTGAGAATTGGCTGCAATAATTTCGCTGATTCCTGTCTCTGTTTTAACAGCAATCTTCCATAAAGTATCACCGGAGACAACCGTATATTGATAGTCTGCAAAAGCGGTGGCTGTAGGTAGCAGTAAAGTGGTTGTGAGTATAACTGATGTGATTTTTTTCTTCATCTTTCCTCTCCTTAAAATTTTTTATTACGGGTTCGATTATATAAAAGAATGGAAGAGAATTGGTTGTCAATATCAGGAATCTACTAATATTGCCATTTGAACCCCTCTAGAAAGGGATTTATACAAATTTGGTAAATGATAGAATTGGCGATATAACTATTAGAGGGAGAGCTGATTTTTTAATAACCGATTATTAATGTTAAGAGTATAAACATCCAAGCTTGGGGCTTTTTTGCTGCGAAGATAGGGGTTAAGAGATGTGTTGAATATTGATTTAGAAAATAATGAAATATGACAAATTCAAAAACAGTATATACGTTCCTTCTATAAGTCTTTTATACTAGAAATAGGCAAATGGAAGGGGGGTCCATATAATGAAAAAGATGTTAATCACATTAGGTGTAACATTATTATTTACAGGGTGCAGTGCTAGCGAAAGTTCAATAAAGGTAAACGAAAAAGTGGAAATTGAGAGTTCTGTTGGACAAAAAGCCGTACATACATATATTAAGAAAGCAAAAGCTCATCTCAGTACAGCTCCTAATTATAATCCGGCAGTCTATGATGATCGGCTTATGAAAATGGCAAGTGATTCATTTCAGATATCTGTGGAAGAAGCAACTGAGATTTACAAAGCCTATGAATATGATAAATAATTTTTTTATTTAAATTTAAAGCGCTTTCATTCGGTGGGAGTAAAACTTTATTTTAGTTCTGTATTAACCTTCTTACAAAAAGGGTAATAAACTATTGATAGGGCTAATACAGAGAGGAAGTGGCACGGTGAGTCTCCAGACCGTTCTGTTTGATTTTGATGGAACTATTGCCGATACTTTACCTGTTAGTTTTGAAGCTTTTAGGTATGTGTTTAATAAATATGATCAAAGAAGTTTAACTGATGAAGAGATTATTCAATTATTTGGTCCCATTGAGGATGTTATTATAAGAAATCATTTACGTAATAAGGAAAAGGTGGAGCATGCCATAGAAGATTTTTATGATTTATATGAAAAAGGGCATAATCGTGAGTTTGAATACTTAACAGAAATTCAGGAAATGCTGGATGTTTTAAAGGACATGGATATAAATCTGGGAATTGTTACTGGAAAAAGCAGAAGATCATTAACACTCTCACTAGAGTTGTTGAATCTATACGACTATTTCGATGTGACCATTTCTGGCGATGAAGTTAAAGCACCTAAACCCGATCCTGAAGGGATACAGAAATCACTATTTTTACTCCATAATGATCCATCTGAGGTCATCGTTGTTGGAGATAGCCAGGCTGATATCGCTGCAGGAGCTTCAGCGCACGTAACGACCATCGCAGCTCAATGGTTTAGCACAGTTCAAACGAGCTTGTATGGAACAAAGCCTACTCATATTTGTAAGACTCTTCCTGATTTTATTAAATTGATAAAAAAATATAAGCATAACTTCAATTAAAATACACAAAAAATAAATAGTTTATTCTAATTAATTCCTTTTAAATTAACTCTTTGTAGTTAAACTTAAAAGGTTTTTTTGTCTATTCGCTTTAGTAAAATTGTTTATAAGCTTTATTTTGAAGATGAAACATTGTGAAAATCATTGATTAGTTTAGTATAATAGTCTTGTATGTGAAAGGGGGCTCTCACGTTGAAGGTTAAAAAAACCATATGGGGAAGTATAGGAATGTTATTAATGGTTCTTATCTTGGCTGGTTGTAATGAAACTGTCAGTCCAGAAGAGCGATTGAAGGAATACATAAACCTGTGGAACGATCAGAAATTTGATAAGATGTATTCGAACTATGTAGCAGACTCAGCCAAAGACAAGTTTAAAAAAGAACAATATGTCGATCGATATCAAAAGGTCTATAAGGACCTGGAGATTTCCGATTTATCAGTTAAAAGCGAATTCAAGGATGAGAAAGAGCTGAAGAGGGATCAAAAAAGTATAACACTTCCCATTCAAGTAAAAATGAATTCCCTTGCAGGACCGATTGAATTTGAAAAAGAAGTAACCATGAAGCTTGAAACGAAGGATAAGGAAGATAATTGGTATGTAGACTGGGATACAACTTATATTTTCCCTGAACTTCAGCCAGACGATAAGATTGGGATTAAAACGACAACTGGTAAAAGGGGCGAAATCCTTGATCGTAATGGAAATGGGCTTGCGATAAATGGAATTGCTCAAACTGTAGGTATAACACCAGAGAAGTTTGATGAATCCAAAAAAGCAGAGTTAACAAAATTATTGAATCTTAGCAATGACTATATTGATAAACAGCTTAATCAAAGCTGGGTTCAGCCAGGTTATTTTGTGCCAATTAAAACAATCCAAAATAACCAAACAGAGCTGATTGAAAAATTAAAAGTTATTAATGGTGTCAGTTTCCAAGAAAAAGAGATTCGGGAATATCCATATGGTGAAAGTGCAGCCCATTTGACAGGATATGTAGGTACTATTACTGCTGAAGAGCTAGAGAAAAATAAAGATAAGGGCTATTCAAATGACAGTATAATTGGCAAAAGAGGGCTTGAGCAATTATTAGAGGATAAACTGCGCCCGAAAGATGGCAATACGATTTATATTAACCGCGAAGATGACCCTATAGTCATTGCTGAAACAGAAGCAGAGGATGGGGAAAGCTTTAGGTTAGTATTGGATGGTGAATTACAAAAACAAGCATTTCAAAATATGAAGGGAGCTGCGGGGACATTTGCTGCGGTACATCCAAATACAGGAGATGTATTGGCGCTTGTAAGTTCTCCGTCGTTTAATCCAAACGACTTTGTACTGGGAATTAGCTCAGAGAAGTATAGTCAGCTGGAAAATGATAAAAAACTGCCATTATTAAATCGATTTGCGGCCGCTTATTCACCTGGTTCAACGATCAAGCCGATTATTGCAGCAATGGGTTTAAAAACGGGGAAGCTTGACCCAGAAAAACAGCTGAATATTAAAGGCTTAAAATGGTCTAAAGGGAAAGAATGGGGAAATGCCTCTATTACAAGAGTAAGCGATCCAGGAAAACCTGTTAATCTTCAAACTGCCTTACAAATCTCAGATAATATTTATTTCGCACAGACAGCTCTTTCGATTGGTGAGACTGATTTGATTACTGGATTTAAGGAATTAGGGATTGGCGAAGAAAAATTCCCGCTAGAATATCCAGTCCGCGCATCACAATATTCAAATAGCGGCAAATTGGAGAGCAGTAAATTATTAGCTGATACTGGCTATGGTCAAGGAGAAGTATTAATGAGTGCGGTTCATTTATCCAGTATTTACGGTACAATTGTCAATGATGGAAAATTGATGAAGCCTCGTCTTTACCTTGATACTGAAACTGCCGTTTGGCACGATTCTTTTATTACTGCTGAACAGGCTAAAACATTGAAAACTGACTTGAGGAAGGTTGTTACAAGCGGCACAGGAAAGGCTGCAAACACACCTAAACTGCAATTAGCAGGTAAGACAGGTACAGCTGAGCTGAAAAGCACACAAGGAGAAGAAGGTATTGAAAATGGGTTATTCGTAGCCTATGATCAAAAAAATCCGAAGGCTGTCATGGCACTGTTAATAGAAGATGTACAAAATAATGGCGGAGGTAAAAATGTTCAATCCATTGTTCAAAAGACATTCCTGGATTGGGATTCCTCTGAAATTGATTAATTAAAAAGGTAAACAAAAAATAGAAAAGAAGCTTCCATTCAGAACATGAACGATACTCTGGATAGCGGACACTGATAAAAAAGTGCCACTATCCGGGGGTATCTTTCAAGTAAGGGTGGGAGCTTCTTTTTTCAGGCTTCTTATACAGGTTTTATTTTTGCATGATCCAAGTTAATAGTTCTTTTTATTTTTTCATCAATACTTTTTAGTTATTTACTATCTTCTGCTGAGTGCACCTTAAATAGATAAACTAGTAATCTGAAAAAATAAGTGATGTAAATCGATTAACGGGATTTAATTCTCCTCACCAGGTAGATGATGCCTGCTAAGATGATGCCTGCGATGCTCACAAAACCCATTAGCAATATAGAAAAGCCTAATCCAATGTTCGCATCTTCAGAGGGGGTAATCATTTCAGCAATTATTAAGAACGTATAATAGCCAAAGGTAGCTAGGTAGATTAAGAAGGCTGCATAACGCTCGCTTTTACTTCCTTGCCTGGTTACTGCATAAACGCAAAAAAAGGAAACTGCCAGGAGAGCGTACCTCAAGATAATCTCAGTATAATTAATATAATCCATAATCACCGCACCCTATCTCTTGATAAATTTAATATATTGAACATCCTATCTCATTATAAAGTTAAAATGGCTATTTATGGAATGAGTAAAAAGGCATGTCCCTTCAGCAAACTTATTTCAGGTTAACAAAATTAATGTAAAATTCATTGAAAAAAGGCATAAGTCTTAAACTGATGCCTTTAATATTCTTTATCTCGAATAGCTTTATCTTAATTAGCTAAATCAATAATCCTGCCTTCAACATTAGGTGAAACAGTTTGTTCAGGGAAGGACTGGATGTAATCGGAGAAAATTTCCCAATCAACGAAGCCAGGTTCGCTTACGCGTCCATCTGCATAAATATCAGCAAAGACAGAATAGCCATCCCCGCCTTTGGCAGTGAAGATGTTCGTAGCAGCGAAGTAGTTCTGTGTATCCACGAGTGATGTATATTCGCCATTCTGGTTTATTTCGACTGATTGCACGCGTGTGCCAGCAGGTTTAGAGCTATCATAGATAAACCGCATGCCTGCGACCTGCAGGTATCCGCCGCTAGCGCTTGGAGCAGCACTAACGCTATGTTCAAGAGCTGTTTTCAATTCCGCTCCGCTTATTTCCATGATTGCGAGTGCATTGCTGAAGGGGAGGACTGTCATAACGTCAGCTAAAGTGATTGGTCCTGCCTTTAAGGTTGTCCGGACACCGCCGCCATTTTGTAGGGCGATGACAGTATTTGGGTTGATGGCTTTTGCCTTATCGAGCATTCCATCAGCAATCAAGTTGCCAAGATTTGTTTCGCCTGTCCTTGCAGCAGGATTGCCACCAATCAGATCGACAGCTGTTGTTCCGACAACTTGTTTTTTCTTTGCGTCAACAATAGGCTTATACTTCGCTAGGATTTGAGCTGCTGCCGGGTCTTCAGCAAAGATATAAGATCCTTCTGTGTTCTTAGCATCAATGCTAATCAGTTCGCCATCATAGGCAATAACTTTTCCTTTTTTATCAAAGCTCACATCAAGCTCACCAAGATATTTGGAATACTCGTTTGCTTGGACGATAACTGTCGGTTCTTTGTATTTATCTACAACGACTGGCTCATTCAGCTGTGAATGAGAGTGGCCGCCAACAATAATATCAATGCCTTCGACTTGATTAGCAAGCTCAAGGTCATTGTCACCGCCGCCGTCATTGTAGCCAATATGGGTAAGGGCGATGATTTTATCGACTCCTTGTTTCTTGAATGCTTTAACGGAGGCTTTGGCTGAATTGATATATTCTTCGAATTTAACATCACCAGGACTAGAGATACTGGTAGTCTCAGCGGTCGTTAAGCCGAAAATACCAACTTTCTCACCGTTTACATTTTTAATAATACCGTCGTATATTTTTCCATCATGTGGTTTAGCAGTATATGTGTTATTCTGAAGTCTTTTCATGAGGGCATCATCGCTGAAGTCAACATTTGCACTCACAAATGGGAACTCAGCGCTTTGAACGAATGGCAGCAAGGTCTCAGTGCCAAGATCAAATTCATGGTTACCAAAGGTAAAAGCATCGAATCCGGCAAGATTCATCAATTCAAGATCGGCTAGTCCCTTAAATTCATTAAAATAAAGGGTGCCAGAGAATACATCACCAGCATGGAGAAGAAGATTATTCGTATTTCCATTGCGATGTTCATTAATTGCGGTTATTTGTCTTGGTGTATTTTCAATATTAGCATGTGTATCGTTCACATGAAGAACACGCAACTGATAATCTGGGGCTTTTAGGGCTAGTTGCAGCATGGAAATAAGCTCGGATAAGCTAGCCTTTTGGTTATAACCAAATTCAGTATCGGAAATACCTTCAGCGATGTCGTATAGAAGGATAGAACCGATTCTTTCAGCGTGTTTAGCAGGTACATCAGAGAAGTTTGTTACTGTGCTTCCTTTCAAATCGAAAGCCTTCGCAATCCAAACAGCAAGCTCCCCACGAGTTAAGGGCTCATAGCTGCCAAATTTATTCTTGCTTTTCCCATCAAGAATACCGGCATAGACTAATGAGTTTACAGCTTTTTGGGACGATTTTGGCACATCCGTAAAGCTTGTCTTTGGAGCTTTTTGGCTATCGAGTTTTAATGCACGCGCCATCAGAGCAGCTGCATCAATTCTAGATATGGATTTCTGTTTCTTCATACTTTGGGACGAAACGCCCAGTTCCTGAATAAAACGTGCTTCATTCTGGCGATCAGATGTTTTTGCATCGACTGCCGGCGCAAGCAATGTTCCAGCAAGCGCAACAACCATTGTCATAATGGCCAACATACGAGAAAACTTCAATCGAAACTTCATATACCGCTCCCCTTTTGTTTGATATGGCCAAGATATAGGCCTCATATCTGATTATAAATTAGTTTTCGAGGCAATCGACATAATTTTCAAATAAATGGTAAATTTGAACTATATATTAATAATCAATTCTTTTAAGAGATATTTATTTAGTATCTGTAATGTTTTGTTTAATAATTAAGCCTTAGAAATCTGATTAACCTTATCATATAGTGTATGTGTTCAAGATGAAGGAGAAAGGTTATTAATTTTGATCTTAAATTTTACAGATCTTTATTTTCCGAGTTATTAAATTTAAATGAAATCTAAATGGAAAACGTTTTGTAATATTATTCCAAATGGTGATACTCTTATGAATGGAGGTGGAGTGTTGAGAAAATTCAGTTTATGGTCGATGGGAATGATGATAGCAGGGCTGATATTATTCGGTTTAACCGCAGGTATAGAAAAACATGTGGAACTTTTATTTCTTTTAGGAAGTCTTTCTTTTCTAGTTGGAATAGTCTTCAGTTTTGTGGCGATTGCAAAACAGGAAGAAGGTTGGTTAAAATTCATTTCACTCAGTTCTTTTTTTATTGTGTTCTTTGTGATTAGCTGGTTTGAGCCGTTTTATTTCATTCGAGTCCTTACTTGGTTGAAAAATATGGCTTAGAAATGAGAAGGGGAGATAGAGTTTTAGATAAAAAAGGTACTGCAAGTAGCAGCACCTTTTTTTAATTGAGAATATGAGAATATAATTGAAAATGTAAAATAGGATTAAATTATTCTATTAAACTTCTTCAGTTACTGTTAAACCAAGTCCTGCAGCTACAAGTGTTCCATATTCAGGATCAGCTTTGTAGAAATGCTGGATTTGACGTTCGATAATTTCAGGTACAGTTACACCTTGCATAGATCCAACGATGTTGTTAACCAGGTTAGCGCGTTCTTCACTGCTTAACAATCTGTAAAGATCACCAGCTTGAGTGTAGAAATCATCATTATCATAAGAAGTGCTTGCAGCATAGCCTTCCACTTCAAATGTTGCTTGTTGGTCTTCTGGAGATTCTTGTGGACCTCCGAAGCTGTTTGGCTCGTAGTAGACAGAAGAACCGCCATTTATACTTGGGTTCATTTGTCCGTCACGTTGATAGTTATTTACTTCAACTTTAGGACGGTTGACTGGTAAGTGATTATGGTTTGCTCCCACACGGTAACGGTGAGCATCTGCATAAGCGAATAAGCGACCTTGCAATAATTTATCCGGTGATACATCAATACCAGGAACGAAATTACCAGGAGAGAATGTAGCTTGTTCTACTTCTGCAAAATAGTTTTCTGGGTTTCTATCTAATACCATGCGGCCAACTTCGATTAAAGGATAGTCTTTTTGAGACCAAACTTTTGTTACATCGAATGGATCGAAACGATATGTGTTTGCATCTTCAAGTGGCATGATTTGTACGCATAATTTCCATGCAGGATAATCGCCAGCTTCAATTGCATTGTGTAAGTCTTCGATATGGTAGTCTGGATTTGTACCTGCAAGCTCAGCAGCCAAATCAGTAGATAGATTTTTTACCCCTTGTTCTGTTTTCCAGTGGTATTTAACCCATACGGATTTACCTTCCGCATTCGTCCATTTGAATGTGTGGCTACCAAATCCGTGCATATGACGCCAAGTAGCAGGAATACCACGGTCAGACATAAGTATTGTTATTTGATGTAAAGATTCTGGTGAAAGTGACCAGAAATCCCAAACAGCATTAGGGTTTTTCAAATGTGTTTTTGGATCTCTTTTTTGTGTATGTATGAAATCAGGGAATTTGATTGCATCACGGATAAAGAAGACAGGAGTATTGTTACCAACGATATCATAGTTACCTTCTTCAGTATAAAGTTTTACAGCAAATCCACGAGGATCACGCAATGTATCAGCAGAACCAAGTTCACCTGCAACTGTAGAGAAACGAATGAACAAAGGCGTTTTTTTGCCAACTTCAGATAGGAAAGCAGCTTTTGTATATTCAGTTAGATCCTTTGTAACTTCGAAATAACCATGTGCTCCGCCGCCTTTTGCATGCACAACACGCTCAGGTACACGTTCTCTGTTAAAGTGAGCTAATTTTTCTAATAAATGTACGTCTTGGATTAAAGTTGGTCCGCGTCTTCCAGCTGTGATGGAATTTTGGTTATCTCCTACAGGAGCTCCCCAACTAGTTGTTAATTTTTTGGACATTATTTATACCACCTTTTTCGTATGATAAACCTATTATATTTATTTTTTATCATATTATCAATTAAAAACAACTATTTATTTAAAATAATTATAAATAGAATGAAATTAAGCGAAAGGATGCTTTTTTAATTCATTATGAGAGAGCTCTTAATGGTAGGGATAATACCTAAAGCAAGCAGGAGAGGCAGCAAGGAGATTCTCAATTAAGAAGCAGGTATTCTTAATTATGTTCTTTTAATTAGAGTATGAAAATATCAACTTTATATAAATGTGGAAAGGGATTTTCTATCGAACCAGTTGATTTTCCAAATTGATTGGGAAAGTTATGTATCCTTTATCAGTTTCCTTGCTGTCAAATGGAATGGTTCATGAATCTTCCTTTAAATACAATCTAAAAGTATTTGATGAGAAATATAATTTAATTAAATTCTTTTACTTTCCCATTTATGGTTAAACAGAGTAAGATGAAAAATAACATATAAAACATATTGGAGAGGTGTGAAATAATGGGAGAAACGGTCCGCACAGTTCCGAGACCATTGGTACGTTTAAACCAATGGGTGATTTTTCTTAGCGTGGTCGCTACTTGGGTAACAGGTATAGAATGGATTTTAGCACTGCCTTTATTTGCAGGAATTATGGGTTTAGTCTTTGGATTCAATCCAATCATGCAAGGAGGTAAGTTATTTTTAAGAAAAAAACCTTCTGATTATATCCCGGAAGAGTGGGCTCAGCAACAATTTAATCAAGTGATCGCTGTTATTTGTCTTGCAGGCGGCCTGATCAGTTATCTACTTGATTGGGTGATTGCTGGATATGTATTTACGGCCATGGTTGCTATTGCTTCATTTGTAGCTATTCTTGGATTCTGTATTGGTTGTTTTATTCGTTTCCAGTGGCAGCAATATAGGTATAAGAAATCAGTAAATAAAACAGTTTAAAAGAAGGAAAAGGATCTTGCATGCTATCGCAGGATCCTTTTTTCTGGGCAGAATCGTAGAATTATTGCTAACGACTTAATTAAAAACCCCCGCAAGGCTATCGCTTTGCAGAGGCTCCAACTTAAATAGATTGCGATTCATCCAGATCAACAGGTTCATTTTTATCCCTCATTCTACTGAAGATCGTTGCTAAAATCGGTCCTGATATATTGTGCCATACACTAAAGATGGCACTTGGAACAGCTGCCAAAGGTGAGAAATGTGCTACCGCTAATGAAGCACCCAATCCTGAATTTTGCATACCGACTTCAATCGCGACTGCTTTCCTTTTCGCCAGATTCATGCCTAATAATTTACCGAATAAGTATCCGATTAAATAGCCTAAGCCATTATGTAAAATGACTACAGCGAAAATGAGCAATCCTGTTTCAGCAATTTTTTGCTGATTTGCCGCAACTACAGCTGCAACAATAGCAACTATGGCAATAACAGAAACAAGAGGCATTACTTTAACACTTGCTTTCGCCTGCTTATTAAACAATTTCTGAACAATAAAGCCAAGTGCGATTGGTATAACAATTACTTGCACAATCGAGATAAATAAGCTAGTAGGTGCAACATCGATGTATTCGCTTGCGAATAAGAAAATGAGTGCAGGTGTGACAACTGGAGCCAGCAATGTTGTGATGGAAGTAATGGTTACGGATAATGCAACATCTCCTTTTGAAAGAAAGGTCATGACATTAGAAGCCGTTCCTCCTGGGCAGCAGCCTACTAAAATGACGCCGACTGCAATTTCTGGTGGAAGATCGAATAGCTTGACCAATAAAAATGCCAATGTGGGCATAATCAAGAATTGACCGACTACACCGATGAGAACATCCTTCGGTCTTGTTAATACTTCTTTAAAATCAGCAGGTGAAATTGTTAATCCCATCCCAAACATGACAATCCCTAATAAAACGGTAATATAGGCTGCAATCCAAGAAAAACCATCTGGAATAAAGAAGGCAAGTGCTGCAAAAATAAGTACCCATACTGCAAAGGTGTTACTTACAAATTGACTGAAACGTTCTAAAGCTTTCATATTTCACCTCAGGGATAAATTTGTTTAATATGGGAAATTATATATTAATATCTGAATATAATCAATAGTCTGAAAACTCATTGTGAAGAGATGCATTCAAAAGAAACATTTTTTTGGCTGACTTCTTGTGTTCTCTCTATATATAGTATGGATAATTTCCGAATATCTCTGTGAAAAAGCAAAAAAATACACCATCAAACTCAAGAAACATACATAATATCGAGTAAGGTGGAAAATATTCACTTTGAATTTAATGCTTTTATTAATTCATCCGGATTTTGTGAACCCACTACCACTTTTCCATTTCCTTTTCCTCTTAATTGCAATTCTATTCCCTTGTTGCCGCCTATATTATATGCTGTATCCCCATTTAAATTAAATCTTATGCCCCAGCCTCCGAATTGTAGTAACGAATTGTAGGTAATACTAGAATATTGAACCATATCTTTAAATAAAAATGATTTATAATGGAGGTGAAACGGCATATAACGCACATACAATCCATCCTTACGCACCTCAGTTTCTAGCTTACAGAATCCCAGTAATAGTCCTAATGGGATTGCTATTCCAAAAACAAGCCAAAGAATTGTTAAAAACGGATTAGATGCAGGTTTATCACCGAATGGAATTCCGAAAATGACCTGTTGAATAAATGCATACCAAAATAATGTAGCGAGAGCTATAATAAAAATCCATAGCAAGGGTTGGCGAGGGTATTGAACTTCTCGAAAGATTACATCCTCCTGTTTTTTCATGATAATAATTTCCTCCTCTTTACATAATTAAGTACTAATGTTTGAGTACAGAACTTTTGTATTATTATAAATATGTGTTATTTATACTCCTTATTGTACTATTTAAGTGAAAAACTGTCATAATTCTACCTGTCCTTTAATTCCAGATAAAACTAAAACTCAAAAAGGCATGATCTCCGTAGATAAATGCCTCATTTCTTCTGTTAATTATATTTTCAGTAATAATGCTTGTTCATCTGTTGAGAGCTTTAAAGTCTATCCTCTATTTTTAATAGTAAAGGGAAATGAGTAGTAACACTTTATCATTCCTAGCTTTCTTATTTAAATTCTGTATAACTTGCTCCTATTTTTAAATCAAGGTCACCTTTCTTCAGCATGGGCATAAACTGTAGCATGCAATCCTTGTTGAACTGATAATTAATTTGCACGCTAGACATTTATCATGCATAGGATGAAATGAAAATGGTTGAGGAGGGTAACCTTGTATGTCGCAATATAGAGAAATTATCACGAAGGCAGTAGTAGCAAAGGGGCGTAAGTTTACCAAGGCAAATCATACGGTTTGTCCGGACAACGATCCTACCAGTATACTGGGCTGCTGGATTATTAATCATACGTACGAAGCTAAGAAACAGGGTAAAAAGGTAGAAATTGCAGGATATTATGATATCAATGTTTGGTATTCATATTGCAATAATACAAAGACAGAAGTAAGAACAGAAAAGGTTCCATATAAAGACACCATAAAATTAAAGTATCGGGACCAAACAGTTTATGATGATAATGAAGTCATAGCCAAAGTAATTCAGCAACCAAATTGTATTGAATGTCTCATCACTCCAGATGGCGAAAAGATCTCTGTTCATGTTGAACGTGAATTTTTAGTGGAGATTATTGGTGAAACAAAAGTAACTGTTTCAATCAGGGAAAATGCAAACACCGATGAGGAAAGCTGGGAGCTTGAGGTAGATGATGACGAACTGGAGGAAATTAATCCTGATTTCCTTGATCATAGTGAGTCATCCAGTGAAGAGTCCAGCTCCTATGAATCAGGCAGGAAAAAAAGCAAAAGCAAGCGGGATTAAGGAACTAGAGAGAAAAACTCTCTAGTTTTTTTGTTGTTAGATGAGCTTGGCTCCTATGATATAATACTTCTATTATATATTTGATTGAAAGAAAGGTTTTGGGAAAATGGCAGTAGCAACCTATACTCCTATGATTCAACAATACTTGAGTATAAAGGCAGATTATCAAGATGCATTCTTGTTTTTCCGTCTCGGTGATTTTTATGAAATGTTCTTTGAGGATGCCATTAAGGCATCAAAAGAATTGGAGATAACCTTAACAGCGAAGAATGGTGGAGGAGAACAAAAAATTCCAATGTGCGGGGTTCCTTATCATTCAGCGCAGTCTTATATTGAAACACTGGTAGATCGTGGTTTTAAAGTGGCCATCTGCGAACAAACAGAGGACCCAAAAGCGGCAAAAGGGGTCGTTAAACGTGAAGTTGTCCAATTAATTACTCCAGGTACAGTGATGGAAGGAAAGAGCCTCGCTGAAAAGGAGAATAATTATCTTGCAACTATTTCATCTATAGATGGATTGGGATTTGGAGTGGCTCATATTGATTTAACGACTGGCGAAAATCGAGTAACCCATTTTTCCAATTTTAAAGATGTGTTAAATGAAGTTTCGGTTATAGGATCTAAAGAAGTTGTAGTTCAGCCCGATATCGGCGATGAAAAAGAAATTTTATTAAAAGACAGAGGGATTGTCACGATTTCTTATGAAGCCGATTCGGAAACGAAAGACGAGTTTAACCATCTGGTAAATGAGCTTCCGAAAAAAGACCTAAAGCATACGGTAGCCCGTTTGCTCAATTATATACAGCGTACTCAAAAGAGGACGATTGAACATATTCAACCAGTTGAATTATATGAAACGGAACAATATTTAAAAATTGATTACTATTCAAAAAGAAATTTAGAGCTCACGGAAACTATTCGTTCAAAAGGTAAAAAAGGCTCTCTTTTATGGCTTCTTGATGAAACCAAGACGGCCATGGGCGGCAGAAGACTAAAGCAATGGATTGAACGCCCATTAGTCAGCGAATCTGAAATAGAAGCTCGGTTATCGATGGTTGAAACATTTATGAATCAATTTTTTGAACGGGAAGAGCTGCGTGAGCTATTACATGAAGTGTATGATTTGGAACGTTTAACAGGCCGTGTTTCCTATGGCAATGTAAATGCACGGGATTTATTGCAGCTGAAGCGTTCCCTGCAGCAAGTACCGGCTATTATTGATGTGATTGGAAGGCTGCCTATTGATACGGCTAAAGAAATCGCATCCCGGATGGATCCGTGTGAAGAAGTGACGGATTTACTCGAGCAGGCGCTGCATGAGAACCCGCCGATTTCCATCAAAGAGGGAGGCATTATTCGCGAAGGGTATAATGAAGATTTAGATCGTTATCGCGATGCTTCCAAGAACGGGAAAACCTGGATCGCTCAGTTGGAACAAAAGGAAAGAGAGAGAACGGGTATCCGTTCGCTAAAAATTGGTTATAATCGTGTATTTGGTTATTACTTGGAAATAACAAAGGCAAATCTCCACCTTCTGAATGATGATCGATATGATAGAAAACAAACTCTTGCAAATGCAGAACGTTATATCACTCCAGAATTAAAGGAAAAAGAAACAATCATCCTCGAAGCAGAGGAAAAAAGTACAGGTCTGGAATACGATTTGTTCTGTGAATTACGTGATCAAATTAAAGATTATATACCTCGTCTGCAAAAATTAGCGATGGAAATCAGTGAATTGGATGTTTTACAATGTTTCTCTACTATTAGTGAACGTTACCACTATGTAAAACCACAATTCTCTCATACACGCCAAATGAGTATAAGAAATGGCCGACATCCAGTTGTAGAAAAGGTTTTAAAAGCGCAGGAATATGTACCGAATGATTGTTTCTTGGATAAAAAGAAGGAAATCTTATTAATTACTGGACCAAATATGTCCGGTAAGAGTACGTATATGCGCCAGGTTGCTTTGACAGCAATTATGGCCCAAATCGGCTGCTTTGTACCTGCAGACGAAGCAACACTGCCGATCTTTGATCAGGTATTTACTCGAATTGGTGCTGCGGATGATTTGATATCAGGACAAAGTACATTTATGGTTGAAATGCTTGAAGCGAACCATGCGATTACGAATGCAACAGAAAACAGTTTGCTTCTATTCGATGAAATCGGAAGAGGAACGTCAACCTATGATGGAATGGCATTAGCCCAATCGATTATCGAATATATTCACCATCATATTGGCGCAGCTACCCTCTTTTCCACGCATTATCATGAGTTAACAGCTCTATCTGATCAACTCAGCAAGCTGAGTAACGTACATGTTCGTGCAATTGAGCAAAATGGCACAGTCATTTTCCTTCATAAAGTAGTCGATGGACCTGCTGATCGCAGTTATGGTATTCATGTTGCCAAGCTTGCGGAAATGCCGGAGACGGTGATTAAGCGAGCGCAAGAGATATTAAACGTCCTTGAACAAGGGGACAAGCAACCAAAACCTACGCCGCCTGTAAAAACTGAAACTGATGCTGAAATTGTCAGTGAACAGGCGCAATTATCCTTTTTCACAGAAGATAAAAAGGAAAAAACGACTTCATCATCCCGACACTCAAAAGAGTGGAAGGTAGCGGAAGAGCTTAAATCCTTATCTATATTAGAGATGAATCCTTTAGAAGCTTTAAACGCCTTATATGCATTACAGAAAAAATTAAAGTAGGAAGGAGAGAACGATATGGGGAAAATTGTACTGTTAGATGATCTATTATCCAATAAAATCGCTGCCGGAGAAGTAGTAGAGAGACCTGCATCTGTTGTAAAAGAGTTAGTGGAAAACTCAATAGATGCTAACAGTACGGTAATTGAGATTTATGCTACGGAAGCCGGTCTTGAATCCATTCGCATTATTGATAATGGGGAAGGGATGGAAGAGGACGATGCCCTCAATGCTTTTCACAGGCACGCGACCAGTAAAATAAAGGACGAAAACGATTTATTCAGAATTCGTACGCTAGGTTTCCGGGGTGAGGCATTGCCTTCAATCGCTTCTGTTTCCAAATTCGAATTAAAGACCTCAACAGGTGATGGACCTGGAACCCGTCTTTTACTCGAGGGCGGCAAGGTCCTTACTCATGAGTCCTATTCAAGCCGTAAAGGAACCGATATAACGGTGAGTGAACTGTTCTTTAATACACCGGCTCGTCTGAAATATGTTAAAAGCGTTCATACAGAGCTTGGGAATATAACCGATGTCGTAAATAGGCTGGCACTGTCGCATCCGGATGTATCGTTTAAGCTGGTTCACAACGACCGTACCTTATTACAAACATCAGGCAACGGCAATCCACTTCAGGTGCTTGCCGGGATATATGGGATACAAACTGCTCAAAAAATGCTGCCGTTTGAAGCATCAACACTTGATTTTTCAATAAAAGGCTATGCCGGACATCCGGAAATGACGAGGGCTTCGCGTAACTATATGACCATTTTGGTAAATGGAAGATTTATTAAGAATTATTTGATCGCCAAAGCAGTCATGGAAGGGTACCATACTTTATTGCCTATTGGACGTTATCCAATTGCGATGCTCAATATTGAAATGGATCCTTTATTGGTTGATGTGAATGTGCATCCTTCCAAAATGGAGGTTCGTTTCAGTAAAGAGCAAGAGCTGATGACATTAATTAGCGAGGCCATCCGGAATACGTTTAAAAAAGAGACATTAATTCCGACAGGCGCTCCTGTTAAACGTGAGGAAAAAGCAAAAACGGAACAAGCTCAATTTACGTTTACGGAGGAAAGAGCCAAGCGGCCTGAGGCGCCAAAGCAGACTCCTCCAATGGTAAAGGCAACTGAAGGATTTTCAGTGATTTATGATCCGCCTGAGATTGAACAGCCGAAGCGGGAATTCGAGGCTCCTAGTCCTATCGAGTTGAACGAGCCTGGAAGGGAATCAGTAGAAGAACAGGTAGAAACTGAACCGTTTATCAGTTCAGAAGCGGGTTCCGAACGTGTCGGAACGATCGTAGAGCAAAAAGAAGAGGAATTAGAGCCGATTCAAGACAATCAGGACATGCAAGAAAGCCGAATTCCGCCTTTATATCCGATTGGACAGCTGCATGGAACGTATATTTTGGCCCAAAATGAACAAGGGCTCTATATGATTGACCAGCATGCTGCCCAAGAGCGGATTAAGTATGAGTTCTTCAAGCATAAGGTGGGAGAGGTCAACAAAGAACTGCAAGAAATGTTGGTCCCGATGACACTGGAGTATTCAACAGATGAGTTTGTGAAGCTGGAAGAACATAAAGAAGAGTTGGAAGCGGTCGGAGTATTTTTAGAACCATTTGGATTAAATAGTTATATTGTCCGCGCCCATCCAACCTGGTTCCCAGCAGGCATGGAAGAAACGATCATCGATGAAATGGTCCACCAAGTATTAACGATGAAAAAGGTGGATATTAAGAAATTGCGTGAGGAAGCGGCAATCATGATGAGCTGTAAGGGGTCAATTAAAGCCAACCGGCATTTGCGTAATGATGAAATAAGTGCATTACTGGATGAATTGCGCCGTACAAATGATCCATTCACATGCCCGCATGGCCGTCCAATTATCGTTCATTATTCGATTTATGAGCTGGAGAAAATGTTTAAACGGGTTATGTAATGAAGTAGGTAAATAAAAGCCATTAAACTTTAATTAAGCGGAGGAAACGAGTCATTTTCCTCCGCTTTTTTTGTGTTTATAATATAAGTTTGGATACAAAAAAGCTCCTAAGCTGCGCTTTTTTGGGCCTATCCCCAGCTATGAGGCACCTATGACTGGCCTATACCGGGTAAAGGTGTCTGAAAGGTAGGTGAAGTATGGAGGAAAGGAGCTATCTCCCAGCTATGAGGCACCTATAACCGGCCTATACCGGGGGAAAGGTGTCTGAAAGGTAGGTGAAGTATGGAGGAAAGGAGCTATCTCCCAGCTATGAGGCACCTATAACCGGCCTATACCGGGGGAAAGGTGTCTGAAAGGTAGGTGAAGTATGAAGGAAAGCAGCTATCTCCCAGCTATGAGGCACCTATGATCGGCCTATACCGGGGGAAAGGTGTCTGAAAGGTGGGTGAAGTATGGAGGAAAGCAGCTATCCTCCACCTATGACCAGCCTATACTGGGGTAAAAGTGTCTGAAAGGTAGTCATCTTAGGGAATTTAATTTATGAGCAGGTACCATTACTTGCAGGGTTGATTCTCTCTAAGCAGCTGCTTATGTTTTTATGTAAATCGCATATATGTCTTAACCAGGACCCAAGAAATCAACCTTGAAAAGCAAAAAAGGTGTCAAATCAGCCTATCATACTGATCAGACACCTTTTTAATTACTCAATATCAATAGTTTGCTCTTGCTTCGCCTGCCATAGTTTGAATTTCTCGAGGTCTTCAGTTATTTGCTTAATGGTAAATCCGATGATGGCTGCATCATCAGCAAACCCAAGACCTACAATAAAATCTGGGATAAAATCAATAGGTGATACAAAATAGATAATGGCTGCGATTATAGAGATAATCGATTTTTTAGGAATCTCTTTATAATCACCCTTTACCCAGGAGCGAAACATAGTGATGAGTAATTGCAGATTGTCCCATACCTCTTCCAATGCATTTTTGTTTGTATTTGATTTTGTAGTTGCTTCATCTAATAGCTCATTTGATTTTTTTGTATTATTTAAATAGGTTTTGGCTGAATCGATGTATTTTTTATATTTATGTATTCCTTTGTTTTGTTCTTCCATTACTCATTCCTCCTAAACGACAACTTGTTTACATTTTAAGGTATATTGCTTCAACTAACAACATTTCAGTGATTGGCTTGAAATAAAATTAAATACCTCTCATTAGAAACGCTGCCTAATGTCTTTTTCCCTAAATTTGTGTATACTAATCCTATCCTGTGAAAAAATGAGGTGTATAGAGTTATGAGTAAAAGTCGGGCTAAAAAATATAGGTTGAAATTGGAGAGGGAAGGCAAGCGTAATCCTGAAACTCTACGTGGCGGCCTATATACAATTGATTTGAGTACAAAAATGACGAAAACAAAGAAGGATAAAATGGAACAGTTTAAACATAAAAAGAGATTTCAGCATCTAACAAAAGATGAGGGAATCTCTTTTTATTTAGCTCTAAGGAGATGTGTATAAAAGGAGTCAGTATTTTAGTCCATGGCACTGAGACCTTATGTTGTTCTATGTACTAAAACGATTAGTGAAATGGTGAACCAAAGGCCAAGCACGTACCTCAATCTTTTTTGCAAAATGAAAAATAGGCAATTCATCATTAATATCAATACCTTGCTTGGATAATACTGAATTCTTACTGAATTCTGCTACTGCCTCTTGTAAGATCCAAGGTTCATGTAAAATATCACAGCGAAGCGGTACTCCTGATAAATTTAAAGTATAAAAGCAGTAACGCTCGGCCATCCATTCCTCGAAGGACCCCTTAGCTGCCTGAAATGGTTCTGAAATTGGTCTATAGCTACAGGTTAACTCGATTTCATGGTCATGTAGTCTCTTACTTTTAAATTCAATGTTTGTATCATTAGTCTGGATTTCCATATCAGTGTACCAATACGGTAAGTGGTATAGTGTTCTAGCCCCTTTTACAGCAAGCCAATTGGAAGCATCCAAACTAAAAAAGTACACACCTGGCTTTCCGTCGAGAATGACATATGTACGAACATTTAGCTCAGGAAATTGATCTGTTCCTGGAATAGGGGGTAATCCCCGGAGTCTAATACCCGACATACGAAACGGTACAACCCCAATCCAGCACATGCCATTATATGAATCCAAAGGGAGCACTTCAGGGACTAACTTTCGTAACGCCTCATATTTAATTGGATAATGGGCAAATAAAAGATCGCTCCATGTCTGCTTCATTGTCCAAGGTAAATTCGGGAGAGCCCATGGACGATGACTGTCATCCCATTGGTTTTTATCGAGCTTTAGTTGTTCTCCCAAAGCTATCACTTCCTTAACAATTTTTTAATGTAATTTTTGGAATTGAACTCCTTTTAGAATAATCGTCACCACTTTGGTTAAGTAAAAATCAAAAGTAAAAAAATTCATGATAGCAATTTTACATGGAGATAAACATCCTAATTAATACCTATTATACCGTTAAATTGAAATGATTTTATATTATTAATCTATTTTAAAGTAACTATTGTAGATTTAAATTAAGAATCTTACAGATAAATGTAAGCCTTGTGGAAAGAACTTTCCAACATGAACAATTAAATGGGTTTGTAAGTTTCCTATGGAATCGGGATTCCAGTGATTATATTGGACTCGCTGTTTCATCTGTGGATAAAAAATAAGAAAAGGAGAAGCGAGACAAGAACATACATGGATCCAATAAAAGTCTTATAGTTATAAAGTTCTCTAATACCGGTTATTAAAAATAGGACGATTAAATAAACAAAAAGTAATTGCACCAAGGAGAAGACCCTATATGAAAAAATATAACCCAGTAAGAAAAATGTAAGTAAGCCGGTTAACGCCTGTATGAACCGGAGCATGAAAACAATCTCCTCATTTCTATATATGTAAGATACCTTTCTCCATCCTCAGCAATTTGCTTCGCGTAATATCGTTTACGCCTTCAAATGTATGAAACCTCTATAATAAATATTGATTAGGTAATTGTTATATGATTGATTACTGAAGCACCTTAATTATAGGGTTAGTATTAATAGAACTTATCTTAAGGTTAAAGTTCATCTAAAAATTATTTAAAAATAATAAAAGTGTGAAAAAAGAATTGAATAAAGACCATTTAAACTGACTATACTGGTTAGATGTTACTCGCTCATGTTCAGATTATAATGATTTATGTTAAGATAAGAAAAAAATGAATAGGGCAGTGTGAAGCATAAATGGAAAAACAGAAATTGGTCGTGATTATTGGACCAACGGCAGTGGGAAAAACCAAATTATCAATCAATTTGGCCAAGAAGTTCAATGGTGAAATTATAAGTGGCGATTCAGCACAGATTTTTAAGGGTATGGATATAGGAACTGCTAAAGTTACAAAGGACGAAATGGAAGGGATTCCTCATTATTTAATTGATTGCAGGGAACCATCTGAATCCTATAATGTTTATGATTTTAAGCAAGAAGTGCAGCAGAAGATTAATGATATAACGAATAGGGGAAAGCTTCCTATATTAGTGGGTGGTACCGGTTTGTATATTCAATCCGTCCTCTATGATTACCAGTTCCCTGAAACCACAGCAAATCCTAATATTCGAGAAGAGCTGGAAGAACGAATTGAACAAGAAGGGCCTGATGCTGTTTATCAAACACTTGTTGAGATTGATCCCGTTGCTGCAGAAAAAATACATCCTAATAACACAAAAAGAGTTATCCGTGCTTTAGAGGTATTTTATGATTCAGGAAAGCGTTTCAGTGAACAGGAACAATCCACAGAGAGAACATTATTATATGATGTGGCTTTGATTGGATTAACGATGGACCGCGATCTTTTATATAAAAGGATCAATGAACGAGTGGAAGCAATGATGCAGCAGGGTCTTGAAGAGGAAGTCAGAAAACTATATGCAAAAGGATTAAAAGATGCACAATCCATGCAAGCAATTGGATATAAGGAATTTGAGGGACTCTTTGAAGGAACTGAAACACGAGAAAATGTTATAGCTCAAATACAGCGGAATTCCCGTCGGTTTGCAAAAAGACAATTTACTTGGTTCCGAAATAAGATGGATGTTCACTGGTTTGATATGACCAATTTGGCTGATTTCGAAAAAATTTCTGAAGAAATATCGCTTGAAGTGGCAGGAATGCTCGCTTTAAAGGCGAATAGATAAACTATAGAGAGAAAAGAGGAGGCAAAAAAATGAAACAAGGAATCAATATTCAAGATCAAATTTTAAATCAATTGCGTAAGGAAAATGTATATGTAACAATCTTTTTACTTAATGGATTTCAGTTACGCGGACTGATAAAAGGGTTTGATAATTTTACAGTCTTAATTGAAACAGAGGGTAAACATCAACTGGTCTACAAACATGCGATTTCAACATTTGCTCCTCAAAAAAATGTACAAGTTGACCTTGAAGGTTAAGGATAAGTACGGCAGACTCCCTCTACGGTGAGTCTGTTTTTTATTTAACTGATTTTTTCATTCTGTATGGAGGGTGCCCGGAATATAAATAAGGAGAGGAAATATAATTATTTTCCGGGCAATCGCAGTATGTGACAATCAGGCACACCTTTATTGGTAAAAAATAAATTTATATTGTAGTTTCAGGGGTGCCCTTGTCTATTTTGCCTTCACTTTGTCGAATGTGTTAGGTAAAAAAGGGGGGACACGGCTTCATTAAAGAGGTGATCAAATGGAGCAACAGCCAATGCGAGTGAGAAATAATGGGCAAATTAATGTTGTATTGAAAAATGGTCAAGCAAAGGCTCAGGTTAAGCCGATTCTAAATGTTCCTCCATTACCAAAGGATATACCTTCTCATCATATAGCCCTAAAAGAAATTGAAGCTGAATTGAATAGTCTCGTAGGCATGGAGGAAATGAAAAAAGTTATAAAGGAAATTTATGCATGGATTTATGTGAATAAACAACGGGAAGTAGCTGGCCTTAAGGCTGAAAAACAGGCGCTTCATATGATGTTTAAAGGTAATCCCGGTACTGGAAAAACGACGGTCGCACGGCTTATAGGAGATTTATTTGTAAAGATGAATGTCTTGAGCAAAGGCCACTTAATCGAGGCTGAGCGGGCAGATCTTGTAGGAGAATATATAGGACACACAGCTCAAAAGACGAGAGATTTAATCAAAAAGGCAATTGGGGGTATTCTTTTCATTGATGAAGCCTATTCTTTGGGAAGGGGTGGTGAAAAGGATTTTGGTAAGGAAGCGATTGATACATTGGTAAAGCATATGGAGGATCGGCAGCATGAATTTATTCTTATTCTTGCCGGATATTCACGGGAAATGGAGTATTTTTTAACCTTGAATCCAGGCCTGCAATCCCGTTTTCCGATTGTCATTGATTTTCCGGATTACACGGTTGATCAATTAATGGATATAGGGAACCGAATGTTAAGTGCCAGGCAATACGTTTATAGTCTGGACGCGGAAAGAAAACTGCGCGATCATCTATATTATTTAACAAATGTTCTACATCTTAAATCCTTTTCCAATGGTAGATATGTAAGGAATGTAATAGAAAAATCAATCAGAACTCAGGCAATGCGTCTTTTGCTGTCGGATCAATATGAACGTCGGGAATTAATGACCATCCGAAGTGATGACCTAGTGTTCGATACGTTTGAGTAAGAGATACGAATAAATATGAGTGCCCCGTAAGCTGTCATAAAGCTTTTGGGGCATTTGTTTTTTTGAGAAATAGTCATAATGAAATATTTCTAAGATGGTGATTATTAGTAGGTTAGAATACTAAAATCAAACGCAGGGAATTAACGAACTACCACGTCTAAGTAATCTATTAATAATTTAGATTTTGTGGTAAATTTTAGTTAGTTGCATAGGTTGGAATGGTAGATTTTATATTAACAATCTCTTGCCATAAAGATCGAGAAGTGGAATGAGAGTAGAAGGTTAAACGAGATGAATTTGATAGAAGAAATTATATTTACAAGCAAACAGGTAATCATTGATGCAGATTGTAAAAAAGAAGATTTGATTGTTTTGTTAAAAAACACCGGTGAAAATACGGTTCAATTAAACGGAGAACTTATTTTAACTCTTCCCAAGGGTCACCATATTATTCGATTCACAAAAGACCATTTCTGTCTTTTATACAATACGACTCTATCTTTTTATTCATTAACGGGTAAATTTGTATCTGAATTTGAGGTTGGTTCACATATTCATGAGTTATTTCCTTACAAAGATGGCGTTCTATGTACATATGGAGATCAAGGTGTATACGGAAAGGGTGCTGGAGTAAATATATTGAACTGTGTATCTCCATTCAGTGGTTTAGAGTCTTTTTATAACAATGCTATCCAATATGATCTTCTCTATGACCCTCTGGTTACTCGTTATAAGCCCTATGCTTGTATCAACTCGGAGAGAAATGAGTTAGTAATACTAAACGAGCAGCTTGAAGAAGAAAAAACGATGAAAATTCCTTTTGATACAGGAAATTTAATTACCTTTGCACTTACCTACAAATACGGCTTATTTATAGAAGAAAATAAACTATGTGTATGGGAATTTGAAACAACAAAACGCATTCTTGAGTATAAGAGGGAGTTCTCTTCTAAAATCAGAGCTATTTTTCATCGTCATAATTTTTCATTTATAGAGATTTCTGATTATGAGGTAAAAGGATTCATGCCAGTTGTGGAGTATGGCACTTAAGATAATCATCAATACAGATTAAAGAGCCTTGCTAAGAAAACAGCAAGGCCCTTATCATTTATCCTATATAAATACGAATCTATGAAAGTGGATTAGTAGGATATTTATGTAGTAACTCTTAATCAGTAACTTCTTTTAACAACAGGTAAATGCCATTCGTATAGATAAGAAAGCATTCGTAAAAAGGTAATAATAATAAATAAAAGGTATAATTCAAGGTTGGATGTCATCGCTCCGAGGCCGATTAAGAGACCTGCAATACCTGCCCAAATTGCGTAAATCTCAGATCTTAACAGTATTGGCTTCCTGCCTGCGAGGACATCTCGTACGATACCGCCGCCACTTCCTGTCAGGATAGCAGCAAATACAACCGCAATAAGCGGTAAGTTCATTTCCGTTGCTAGTAAAGCGCCCTGTACAGCGAATGCGCTTAAACCGATAGCGTCAAAAAAATTCCCCCACCTGTTCCAATGCTTTAAAAGCGAATGCTGAAATAAACAAACAATAGTTATAGAAATGAATGCGATAAAAAATAATCCGTTTTGTTCCCAAATATGGATTATTGGGATCCCGAGCAGCAAATTGCGAATGGCACCTCCCCCAAAGGCTGTTACAAATCCGAGTAAATAAAGGCCAAATAAGTCATATTCCTCTTCTGTTGCCACTAAGGCTCCGCTAATCGCAAAAGCGATTGTTCCGATAATGCTTAATACATCCCATGTCATACTTTTTTCTTTTTCTCCTTAAATAAAATTCAAATAATCATTTAAAATCTGGCTAATTTATCATATCATTTGAATACAGTGTTTGGAACGGGTGATTTTTTTGGTATGATAAGAAGAATAGTGAACTATTGAGGGAAGTGACATAATGGAAGAAACATATGAAAAAGCTATACTAGTTGGTTGTCAGCGAGAAGATATTGATGACAGTCGATTTGAATCCTCTATGGAGGAACTTGAATCACTAACGGAAACTGCCGGAGGGCAGGCTCTTGTATTAGTGTCTCAAAAGAGAGTTAAGCCTCATCCTGCTACATATATCGGGAAAGGGAAAGTCGAGGAGCTTATTGCATTAGTTGAAGAGCTAGAACCGGATGTCGTAATCTTTAACGATGAATTGTCTCCCAGTCAAATACGAAATCTAGGTAAAGAGCTGGGAACTAGAATCGTTGACCGTACCCAGTTGATTTTAGATATTTTTGCTCAACGTGCGCGTTCTCGCGAAGGTCAAATGCAAGTAGAGTTAGCCCAATTGCAATATATGCTGCCAAGATTGGCGGGGCAAGGTACTGAATTATCAAGACTCGGCGGCGGTATTGGAACGAGGGGACCGGGGGAAACCAAACTGGAATCTGACAGACGCCACATTCGACGTCGCTTGGATGAGATCAAAAGGCAGTTGGATTCAGTTGTTAAGCATAGGGAACGTTACAGAGCGCGCAGAAAACGAAATAATCGTTTCCAAATTGCATTGGCTGGCTATACGAATGCCGGTAAATCAACCTTGTTTAACCGTCTGGCTGAAGCGGATTCTTATGAGGAAAATCAACTGTTCGCTACCCTTGATCCGATGACCAGGGAATGTCTTCTTCCATCTGGATACAAGGTCCTTATCAGTGACACTGTTGGATTTATTCAGGATTTACCTACCTCCCTTGTTGCGGCATTTAGATCCACGCTTGAAGAAGTGACAGAATCCGATGCCATTTTACATGTAGTGGATTCTTCTCATCCTGATGCTTATAATCATGAGAAGACCGTTCAAAAAATTATCGAGGATTTGGGTGCTGAGGATATTCCTCAATTGATTGTCTATAACAAAAAAGATGCCGCCCATTCTGAATTTGTACCGACATCCAAGGAAAAATCCATTCATATATCTGCTCGTCAGGATGAAGGGATTCAACAACTCCTTTTAGAAATGGAAAAATTGGTTGAAAGCTTTATGGAACCATATTCCGTAATGATTCCAGCTAATGAAGGGAAAATTATAGCCCGGTTAAAGGATGAGACAATCGTTAAATCAACCGAGTTTCATGAAAGCAATGAGACCTATCATCTAAAGGGACTTGCTTTAGCAGACCATGCAATCATGGGAATTATTAAAAATTATGAGTAGGAGTAGGAATGCAACATGTTTGAACAATTAAAGAACGGTGAGAGAATTAAAGAAACTGTTCAGGAAACTGAAAAAATGATTGCTGAAAGATTTTTAGAAATTGAAGAAAATGTAGACTTTAATACAGCGAAGGTATTGAAAGCCTTCCAGGAAAATCAGGTTAGTGATGCCCATTTTAATCCATCAACAGGTTATGGGTATGATGATATGGGAAGAGATACATTGGAAAAGGTGTTTGCTCATGTATTTGGAGCCGAAGCGGCACTTGTCCGCCCGCAAATCATATCTGGAACACATGCTATTTCAACTTCCTTATTCGGCGTGTTACGCCCTGGAGATGAGCTTTTATACATCACTGGAAAGCCATATGACACGCTTGAAGAGATTGTTGGCATACGCGGAAGTGGTATAGGATCCTTAAAGGAATATCAAATATCCTATCAATCTGTCGCTTTAAAGGAAGATGGGTATGTTGACTTTGATGCAGTAGCAAAAGCCATTAAACCAAATACGAAGGTAATTGGAATTCAACGCTCAAAAGGCTATGATAACCGCCCATCATTTAAAATTGCAGAAATCAAGGAAATGATTCAGTTTGTAAAAGCAATCAAACAGGATGTCGTTGTCTTTGTTGATAACTGCTATGGAGAGTTTGCTGAGAAAATGGAGCCTACTGAGGTTGGTGCGGACCTAATGGCTGGGTCCTTAATTAAAAATCCTGGCGGCGGTTTAGCGAAAACGGGTGGTTATATTGCCGGTAGAGCTGATTTGGTAGAACGATGCGCATATCGTTTAACAACACCGGGTATTGGTGCTGAAGCGGGTGCTTCCTTGTACAGTTTATTAGAAATGTACCAAGGATTCTTCTTGGCTCCGCATGTTGTTGGACAATCCTTAAAAGGAGCAATCTTTACAGCTGCCATGCTAGAAAAATGGGGATTTAACCCTTCACCTACATGGAACGAACCAAGAACAGATCTCATTCAATCAGTCCAATTTCATGACAGAGATAAGATGGTGCTGTTCTGTCAGCAGATTCAGTTTGCTTCACCAATTAACTCTCATGTAACACCATATCCTGCTTATATGCCAGGATATGAGGATGATGTAATCATGGCTGCCGGAACGTTTATTCAGGGAGCGAGTATCGAATTAACCGCTGACGGTCCGTTAAGACCGCCATATACCGCTTTTGTACAGGGCGGACTAACGTACTCCCATGTTAAAATAGCCATTTGCAAAGCAATTGATCAGATGATTGAAAAAGGATTAATAAAGTAACTAATAATAACTCCCTTATTTTTGGAATAGGGGAGTTTTTTATTAGTAAAAATGGTCAGTGTGAGTTACAAGTAACCGATTATTTGCAGAGTGGGATTCAAAGTGAACTCTGTTTATCTATATCATATTAGCTGTTTATTGAATGGCATCGCATAGCATAGGTGTCTGAAGGGTGGAGGATAGGTGTTATGCTGCACCCATGGCACACCTATGCCGCACCTATGCGGGGTCAAAGGTGTCTGGAAGGTGCTGAATAGATGCTATGCTACATCTTTGTTACACCTATTCCTAATTAAAGGTGTTTGATAGATGTAAGATAGGCGTAGGATACCGTGGCTTTCCTGCATCTTCTATACACCTCTAGTGTGTCTGTGCAATATCTTTTCTGTATCTTGGTCTATTTGCTCCATAGAGGTAGGTATACTTTTTTGTGGAAAAGAGTTGAATTAATGTGTAAATAGAAGTGCTTTTTTATGTGAAATTCAAAATAAGGACCAGCTTGTTGCTTTTATTTATAAATTAATAGGTTAATTGTCTGAGTTTGGGGTAAAAGAAGTAAAGCAGTTAAAATGATACATTACTCCAGAGATTCCATGTCAGAAAACCTTACATATGATTGACAAAGAAGTTTACATGGCATAAACTAACAATATCAAGAAGAGGTATTGAAGGAGGATGTAGTGGTGAGCGGTAACATCAGAAGAACCATGCCACTTTTTCCAATGAGTATTGTCATGCAGCTGACCGATTTAACTGCACGTCAAATCCGTTATTATGAAGAACACAAATTGGTTTATCCAGCCAGAACAGAGGGTAATCGAAGGATGTTTTCGTTAAACGATATTGATCGTCTTTTGGAAATTAAAGAATTGCTTGATCAAGGCATAAATATGGCTGGGATTAAAAAAATTCTTGAACCTTCTATTTATAATGAAACTGAAATAATTGCTAAAGATGAACATTCTAAAGAAGAAACAAAACCAGAATTGACCAATGCGCAATTAAGAAAATTATTGCGTGATGAAATTTTGAAGGCTGGCCGCTTTACAACGAGAGGCAGCAACCAATCTGGTGATATGCATCGGTTTTTTAATTAAAAATTAAAATATAAAAAGCTTTATTATTTAAGGAGGAAAAAGGAAGATGGGGAAATACACTGCGGATGATATTAGAAAGTTAGCTAAAGATGAAAATGTGAAATTTATTCGATTACAATTTACCGACATTCTGGGAACAATTAAAAACGTAGAAATTCCAGTAAGTCAGCTTGATAAAGCATTAGAAAATAAAATGATGTTTGATGGTTCATCCATTGAAGGGTTCGTTCGTATCGAAGAATCTGATATGCTTTTATATCCAGATCTTGATACATGGGTAATTTTTCCTTGGACTGCTGAAAAAGGAAAAGTGGCTCGTTTAATCTGCGATATTTACAATCCGGATGGCACACCTTTCTCAGGTGACCCACGTGCTAATTTAAAACGTGTGTTAGAGGAAATGAAAGAGCTAGGTTTCACAGATTTCAATCTTGGGCCTGAACCAGAATTCTTCTTATTCAAATTGGATCAAGCAGGGGAACCAACTTTGGAGTTAAATGATAAAGGCGGATACTTTGACCTTGCTCCTACAGATTTAGGTGAAAATTGCCGTCGCGATATCGTTCTTGAGCTAGAAGAGATGGGATTTGAAATTGAAGCTTCCCACCATGAGGTAGCTCCAGGACAACATGAGATTGATTTTAAATATGCTGATGCGATTACAGCATGTGACCAAATCCAAACGTTCAAATTGGTAGTAAAAACAATTGCTCGTAAACATGGCTTGCACGCAACTTTCATGGCAAAACCATTGTTCGGTGTGAATGGTTCCGGTATGCACATGAACTTATCTTTATTCTCTGATGGAAAGAATGCTTTCTACGATACAAAAGGAAATATCGAATTGAGCGAGACAGCTCATCAATTCATTGCTGGTATCATTGAGCATGCGCCTGCGTTCACGGCAGTAACAAATCCAACAGTTAACTCATACAAACGTCTAGTTCCTGGATACGAAGCACCTTGTTATGTTGCATGGTCTGCTCGTAACCGTAGCCCACTAATCCGTATTCCGGCTTCCCGTGGATTGAGCACACGTGTTGAGGTACGTTCTGTTGACCCAACTGCAAATCCATACCTAGCTATGGCGGTATTACTTAGCGCTGGTCTTGATGGCATTAGAAATCAGAAAAAAGCTCCGGCGCCAATTGACCGTAATATCTATGTAATGTCTGCACAAGAACGTGCTGAAGAAGGTATTAAAGATCTTCCGTCTACATTATATCAAGCGTTAGTAGAATTACAAAAAAACCCAGTCATCATGAATGGTCTAGGTGATCATATCCTGGAACACTTTGTAGAAGCAAAAGAGATTGAATGGGATATGTTTAGAACCCAAGTTCATCCATGGGAGAGAGAACAATATCTTCAAATGTATTAATAGCTGAAACCCTTGACACTGCTAGCGTCAAGGGTTTTTTATTTGGTGGGGCAATCACATGTTTTTAGCTTGTCCAAATTTTCACCCCGCTTTTGCCCCGCCTCTAAACATTTTAACTTTTTGTGAAATCTTCAAATTTCTCCATAGTATCTTTTTCGATTTTCTTAGAGACGCGAGTACACATCAGCGGTGATCTGAATGGATCCATGACCCAATCGTACTTGGATGTATTTCATCGAAGCTCCTGATTCTAGAAGTAGAACAGCATGAGTATGCCTTAAAGCGTGAATTGTATCTTTGGCAATCCGGCTCTTTTATGGATTCGTTCCATAGCATTAAATAGTTACAGGAAATGAATATCCTGTGCGAAAGGTTTCGTGGATTTAAAGTATAATTGGAACATACTATGCGGTAACATGAGAAGAATAAATAAGAGGGTTCCTAAGTGGGATTCCTCTTATTTGTATATGACAAATGAACCGCATCTTGAGCCTCTTGTTGAAGTTATATACCAACGCTATTATTAACGTAAGTCGGATAAAGGATGATTATATATGAAGAAACTTTTGTGTATTTTCCACACCATGCGGTTACGCTATTTGCTTCAACATGTGGAATCATCTAAGGAAGTGAATCAAAAAATTCTTCTTTTGCATTTAAAATTAAACGAATTAGAAAAGCTGAAAATTTAAAATTAAAGGGACTTTCCACTCTGGAAGTCCTCTTTTTTATAAAAACTTTTTACCTCTTATTAATAAATCGCCTCTGACTGATATTATAAAAGTAGGAGGCGATAAAAATGAGATACACATGGAAAACTGATGCTAGAATTCCATGGGAACCGGAAGCGGATGAATTTCTGGAGAAACAACTAAGAATACACTCTAAAGAGAAGTTTGCTGTTATAGCGAGAAAAAATTAGCCCATCCACTTTGTGAAGGACATAGCGAAAAGCCCTTTATAGATCGCCTTAGTTGGATAAAAAACGGCAAGCAGAATCCAGGTGTATGCTCGGCCAATATAGTGCACACAATCCCTTAAGGGAAGGGGAGAAGTCTTACCATTTAAGGATTTAATATAAAAAAGCGAGTCAGTTTTTATGCCCAGCAAAATTGCTCGCCTCTGTCAAAAACTATAGTTGCCGTTTAATTTATTTTAAGTGTCCTCCAGGGCTCTTTTTATATATTCTAATAAAAGGGGGTACTGATAAAAATGGGGAAAATTATAGATATTTCACATCACCAGCCACCATCATCTATAAATTATGACAAACTAGCCAAGGAAGTGGATTTAGTTATTGTTCGTACTCAGTATGGATCTTCTACAATCGACAGACATTATAAAACTCATCACAAGGAATTTAATAAGCGTGGTGTACCAACTAATGCCTATGCGTGGGTAAGAGGTATTTCGATCTCTGATATGGAGAAAGAGGCTACTGATTTTTATAACCGGACTAAAGAATTTAGCCCGCCTGTTTACTGGCTTGACGTTGAGGAGAAGAGCATGAAAGATATGAGAGCAGGGGTTAAGGTCTATGCAAAGAAATTGAGAGCTCTTGGGGTGAAGAAAGTAGGGATATATATTGCCAATCATCTTTATAAATCCTTTAATATCGATATAAGAGACTTTGATGCTGTTTGGATACCTTCTTATGGGCGTAACAATGGCATGCGAGCAAGTAGCAGGAAACCTGACTATGTTTGCGACTTATGGCAGTTTACAGACAAAGGAATAGTAGATGGATATGCTGGTAATGTAGACTTGAATGCAATTATAAGTAATAAACCATTGAGTTATTTCACGGGTAAGTATGATCAAATCACATAGTATGAGGGGACTTCTAGTTGGAGTCCTCTTTTTTTGCCTAAAGTGATGCTCGTGTAAAGTGAGCCATTCTCTTGGCCAACTATTCAGACATTAAATGATAGTTACAAAGTCTAATTATGGCACAAAAGAAAGATTCTTCGCATATGATGAGGGTGAAGGTTACATGTTAAAACAGTTGGTGATGAATATGTTAGAAGAGTTCAAAGAGTACAAGCGTCAGACGGAAGGGCAATTTGATAAACAGGACGTGCGTTTTGAAAAACATGAACTCCGGATGGACAAGCAGGAGGATCGGTTGGACCAAATGCGTAGTACACAAATTGTACACGATCAACAGATTGCTGGTATTTTAGAAACCCTAAAAGACATTAAAGGAGATACTGTATGGTTAAGAAGAACTGTGACCGCTGCCGTTATAGGTGGAACTATTCCAGCGGTTATCGGTTTTATTGTGTTTGCTATACAAAAACTGAACTAAGGAGGGTGGATGATGAAAAGGTCTATACCATATTTTGAGGCACTAGTTAGTATATTGAGCTATTACCTTGCTATGGTATGTATGTTCAACAATGATATGTTTCAGCAATTGCCAGAGTTATATGGAACTTTAAGTCAGTTGGGAAGCGAGACATTGTTTGCTCTCATTTTCTTTTCTGCAGCTACCATTAAGGTTATTGGGCTGGTTATTAATAGTTATGTAATGAGAAAGTTTGGGTTAGGGTTATCCGCCTTAATTTATTTAATCATTGCTGTTTCTTATGCCACGAGTGAAATGTCCTTAAATTGGGGGGCAGGGATTTTCTTTTTACTGTCAGCATTCAGCCTTTTAAATATATTTGAAGTTAGGCATACTAAGTTAATGGAGTGATAGAATGAATTGGAAAGTACGTTTTAAAAACCCAACCTTATTATTGCATTTGCTACTTTAGTCACCAGATTTATATATAAGTTGCTCGGTTTAATAGGAGTCATGCCGTCTGTCGCAGAAGATGATACACCACAATTAGTTTTGATTTTTGTGGTTATTTTAGCTGGATTGGTATTGTTCAGGATCCGACCATTAAAGGAATAGGAGACAGTAGACAAGCCTTGACTTATGAAGTGCCAAGAGATGACAAACCCGATGTATATGTACCATTGGGTTTCTTGTGTTCATAATATGCGTTACCTAAGACGTATCATCTCAAAACTCTGCCTTACATAAAAGAAGAGAAGGCAATCCTTTTAGGACCGCCTTCTCAAGAATTTATTGAGCATTATTTTAGCATGGTTTGGATTAATACAGGGTCATGATCACTTGCTCGTCCGTGTTCTTCCATGAAGGCAGCGTTGATGTGAACGATATCAACAGCTGTACGCAATGTTAGTGGTTTCGAAACAAGGATATGGTCTAGCACTTGTAAATTTCCTTGATAGGCATACGTATAGCGGTCAATTGAGGGAATCAAATCAATCATATTCGTCAGTTCCCTTCCCTTCAGTGTTTTGAGTGTATCTGTAAATTCAAAGTCATTTAAGTCTCCGAGAGCAATAATATTGGCATTCTTGTTCTTGGACTGGATTTCTTTTACAAATTGATTCACCACATTTGCCATGCTAATGCGCTGCTCCTCACTAGACAATATAGCCGGCTGGTTTTTTCCAAAGAGCGGCTGATCTCCGCCTTTTGAATTAAAATGGTTAGCGATGACGATAACATCCTTCCCATTAAAGGTGAATTGGGCAGCTAAAGGCTTACGACTACTATCGAAAGCAGGATTTTCAGGATCAATTCGTCCTGGATTAGCTGTCAGTTTGCCATCTTCATAGCTGACTGCTTCATTCGCACTGCCTTTTGGAGCAGGAGTGAGTGACACTCGCTCTGGGTTATATAAAAATCCAACGCGAATATTCGCTCCAGGAGCGCCTCCGTCTTGATTATTAACCGGCGCAATATCTGTGAATGAATAAGAAGGACCGCCCAACTCTTTGATTTTATCAATCAATGTTTGATAGCTTGCACTTGCATCTGTATTACCGCTATTTGTGGCACCATCATTATCCTGTATTTCAGTAAGTCCAATGATATCAGGCTGATTTAAATTGTCAGTAATGGCTTTTGCAAGTTTAGTAGTTTTCTCGTCGCTTTCCTTCGGGGAGAAATTTTCTACGTTATAGGAAGCGACTGTCAGTTTTTTGGCATGTTGCTTAAATTTCGTTACCTCTTGTTTCAGGCTACCGTTTTTAAGCTCTGGTAAATTTTCTTTATCAGATAAGATTCGGTAATTGCTGAAACCATAACTTACAACACCATGAATATCTCCAGTAAATGAATCGCCTGTCTTGGTAACAAAGCTTGAATCACCAGTATCAATGATGAGTCGCTCAGGGTTATAATCGTTTTCTGAAATCCTCAAGCCTTTTGCCAGGGTGTTGAGTAAAGTATATTTTGACACTACATATAGTTCGCCATAATCCTGCGGTGCAATAACCTTCGGCTGTTTAATGTTTACGAGCATTCCCTCTAGGCTCTCGTAATAATCAATCCCGTCCTGATATGGATCAAACTTGCTGAACTGGTCGTTATCGATGATTCGTGTTGGCTGTCCTTTAAGCGGGCTAATCTCAATCGGCTTAGGGAGCGGTTGTGAGTCATTTACAATCGTAATGTTAGTAGCATTGATTTCTGTAACCGGTAAATCCGTTGTTAATTTTTCTGCATAACCTTCAAGTACCCATTCTTTAACCTGACCGCTTGCTTTAATGGTATTACCAACTTGTGCAGCATGGTTCCTTTTATAGACAAGTATGCCTTCTGAGGTGGCAGGGTTTTTATCAGGCGTTAGAGATTGCATGTAAAAGTTGTTAGCATCGGCAATATAAGTTACGATGCCTTCAACATCTGCCACATATTGATCCTGATATGGAGAGTGGTGCTCGGCACCTTGAATGTCATGTATCTGTAAACCGCTAGTGGCAATGTAATAGGCTAGTGATACAATATCACTGTTTTTATAGCCGTCTGCTACGACGATTGCTTTAATTGTCGTGTTTTCTGCGATGATGATAGGGGTCGTGTACACTTCGCTGTCTATGGTAGGTTCCATCCCATTTGTTGTGTAGTAGATGGTTGCGTTTTCCGTCTCTGTAGTTAAGGAAATAGCTGTTCCAGCTGATACTGGTCCTGGAGAGACTGAGCTCGCAGCAGCGGCAGCTTTCGGAGTTGGATCATGTTCTTCTGCAAAAACAATGGAGGTAGGTGATTTTAATCCAGGCACTGTATAGTAAGCCTCAAGATTTCCAGTAACGTGAATTTTACTCCCGATGATGGATGGATTAGACTGCAGCCCAAATTCTGCTCGGAATTTAGCCGGGAGCTGGATAGGAAGCAGTTTTTCTTTATCCGTTTCATTGGGTGAATCAGCTAGCGCAATATTAAAATCACTGCTGAATGGTGCTTCAAAATTGTAGCTATTATTTCCTGTCGTATGGGCAACGATATAGCCTTCAACAGTAGCATTGCCTGTATTGTTTGCTATTGCCTCTGTTACAGTAATTGGTCCATCTGCCTTGGGTGTTACCGCAGGAATGAACGATAAGAGGAGCAGGAACACGAGAAAGGCTGGGACGAAGAAACGATTAATATTGGATTTTGACATTCGACACTCTCCTTTAAATTTCTATCATTTCTCCCATATACTACAAAAAAGAGGGCAATTAGTACAGGGTGGTTAGATTCATCTTTCAATTGAAAGTTATAGTCAATATAAGTAAAAAGTCATGATTCTATTGTTTTTTAGAAAGGTATTGACTCTGAATCCTCAATTTTTTGAAGTTAGAAATATCGTTTAGTAAAAAATATCGAGTTTCTTCTATTAAATATAGGGCTGAGAGAATACTATAGCCAGAATGAGCCTAGGAGAGAGCTTTTTATTTTCATTAGATTAACATCTTAATGAAGTTAAGGTGCAGATTTGATGAACTAGGATAGGAAAATACGGGGTAAGAATTATAGAAAAAATGAAGAGAAAACACTAAGTAGGAAAAGTATGAATAGAGGTTGAATGTAGGCAAATAAAAAACCCCGTTAATCGAGACGGGGTACTTTAAGTTCAGCATATCTTTTTGCAACCAAATGCTTCAGTTGCTCTAAATCTTCTAATGTAGTTTTATTTCCGATATAATCTTTAATCACCGGAGGTATGGTTATTGAATTCGTTTTTTTCGTTGGCTCTTTTATGTCCATTTTTAGCATCTATCCTTCTGGAAAACTGTTATAGTACCATTATATAGTTACAATGTTACGAATAGATTAATAGGAGTTTACATTTTAATATTATTAAGAAGTCAAAAGAAAGCCAATTTACCGAAAAGATAGGAGTAAGTTATGGTAGCAATCATTTACCCAACTGATGGGTATGATAAAAGGGAGAATGAATTAAGAAGAATTCAGTTAAATACTTTTATCTAACCAGACTAAAGAGAGTATATTTTCGTTTAACATAATATAGTCGAGATTACACCTATTGTATAGATTATTTGTCTGTGGAGTGTTTAATTTTGCCCACAATTTTTGGAGGGAAAAATAAAAATCGCTTTCTTCTCGAGTAATGCATATGCTGTGGTGCAGGATCGAGTGTTTCATCTCCTAAAAAGTCGAGCATAGTATTAGTTGAAATATGCGCATGAACCATACTTACTTTCCATTGATCGTGATGAATATCTCCGCGTATGATTAAATCGCCCCAAATACTATACATACTGTATCGTTCTAATAACCAAAAATCCAAAGAGTCCGGCAGGGGTTCGTATAAAATCTGTTTACGCTCATAATGAACATCGAGTTGATAGGTTTGTTTACTGCTTTCTCGTACACTTTGAAAATAAAATTGATCCCTATCTTGTTGAAAGTACATATGTGCTTTTTTATAAGGTAGGCCCAAGCCCACTTGTGCTCCCAAGACGGCTAATAGTTTATCAGCATCCAAACTAAAAAAATAAATACCAGGAACACCCTTGTATTTAACATATGTACGTACATTCAGCTCTAAATAAGTATGAAGATATGGAAAATGTGGAAGCCCTCTTGCTCTCATTTTAGTTATCTTAAAGGGAATAATCGAAATCCATGCTTTTCCTTCATATAAATCAATCTCCAATTCCTCCGGCACATATGGACGGAGAAGGGTGGGATCTATTTGATAATGTAAAAATAGCATATCATTCCATACCTGGGTCAGTACCCACGGTGATTTCGGTAAAGGGAAAGGGCGATGTTTCGTTTCTTTCAACTCAAAATACATAAATTCCGCCTCATTTCTCTAGGTATATTAAATGTTTTGCCCATATATATAGATATTAAACATTCCGATAAAGCAACACGGCATAATAAAAAGAATAGAACAAGAGGGAATGCAATTTACATAATATTTAAGAGTGATTATAGCTGAGGGAAATATGGAGTTAAATATAAAATTTCCAGATCTAATAGTACTGATGTAATGTATAGGTAAAAATAAAGACCTCTCTAATCAAAAAGATTTGAGAGGCTTTTTATAGTTTCTGATTAAATTATCGGAGATCATACCTAAGGCGCATGACATTGTAAAACAATCGAGCATCTCGTCCCATTTTTGTTCGAGGATTTATTTGTGATTGAAGGCAGTTTAACAGCATCTCGTCACACTGTTTGGTGGGTCCAAATCTCTTATAACAGTCATCATGTTTCTTGCAGCATGAGTCTACTTGATTAGTAGGTCCCCATGGACCGGAACAGCCAGGACCGCACCAATTATATCCTGGATAACATAGTCCTTTGCCTGCACGTCTTCTTCTTCTTTGCATACTTCCACCTCCATATAAATCTTTATAATTAATATATGAGGAGTCGGACAAAACGTAAGGGCGGATAAATAGTGAATGTTTCCTTTTGTTTTCTAATGGGCTGTTGTGACAAAACAAATATATCCTTATAGAAAAAAGCCCAGAGTGAATCTCTGGGCTAAAAACTAAGATATGACAATCTCACAATCTATTATTTATTCAATTCACGGATAATATGCATTCCGGAAACCCATCCTTGTGTACCATTTGAAAGTTTCACTTTATACCATCCATTGCTGGTTTCCGGATTGTTTTTTGAATCAACCGATAGCTCAATATATTGATAATTAGATAGGGTACCGACTATACTGCTGCCTGTATTCGCAGCAGAACGGACATTTAAGGATGTAGCATCCACACGCGCCAGATTTTTAACGGACATGTATTTATAATAACTGCTTAATCCAAAACTGGATGTATAATACATTTTCCCTTTGTATTTTACTTTTAAAGACTCATTGTTATGTTTTTCTAGTAAATTAAAGGTTTCTCCTGCTTGAATGCTGACAGAAGATCCTGAGTTTGTTTTTGTGACATATTCAGAACTGACCCAGCCGGTTTTTCCGTTATATTGAACCTTACACCAGCTACCACTTGCACTAAGATAGGTTATCGTTTTCCCATTAGGAATGGTGAGCAGAATAGAACCATCTGTTGAAGCACTTGATCGCAAATTTAGGTTTGAAGTTGTCTGATAAACGGTTGAACCTGTGTTATCTGCTGATGTCAGATTAATTGTTTTATGGGCTACAGCAAGAGTACCGGTAGGAAAGACATCTTTTGCATCAGGATAAGAGGGTCTGCTTGGCACCTTTTTATTCGGGGTGGCATTTTTTGCACCCTCGTTACTGTAATCAAGCATTGCCGACATATGTTTGGCAATCGCTTTTCCCCAATTTGAATCGGTCGCATAATAAAAATTCATCCCGCTGCTTAGGCTGTCGATTCTATTCCCATTACTATCTTTAACGGTAGAACCAAGATAAGCACCTTTATAGGACCAGTATCCTTCATTTAAATACGTTGCTTTCATCATTTGAGCAATAAATTCAATATTTGATTTGATTGTATTAAATTTGACAGCACCCACGAATGGAGCTGCATCGTAGGCTCCGTAACCAAACAGATTATTTTTTGCCAATGATATAGTCGATTTACCGAAATTGCTCTCATGAATGGCATGTGCTGCAAGATACAAAACGTTCACGCCATACTTGTTTGCTGCATCAATAAATATGCTTCCCCTGTTATATAGAACACTGTTGGAGGAGGTTGCATTTTTCGCAATATACGTATTAATCTGAGCAGCTGTTACGGATGATTTTGTCCTTAAATCCATCGTTACATAGGAATCTGAACTGATTGGATTAGAGGAATCGGAGGTAGATGCTCCTTTTACCAGGTAGGATGAGTTGACCCAGCCTGTAAGTGAGTTAAAGGAAACCTTATACCATGCCCCTTTTTTGGATAAATACGTAACCTGCTTTCCTTTAGGTATAGTAGTAATGACTGTTGCACTGGTAGAGCCTGAAATTCGAAACTTCAAATTAGCAGTTGTCGTATAAATCTCTTTATTCTTTACTTCCTCTTTTTTATCTTCAGTTGTTTCCTTTAGGAATTCAGAGCTGACCCAACCTGTTTTGTTTCCATACTTCACCTTAAACCAAAAACTGTTTTTTGATAGATAGGTAACTTTCTCTCCTTTTGGTATAAGCGTTAATACAGACCCCTGGGTAGAAGCCTCAGTTCTTAGATTCAGTTTAGCAGTAGTTTGATAAGTCAAATTCGCCTTTGGTTTTTCAACAGAAGGGGAGGGACTCTCATTTTTAACCGGTGTAACACCTTTTAAATAACTGGAGCTGACCCAACCAGTTTTACCGCTATATTTCACCTTGAACCAAGAACCACTCTTGGAAACATAAGTAACAGATTTCCCTTTAGGAATTGTCGTTAAAATGGATCCTTTCGTTGAAGCAGAAGAACGTAAATTTAAATTTGCTGTCGCTTGATACTTCACCTCTTGCTGTGGTTTTACCACGGTAGATGGTGTGCCTGTACCGTTTGTTGGTTTAGCAGCAGCTGAGTTAGCTTTTAAATAACTGGAGCTGACCCAACCGGTTTTACCGCTATATTTCACCTTGAACCATGAACCGCTCTTAGAAACATAAGTAACGGATTTCCCTTTAGGAATCGTCGTAAGAATAGATCCTTTTGTGGAAGAAGAGGATCGTAAATTTAAATTAGCTGTTGCTTGGTACGTAACCTCTTGCTGTGGTTTTGCCACAGCGGAAGGGGTGCTGCTCGTTGGTTTAGCAGCAGCTGAGTTAGCTTTTAAATAACTGGAGCTGACCCAACCGGTTTTACCGCCATATTTTACTTTGAACCATGAACCGCTTTTGGAAACATAAGTAACGGATTTCCCTTTAGGAATCGTCGTTAAAATAGCTCCTTTTGTTGAAGCGGATGATCGTAAATTAAGGTTAGCTTTCGTTGTGTAGACTGATGAACTGCTGGTAACAACAGCAGATTTCACCACAGCAGGTTCAACCTTAGCTTTCTCATTTATTTTTTTTACATAATCTGAACTAACCCAGCCCGTAGTAGTTTGATATTTTACTTTAATCCAAGAACCGCTAGTGGAAATATAGGTTAGGGTTTTCCCTTTAGGTATGGTTTTCAGGATTTTCCCATTGGTTGACGCTTTGGATCGTAAATTAAGATTAGCTGTAGTTTGATAGCCAGACACAATTGCTTTACTAGAAGTAATATTTTCAGCTTTCTTCACATACTTATTATTGACCCATCCTGTGCGATTGTTAAATTTCACTTTGAACCAAGAACCACTTTTTGCAAGGTAGCTAATCTTTTCCCCTTTAGGGATGGTTAAGAGTACAGTGCTTTTAGTAGAATTACTGACTCGTAAATTTAAATTAGAAGTGGTTTCGTAATACGTAACACTAGATGCTTCTGCCTTTTTGGTGTCCAATAATTTTAATGATGTATCCCCGCTATATAGGATAAATCCTGCAGATAATAAAAGTGTTGTACCCTTATAGACCAATGGCTTATGGCTTGCCTTTTGATTTTGCAAATGTACATCCTCCTTTATTCTCCCTCAGTTTTACAAGGCTGTATGGCATATATTTTTGTCAGACAACTGCAAAGACCAGTTAAATCAATCCCAAACAAATTTAAGGATAAAATGAGTAACTAAAAAATGTCTCCATCATAAAATGTCATAGAGGGTGCTATATCACATATCGGCATAATTTGGGAAATCTTTAGCGAGAAATGTAAGATTCCATAATTTAGATGTTATTTTTTCATTAAAAAAAGGAATAAAGGTAATAATAATGTAGAAAGGGGGAGATAAAATGGAAGGTTATCTACAAAAAATAACGAAAAAGATATCTAGTTATTGTTTTCATCTGGATATGAAAAAGAAAGTGAAAAACAGTCATTTCACGATTGTCTCAGACAATGATTGGGGCAAGAAAGTATACGATGATTTAGGTATGGAATACAACTCTCCATTTATTGGAATGTTCATATTTGCACCGGACTATATTGAGCTTTTATCTAACTTTGAGCATTATATGAAATCTCCCCTTAAATTTACACTCCATTCAAAATATGATGGAATAACGGATATCTATCCCATTGGGCTGTTGGACCAGAAAGTGGAGATCCATTTCTATTCCTATAAGTATAAACAGACAGCATTAAATGACTGGAATGAAAGAGTTAAACGCATAAATTGGGATCAGTTGTTTTTTAAATTCAGCGATCAGTATCAGTGCAGAAAAGAATGTATTGAAACGTTCAATCAGTTGCCTTTAAAAAACAAAGTCTGTTTTACGGCTAGGCCAATGGGACATTTAGACAATGTGATTTGTTTTTCAAATCAACACATAGAAACCAAATTACAAAATGAGCTAACGGATTATAAGAAATACTTTGATGTAGCATCTTGGCTGAATACAGGGGAAGTGATTAAGAAAGAGCCTGAAAAAAGAAAAGCCAATTTTGAACTGCATTTTCCTTTTAAGCTAATCGACAACAAATAGATAATTAATTAAAACACCGGTGTTTTCCGGTGTTTTTTATGTGCTCATGGTATTAGACCGACGCTGCAGGCAGATTGCACTTAAAAAGGCTAATCTATTAATTCTTATCCTAACTCTCCGTACGATTTTCAAAATGGTAATCCGTTTTTATATGTGGATTTTGCTTTAATAATTGACGAACAAATTCAGTTTGGTTTTTTGGTGAAATGGCAATCGTATTAAATCCTGTAAAATTAATTTCTATTTTATTCATAGATTGGGCAGGATCTGTAAAAGGATTTCTGGTTTTTCTTATACTACTAATCGTATCAATCTTAATTTCCTTCTTAAATGGACCGTAGTGTATGGTGAGGAGATTTTCCGCAATTGTATATCCCGTTTTAAGCCATATCCACATTAAACAAAAACCAACTGGTACTAAGAGTACGATTTTAATCCATTGCTTGTCTAAGAACTCAGGGGTCATCCAAACACCAAGGTCTGGAAAGAAAATGGGTGAAAGAATAAAAATAAATGCGAATAACCAAATGGTAGCGGTTATCCATAAGTCTCTTTTTGATGAAAAATACATGCTATCATCCTCTATTCGTTTGAATTTATACTTTCTTGGTGGTACGTATGTAGATGTAATTTACCCTTCAAATTAACAGGTGAATTAATGGAAATTCGCCGTCGATTGGCCGTTTTACGATTTGGGTCAGCTTTCAATTTGTATTTTACCAAAACAATCCATATTTTAGGTGTGTAAAATAGTTTCTATTCTGAAATTTTAAATTAAGATATTCGCTTAGGGAAAGAAATAATATATAAATATAGTTTTTCTTGAGATATCCATTATTTTTGATAAAAGTGCTACAGGAAATGAAAATTACCAATGTTTTTTGAAACTATCTGTCTGTTTGTTCGTATGTATAGTATGGTAAAATTGCCTTAGAAAGGGGTGACTGTTTATGTTCTATATGATCCTTCTTGGATTGGTAGGAGCTACAGCTGTAGTTTTTCTGCAGGACGCAAAACCAGCAGGACCAAAACAGGAACGTTTGGCAAATGTGATGAAGCGAATAGCAGGTAAAAATCAAAAAGACCAGTTTGTATGCACTCAATTGGATGATCGTTATGCCCATTATGTATATGAATTGGATTCAAATATACTATCTATCTTGGCTGGACCGGATTACATTACGATTAATGCGCAAAAAGCTAAAACCAAACAGCCTTTACTTGATGTTCGATACGATACAAGATCGAGAGTTTATACAGAAAAGAAAATCTCTGAACAGTTATTAAAGAAAGAAAGCGATCTAGAAAAGATTGACCTGTTTTTAAGATGGGCCATTATGAGTTTTCAGCCGGAAAAAATGAAAATGATATATCAAAATAACAATAACTTTACTGCTCTTATAAACGAGCTGGAAGATGCGAGAAAAAGAAACTATCTCTCATCACCGATTGATCATGCCTTTACTCAAATTATCCCAAGCCTGGGTTATTTACTGGAGCATGTGGATCTCATCTCTGATGTTGATTATGAGCATCAGGTTAAGGAGACAATAATTAAAGATTTACGAAAGCTGATAGCTGACTTTAGTCAATTGGAATCCAAACAACAAGAAAAGTATGAACATGATACATTAAATCGACTGATTATCATACAGGAGCGAATTACACAAATTCGCAGACATATTGACAATACAAGGGAATTTGACTTAAAGAAAACATTGACTACAATCGATCAAAGATACGAAAAATAATGTCGGACAAGAGGTGGAAAACCGATGAGTGAACAAAATAGGGAATTTGATGAAACAGCGATTCAATCATTCATAAATCCCGAAGATATGAAAAAATTAAATGATGAAGCAACTCAGGTCGTCAAAAAAATATCTGACACGGATGCACATAATATTGACTCCGTCCTAGAGCATTTAAGCAATTTCGGCGGCAATGAGCAACGTATGGCTGGGGAATCATTAAACAGTCTTCGCAGACCAGTCAAAGACATGATGGACAACAAGGACAATCACGATATACCAACTAATCTGCTCAAGCTTCGCGAGGCGGTTTCTGACCTAAATCCAAATGCCTATCAGACAAAAGGAATAGCAAAGATTGTTCCGAAGTTTTTGCGCAAGAGTTCAAATGAAAAGTTTATTGCAAAGTATCAAACAGTGGAAAAGAATATTGATGAAATCGTCCAGTCCTTACTTAGAGGAAGAGATATGCTTCAGGAGGATAATGCTGAGCTTGATGTCATCAAAAAAGATGTCCATGAAAAAATTTATCTCTTAGATAAACAAATCTATATGGGTCAGCATCTTTTCCAAATGATTGAGGATAAAAAGAACGATCCAGAATGGCAGAATAAGCAGCAGCTTGTCATGGAGGCACAGGAGAAAATTATTGTACGAACAAAGAATATGAGCTCTATGGTAAATGTGCTACAGCAATCCCTTGCTTCTGTTGATATTATCAAGAAAAATAATGATAAATTGAAAGAAGCCATTCGGAATGCAATTGATACGACTAAGAACTTAGCTCCCGTTACATCTGCTATTCATTTGGCACTGCAAAATCAGGAAAGAATCATTACAGCAATCAATGATGTGAATGAAGCTACAGAAAACATGATTTTGGCAAACGCGCAAATGTTAAAAGAAAACACAGAAAAAACAACGAAGCTCCTGGAGAATCCATCTATCTCGATTGAAAAGCTGCAAAAGGCTTACCAGGATATTTATTCTGCTATTGAGACCCAGGAAGCATCCAGCAGAAGGATTATCGCCAGCAGTAAAGAGTTTGTAACGAAGCTGGATGATATGAACAGAGAAATGAAAACGAAGTTATTAAATCAATAAGGGGGAAGAAACCATGCAATATGTTAGATATTCTCTCTTGCTACTAACCTGTTATTTGACCGTGATGTTCAGTGGATTGATACCAGTGGTATTCTTTGATTCATTCGGGATGTTCCTGGGTTCCTATATTTCCATGTCCATCGGGATTACAATTCTTTTATTTGGCTTATTCTTTATGAAAATGAAAGAAAACCATTCATTGAAAATGAGGTTGCTTGTCATTAATACGATTGGTTTCCTGCTATTCCATTTTAATTTTGCAGGATACACTTCATACAACTCCATGGTACTGTGTTATCCCATCCTAGCAGTCTTAACATTGGTTGCATACGACAAGTATTATAAAAAGCAGAAGGAAAAAGGAAATCGAATATACTACTGAAACGCCGATTGATTCGGCGTTTTTTTTATTTAACTGTTCTTCAGAGACGGGACGTCAGATAGGCAGTCTTTTCATTATGCAGCTATCTTCTCAGGTATGGATTAAGAGCAATAATTAAATTAACCTGAAAATGAAAAATAATAAGTATCACAGGTTGATCATCCGTATATGAATGGAAAATTAGAAAAAGTATTTAAAAAGAAAGACAAGCTGGCAGATGGAGGCACGGCTTGTCTTTCTCTTTGTTTTATAGATTGTCTGCAGGAGAAGTGGCATCATACCTCTTTGCTTGTTCATCAGGCACAAAATCCGCATTGAATTCTTTCTCTGATTTAGAAACAACAACAGTTGCCACACCGTTGCCAATTAGGTTCGTAATTGCACGTGCTTCAGACATGAAACGATCGACACCAATTAATAACGCCATTCCTTCTACCGGAATCATTGGGAAGGCAGCCAAAGTGGCGGCCAGTGTGATAAAGCCGGATCCTGTCACCCCTGCAGCGCCTTTTGAGGTTAGCATTAATATGCCAAGCAAGGTCAGTTCTTGCCAGATGGTCAAATCAATCCCATAGGCCTGGGCGATAAAGATGGCGGCCATTGATAGATATATAGATGTACCATCAAGGTTAAAGGAGTACCCTGTAGGGATGACCAAACCGACGACTTGCTTTGAACAGCCGTAGTTTTCTAGCTTTCGCATCATTCCCGGCAGGGCAGATTCGGAAGATGATGTACCAAGAACCAGCAGAATCTCTTCTTTAATATAGGCCATGAACTTAAAGATATTAAAACCGTAATATTTTGCAATTGAGCCGAGGACCAAGACGACGAATAAAAACATAGTGAGGTACACAGAGCCCATCAATTTTCCGAGTGAAACAAGCGATCCAAGACCGAAATTTCCGATTGTATAGGCCATTGCGGCAAACGCGGCGATAGGGGATATTTTCATAACCATATTGACAATCTTAAAGAATATATCAGCTATTATTTCAAAGAAGGTGATGACTGGTTTGGCTCTTTCGCCGACAGAAGCAGCAGCCAGTCCGAATAGAATTGCTGAGAACAAGACCGGAAGCAGTTCCCCTGAAGCAAGGGCGCCGACAACATTCTCAGGAATCAAGTTCAGAATGAATGCTCCGAAGCCCTGATCCGATTCAGCAGCCTGTGCCGTATATTGAGATACATCGCCAGTTTTTAAATTCTCTGTATTAAGCCCGCTTCCAGGCTGAACAAAGTTGACGACAAGAATACCGATTGCTAAAGCAAGAGTGGATACAATTTCGAAATACAATAAAGCCTTGCCGCCAATCTTCCCGATTTTCTTTAGGTTGCCCATGCTTCCAATCCCAATGATTACTGTCAAAAAGATAATTGGAGCAATCAACATTTTAATTAATTTTATGAATAAATCAGCAAGGATTTTTAAACTGGCACCGAACTCAGGGAAAATTGCCCCTACCATAATCCCTAAAATGATACCGGTGACAACTTGGACAGTTAGATTCTTAAAGATTTTCAAAGCCAACCCTTCTTTCTGTTTTATTGTTAGCGCTTACAATTTATTGTGTTTATCTTAAAGGATAAAGAAGGAATTGTGGGATTATGGTTTTAATGTTCTTTTTGGTCTTTTTGGTCACCAGGATAATTATCTTAATCGAAAGAATGAGCATATTTCTTTAATCAGCATCCAATCTATATGAAAAAGAAAGACCTTCCGTAGGGGAAGGCCTCATCAGTCAATCGACTCTTGAATCTTTTTTAATAGTTTTTCGTCGAATTGGGTCTTATAGTAATCATACAGTGGCAAGAAAGTTTGCTGCCATTGCCGTAATTCTTCGTCACTTAGATGATAGATTTCAAGCTCAGCGGAAGCTTCCAATTTCGCTAAGGATTCTCTGTTCATTTGCTCGGATTGCGTTAAGTTCCAAGCTGTCGCTTCGTCCATTGCTTCGATGACTGCCTGCTGTAAATTCTTTGGAAGACTGTTCCAAAACTCATTGTTAATCATGACTGCATATCCAAGAATACCATGGTTGGATAGTATCATATGATCTTGCACTTGATAGAAACCCTTAGAATCAATGTTAGAGATCGTATTTTCTTGGCCGTCAAGCTTCTCCCTTTCTAATAAACTATAAACTTGGTCAAAGGAAGCGCTTCGGTTCTCTGCACCAACAAGGTTCAGCTGCCTTTTGAGCATGTTACTTGGCATGGTACGCAGAGTAAGTCCCTCAAGATTATCTGGCAGTTTAACAGGAGAATGGGCCGTTGTAATTTGTTTAAATCCATTATTCCAAAAGGCCAAGCCCTTTACACCATACTCATCAAGCATCCCTAATAGCTCTCCCTTTATGGGACCTGTGAAAATCTCTTCTATATCTTTATAATTCTTCAATAAATACGGCAGATCGAGAACTTGCCATTCGGGAATCCAATCTGTCACTTTTGAGAAGGAGGGAGCAATCATCTCGATATCGCCATTTTGCAAAGCTTGCAGTTCCTCCCCATCTGAGTAGAGTGTGCTGTTTGGATATACCTCTACCTGGATAGCTCCGTTAGTCTTCTTCTCGACTAGCGTTGCAAATTTATCAGCGGTGAGCCCTTTTGGTGTATTTTCGGCAACAACATGACTAAAGTTGATGACAATTTGTTCGTTTAAGCCCTCTTGTTCAAAATCAGGCGGTAAGCTTGCTTTCTGCCCAAAATCATGCTGAACCCCCATGTATATCACCAATACGGCAATGATGGAAACAGCTGTTATTAAAAAACTTTTCATATCATATCCCCGCCATATTATTCTTTTCAATATTCTACCATGTTTTTTGGTGGTACAATGGAAAAAAGTTACTCGAGGAGTTTTGGGCATGAAGCAAATATCTATCCATTGGAAGATTATGACTATGACTTTCTTCATCATTATCTGTTCTTTTGCTGTTGCAGGTATCTTTGTGCTCGGAAGTTTCATGGAAAAGAAGGAGGCAGAAATCAGCGAACGGAGCCTGCTCCTCTCAAGAACGGTTGCTGAATTGCCTGAGGTGAGGAAGCTGCTTTCAGAAGGCGGTGACAAAAGCAGAGCGGAAGAAATAAACCCAGTTGTTGAGCGGATTAGGGTTATCAATAATGCTGATTATATTGTTGTGCTCAATAATAATCGTATCCGACTGTCCCATCCTGTCAAAAGGATGATAGGTACAGTGTCAAAAACGGCAGATGAGGATGCTGCGTTTACGGAACACAGCTATGTCTCTAAAGCGAATGGAGAAGCAGGCACAGTTATGCGCGGATTTGTTCCTATTATGGATGATGAACATAATCAGGTAGGGGTGGTTATCACAGGATATCTGACCCCAACTCTATGGGAAATTGTATGGGGGACAAGGATTGAAATCTTCTTGGCTATTGGTTTTTCGCTGCTACTTGGCGCATGGGGAGCATGGTCACTGGCACGGCATGTTAAAAACCAAATGTTTGGGCTTGAGCCACATGAAATAGCTCGTCTCTATGCCGAACGGAATGAAACCTTCAATGCCATGCATGAAGGAATTATCGCTATTGATAATGATATGACCATTACGGTTTTTAATGAAAAGGCCTATCGTATCCTTGGTGTAGATAAGCAAAATCTAATCGGCAAGAATATTTATGATGTTCTGCCTGATACAAGATTGCCAGAAATCATTGATTTTAATCACCCGGTCTATAATAAGGAGTTATTGGTCAACCAGCATTCCATTTTGAGTAATCGTATTCCTATTCAGGTAAGGGGCAAAACGATTGGAGCCGTCGCAGTCTTTCAGGACAGGACAGACGTGAAGAAGCTAGCCGAGGAGCTTACAGGCGTAAAGGCTTTTGTTCAGGCTCTCCGTGTTCAAAATCATGAACATAAAAATAAGATGCATACAATCGCAGGCTTGCTTCAGCTTGGTAAATATAAAAAAGCAACTGAATATATCTTCCAAGCTAAAGAAGAACAAGAAATGCTCACTGATTTCCTACATGAACGCATTAAAGATGACAATCTATCAGGTTTGCTTTTAAGTAAGGTTAGCCATGGGAAAGAACTAGGTATCGAAGTCGAAATAGATAAGAACAGCAATTGGACTCATTTTCCAAATGGGCTTGACCATCATGATTTTGTCGTCATTATCGGAAATCTTATTGAAAATGCATTCGAGGCTGTACAGAAATCTATCCAAAAAGAGCGTAAAGTGTCTATTAGCTTGGACCAAACGGATGAATCTACATCAATTTTGGTGGAGGATAATGGAATTGGGATGGATGAAGCCGTCATCAATAATCTATTCAAAAATGGATACACCACCAAACAAGAAGAAGGACATGGGATTGGCATGTACTTGATTCATGAAATTGTCGCCAAAGGCGGCGGCAATATTGAAGTGGATAGTTCTCCTGGTGAAGGGACCAGCATTGTCATTACTTTTTAAGGGGGAAATGAAATGGAAACAGTTACTGTATTACTAATTGAGGACGATCCAATGGTACGCGAGGTTAATCGTGGGTTTATTGAGAAAATAGAAGGCTTCCATGTCGTCGGTTTTGCCCCGAACGGTAAGGTGGGGCTTGAACAAATAGAAATCTTGAAGCCAGAACTTGTTTTAATGGATATATTCATGCCTGAACAGGATGGGCTTGCTACTATCCGCAAAATCAGGGAAAAGGCCATTTCGACAGAGGTCATCGTCGTTACGGCAGCTAATGACCAGCAGACAATTCGGGAAATTCTGCAGTTTGGAGCTTTTGACTATGTCATGAAGCCATTCACCTTTGAGCGAATGAAGCAAGCGCTCGAAAACTATAAGGCATACAGGGAGCAATTCAAACAGAAAGAGGAGTTGACTCAGGATGAATTGGACCGTCTCTTGCGCAGCCAACCTGAACAGGGGCATAAAATGAAGAAGGAAGTACTCCCTAAAGGACTTAACCCGGCAACAATGGAGAAAATACTTCTATTCATCGAAGAGAAAAAGAAACCAATCTCGGCAGAAGAAGTTGCCGAAGGGACTGGACTTGCAAGAGTCACAGCTCGTCGTTATCTGGAACATCTCGAAAAGCAAAACAAAGTAGAAATTGTATTACAGTATGGCGGGATAGGACGGCCTATCAACCGTTATCAAACGGTTAATTGATATTAGCATTAATCAGTTAAGAAGCTAAAGCTAAATATTTCTTGTTTTATCAGAGAATTATTGCAATATCCATTCAAGGTTATTCAACGTTTGGCAACCTAGCAATGAAAAGTAAAAAATACAATACATCCTGGGGAAAAACTTTATTATAAATTCAAAAAAATGAGGGGGAACTCGTTATGGAGAATAAATTGATTCAAGAGTTAGGGATTAAATATCCCATCTTACAAGCTCCTATGGCAGGCGTGACTACTCCGGAACTCGTTTCATCAGTTTCAAATAATAATTGTTTAGGTAGTATTGGAGCCGGTTATTTAACAGCAGATAAAACAAGAGAATTCATACATAATGTAAAAAAGTTAACTAAACATCCATTTGGTATAAATCTTTTTGTACCTGAAAATCATAAATTAATAGAAGATAAAATTTTAAAAACGAATAGTTTATTAGACCAATATCGAAAAGAACTTCAGATAGTAAAGGATGATTTGTCGATTTCTACTAAATCAGAATTCGAAGAACAAATTGAAATAGTATTAAAAGAAAAATTGAAGGTTTGCTCGTTCACATTTGGTATTCCAAGCAAAGAGATTGTGAAAGAATTAAAAAAGAAAGGAACAGTTGTTATAGGTACTGCAACAAATGTAAAAGAAGCCCAAATAGTTGAAAGTATAGGAATGGATGCAGTAGTTGTTCAAGGCAGCGAAGCAGGAGGACATAGAGGATCATTTATGAATCCAGATAGCTTAATAGGGTTAATGTCTTTAATTCCACAAGTTGTAGATAATGTTTCCATACCTGTTATTGCTGCAGGAGGGATTATGGATGGAAGAGGTGTCACAGCGGCTTTATGTCTTGGTGCAAAAGCAGTTCAATTAGGCACAGCTTTTTTAACTACAAAAGAGAGTGGAGCACATCCATTGCATAAGAAGGCTATTCTTAATGCATCAGAAGAAGATGTATTATTAACCAGGGTCTTTTCTGGTAAGACAGCCCGGGGTGTTAACAATAAATTCATGGAAAATATGAGAGAGTACGAAAATGAATTGCCGGCTTATCCTTATCAAAATACATTAACTAAAGAAATAAGAAGGGTAGCAAGTGAACAAAATAATAAGGAATATATGTCACTTTGGTCTGGGCAGAGCCCAAGATTAAGCAGGGAAGTATCGGTTAAAGAATTAATACAATCTCTTCAAGAAGAAACAAAAGGGATTCTGAACCAGTTTGTAAATTTATAATTTATCTTTTATTTTTATTTTTGAATAAGAACAAAAACCACCAAACTAATAAAAATAAATATCCTATGGTTGTAAAATATGGACCAGATCGCTCCATGTAATAGACTAATTAAATGTTCAAATTCGTTCATTTTTTCTGCTCTTCCAATACTGTTTATCAAACTGATTATTAGAGCCACTTATTAGTATTTTATTAACAAATTTTAAATACTGGAAGGGAATGATAGCTTAAGGATGGAAATATAATGGTAGAAGGCAGGCTCATGATTACTTTTTAAAGGGAATGAAGGGGCGATCAGATGTGAATATGATGGCGAAGGTTAAACTCATATTTTATGCAGTAATCGTATTTTCGATTTATCTGTATGCCATTTTCTATTCTTTTAGTGATCATGATGTGAATTTAAATCACACGTCTAGTAAACAAATCGCTGATTCCTCGGATGAGGATATCAGAAGAAATGTTCAAATAAAATTTATCCTTTTGAATTCATCCGGTCATGCACTTGGTGAGACTGATATTTTGATTAAGAAAAAATCTAAGAATCAAGACAAGAAACCCTTAAAGGTCCAAACTAATAGTAAAGGTGAATATGAGTTGACCATTGAACCTGGTACATATGATGTCTATTTAGAAAAAAATCGCTCTGTACAAAAACAAGTAACTATTCGTTCTAAGGATGATGGTAAATCGATAGAACTGAAGTTTTAAAGAAGCCTTGAGTAAGGCTTTTTTATGCATTTGTTCATTATAAACGCTGTTAACAAACATATATTAAACGTTATTTATAGACTAAGTTTTGCCTGAACGTTATTGGTCGTCAAAAGTAAGGGAGGATTGGGCTTTGCGACAGATTATTGCCTTAGGAGGCGGAGGTTTCTCAATGGAACCGGAGAACCCGTTATTGGATCAATATATTTTAAATCAGGCCACCGTAAAAAAGCCGAAAATATGCTTTGTACCAACTGCCAGCGGGGATGCGGACGGGTATATACAAAGGTTTTATACCTTTTTTAATGAGCAGGAGTGCGAACCAACGCACTTATCATTATTTAAGCCACCTACAAGAAATTTGCAAGATTACATACTCAAGCAGGATATTATCTATGTTGGGGGAGGTAATACAAAGAACTTATTAATTCTCTGGAAAGAGTGGGGATTGGATCGAATACTGAAAACTGCTTATGACCAAGGAATCCTATTGTGCGGTATAAGTGCAGGTGCGATTTGCTGGTATGAGGAAGGATTGACCGATTCATTTGGAGATACTCTTGAACCAATAAAGGCATTGGGGATATTAAAGGGGAGTCATTCCCCTCACTACGACGGTGAAATGAATAGAAGACCGGCCTATCTACAAATGATTAAAGATGGATTAATAAATCCAGGTATTGCTGCTGATGATGGGGTAGGGCTTCATTATGTAAATGGAGAGCTGGTAAAAGTAGTGAGCTCCAGACCGAACGCAGCAGCATATAGAGTTGAAATGTCTGAAGATGGCATTGAGGAAAAAATCCTACCCTATTATTTAGGAAAGGAAGACTTATAGAGAGAATACCACGTTGTAATTATTATGATGTTTACATCTTTTTCTTTTGAGGGAAGTAGAAAAGTAAGCAAAAATAGATTAAAAGTCTTTCTGAATTGATAGTCGCAAATGAATGGGGTGCGGAGGATGAAGATAGCGATTGCCGGCGGTAGCGGTTTTGTTGGGAAGGAACTTGCTGCATTATTAGTCAGGGAAGGTCACGAGGTTTATATTTTGACCCGTAATAAAAATAAGCTGACAATGTCAACTGTTAAACCAGTCGAATGGCTTAATGAATATAGTAAACCAGAAGAGGAATTGGAAGGGATTGAAGCTATTGTTAATTTAGCTGGGACATCCCTGAATTCTGGTCGTTGGACGGAGAAAAGAAAAAAGCAAATTTTAAAAAGCCGTATAAATGCAACAAATGAGATCTATAGGATAATAGCAAAGCTTGACCCTAAACCTCGAATTTTAATCAATGCAAGTGCTATTGGTTGTTATGAGCCATCTCTAGAACAAACCTATCATGAGGACTGGAAACAAGCAGGTGACAATTTTCTGGCGGAAACTGTTGTTCAGTGGGAGCAGGGAGCCCAAAAAGTAACAGATTTTGGAATGCGAGTCGTATTTGCCCGTTTTGGTCTAATTCTTGGTGCCAAAGAAGGGGCTTTTCCAAAATTGATTTTGCCCTATAAGCTATTTGTCGGAGGTAATTTAGGTTCAGGCCGACAATGGTATTCGTGGATTCATGTTGAGGATGTGGCAAATGCAATTTTATTTTGTATCCGAAATAACCAAATAAATGGCCCGGTGAATTTTACCGCTCCGCATCCAAAGAGAATGGAGGATTTCGGTAAAACTCTGGGTGAGGTACTTAATAAACCGCATTGGACAACCATTCCTTCTATTTTCATGAAGACAGCTCTTGGAGAAATGAGTACGTTAATACTGCAAGGGCAAAAGGTGATACCCAAAAAATTAATCGAAGCCGGATACTCATTTATCTATCCGGATTTAAGGTCTGCTCTAAGGCAATTAGTAAAACAAAGAAAGGACTCGCGGAGGTAAAAGCAGAGTCCTTACTTCTTTTGAATTATTTTTCGTCATGAAAATCATGATTTTCATGCTCACCATGATCATTGTCTGCTGAATGTTCATAATGATCCTCTACATGATCATCATATTGGTCGTCTGTATGATCCTGCTCTTGGTTCCATTGTTGACCGAAGAATAATGGACGTCTTCTTTCCTTGTATAGGTTTCTTGAAATGCCAATTATTTTCTTGAAGCGGATGGCTATTATGCTAGTTTGACCTCTATTTGTGGTAAGCAGCAACAAAAAGTCGCTCTTTAACGCCTTTAATTCCCCGTAATATGAACCTTCAACTGTAATAACCTGGACTTGTTCACTAATTAGATCAGAAGCATAATCAAAAAAATCTTTATCACTTTCATTACTCAAATGTAGTCTCCCCTTTCTTTATAATTAGTTAATGCACGTTATAGATCATTTGCATAGGCGTTTTGCTTAGGGAATAGGGGAATAATTATAGTTTGGTAATGGGTATAGAAACGGCAAAGTGATATGATAAACATATAAACCATACTATTCAACCCAGAATAGTTTTTTCGATAAGGGAGCTGGCAACATGGAGGAATATTTAACAAAGCAACAAGAAACTATTTTGCAGCAATTAAAAGACGTAGCAAAAGAGTTTTCTGTAAGTGCACAAAAATATGACGAGGAACGCTCATTTCCAGCCGAGAATATTACCGATTTGAAAAAAATGAAGTATACAACCTTAACCTTGCCACAGGAATTTGGAGGAGCAGGGGAAGGGTTAACGACTTTTTTGCTTGGCCAGGAGATCATCGCCCAGCATTGCGGTTCAACGTCACTAGCAATTGGGTGGCACAATATGGTGATCCTGGAGCTCTTAGAAAATAAAACATGGACAGAAGAAAATAAAAAGAAACTATTTAACGAAATCGCTGACGGAGCTTTGGTTAATCGTGCCGCATCTGAACCAGCGACAGGTAGCCCAACAAGGGGAGGTAGACCAGAGACGATCGCTCTTAGAAAAGGAGATAAATGGATTCTTAACGGAAGAAAAACGTACACCTCACTGGCTCCGGTTTTGGATATTTTTCTTGTAAGTGCATGGATTCCTGACGAGGAAACGATTGGTTGGTTTAAAGTATACAAAAACCAGAGCGGTGTGAGTATTGATGAAACATGGGATATGATCTCGATGCAGGGAACTGGCAGCCATGATTTACTTATGGAAAATGTAGTGCTTCGTGAAGAAGATTTTGTGGAAAGAGCTTCTGCTAGAAAAGCTTCAGGCTGGCTTTTACATATACCTGCCTGTTATATCGGCATTGCAATGGGAGCGCGTAACTATGCGATTCAATTTGCAAAAACGTATTCACCAAACAGTTTAAAGGGCACAATCTCTGAACTGCCGCATATTCAGGCAAAGATTGGTCAAATGGAGCTTGAGCTGATGCAGTCTAGGAGCTTTTTATATTCTATTGCTCAAAGATGGGAGCAGTATCCTGAGAAACGTGAACAAATGGGTCCTGAATTGGCAGCTGTTAAAACGGCTATAACCAATCAAGCAATCTCGATTGTCGATACAGCCATGCGAATAGTCGGCGCACAAAGCCTGCAACGGAAAAGTCCAATGCAAAGATATTATCGTGATGTTCGGGCAGGTCTGCATAATCCTCCTATGGATGATTCTACGCTGACCTTACTTGCTAAAAATGCGTTGGAGAAACAGGTGTAATAGAGAGAAAACAGTTGGGATGTAACATAGTTAAAGAAAATATTAAATGAACTTTTCATCGTTTCTTATATTCAGAAAGAATCCTCATTAAGATAATGAGGTTCTTTTTTTGTCTTTATTCCAAGTTGATTGGGGGTCACTTTTTCCAAGAATAATTTTTTGAAGAAGCAAATGAATACCGGTTTATATCCATTAAACTCATTAAAGGGATATACAAAAAAGCAAAAGTGCTATTCATAGCTTAATTTCCAGCTTGATTTTATTCAAAAAAAGTAAAGTTAACTTTTTAATATAATAAATGTATATTTAGTGAAAAATACCACATTTTTCTTGACCATGAAAAAATAAGAAGCTATATTGATAATGCGTTATGTGAAAAGATTCACATATTTAACATCTTAGAGGAGTGAGTAATTTGAGAAATCTAAAAAAAGTAGCAATGGTAGGAACTGGTTTGGTTGGATCAAGTGCAGCCTATAGCTTAATTAATCAAGGAATTTGCGATGAATTAATTATGATTGACATTAACCATGAAAGAGCAAAGGGTGAAGTTTGGGATTTATTACACTGCATCGACTTTTTGCCAAGCCGAACGAAAATTACTGCGGGTTCCTATTCTGATTGCGAAGATGCAGATATCGTTATCATAACTGCTGGTCCTCCTCCTAAAAAAGGTCAGACACGACTAGATACATTGGAAATTAGTGCAAGGATTATGAAGTCTATTGTTTCGGAAGTAATGGAAAGTGGGTTTGACGGTATCTTTTTGATAGCATCCAATCCAGTTGATATTATGACTTATATGGTATGGAAATTATCTGGCCTTCCGAGAAATAGAGTAATTGGTACTGGAACTTCATTAGACTCTTCAAGATTGAAAAATTATTTATCGGAAATTTTACATGTTGATCCAAGAAGTATTAATGGTTATACAATGGGTGAACATGGAGACTCTCAATTTGCCGCTTGGTCCCACATGACTGTTGGGGGAAAACCACTTCTACAAATTTTAGAAGAAGGAAAAGAAGAAATTGGGGAAATCGATTTAGATTTATTATTGCAAAAAGTGAAAAGAGTAGGGTTTGAGATACTAGAAAGAAAAGGAACCACCTACTACGGTATCGGATCAGCTCTGGCATCTATCACTAAAGAAATATTTAATGATTCTCATAAAATTGTCGCACTTTCTACTATTCTTGATGGCGAATATGGATATAAAGATATCTGTACTGGAGTGCCTTCTATCATTACAAGAGAAGGTATTAAAGAAGTAGTTGAGTTAAACCTAACTAGCACAGAAAAAGAAAAATTTGATCAATCGAATGAAATACTACGTGAATACATGAGAAGCATTGGCTTTTAACAACAGGAGGAATGACAGATGAAAAAAGAATATATAATGCCTAGAATATTTAATGCTTCAACTGGTATTGCACAAGGTATTTTCGTTACGCTGGGTATCGGACTATTAATAAAAAATATAGGTTCCATTTTGGATTTGGCATGGATGATTGAAATTGGCTCAATAGCTACAGGGTTAATGGCACCAGCAATCGGGGTAGGTATTGCAATTATGCTAGGAGCGAATGGGTTAGTGGTATTCTCTGCGGCCATAGCAGCAGCATTGGGAGCAGGCGCTATTAGTATTACCGAAGCGGGTATGTTGATTAAATCAGGAGAACCTATTGGTGCTTTAATAACTGCAACATTAGCAACCTTTATTGGAAAAAGATTGAGCGGCAAAACACCGCTTGATATGATGTTAGTTCCATTTGCAACCATATTAATCTCTGGATTTGTTGGAATACAGCTTTCAACAGTAATAGCACCTATTTTAACATCCGTTGGTGCGTTTATTAAAACATCAACAGCCGGAAGTCCTTTGATCGCTTCAATCGTTTTGGCAGTAGTTTGGGGATTATTCCTAGTATCTCCAGCATCCTCCGTCGCATTAGCTATAGCACTTGAACTGTCAGGTATCGCTGGTGGAGCTGCTCTAGCAGGTTGTGCTGCTCACTTTGTTGGTTTTTCTATTATCTCAGCAAAAGAAAATCAGTTAGGAGGTATACTAGCTCAAGGGATTTGTACGCCAAAAGTACAATTGCCCAATATAACAAAGAATCCATATATCCTGCTACCGACATTGTTAGCAAGTGCAGTGGCAGGTCCGGTGTCAGCTTTAGTATTTAGTATAGAAGCTCCTAAAGAAATTGCCGGTATGGGTTTAAGTTCACTTGTGGCTCCAATTCAACTATTAACTACAAATAATCTGGGTTATATCATTCCAGCGATGTTGATTACTTATATAATATTACCTGCAGGTATTGCATATGGCACTTATTATCTATTAAAGAAAAAAGGTAAGATTAAAGAAAATGATTTAAGCTTACCAGTATAACGAATAAAGAGAGCAGGGTAAATCTAATGATTTACCTTGTTTTACTTTTTAAAGGTTTTTTGACTGTAAAATAAATTAAATCCAAAGTGAAATGTTACATTCATTAAAAGAATATGTTTCAGAACACTAATGCAGTTTTTTTGATATGTTCAATTAAGTACAGTATTTTTTGAAGAAGATAAGTGACAATGTTCGTGGGTTAATGGAGGGTATAAGTCTAATAATTTGCTATTATAAGATATGTCTGTTATTCTAAAGAAGAATTATTTTTGTTCGTTTTCAGATTGAGAAGCGATTTTGATTTTCGTCTAAGGTTTTTGAGCAAGGATAGTAATACATTGTGTGGAAACACACTAGGAGGCAACAATTATGGAACAAGGTAAAGTGAAATGGTTTAATGCAGATAAAGGTTTTGGATTTATCGAACGTGAAGGCGGAGAAGACGTATTCGTACATTTCTCAGCAATCCAAAGCGAAGGCTTCAAATCTTTAGACGAAGGTCAAAGTGTAACTTTTGAAGTAGAACAAGGACAACGTGGCCCGCAAGCTACAAATGTTCAAAAAGCTTAATAACAGCTAATAGATAGACCCTACATTTGTAGGGTCTATTTTTATTTCATCATTGAAAAAAATAAAGCCCTATTCATGAAATCAATAGAGCCTCTGTAACAAACGTATGAAACTAGTATTATCAAATGGTGGGGTAAGTATAGCATAGTGGTTGAATAATCACTAATTTAAACAGGGATTATACTGTGATTTTTCAATGACGAATCGGAATATTATGGTAATATGTTAATGGTAAGATAGTGGGATATCAATAAGGGGAATAGTAATGGATTCTGAAATAAAAAAGAGTTTGCAGTAAAAGTATTTGGTGAAGAAACAATCACAGAATACAAGGGCTAGGGTTTTAAATCAAGAACTAAATGCCTTTCAAAAGAAACTGCCTTAGGGAATATTGAAATGATCGTTGATGACTTCTTTAAGGAATTTCAATTTATGCTATGGGGGAAACAGTCTGAACAATTAATTGGAAAGTTCCTAATAAGAGCTAAAAAGAAACCCAATTGAAATTAAGTAAAGTAGTTAAAGCTGTATGAAAATGAATTTATTCATATGTTTAAAAGTCCAAAAGGAGGTATTGAAATGTCTAATGAATCAACATTGCAGAGAGAAGTAAAAGATTTTTGGTATCCAGAATACAACAAAAATGGATACCCTCATGTTCAACAAGGAATGATTTTAAATCCTGAGAGGAATGAGGAATTTTCCCCGTTTATTCTAATGGCTGAAGACTGGTTTAAGCGTGGAACCTTCTCCGACCATCCCCACAGAGGGTTTCAAACTATAACTTATGTTATTGATGGAAGGCTTGAACATATAGATAATGCAGGAGGGTATAGCATTTTGGATGCTGGTGATGCCCAATACATGAATGCCGGTTGGGCAGCTAGGCATGCGGAAGAGGCTTTTGATGATGATCTTATTCATACCTTACAGTTATGGCTGAATCTGCCAAAAAGTCTAAAGCATACAGAAACAAGTTATCAAAACATCTATGTAGAAGATGCTCCTGTTGTGAACTTTGAAGGGGGTTACATTCGAGTTTACTCAGGTGATATTGCAGGGGTAACAGGACCTATGAATAGTTTGGTTCCTATTACGATGGCAGAAATTAGCCTCCGTGAAGGAACTGATTACACACATGTATTGCCTGAGAATCATAATGCATTCTTGTATATGTTGGCGGGGGAGATGGAGTTCGGAGAAAGTAAGACAAAGATAGCTAAAACAGGGGCGGCTACCCTATCCTTTAATGAAGAAGGCTCAGATTCTAACTCAAGTGGATTAAAAATAAAAGCATTATCTCGTTCCAAAGTATTGATTTATTCAGGCATCCCTATCCGCGAAGAAATAGCGTTTGGTGGACCATTTGTGATGAATACACAGGAAGAAATCAAGGAGGCGTTCCGCGATTTTCAGCACGGATTATTTGGACCACCTGCAGTAAAAAAATAAATCAAATTAGAGAAATAGAATATATTTTCAAACAAACACCAGATGGATAATAAACATCTGGTGTTTGTTTGTATAGTTTGAACGTATGTTCTTAAACTATCGAGTGTGTTGATCCAAGAAGTGTGTTACTGACAAAATTAATCAATGTTCTTTCCAAAAGAAAAAATAACCAATCATAAGATACATATATATTTTATTGAGCTCAGCTCCTTTCCTAATCCTACATCCCATATTTATTGCCCTACAAATAATCTACAAAAGGGATGGACAGTACACGTGGAACTTGCGAAAATCATAAATTTTATCAATATAGTAAAATTATTCTAAAAATTATTTGCATATTAATATGGTACTCTCATATAATAGAAGATAATAAATTACATAAAATATTATTTATGATAATTATTTTCAAAAGTAACAAATGATTGGGCAAAGGGTTCTATAATTGATTGAGAATGGAGGGATACGAATGTTTGAAAAACTACAACGTTTAGGAAAAGCCTTTATGATTCCTATTGCTGTTTTGCCAATAGCGGGGATTATGCTTGGTATTGGTGCAGCTTTTACCAACCCCCTTATGGTAGAAACCTATGGGTTGGAAGGAATACTCGGAGAAGGGACATTTTTGTTTTATATTTTAAGCACCATGTCTGCAATTGGTAATATTGTTTTTGCTAACTTGCCTTTGATATTTGCTGTCGGGATTGCTTCGGGGTTAGCATTACAGGAAAAAGGTGCAGCGGGTTTATCGGCAGCAATCGCTTTTCTTGTCATGCATGTTATCGTTGGTACCATTCTAGGTTTCCTGGGCCATACACCAGAGACGACAACTGTAGACTATTTCTTATCTCAGGGTCTAGATCCAGTTGAAGCAGCGAAGCAGGCAAACGTATATGGGTACGAGCTTGGTATTTTTACAGTTAGAATTGGCGTGCTTGGAGGAATTATTGTTGGTTTACTAGTAGCCTTTTTAGCTAATAGATATTACAACAAGCAGCTTCCAGAAGCACTTTCGTTTTTCTCTGGAGTAAGATTTATTCCGATTATTTCAGTATTTGCAATCAGTGTTGTAGGGGTGATTATTCCATTTGTTTGGCCATATGTTCACATTGGAATTTCAACCTTCTCAGAATTCTTTGGACGAACAGGACCAATCGGAATGTTCTTCTATGGATCGCTAATGAGACTTCTCAATATCTTTGGACTTCATCATGCTATTTATCCACTATTCTGGTACACCTCACTTGGTGGAGAATTAGAGGTTGCAGGGAAAATCGTACAAGGTGGACAAAGCATTTTCTTCGCCCAATTGGCTGATCCGACTGTTACCAAATTCTCAGCAGAAGCAACGAAGTATTTCACAGGTGGTTATTTACCAATGATGTTCGGTCTCCCAGCAGCTGCTCTTGCTATGTATCATACTGCTAACAGTAAAAACAAGAAAATTGTGGGCGGTATTCTATTTTCAGCTGCCTTAACATCCTTCTTAACAGGGATTACTGAACCAATCGAATTTACATTTCTATTTGTAGCGCCATTACTTTATGGTATTCATGCCATCCTAGAGGGAATTTCCTATGCTGCTTTATATGCTTTAGATGTTTCGGTAGGGGTTACTTTCTCAAGGGGTATCATTGACTTTACATTATTCGGTCTATTACAGGGTAATGATAAAACGAATTACATTTGGATTCTCATTCTCGGAATTCCAACAGCACTCATCTACTACTTTGTATTTAAAACACTTATTCTCAAATTGAATTTAAAAACTCCAGGTCGTGGGGAGGAATCTGAGAATAAGTTATATACGAAGAAAGATGCTTTGTTAAAAGATATTGATATAGAGGATGTAATCACAGCCTTAGGTGGAAGAGAAAACCTAGTGGACGTCGATGCATGTATAACTAGATTAAGAGTAACCGTTAAGGATATTGATAAGGTTGCAGAAGATTCGGTTTGGAAAGATGAACTGAAGGCAAAGGGACTCTTTAAGAAAGGCAAGGGTGTTCAAGTTGTTTATGGAGCCCTCGCAGAAATCTTAAAGAATGAGATAAACAACGTTAAATAATCCTAAAAGTTTAATAGGTGGAGCCGTAGTGGTATTATGTTTTATCCTTTCTTAATCTATATAATAATGCTAAGCTACCTCCACTATTTAAGTTTCGTTAATTGGATTTGCTGCTGGAGAATCGTGATCTAATTGTAATCATCAAGGTAGAAAAACAGAAATAGTAGGTGAATAAAAAATGTTAGAACAAATTAAAAAAGGTCTTGTTGTTTCATGTCAGGCTCAAGAGAGTGAGCCTCTTCATAGCTCATTTATCATGTCAAAGCTTGCTCTGGCTGCCAAGCAAGGCGGAGCGGCAGGTATTCGGGCAGAATCTAAACCAGATATTATTGCGATTAAAAAAGAAGTAGATTTACCTGTCGTAGGAATTGTGAAGCGAAATTATCCGAATAGTGAAGTCTTTATTACAGCAACAAAACAAGAAGTAGATGAACTAATTGAGACAGGCTGTGAAATGATTGCGATGGATGCAACACTAAGAGAACGTCCAAATGAAGAAACATTAGCTAATCTAGTTTCATATGTAAAAGAGCATTATCCACAGGTTCAGTTGATGGCAGATATCTCCACGTTGGAGGATGCAATGAATGCGGAACGATTGGGCTTTGATTGTATATCCACAACCCTTTATGGCTATACAAATGAGACAAAAGGATGTAAATTATATGAGAATGATTTTGAATTTATCAAAACAGTCTTAAAAAATGTCTCAATCCCTGTTATAGCTGAAGGAAATGTTATCACTCCTGAAATGGCGGGAAGGGTACTTGATATCGGAGCTTACTCCGTTGTAGTCGGGGGAGCAATCACTCGGCCGCAGCAAATAACAAGTCGCTTTGTTGAAGAAATAAAGAGGGGTTGCTGATCAAACTTAAGGCGGAAGGAGTCATCTATGGTTACGCTCTTGAAGGAAATTCAATCGAAATATTCTTCATTCTCCGATAAAGAAAAAGGCTTAGCTGATTATTTGCTTTCTTCGCCATCAGAAGCTTCCAAGTGCACGATCAAAGAAATAGCAGAAAAGACGAATGTATCCGTTGCAACGATTACACGTTTTTGTAGAAAAGTATCCTGTAAAAATTTCGTGGAATTAAAAATGAATCTAGCGAGAGAAACGCACCATGAAGAAGCGGAAGATATGGATTCCAAAATTAGAAGTCAGTATATGGATGTAATCCGCGATATACAAGGATTAAACAGTCGAAAATCGATAATGAAAGCACTCAAATTAGTTACAAATGCTAAGCGGATTTTTATCTATGGTTTAGGAAGCTCGGGACTTGCCGCACAGGAATTAAATTACCGATTAAGTAGGATGGGTTTTGCCAGTGAAGCTGTAACTGATCCACATTTAATGATTATTAGGAGTACCTTATTAAAAAAAGGGGATTTGCTATTAGCTATTTCACGTTCTGGACAAACCCGGGAGTTAATCTCATCAGTTAATGAAGCGAAGAAAAAAGATGTTAAATTAATCTCTCTAACGGCTTATGACCATACATATCTTACGCAATTATCGGATGAAGTGCTATGGACCGTTCATCCAGTTCGAAATGCATACTTGTCAACCGGTCTTGATTTAAGCGCGCTTTACCTCATTGATTTAATTAGTATGCATTTCCTAGAGGACCCAAATAGGAAAAAAATCTATCAAGAGACCATTTCCGCCGTATCGTCTCAAATCCATATTAATAGTTGAAAAAGAGAAGTTTAAAATACTCCGCCTGAGAGAGTTGATTTGTTTAAAATCTGCCTACCTTAGGAGGAGTATTTTTTTGTAAAAAGATATTCATATTATTGATCTGTCTTTTCAAAACGTTGAGTATGTACATATTTTAAGTACGGTCGTGATATCGAGATAATCTTTCATTTTCCTAAAAATATTGAAGATGCTAATTATAAATATTAGGATACTCGTGCTTAGGTTTATATTGGTGAGTTCATTCAACAAATTATAAATTAAGAATACCATTGAAAGGTAATAGGTCATTCATTGGCATTCTAGAGTGTAATAATTGAAGATAAAAAATACATATTATATTACCTCTGTATGATGAATATTAGAGAATGGTGGTAGAATACGTTACTTGGAAAACCGAGTATTTATCTAACATTAAAATGTACATTAAGGTAAGGTTATTACAACATATCAATAATATCAGGTTCGTCATCATTATATGATTTAGGCTCTTGAATAAACATCTTCTTGGCTAAGTTACCTATTGTATTGGTTGCAAAAGCATCTACAGTTCCTCCAATAATTCCACCTGCTACAGGAACCATTTTACTTAAATTAATGACTCCTTTTTCTCCAAACTTTGTTAGTAAACGAAATCCTACAGCATGATTAATTTTTTTAATAACCTCAAAAGGTATTTTTTTTATACCTGTTACTGCAAGCTTCCTACCAATTTGAATCCCTGTATTTTTAAGAATGTCTTTAGCTCCGTTTCCTGCTAAACATACATAAACAAAAGTTTTAACCTGATCATCTTTTAGATCATATCCCCCCATATGTGCAATAGCTGCTACCATTCTCATTTGTACGAATATAACACTAGTTATATTTGCAGGGACAGCAACTGGCAAAGTAATAAGTCCTCCTACTCCTGTTAAGAAGCCACTTGTGGCACTTTTAGTATTTTGCCAATTAATTAAACTTTGAACTTTTTGATCAAGTGTACCACTTTTTTGTAAATAACTTTCAGCTAACTCTATGGCTGTGTCCATTCCAGCTATTCCGCCATTAATTGCTTTATCATAAGACCAATCTAAGGCATTCATTATAGCATCGTGGGTTAATCTTTTTTTCTCGTCCACTATATATTCACCTTACCTCTCAGTATTATACTAATATTATAAGTTATTTATCTGACTGTGCTAATTGTTTAATTGATATTATTGTTATCAAAACTAGTTTTTTCAGCAATTGCGGATAACCGTCCATATTTCTAATAGAATCCTTTAATAATTCTGTGGCTCAATACAATTTTCTTTACTATTGGAAGCGAATCTAATCTGTCCAGCTTTCATATTCGGGAATTTTGTAAAACCTACTAATAATTTCTTCATTTAAATACCTCCGTTGATAAAAATAATTATATAAAAGTACGTCTCTATTTTTGTCTCTTCTTGTATGGAGTATATAAAGGTAAATTCGGTCGAGGATCTAGATAATCCATCTTTAACAACAGATTAGTACTGGAGATAATACAGCACTCAGAAAAACGCTTTTTAAGAGTATATAGACCCTCGGCTGCATAAGATGTACAAGCCCTCTTCTGGTTTAGACAGAGAAGACCCTCCTTGTACTTAACCACAGCATCCCAACCACCTTTCCCAAGAATTTTAGATATTTTTATAGGTTTGTAGGATATTTCAATCAATAGGTAAGCGTTATAATGAATTTTGTAAGCGCTTTAATTTACGATAAAGGGGGAAAAGACGATGAAGAAATTAGGTTTAGTCCTAATGGGGTTACTGACGGTGCTAGCTTTGGCTGCGTGTAGCGATGATGATGAAAAAGCAGGTCAATCCACGAAGGATGGGGCAATTGAGCTTACGCTTTGGACTGACTGGACCGAGGATCGGCCGGAAAATACTCTTTACAAAGACATTATTTCTAAATTCAATAAAGAACACGATGATATTCAGGTTAAGGTAGAGGCCATACCACATGACCAATATGAAACTAAATTAAGAACACAAGCTGCTGGTAACCAGTTACCTGACATGATGCGTGTATGGCCTGGGGCGAGAACAGAGCCTCTAGCTGAAGGTGGAGCCATCCTTCCATTGAACCCAATCATTGAGAACTGGGATGGAGTCATTCCTGATGCCATTCTACAAGACTATGCGTTAGATGATAATTATTACGCAATCCCTTCAAACATTAGTATTACAGGATTAATTTACTATCATAAGGACATTCTTCAAGATGTAGGGTTTGATGAGTTTCCAAAAACATATGCAGAATTTAAAAAACTTGTAAAAGCACTTAATGATAAAGGAACGACTCCAATTTCTTTAGGTAACAAAGCAATCTGGCCATTACAATCTGTTTACATCTCTACTATTGCTGATCGCTTTACTGGAAGTGATTTCTTAGAGAATACATTAAATGGAGATGGCAGCTTCGAAGATCCGCAATTTATCAATGCATTATCTGTGATCGACGAATTAACAAAATTAAAGGCATTTAATGAGGATATGAATACCCTTGATGAAGCTCAATCGCGAAATGAATTTATTAAAGGAACTGCAGCACTCCACTTTGCTGGTTCATGGGCACTTGGGCCAATTTTAGACAGTGTAGAAAATATTGATAACATTGGTGTAGCTCCATTTCCTACATTTGAAGGTGGTAAAGGGGATCCTGCCAAGATTGCTGGTGCTGCTGGCGGGGGGATTGCCGTTAACAGCAAGTTAAGTAAAGAAGAGCAAGAGGCTGCTTTCACATTCTTAAAATACTACTATGGTGATGAACTATACCAAGGCTTAATCAAAGCGAATATTATCGTTCCAGCTACTGTTGAAATGGATGACAGTATTCCACAAATATTCCAGGATGCTAATAGCTTTGCTCAAGGTGGATTAGTGCCTGTATATGATGCAACCTTAACTCCTGAACTTACTGATATTATTAACAATGGCTTGCAATCTATTACCTTAGGTGACAAAACACCTGAACAATTAGCGGAAGAGATGCAAAAAGAAAACAAAAGTAAATAATCTTCTATAAGTTCTTTCACAGGTTACTTCATGCAAGTAACCTGTGAATGTTTAGGGGGGAAGAAAATGAAGTTAACTAAGAAGACTAAGGGAGCGTTTATACTAGGTATACTGCCTGCTTTCTTACTATATATTGTTTTTGCCATTTATCCGATTCTCCAATCCTTCTATTATTCATTCATGGATTGGAACGGATTCAATGAAATGACATTCGTAGGGTTAGATAACTTTAAAAAGCTATTTGCGGATTCGCTATTTTGGAACTCTGTCAAAAATAATATATACGTAGTCTTAGTCTCAGTGCTGGGTCAAGTTCCACTTGCTTTATTTTTTGCCCTTTTATTGAACCGTAAAATGAAGGGCGCAAAATTATTTAGAACAATTGGGTTTCTGCCAGTTGTTTTATCAACCGTGGTAATCTCCTTAACTTGGAGTTTAATTTTCAATTCTCGTAATGGATTAATCAATGAATTTTTACGATCAATTGGGTTAGATTCATTCGCACAAAATTGGCTAGGAGATACAAAGTGGGCAATGGCATCTGTCTTAGTAGTTGTTGTTTGGCAATTTGTTGGTCTATACTTAATTATTTTTCTGGCCGCATTACAAAATATACCTACTGAAGTATTAGAAGCCGCTAAAATGGATGGTGCATCAGAATGGGCAACAACCTGGAAGATTACGATTCCAATGATTTGGGAGACCATTCTCGTTGCGATTACGCTTTGTATTGCAGGCAGTTTGAAAACATTTGATTTGATTTATGTCATGACACATGGTGGTCCGGCACATTCAACGGATGTTATGGCACTCTATATGTTTAATGAAACATTTTCAAAATTGCAGTATGGTTATGGTAGTGCAGTGTCCGTATTTATTTTCTTCTTTAGTCTGATCTTAATAGCAATTGTAAACAAAGTATTAGGAAAGAAAATGATTTAGGAGGTGGGTATAGATGGCGAAAACAAATGAAATACCTAAGAAAAGAAGCTTCAAAAAAGTAAGCATCTATATAGCATTAATTATATTTGCAATCATTAATGCGTATCCAATTATTTGGATGGCAATCAACTCCTTTAAATCCGAGAAGGAGTTTGCAACAAACCAATTTGGGTTTCCAAAGAAATTTATAATAGAAAACTATACTGCCGCTTGGGATATTGCTAACTTAGGTGTCCTGTTTAAGAATAGTATTTTTATTACTGTAACAGCGACTGTATTAACCGTTTTTATCGGGGCGTTAGCATCTTATTTCTTATCTCGATTTGATTTCAAGATGAGCAAGTGGTTATATGGATTTTTCATCTTTGGATTATTAATACCGATTCATGCCACATTAGTACCTATGTTTATTCTAATGAAAAATTTAGGACTATTGAATACACCCATCACCTTACTCTTTCCCTATATCGCTTTTCATTTACCCATTACGATCTTTATCCTCACCAGCTTTATGAAGGGCTTTCCTAAGGATATTGAAGAATCTGCAATCATGGACGGGTGCGGAGTTTTTAGAATATTTTGGTCCATCATCCTGCCCATGTCACGTCCGGCAATCGCTACAACTGTCATTCTTAATTTCATCTACAATTGGAATGAATTTTCATTTGCGCTAGTGTTAATTAATGACCCAGAGCTTCAAACATTGCCACTAGGTTTAGCAAACTTTGCAGGTCAATTTACAACCGACTATGGTGCCCAAATGGCTGGTTTAACGATGTCTTTAATTCCAATTGTCATTTTCTACATGATTTTTGAAAAGAATATTGTTAAAGGTATGACAGCTGGTGCGGTAAAAGGGTAAATGAATATGATTCGAAATTGGGGCCTAAAAAAGAAGTTTATGATTATATTCCTTGTATTCATCACACTACCAACAGTATGCTATGGAATTCTCATTTACTACCAAACAACGGAAGTACTTAAAAGACAGCTGGAAGAGGATATCCTTGAAATACTAGAAAAAGATGAACAGAGCCTTTTGTCCATCATACGAGATGTTGAAAGTATGTCCTCCTATATGATTTACAGCGAGGACTTTCGAACATTTTTTAAAACTACAGATGAAATCCCTATTGCGGATAAAAGTAGTATGGACGGGATAAAAGGCTATTTTACTTTTCAATTGATGTCAAATGAGTATATATCCTCCATCTTATTAAAAGGAGGCAATGGTGAGGAGCTGGCATTTGGTGAACCTGTTTTTGGAAACGAGGATAAGTTAGATCAGGCTGCCATAGACGGAAAAGGATCTCCAATTTGGAGTGATACCTATGGGGTTACAAGTGGGTGGGATGGGAAAAAATATGTTATTAGCCTCTCTAGAGTCATTAACGATTTAAATAAGATTAATCAACCAATTGGCATCGTAAGAATCCGTCTTGATCAGGAAAAAATTAAGAGAAATTTAGAAGTAAAACAAGGTAATTACCTGGTCATGTCAAAGTCCGGTGAAGTTATTCTTCATTCAAATCAAGAGCTAATAGGAAAAAAATACAATGATCCTGCCTTTATCGATTGGGTCAATCATAGTGAGAACCTAGCCTATGATTTTACAAAAAACAACCATAACTATAAAGCTGTTAAAAAAAAGCTGAGTGGGACAAATTGGACATCTATCGTGATTGTAAATGAGGAGCACTTGGTCAAGGAACTGTATACCGTTCGAAATTCGATTCGTAATATGATTTTTCTTCTTCTCATATGTGGAATTATCGCTTTTTATGGATTCTATCGCTCTAATATAAAAAGAGTAATTGAATTAACTGGCCAAACACACCAGCTTGAGAAAGGGGACTTCTCGGCGAATGTGGGCGTTTCAACAAATGATGAAATTGGTCAACTAGGGAAACAGTTTAATAAAATGGTCAAAACAATCCAAAGACATATTGATACAGAATACAAACTGACTATTAAACAAAAGGAATCTGAATTAAAGGCGCTTCAGAATCAAATTGATCCACATTTTCTTTACAATACATTAGACATGATTCGATGGACCGCACGCCTGGAAAATGCGATGGAAACAGGTCAACAAATTGAACAGCTTTCAAAAGTTTTCCGTATGAATTTAAACAATGGTAAAATGTGGGTTACAATAGAAGAGGAAATAGCCTATATTGAATCCTATTTAGAATTACAGAAAAGCCGCTTAGGAGAATGTTTATCTTTTTACATTTTTATTGATGATCAAATCAAACGTTCCTACATAATGAAACAATTAATGCAGCCATTAGTTGAAAATTGCATCCAGCACGGTTTTAAAGAATTACCCAGACAAGGAATCATATCCATTCACTGCTACCAAGCGGAAGATCAGTTATGGATCGATGTGATAGATAACGGTTGGGGTTTCGAAAAAGGTACGGAAGATACTGGTTATGCAATGAAAAACCTAAAAGAACGTTTAGAGATTGCGTTTGGAGAACCATATGGTTTGCTGGTGTTAGAAGCTGAATCCGGAGCATTGGTAAGACTAATCCTGCCACTACTTTGGCAGCCCATAAACATGGAGAAATCAGGTGAACACTCGTGACTTTTAAAATGTTAATAGTGGATGATGAACCTATTATTTCCCGTGGTCTGCGTTTAACAATTCCCTGGGAGACCATCGACGTCGAAGTCGTAGACACAGCACATGACGGAGAGGATGCCATCGAGAAGGTTATACAATATGGCGATATAGACATTGTTATTACAGATATAAGGATGCCAAAAATGGATGGACTGCAGCTGGCGCGTTTTCTGTATGCAAACTACCCTCAAATTCGGACGATTATTCTTAGTGGATTTGAAGAATTTGAATATGCCCAGCAAGCTATCAAATTGGGTGTAGATAATTATTTTCTTAAACCGGTTGATATTAATGAGCTCGTGGAAAATGTTAAAGAGATAACCAACGAAATGAAGCAAAAGCGGCAGCAAAAAAAAGAACGGGACAAAATAGGATTGAGAAATGCAATCCTCCAACAAGTAACAAATTTACAAAGGTCTTCACCTGCTAAATCAGACGACTACAACTGCTTCAGGATTTATCCATTTATTAGTATGCATCAAAATTATATTCGAAAAATAAATAGCTTGTCAGAAGAGGAATATGAAGAGTTTTTAAGTGGATGGGAGAAAAGCATTGAGAGGAAACTACAAAATTATGGACTTGCCTCTTATTCGTTCTTTACTGAAAAAAATATACTAGTTACCTGTGTTCATAGTGATGATGGTCGGAAAATGACATCGGATATCCTGCAAAATTTGATTCGAAATGATGGATTCAACCTTCAATTTGTTTGGAGTGACCAGTGGATTCCTGTTGAAAATCTTATGATCGTACTAACAGAACTATTAAATAAAGGAAGGTATTTAGCTTTCACTGAGTGTACTAGCCTGATAGTTTCAGATCAATTGAGGCGGGATCCCGTTCAATCGTACCCAACTAAACTTGAAGAGCAATTAATAGATGCTATTGTCCAGATGAAAGATTTGGACCTTCATACTTTTACTAATGAATTATTCGGATACTTTACAATACATGAATTTTTTCTGGATGAAGTTGTTCAGGTTTGCAGAGAGATACTTCATAAAATTTTGGATCACTATAAGTCTCTGAGTGGGAAAAAGGTAAGGAAATGGGATCTTTATTACAGTGAGAGTATAAATGTCCATGAATATAACTCATTCGAATTGTTGAGAGAACTTTTTTATCTGGACCTTTCCTCCATTCGTATATACCAATCTGAGCTGAAGAATTTTGACAAACAGGATTTGTTAATCAATCACGCGAAGGAATACATACATGAATACTACAGAACAAATATTAGAGTTCATGAAGTAGCGGAGGTCCTTAATATAACCCCAAATTACTTTAGCTCTCTATTCAAGCAGAAAACAAGTGTTAATTTCAATGAATACGTTAACCAATTAAGAGTGGATGAAGCAAAGATCTTACTTGCGGAGACTCCTTTTAAGGTAAACGAAATATCCGAACAAGTAGGATTCCATGAATATAAGTATTTCGTGGGAGTGTTTAAAAAACTGACAGGAATGACTGCGACGGACTATCGGAAATTTAGAAACCTGCAAGATAGAAAAACTGGGGAGAGATAATATTAGATGGAAAAAATAACATGGAAGCTACCAAAGGACTTTATTTTAGGAGCATCATCTTCTGCATGGCAAACTGAAGGCGGGACCGATAAAAAAGAGTTTCAAGATTCATACTTAGACCTCTGGTATAAAAAGAATAAGAATGTTTGGCATAACGGATATGGACCCGCTTATGCAACTGATTTTTACAATCGCTATAAAGAAGATATCAGTTATATGAAGGAAATTGGTCTTACCCATTTTAGAACATCGATCAATTGGTCTCGTTTTTTAGTGGACTATGAGAATGCTATTGTGGATGAAGAATACGCAAGCTTTGTCGGAAACGTTATTGATGAATTAATTAAAAATGGTGTAGAGCCAATGATCTGTCTGGAGCACTATGAATTGCCTGCTTATTTATTTAAAAAATACGGCGGTTGGGGCTCAAAGCATGTGGTTGAACTATTTGTAAAATATGCGGAAAAAGTATTTGAACGTTATGGAAATCGTGTGAAACACTGGTTCGTATTTAATGAGCCAGTTGTAGTTCAAACACGCATATACTTAGATGCGATTCGTTGGCCATATGAACAGAACACAAAAAAATGGATGCAGTGGAACTATAATAAAGGGCTTGCTACTGCTAAAGTGGTGAAGTTATTTAAGGAAATGAGATTAAAGGATCAGACAGGAGCCAAAATTGGGACCATCCTAAACCCAGAGGTTACATATGCTCGTTCTTCCTCTGAACACGACCAAAAAGCAGCTAGAATGTATGACCTATTCTTCAATCGTGTATTCTTAGATCCAGCCATTAAGGGTGAGTACCCGCAGGAATTATTTGAGTTGATGGAAAAACATGATATTACTTTTGAACATACAACCGAAGAGTTGCAGCTCATTAAGGAAAATACGATTGATTATGTAGGCATTAATCTATATTTCCCACACCGCGTCAAAGCACGTACAACTGCATGGAATGAAGAAACACCTTTCCACCCTGAGTACTATTATGAAAAACACGAGCTAGTAGGTAAGAAAATGAACCCATATCGTGGCTGGGAAATCTACCCGCAAATTATGTTTGATATGGCGGTCAGATTGAAAGAAGAGTACGGAAACATTGAATGGTTTATTGCTGAAAATGGAATGGGTGTAGAAAACGAAGGCAGATTTAAGAATGAAGAACAAATCATTCAGGATGATTACCGAATTGAGTTTATAAGCGAACATTTAAAATGGCTCTTAAAGGCAATCGAAGAAGGAGCCAACTGTAAAGGCTATATGCTATGGGCATTCACCGACAATGTATCACCCATGAACGCATTCAAAAACCGCTATGGTTTAGTTGAAATTAATTTAGACGATAACCGCAATCGAGCACTTAAGAAATCTGCTTACTGGTATAAACAAGTAATCGAAACAAAAGAATTTGAAGCAGAGAATGACGATTTTTATAGGTGAGTTGGGATGACCATTCCAGAATGTATCTAACCTCAAAGGCCATGAAATCAATTTGATTCGATAGGATTAATGGATAAAGGGAAGGATATTAGATGATAGCTAGCTATATGGACAGTCTTATTTTAAGCTGCTAAAAAGGCGATATTTTAAAAAAATATATAAAATAAGTCTGTGAAAGATTCATTTAGATGAAATATATATGGTAATGTATTATCTTGTTTTGAGCATAATAGGGAAATAGACTATGGTGTATAGTAACGTTATAATAATTGGAAAATTTAATTAAGGAACGGTGAAGATTTTTTTGGACAGCATTTGGACCTCAATTGTAATTTTGTTAATACTTATCGTGGCAAATGGTATATTTGCTATGACCGAAATTTCAATTGTTACATCTAAGAAGAATAGACTAGAAAAATTGCGAGATGAAGGAAATTCCAGTGCTAGTTATGCTTTGAAATTAGCGGATGACCCAAATCAATTATTGTCGACTATTCAAATCGGAATCACATTAATTGGGGTAATTACAGGTGCATTTGGCGGTGCAACCATTGCAAGCCAGCTAGCTGTTTATATTGAACAAATTAATGGTCTTGCTTCTTTCAGTAATGAGCTAAGTCTGATCGTGGTTGTAGGACTTTCAACTTACTTATCATTAATTATTGGTGAGTTAGTTCCAAAACGGATTGGTATGGGAAATCCAGAAAAAGTAGCATGTGCAGTAGCAAAACCAATGTATTATTTTTCAAAAGTTGGACGCCCAATTATTTGGTTTTTAAGTAAGTCTACTGATTTTGCATTAAAATTTTTAAGAATAAAACCCACAAGCCAACCGAATGTAACCGAAGAAGAAATAACCCAATTAATTGAACAAGGTGTTCATAGTGGGATTGTTGAAGAAATAGAACAGGATATGGTAGAACAAATTTTCTATTTAGGGGACAAACGTCTTAGTGATATTTTAACACCTCGTACGCAGCTTGTTTACATTGATTTAGAGGATTCGTTTGAAGAAAATATGAAAAAAATTAATGAAAGTTATTACTCCAAATTTCCTGTTGGGATTGGAAGTTTAGATGATTTTCAAGGAATCATTCATAAAAAAGATCTTTTATCAAGAATTGTGGCAGGAGAGAATTTTTCTTTAGCGGATTCCGTCAAAGATACACTTGTTCTGCCAGAACAAATGAAAGTATATCGGGCATTGGAAACATTGAAAAAATCCGGCCAGCATGAAGCCGTTATTATCGATGAATATGGAGGAATTGAGGGCTTTGTCACTCTTCATGATATTATGGAAAATATTATTGGAGAAATGCCTGAAAAGGATAATGAAGAAGAGCCGCAAATTATAGAGAGATGGAAACTCATGGTTGGCAGATGGTCTTGTTTCGATTGATACGTTTATTAGATATTTTGATTTGGAAGACTTTACGATTCTTAACCAAAGTAAAAACTTCCACACATTGGGTGGATTTATTATTAATAAAATTGGATATATACCAAAAATTAAAGACACCATTCAAGTAGATGACTTTCAACTTGAAGTAGTGGACATGGATCGTGCCCGAGTAGATAAAGTGTTAATCACAAGGCTAGAAAGAGACTCAACAGAAGAAATAATATAAGATGACCTAATGAATGGTCATCTTTTTTATGTGGAATATGTATTAATCAAACTCTCATAAATTGAAGGAGTTAAATCTAAAGAAACGTTAAAAGTCCTAGGAATCATTTTCGATTCTCTAAGGCTTTTTTAATTTTGTGTAATTTTATTGGCAATGAAACAAAGAAAAGGTGAAGGAGCTAAAAATGGTTCCTATTTAGATGATACACGATCCGATAAGAACCTGTGAGCTGCCTTATCTCTTTTATGTGACAATCTAAAAGGCTTTCTACAAGGGATCACTGAAACTTATTTTTGTGAAATTCGTAAATATATAGAGAGTAAAGTAATAAAAAGTGTCACATGGAGGGGATAGAAATGGCAGAGAAATATATATCAGTTGTAGGTGTTTGTCATTATTTTGGAGCGGATATTTTCAAGGTTGGTCAGAAGATAATCTTAAGAAAAGACTTGGATAATAAGCATGATGATGAAGCAATTCAAGCCGAGCTCGATACAATTGGTAAGGTTGGTTATGTGGCTAATAGTTATCAGACAGTTGCAAAAGGAACCCGCAGTGCCGGCAGGATCTATGATACATTCGAGTACGTATGCATGGGACAAGTGGCCTTCATTGTGAAGGATACAATCATCGTAAAATTATTGGGAAAGGATGAGAGTGCTTAATCAGATTCACCTATCTCTAATGAAAGAATGGCATTAGTTTTGAAGTGTTAAACGTAAGTGAAGTAGAGATACGTCGTCCTTAAAGTGAAAGTCTTATTTTAGTAGAGGCTGTGGGTGGCTCTCGCAAAATTTTGATTAAGCTGGAAGTAGAAACTAAAACTGAAAAGGCAGGATATTCATATGCAGTTGCTGACTTTATGCGAAATAATTGTTATAATTTAACAAAAACCTCCGTAGGCGGAGAAGAGCTATGGAGACTGGAGTCTATACTTGTGAAGAATTTTTTTCTATCCACTTCTTTACTTATGACGGTTGTTTTATTCTTGTTTCTACCTCTCATGGTTATTTATGCTTTGATTATTCATTTTACAGGCCAGTATTATGAGAATTTAATCTATTTAATTCTGTTTCTTTTTCTGTTGTGTCTTATAGATATGGGAGTGGGGACTATTATTGATAGCTTTCTTCATGCCGTAACGGACATTTATAAGGATATCTTTGTCAATAAGTTGATTGCGAGTATCTTAACTTTCGCTGGTAGTTATATAGTTATTAGCGCACTAGATTACTTTTTTACACTCATCGATCTTTCTACAACTGTGAAAATAATTATCATATCTATTCATCTTGTTGCTTCGCTGCTGTTTGATAAAATTGACCAAAGTGTGGATGGAAAGAATGAAACGGATGAAACCGATAGTGATATTTATCAAATAGATCCAATGATTAAAAACGAAATCGCATCTTTGTTAAAATCTGAAATCAATTGGGTTGAATGTGTCAAGATAATCAAGGACAAGCATCCGGATATTCCTAAAGAAAGAATTGTAGCTGTAACCCGAAAGTTACATATGGAGAATAAAAATCCTTCTTTTTAGAGGTAAATAAGTAGAAGAGCTGCCCTTAGTGGGCGGCTTTTTTAGTAGAGACACTTTTAACAATATTTTCAGTTTATCTGCTCTAGTATGCTATTAAATCACCTTTTAAAGTGGATTAGGAGGGTTTATCTTTAATAACATTTGTTCGTTACCAGTAATTTTTATTACACCAATCTCTTCTAATTGGATTAGATTAATGATTGCTATAGCTATTACTGGGGTTACGGTATTATGGTTATATTTAAAGAGTACTCTAGTGAATCTGCAAAAAGAGGTGTAGATAGAAAAATGTATTGTTTTAGGTGCCTATATGCAATATACTACCTTTGTGAATTAACATACAAATGAAAAAAACAATGCACATGATCATTAGCCAATCACAGGCTGATGATTGGCTAAGAGTTTGTAGAATAGGCATTGTTTAGCTTAAAGATTTGTCATTCATAAAAGTATAACGGTAAGTAAGATAGGTGACTATTATGAGCAGAAGTGTAAGACAATATATTGGAATTATTGCGGCTATTATCATTTACTATATCATCCATGAGGGGGCGCACCTCCTAGTAGCTTTTTATTACGGGGTTTTTAAGCAAATCAATTTCATGGGGCTCGGGGTTCAGGTGGATGTATATCATACCCTGATGACAGATATTCAGATGGGAATTTTCTGTCTGGCGGGTGCGATTGCAACTCTTGTTTTCAGTTGGCTTCTTATTATATTTTGTAAACCAATCTGTTCAGTAAAATCAAAGGTTTTCCGGACCATCGCATGGTATACCTCACTAGTCATGCTACTGCTTGATCCGCTATATTTGAGTGTACTTTGTGGATTTTTTGGTGGTGGCGATATGAATGGTATCTTACTGCTTTGGCAGGAATGGTTTGTGAGGGCTCTTTTTGCAGGAATTGGGATTGTCCATGCGTTGGTGATATTCCGGTACTTGCTACCTAAGTATACAAAGTCCTTTTCTGATTAAGATTATTAGCAATTGCATAAGAGCTAAACAAGATACAGGTAGAAAGCCTTGTGTATACCGTGAAAATGTTTTGATTAGCAAGAAATTTAATTAAATGATATGAACTTAACGACTTATTTGATGCTGAGCCGACGAATTTATGGGAAATTCACTCTTTCTCTTTATTCGGAAGTAGAAATGCAAGCAATGAAATGATAAAAAGGAGAATGGCAAAAGATGCTGTTTCTCCTTTTATTTTTGTAAATGAACAAATAGGTTGGGAAATGTTTGGAGCAACAAGAAATCCAGTTTTAAAATAAAATGTAGCAGAATTAAAAAGGCTTATCAACGGGCAGTTGACAAAGAAACTGATTAATTAAAGCATACTCTAATTATTAAAAAGTCGGCAAAATTGAATGGAGTATTTGATAATTCTACAATTTTAGGTATACCGTAAGATAACCCAGAGATTACTCCTAAAGAGGAATATTGTTATGAAGTTTGCGTTGTTAAAAATAAAGATTTTAATGTGGTAAAACCAGCTCATGTTGGTAAATTTCCTGGTGGGAAATATGCTGTTTTCTTGCTTGATCATACAAAAGAGGCAGTCAGTTAATTTTTGGGGCAATATTTTTTCGGAGATAGAAAGAAATAATCTATCCATTAGAGAACAACCAATTATAGAAAGATATACTTCACAAATGATTGATAATCATTTGTGTGAAATATTAGTTACTTTACAGTAACGGAGCAGGGACATTTCCTGAATTGCAGAATTCCAAACCTTATCTGATTTGTGATAAGATAAACATCATTTATTTGGGTTTTTCTACACGATAATCCAATATTCAAAGTAATATAATGAAAAATGAGCTATTGACTAAATATAAAATACAGCCTAGCTTCATTGTAGGGTGCAGGATTTTTGTTGCTCAAGAATGAACAATTGAAAAGCTCGTTAAGGGGTGATCACTATGCAAAACGCAAAAATATTAATCATTGAGGATGCAGAGACGCTTCGTAGAGAATTAACCGCATTTTTAAAAAATTATGGTTATGAAGTGGAAGCACCGGATGATTTTCAAAATGTCATGAACTATGCAAGTCAGGATGATGTTCATTTGATTTTATTGGATATTAATTTGCCTGTGTACGACGGTTATTATATTTGTCGCGAAATCCGCAAATACTCTCAGGTACCCATTATTATTGTGACAAGCAGAGACACGGAAGTGGACGAATTGATGAGCATGAATATAGGCGCAGATGATTTCATTACGAAGCCATATAACACGCAAATTTTGTTGGCACGCATTGAAAATATTTTAAGAAGGACATATGCAAAACAAGAAAGTGCTGTAATGACTTACAAGGATTTGAAGCTGCATTTGGCTAATGGGACAATTTCCTATCAAGGCAAGAAAGAGGAACTAACAAAAAATGAAATAAAAATCTTACATTGTTTAATGAAAAATAATGGAATTATTGTTTCTAGAGAACAGCTGATGGAGGATCTATGGTCATCTGATTTATTTGTGGATGACAATACGCTATCTGTTAACATTACTCGACTTCGTAAAAAGATAGAGGCAATCGGTATGGAAAACCCGATTGAAACGAGACGAGGATTGGGGTATATCATGTCATGACATTGTGGGCATTTTTAAAGGAAATAGTCGTTTTTATTACGGTTAATGTTTTTCTTTTTATGACGGTAGCATTATTTTTAGCTTTTATTTCTATACAAAAGGGTGTTATTGTTATAGTCGGGTTATGCTGGTTTGGTCCGCTGCTTACTTCTTATTTTCTTGAATTTATGAAGAAAAAACCTTTTTATGATGGGGTAATAGAAAATGTTGAAAATCTTGATCAAAAATATTTGCTATCTGAAATTATGGATGAGCCTGAATTTTTAGAAGGAAAGATTTTATATGACATTTTACGGACGAGTGACAAGCAGGTGCATGAGTATGTCAACCACTACAAGACTATGCAATCGGAATACCAAGAGTATGTTGAAGCGTGGGTCCATGAAATTAAGACACCGATTGCATCTAGTAAGCTAATAATTGAGAATTATCAAGGTGGTCCGATTGTTGGCTTAACTGAGGAATTAACGAAGATTGAGGATTATATTGAACAGGCCTTGTATTATGCGAGAAGCAGCAGTGCCAGCAAGGATTATATTGTGAAAGAATTTCGTTTAAAAGAATGTGTTTCCAAAGTAATTAAGCGAAATGCAAAAGCGTTTATTCATAAAAAGATTCAGCTTAAGTTATCAGAAATAGATGATGTCGTCTATAGTGACGAAAAGTGGGTTGAGTTCATAGTGAATCAAGTAATCATTAACAGTATTAATTATTGCTATAAAGAAAATAGTTTCATCTCTATTTATACGACTAATCATGAGCATAATCTTATACTTCATATTGTTGATAATGGCATTGGTATTGATGAAAAGGATGTCGGAAAAGTATTTGAAAAAGGATTTACAGGAGAAAATGGACGCATATACAGAAAGTCAACAGGCATCGGTCTATATCTTTGTAAAATGTTGGTAGATAAGCTGCATTTAGGGATTACGATCAAATCACAGAAGGATGTAGGAACCGAGGTAAATATCATTTTCCCGAAAAGTAAATTGGTTTTATTAGAGTCTTGAGAGAAAGGCTCTTTTTTATTACGAAAATAAGATTATTACTGATTTGTGGTATGAATTTGTATGGTGGTTTTAGCCATTAATCTCCAGTGCAAGTTGACATGTAATTCGCCACTCTCACCGGAAAGTTAAGATCAATTATCTCCATCAGTCGTTTTCCTTTCCATAGACGAAGGATTCAAATCTACACGGTACTAAACTGGAAGCTTTCAAAAATGTAAGGTTTATGCAATCAACTTCAATATTTGTATTGCTGTAGGGGGGATATACTAAAAGCATAAAAGAGAGGAGAAGGTTGTTATGAATACAGTTCTGGAAGTAAAAGATATAGAAAAATACTATGGTAATAAAGGAAATGTGTCAAAAGCCATTAATCATATAAGTTTTGATGTAAAAAAAGGGGAATTTGTTGGTATTATGGGTCCTTCAGGCAGCGGGAAAACGACACTGTTGAATTGCATTTCTACAATTGATCATGTAACAACGGGTCATATTCATATAAATGGTCAGGATATTACGACATTAAAGGCTGGAAAGCTTGAGAAGTTCCGCCGGGATGAGCTAGGATTTATCTTTCAGGATTTTAATTTGCTCGATACATTAACAGCGTTTGAAAATATCGCGATCGCTTTAACCATACAAGGTCGTAAGCCGGCTGATATTACAAAGCTAGTAAATGAAGTTGCCGATAAATTAGAGATTACGGCGGTATTAAAAAAGTTCCCATATCAACTGTCGGGTGGACAAAAACAACGTGTTGCTTCAGCCCGAGCAATTGTAACGAACCCGTCATTAATTCTGGCTGATGAGCCGACAGGAGCACTTGACTCAAAATCTGCCCGATTACTGCTAGATTTATTTGAGAAATTAAATAAGGAGTTGCAGGCTACAATTTTAATGGTCACACATGATGCGTTTACAGCAAGCTATGCACATCGGATCTTGTTTATTAAAGATGGGGAAATTTTTAATGAACTGGTGAGAGGTGATGATACGAGAAAAGAATTTTTCGGCCGTATCATTGAGGTGGTAACACTTCTCGGAGGTGACACGAATAATGTTATTTAAATTATCTGCTCGCAATGTGAAGAGAAGCTTCAAGGATTATGCAATTTATTTCTTAACATTAACATTTGCAGTCTGTATATTTTATAGCTTTAATTCGATTTCAGCTTCGGCAGCTATGTCTAGTTTAAGTGCCAGTCAGTCGGAAATGATTCAATCGATAACACAATTAATTTCAATAGTATCTGTTTTTGTTTCGATTGTGTTAGGGTTTCTGATTTTATTCGCAAACAATTTCTTAATCAGACGACGAAAAAAAGAGCTCGGAATTTATATGACGCTAGGTATGAGTAAATATAGTATATCGTTAATAGTTGTAATGGAAACACTTTTTATAGGTGTTTTATCGTTAATGGCCGGATTATTACTGGGAATATTTATATCTCAAGGATTGTCCGTTCTAGTGGTTTCGTTATTTAAGGCAGATATGACTAAGTTCGAAGTCGTCTTTTCCAGTGAAGCGATGTTCAAAACAATGAGCTATTTTGGGATTATCTTTCTGTTCGTTATGATCTTTAATAGTTTAGTGATTTCGAAGTATAAGCTCATCGACTTGCTAACAGCCGCTAGAAAAAATGAAAGCCTGAAGATCCGAAAAATATCAACATCAATCGCGTTCTTTGTTTTATCCTTCATTACTCTTGGGATCGCTTATACTGTTATTTTAAAGTATGGTTTAACAGAAAGTTTGACTGTCACGTGGACCTGCGTTGGACTGGGGTCACTTGGAACGTTTTTGTTTTTTATGTCTCTTTCTGGATTTGCTCTTAATATGCTGCAAAGAAATAATACTATATATTTTAAAGGCTTAAATATGTTTGTTCTACGCCAAATAAGCAGCAAGGTGAATACAACCTTTGTATCCATGACTATCATTTGCTTAATGCTCTTTTTCACAATTGGTGTTTTATCAACAGGATTTAGCATAAAGACGGCGGGAGAAAAACAGCTTGTAAATCAAGTGCCGTATGATGCAACATTCTACCTGTATGGAAAAGAAGATACGCAAATAAAGAATATAGATCAAGCGATTGAAATATTGGGTATGGACTTGGATGAGATGGGTGAAAATAGTTCCTTTGAATTATATGAAGCGGATTCTACGTATAACGAATTATTGCGTCCTTTTGCAAATGCAGAGTTAGAACAATACTTTGATATGGCAATCTCTCGTAAAAAAATCTTATTGATGAAAGAATCTGATTATGTAAAGCTTTTGCAAATGCAAGACATTGAACCGAAAAAGTTTAATAAAGGAGAAGTACTCCTCATATCAGATGATGAGACTTATTTTGATGCAGTGAATGCCTATATTAAAGAAAATCAGTCCATTCAATTGAACGCTATGGATTATACGATTGTTAATCGTCAAGTAGAGTACGTACAATATATAAATGATTATCCAGGAAGAGTTGCATTTACCGTGATTGTTCCAGATCAAGCTATTGAAGGTATGACACCTAATATGTCACTGTCTAATGTTAATTACAGTAGTAATAGTCAAGTAAATGAAGACGAGCTTTATCATTTAACTCAAAATGAAGAAGTTTATTCTAAATATGGTTTTTATGTCAACGTAATGACTAAGCAAATGTTGTATGACCAAAGTATTGGATCGTCTACAATGATTGTCTTTATTGGTATTTATCTTGGGATTGTGTTCCTCATTTCAAGTGCAGCTGTACTGGCGCTTCAGCAGTTATCTGAAGCGAGTGATAATATGGAGCGCTATAGCATGCTAAGAAAAATAGGTGTAACAAGTAAGGAAATTAACAAGGCGATATTCGGTCAGGTATTTATTTACTTCATGATGCCATTGTCTTTAGCAATCATCCATTCGATTTTTGGAATTAAAGTGGTCAATCAGGAACTTCTGATGATGGGTCAACCTTCCGTTTTCATACCGGCTTTGTTTACGGCGTTAATTATGATTATTGTATATGGCGGTTATTTCATAGCAACATATTCAGGGTACAAGCGCATTGTGAAAAATTAAAAGAGAAGCTGTGTCAAAAATGAGTTGTTTTGGCACAGCTTTTTTACTGTTTAAATTAGAGCTTGTAGGTGATTTTAAATTGCAAAATTTACTGTTTCAGAACGAATATCTGAATCTATGGGGAATCATACTAGTAAAAGGAATAATGGTTCGAGATTATTAGTAGTGTAATTGAATAATTGAAAAACATCTGTGAAGAGACTATGGGTTTTATTTAAAATAGTCAGAAATAATAGCGCTTGTGAGGCGCGGTTACCTCAAATGAAAGATAAAAGTTTAAAATAGCCCGCCCGTATAACGGGTGGGCTATTACAGTATCCGATATGTTGAAAGAAACCTCGGCATTATCTTTGATATTGAGTCAGCCATTTTAACGTTTCTTCTATTATTTTATCCTGCTGTTCTTTTGCCGAAATCGTGGATTTTCCGTCTCCATCTTGCGTTCCATACATTCCAAATTGGGCATGGTTTCCGCCTTTAACCTCATATAAAGTTACTTCAGACGAAAGCAAATGTTTTGTATCAGCTATTTTATCAGTTGTCGTTAACCCATCAAACTCGGCATACAGGGAGAGAATGGGGAGGTCAGTTTCTGAAAAATTACTGGAATCACTTGGATAGGAACCCAATAAGATTAAACCCTTTACATCTTCGAGATGATCGTATGCATATGATGCTGCGGCTACGCCGCCAAGTGAATGCCCGCCTATATACCAATTCGTTATATCGTTGAACTCATCTATAATTATATCCGCCTGATTAATATCGAGTAAGGCAAAGTTCAAGTTGACTTTCGGGACAATCACCAAATAACCTTTATCCGCTAAGCCTTGGGCATAGTAGCTGTATGCTTCAGGCTCTACTTTTGCTCCAGGATAAAGAATAATCCCGCTTTTTGGTTTTTCTATAGGTTCGAACACAAGCCAGTTTTCTTCCGTCTGAATGTCATCCAGATCTACGTAAGACGTAACTTCTTCTGATGCTTTGTACGTTTGTTGGGACCAAAAATAGAAGCCGGTAAGACCCAACACAAAAATAATCAATAGTATACCTAAGCTAATAGTAATAATCTTCTTCATAAAATGCCTTCTTCTCTTTCATAAATGATTTACAATTTCAATTTTAGCATAAAGAGCTTCCGTGCTATGTATAAATTCTTTCTAAAGCATAAAGCAGGTAATTCGGTTTCTTAATCAAGTAAGAATTGTAAGTCTACATCGTTCGCTGAATCGAAGCGCAAGGCAAACACCAGTTTTTTCACCAATTTTGAAGATGTGCCGGAGCAAGCAATCACTAAGGTGTTCAACACCATCATGGAAAGCAGGGTGATGCATCTGCTTGTTTTTGTACAAAAGAAGGCTACCACAGTAAAACAGCTATTTGAAGGCAAAATATCTGAGGCCTTCCCCGAGAAGCTACGCTTGGAGGAACTACCATGATTTAGTAGAATAAAAGAAAATAAGCCGGGTGGGGGAATATTCCCGAAGGTCTCTTTTGGAGGGGAATGACATGGTTGGCGTAAAAACGGTGAATCTTGACGGCGAAGAAATCCATATTTTTAATAGTGCGATATATATATTGGAAACTTCATCCGGTTTTTCGTTGGAGCTCGACATCATCGTGAGCGAGGTAGCCCTAAAGAAATATAGCAACCGTGAGAGCATCATTGCTGAAATTGAACTGACCGATAACCGAGTAATCAGCTCATTTATGTACATAAAATCAATTCCTGGCCGTCTACCGCAGTTGAACTTGAATTGCGTGATTGATGGTCCCTATGAGTAGGGCCTTGACCATATCAATGAGAACGAGACCAATTTTCCTGATATTGAGAAGGGAATTTCCCTTGCCGACATCAGGAAAGTTGAGATGCCTGATGAAAAGATCACCCTTAAGCTCACGCTGCCAATTGACCAGGTCGAATGGCTTCGCGGAAAAAAATTAAAAGAACTCAAACAGATATTCAAAGCAATTATCTATGACCAAATGAATTAATATACCGACATATTTTTAATAGAGGGAGACGGATGATAGAGCTGTTTATATATAAGGCAAATGGCTTGACTGGTGCAGACAAATCGAAGAGTTAGAATTATTGAAGAAACGGGCCGGCGGCCTGAAAACTGTATTAATAGTAATTACACGGCAACTTTTTGGTTTTTGATATCAGAATCATTAAAGGTATTGTTAAGTAGGTAAAAGTTAATTGGAAAAGCGAGTAAAAATCTCTAAAAGCTAAAATTCAATTTATGAGATCTTCAAAAGTTAAATGGAGAAGATAGGAGATTTTTTATACTAGAATTGGTATCTATATTTCTAATGGTGCTAGGAATATCACTCTTTCCGTTTCAAACAGTAAAATGATAGTTATGTTTTCTAAGATAATTTGAAAATAAAAGGGATATTAAGGATCTTGAGTTGTTTATATAGCTATAAGCAAGGGTTCTAACACCGTATAAAAGAACATGTATTCCTGTGTAGGATAAATGCATTCATAGAAGTTTAATCTTTTTGATAGAGGGAAGAAAAATAAATTAATATTTCCATATATTTCTTATTGAAATATAGATAAATACAGATTAAAATAATAAAGCAGTCAACGAGAGAGTTTGAAATTAATCAATTAGAACCTCGAGGATCGCAGGTTCGAGTCCTTAATGGTTCACCATCTTTAAACATGCGGGTGTGGCGGAATTGGCAGACGCACCAGACTTAGGATCTGGCGCCTTATGGCGTGGGGGTTCGACTCCCTTCACCCGCACTTATATGCGGAAGTAGTTCAGTGGTAGAACACCACCTTGCCAAGGTGGGGGTCGCGGGTTCGAATCCCGTCTTCCGCTCCAATGCCAAGTTATATGCCGGGGTGGCGGAATTGGCAGACGCACAGGACTTAAAATCCTGCGGTAGGTGACTACCGTGCCGGTTCGAGACCGGCCCTCGGCACTAGTTGTTTGCAAGAATGCGCCCGTAGCTCAATTGGATAGAGCGTTTGACTACGGATCAAAAGGTTAGGGGTTCGACTCCTCTCGGGCGCGCCAATTCCTTGCGGGAAGTAGCTCAGCTTGGTAGAGCACTTGGTTTGGGACCAAGGGGTCGCAGGTTCGAATCCTGTCTTCCCGACCATTCTAAAAATATGGGGCCTTAGCTCAGCTGGGAGAGCGCCTGCTTTGCACGCAGGAGGTCAGCGGTTCGATCCCGCTAGGCTCCACCATGACTAATTTAAACCCAATAGGATTTTGGTTTTGGCGGTGTATCTCAGTTGTTTAGAGCATACGGATTATAATCGTTCTGTCATAGATTCGAGTCCTACAAGGTTTATTATATATATGGAGGAATACCCAAGTCTGGCTGAAGGGACCGGTCTTGAAAACCGGGAGGCGGGTTAAACCGCGCGGGGGTTCGAATCCCTCTTCCTCCGCCATATATTATCTAAAGCAATAGTTATAGCGTTGCGGGATGGAGCAGTCTGGTAACTTGTAAGGTTCATAACCCGAAGGTCGCAGCTTCAAATACTATTCCCACAATAAATGGTCCGGTAGTTCAGTTGGTTAGAATGCCTGCCTGTCACGCAGGAGGTCGCGGGTTCGAGTCCCGTCCGGACCGCCATTTACATAATGAAGTTGGCTCAGTAGCTCAGTCGGTAGAGCA